>JAIQFX010000008.1 GCA_020073005.1 Terriglobia bacterium | reverse complement strand
CGGTCGTGGCCGACGAGATCGCGCATCAGTGTGTCGAGGAGATAGGCGTCAATCGAAATCGTCGTCGCGCTGGTCACGGGAACTCCTCTGGCAATGCCTGCCATAGTAGACAATGCACGCCTTGCCGACAATCATGCTTTCGCAGACGATTCACGCAAGGAGACGGAATGATCAAGGCCATCAAGTTCGTCAGCGTGCCGACGCGGAATCAGGATGCGGCGCTCGAGTTCTACACGAAGAAGCTCGGCTTCAAGGTGATCACCGACGCGCCGTTCGACGGCACGCAGCGGTGGATCGAGCTGGGCATCCCGCGCGCGGACACGCGGCTCGTGCTGTTCACCGCGGAGGGACAGGAGAAGATGCTCGGCGGTTTCATGAACATTTCATTCATGGCCGACGACGTCGAGGCCACGGCGAAAGAGATGAAGGCGCGCGGCGTCGAGTTCGTACAGGAGCCGACGAAGGCCGACTGGGGCACGGTCGCGATCTTCAAGGACGGCGACGGCAACCGATTCGTGCTCTCGACGGGATAGAACGGGCCACGCGTATACTTGATCCGTGATCGCTCGCACGAGCGCAGTGATCGGCGCGGCCGGCCTCGCGGCCGGACTCAGCGTCCTTGCGACGCAGCCGCACGTGCGCGCCGCGGACGCAATCACGTTCTCCGAACACGTCGCGCCCATCGTCTACGCGCACTGCGCATCCTGCCATCGTCCGGGCGAAGCGGCGCCCTTCCCGCTCCTGACGTACGCGGACGTGAAGCAGCGCGCGACGTTGATCGCGAAGGTCACTTCCGCGCACCGCATGCCGCCGTGGAAGGCGGGGACCAGCGACTATGAATTCCGCAACGCGCGCCGCCTGAGCGATGCGGACATCGCGACGCTGAAGCAGTGGGCGGACGCCGGCGCCCCGGAAGGCGATGCGAGCCGCGCGCCCGCGCCGCCGGCGTTCACGGCGGGCTGGCAACTCGGCAAGCCGGATCTGATCGTGTCGATGCCCGAGCCGTTCACGGTTCGCGCGGACGGCCCGGACATCTATCGCAACTTCGTGCTTCCGCTGGATCTCACCGAGGACACGTGGGTCTCGGCGATCGACTTCCGTCCGTCGGCGCGCGGCGTCGTCCATCACAGCCTGTTCTTCCTCGACGACACGGGCGCGGCGCGAGTCGCCGACGAGCGCGATCCCCTGCCCGGCTACGGCGGGACGATGGGCGGCAGCGTCGGACTCGCGGGACTGCTGGGTCTGTTCACCGGACGCGGCGGCGGTGGCCCTGCGCTCGGCGCGACACCCGACCTCAGCGCGATCAGCCGCACGGCCAACAACCTCGGCGGCTGGGCCGTCGGCGCGCAGGCGCGGGAGTTGCCCGACGGGCTCGCGTACCTCGTGCCGAAGCATTCCGACCTGATTCTGTCGACGCACTTCCATCCGTCCGGCAAGCCGGAGCAGGAAGCGTCGACCGTCGGTTTGTACTTCGCGAAGAAACCGCCGGCGAAGAGATTCAGCGGCATCATGCTGCCGCCGCTCTTCGGCGTGCTCTCCGGCATTCACATTCCCGCCGGCGAGGCGCATTACACGCTCGACGACTGGTTCACGCTGCCGGTGGACGTGAAGGCGTTCGACGTGGCGGCGCACGCGCACTATCTCGCGAAGGAAATGAAGCTGACCGCGACGTTTCCGGATGGCGCGGTGAAGACGCTGCTGTGGATTGAGGACTGGGATTTCTCGTGGCAGGAGCAGTACGCGTTCAAGGATTACGTGGCGCTGCCGAAAGGCACGGTGCTGCACGCGACCATCAGCTACGACAACTCGAGCGCGAACCCGCGCAATCCGAACACGCCGCCGCGCCGCGTCTCGTGGGGCGAGCAGTCCACCGACGAAATGGGCAGCGTCAACCTGCAGGTCGTCGCCGCGGACGAGGCGGACCTGCCACGGCTGCGCCAGTCCTACGCCGAACATCTGCGCGACACGGCGATGGCGAGTCCCGATCTCGGCCGTTTCCTTCAGTGGCTGAATCGCGGCCGCGGCCGTCGCGGCCGCGGATGATGTGCAGGGCGGGTCCTTCTGGACCCGCCGCCGACTGCGAATCCAAGGGGGCTTCACATGCGTCTTACCATTACATACGCTCTGCTGCTCGGTAGTCTGATCGGCCTGCCGCGTCCAGCGGCGGCCGCTGATTCCGCGATCGAACGCGCGACGCTGACCGGCCTGACGACGATGAGCGTCGTCGTCGAGGGCCTGTCGCCGATCGCGGAGAAGAACGGGCTGACGACGGCCGCGCTGCAATCGGAGGTGACGCGGCGGCTGCGGCAGGCCGGCATCTCGATTATCGAAGACGCCGACGCGTATGTGTACGTGCACGTGACGGTCGCCGATGCCGGCGCGTCGCTGCCGCTGCCCTATCTCGTCGACGTGTCGTTGATGCAGGAAGTCACGCTGCCGCGCGGGCTCAAGACGCGGACACCATTGCAGTGTCCGACGTGGAGCCTCAACCGGCTGGGCCTCGCGGGGCAGACACTGGTGCGCAGCGCCGTCACCGATCGCGTGACCGAGTTCGTCGATCAGTTCATCGCGGCGTATCGCTCCGTGAATCCGAAATAGGGGGACCCCATGTCGATCCGGCCCATCAAGTCCATCACGCAATCGAAGCCCACGCTCGAAGGCGCCGGCGTGCACCTGCGCCGCGCCTTCGGCTTCGGCAAGACGTCGGATTTCGATCCGTTTCTGCTGTTCGATGATTTCCGCGGCGACAACCCGTCGGACTACCTGGCCGGGTTCCCGTGGCATCCGCATCGCGGCATCGAGACGATCACCTACGTCCTCGCCGGCACGGTGACGCACGGCGACAGCCTCGGCAACAAGGGAGCGATGGGCGCGGGCGACGTGCAGTGGATGACGGCGGGCAGCGGCATCATGCATCAGGAAATGCCGACCGGCGACGCCAAGGGCCGGATGCACGGCTTCCAGTTGTGGGCGAATCTTCCCGCCGCGCTGAAGATGACGGCGCCTCGCTATCAGGACATCGTCGCGAACGACATCCCGGACGTCACCGACGATGACGGCACGCACGTGCGCGTCATCTGCGGAGATTTCTGGGGCAAGAGCGGTCCGGTCGAAGGCGTCGCCGCGGATCCGCGCTATCTGGACGTCTCGATTCCGCCTGGCGTCAGGAAGACGCTGCCGATCGAATCATCGCGTCACGCGTTCGCGTACGTGTTCGCCGGATCAGGAACGTTCCGCGACGCGTCGCAGCCGCGCGGCATCATGACCGAGCGCGTCGGCACAAGCGGCGCGGCCGACGACACGCGGCGTGAGCTGACGGGCAATCGATCGCTGGTCCTCTTCGACAGCGGCGACGAGATCACCGTGCAAGCCGGCGACGAAGGCATCCGCTTCCTGCTGATCTCCGGCAGGCCGCTCGAGGAGCCCGTCGCGTGGTACGGACCCATCGTCATGAACACCGACGAGGAACTGCAGCGCGCCTACAACGAGCTGCGCGACGGCACGTTCATCAAGCATCGCTGACGCAGAAGCCTCGCGCTGTCGGCGCGCGGACGATCTACATCAGGGTTGACGTCGCGGTCCTCGCGCCGCCGGGCCTGACTTTCTGGTACCACGTCGACTCGGCGCCGCCGCCGGTGCGCGAGACGACGAACTCGAGCAGGTACGGATTGCCGGCGCGTGTTGCCGCAGTCCCCTTCTTCAACGCCGTCGCGATGTCGCTCGCGCTCGTCACACGCTCCCCTTGCACGCCCTGACTCTCGGCTAGCTTCACGAAATCGATGTCGGGATCGCCGAGGTAAAGGCCGGGATACTTTCCGGTCTCGGTCATGCGCTTGTTGTAGCGATACGCGCCGTTGCGCACGGTCTGGTAGTTGTGATTGTTCCAGACGATCGTCAGCACCGCCGTCTGATGGCGCGCCATCGACCAGAATCCGCCGCCGCTGTACATGACCGATCCGTCGCCGATGCTCAGCACGACCTGCCGATCGGGAGCAGCCAGTTTCGCGCCGACCGACGCGCCGACGCCCCAGCCGAGCGAGCCGCCGCCGTGACCGATGTTCTGCTTCTGATCGGGACGCGGCCCGTAGCTCAGGAAATCGTGCTTGCCCTGAAGGCCAGGCGCATTCTCCGTCACGAGGAGCGCGTTCTTCTCGAGGCACTGCTCCATTTCGTAGCCGAGCTGGTCGGGATGGATCACCGGCTGATTGAACGTCTTCCGCGCCTGCGCCAGGCGCTCGGCGTTCGCCGCCGCGACAGCCGGACGAATCACCGCCATCCGCTCGTCGCGAATCCTCGTCAAGCGATCTCTCGTCACGAGCGCGTTCACCGCGGCGGTGAGATCCGCGACCGTCGACTTCACGTCGCCGACGACGGCGAGATCCAGGCCGCGCGTGCGGCCCATCATGTTCGTGTCGAGGCCGACCGCGATGTACCGCGGCGCGTCGCCCGAGGAATCCGGTGCGCCGCCGGACTCGCGCGATCCGATTTGAATGATGAGATCTGCACCGCTGTAGGGATACGGCCGATCGCCGCCGAACCGCGTCCCGAGATACTGCGGGTGCGCGGCTGACAGGTAATTGAAGCCGGGCAGATTCGGCGTGACGATCGGCAGGCCGAGCATCTCGCACAGCGCGACCGCGGCGGCCGTCGCGTCGGCCTTGAACACTTCGTCACCCAGGAGCGCGACCGGACGCTTCGCCTCGACGAGCAGTCGCGCCGCTCGCTGGACCTGATCGGCCGCGGCCCGCGGTCTCGCCTCGAACAGGAACGCTTCCTTCGGCAGCACGTCGCCTTTCACTTGTTCGGTCAAGGCGCGTGTCGAGAAGGCGACGTACACGGGACCGCCGGGCGGCGTCGCCGCGAGTTTGTAGGCGCGGCGAATCGCCAGCGCCGTCGACGAGCCGGTGCGCACGTCCCACGCGATCTTCGTGAACTGCCGGTTGATCTCGGACTGGCTGAAGCCCGGGCGCGGCGCGAGCACCATGTCGTCGCTGCCGATCGTGTTGTCGCTCATGCCGGCCGTGACGATCAGCCCCGATCCGTCGAAGTGCGCGTTGTAGAGCTGCCCCGCCATCTGCGCCGTGCCGACCGCGGCGTGCACGTTCACGAACGTCGGCTGCCGCGACACCTTGTGATACGCGTCGGCCATGCCGATGACGATCCCTTCGTGCAGGCCGACGACGACCTCGAGCTCGGGCCGATCGACCAGCGCGTCGAAGAACGCGACCTCCAGCGAGCCGGGGTTCGTGAAGATGTACTTCGATCCCGCCGCCTTGATCTGTTCGACGAGGAGCTCGCCGCCGGTGCCGCTGAACGCGGGCGCGGCCGGGGGCGCCTCCGGCATCGTGCCGAAGTCCGCGGCCTCGACGACGGACTTGGCGGCCGCCGCCGTGAGTCCGGTCGCCATGAGGCGACTGAAGAATGTGCGCCGGGTGAGGCGGCCGTCGAAATAGTCGTGAAGCAAGTCCCTCATGTGAGCCCCCCGCGCGCGCCGGGCGCGCCAGCCAACAAGTACGACTTGGATGCCGGATCTCCGGTAGGTTGCCGACATTCCAGCGGAAGGCCGTGCAGTTGTTTCCGGAAACCCGTCAGATCCGACGCTGTGGCGTGGGAATCGGCAAGGGACCTGCCAAGGTAGAATCGCGAGGCGTGAGCCTCCGACCTGCCAAGAGCGTCAACATCGCGGACCTGCGACGGCTGGCGCAGCGCCGCCTTCCGCGCGCCGTCTTCGACTACATCGACGGCGGCGCCGAGGACGAGGTCACGCTGCGCGGCAATTGTCGCGCGTTCGAGACAATCGCGTTGCGCCCGCGAGGCGCCGTCGCGACGCCGCACTGCGATCTGCGGACGACGGTGCTGGGGACGACGCTCGAGCTGCCGTTCCTGCTGGCGCCGCTCGGCAGCAGCCGCCTGTTCTACCCGCGCGGAGAAGTCGTGGCCGCGCGCGAAGCCGGCGCGGCGGGCACGGCGTACATCCTGTCGACGATGTCGGGTTGCCGGCTCGAGGACGTGAAGGCCGGCTCGAGCGGATCCGTCTGGTATCAGCTGTATCTCGTCGGCGGCCGCGACGTCGCGCGCGCGGGCATCGAACGCGCCCGCGCCGCCGGCTACACGGTCCTCGTTGTCACGATCGACACGGCGGTCGCGGGCATGCGCGAACGCGATCATCACAACGGCATCAAGGAACTGCTGACCTTCAATCCGTGGACGATGCTGCCCTTCCTGCCGCAGCTCCTCGCGCGCCCGCGATGGCTCGCGGGGTTCTTCGCCGACGGCGGGCTGATGAATTTTCCCAACATCATGATTCCCGGGCGCGGCCCGATGCAGTACGTCGACGTCACCGCCGCACTCGGCGAGACCATGTTTGAATGGGTGGATCTGCGCTGGATCCGCGACATGTGGAAGGGCCCGATCGTGATCAAGGGCATTCACACCGCTGAGGACGCGCGCCGCGCTGTCGACGAAGGCGCGGAAGGAATCATCGTCTCGAATCACGGCGGGCGGCAGCTCGACGGCGTCGCGCCGACGCTGCGCGTGCTGCCCGAAGTCGTTGCCGCGGTCGGCGCGAAGACCGAAGTGCTCTTCGACGGCGGCATCCGCCGCGGGAGCGACATCGTCAAAGCGCTGTGCCTCGGCGCGAAGGCCGTGCTGGTGGGACGCGCGTACGGCTATGGGCTCGCGGCCGGCGGCGGCGAAGGCGTCGCGCGCGCGATCGAGATTCTCCGCGCGGATCTGATCCGCACGCTCAAGCTGCTCGGGTGCACGTCGATCGCAGAGCTCGAGCGCTCGTACATCGAGGACGTGCGGGCCTAGGAAGAAATGATGACTCGCACTTCCGGCGACGGGCTGCTCGTCCCGCAGGCATTCTTCGCGCGTATCCGCACGTAGTAGATGCCGCTCGCGACACCGCTCGCCTTGAAGAAGGTGGACGGGCTGCCCAAATCGCCGTTCGCGAGGTTCGAGAGTCCCGTCGACGAACCGGCCTCGACGATGTAGGTCGTCGCGGTCGGCGCGGCGGTCCACGAGAGGTACACCCTCAGTCCCGACAGCGGCGTCGCGGCGAACGCCGCGGGCGCCGGCGGCGCGGCCGTGCACGATCCGACGAGCAGCCCGACTTCGTTCGACGCAGGACTCACATCCGCGCCGTTGGCGGCTTTCACGCGGACGTAGTACAGGCCGTTGCCCACACCGGATGTCGAGAAGCTCGTCGCCGTCGATCCGGTGTTGAACGCGGCGAGGTTGGCGGATCCGCTCTGCGATCCGGCTTCGATCACGTACGACGAGGCGGTCCCCGTGTTCGGCGGGCCCCAGGTGAGGGTGACGCTGGATCCGGACGAAGAAGCCGTCACGTTGGTCGGTGCGCTGACGGTATTCACAATCGACTGGCGGAAGTTCGCGAACGTCGATCGCGTATTCATGATCGTTCGCTGGTTGTCCTGAGTCGATGTGCCAACTGGATGGCCCTGATACGTATTCACGGGACTCGAGAACTGATTGATGAGCGAGCAGCCCGTGCAGTTCAGGCCGTACGACATCACGGTGTAGAACCGGTTCGTCACGTCCGTGTAACCCTGCGAGTACGAATAGGCGCCGTTGTTGCTGTTGTTCCCGGGCTCGTGCAGGCAGCCCATGTTGTGGCCCAGCTCGTGGGCCAGCGAGTAGATGTAGCCGAGGAAGTTGTAGTAGACCATCGAGCTGATCGCGAAGGGCGCGAACGCAGGGCCGACGATGCTCGAGCTCATGATGTACGCGAGCCCGCTGTAGGTCGCATCCTTCGTCACCAGGATGCCGACGAAATCGGCGCCGAGGCGATCGCGCATGATCTTCGCGTCGGGGTTGTCCCTGATGTTCGGCAGGTCGATGTTCAGATCCCCGGAGTCGGCGTACGGCGTTTCGAACGCGCCTACAAGGCGCAGCCGCATCGGGATCGCGCTCGCGGCGTACACGGCGTTGACCTGCGCGATGGACGCGGTGAGGTACGCGTAGACCGCTGCGGTGCTGCCAATCGCGGTCCTGACGCCCGTCGTGTAGTAGAGCAACAGATCGATCGTGTCGCCGGAATCCGCAGCGCCCGTGGGTGGCGTCGCGCCTTCCGTCGCCACAGCGCCGGCGTCGGCCTTGGGAATCACCGGCTCGATCGGATCCGCATCGGGCGGAATCGCCGCGCGATTGATCTCGGCCACGGCGTACGCGCCGTCAGGTTGACTGCGGATCGAGTACAGATGATCCGGCAGGATGATCGCGCCGTCGAACACGCCGTCGGCGACGGCGAGGATCACCTGGCTCGCTTCGACGCCCATCACGCTCCCGACCCATGCTGATCCCAGCGTCGAGACCGCTTCGACGTGATCGAGTTGCGCGACCAGGTTCACGTCGCTGAACAGATTCAGCGCGACGGTCCGTGCGGCCACTTGCGTCGCGCCGAATCCCGTGCCCGCCAGCCCCGGCTGCGTCAGCATCGAAAGGTTCACGGACGCGACTCGGCTGCGCAGCACCATCGGATTCCCGCGCGCGCCGGCGACAGGCGTCAGCGAACGGGCGGCGAGCTCATCGGAAAAGAGTCCACGGGGCGCCTGCGCGCGGACGCTGGAAGATCCAGCGGCGAGGCTGAACGCCAACGCGACGGCGAGCGTGAACGCTCGAAGAGCCGTGGACCGAGACATTATTGGCACTCGCTCTCAAAACCCTTCAGAGCTGCGGGACGACGACGATCTGAAGGGAAAGCCCGGGCGGGCTCGTGCCGCAGGCGTTCTTCGCGCGGATCTGTACGTAGTACGTGCCGGGCGTCACGCCGGTCGTCCTGAAGACCGTCGCCGCGCTCCCGAGATCGATCACGGCGAGGTCGGACAGGCCTCGCGCGGTGCCGGCTTCGAGAATGTAGTCGGTCGCGCCCGGCGATGCCGGCCACTGGAGGGTGACCGCGTGGTTCGGCCCGCCTTGAAACGACAGCAAGGTGACGAATGGCGGCGGCCCGGTGCACGCACCAACGGTGAGAATGACCTCGTTGGACGCCGGACTGGTCTCCCCGCCGTTCACGGCCTTCGCGCGAATGAAGTAGACGCCCTGGGGGACGCCGCCCGTCGAGAACGTCGTCGCGGTCGATCCGGTGTTGAACGACGTCAAGTTCGAGGCGCCGGTCTGCGATCCCGCCTCGATGATGTACGACGCGGCTGCGCCAACCTGCGGCGGACCCCAATTCAGCGTGATGTCGGAGCCTGAGGCCGTCGCGCTGAAATTCACCGGTGGACCGACGGTCCTGATCGTCGACTGGTGGAGATTCGCGACGATCGATCGCGTGTTCATGATCGTGCGCTGGTTGTCCTGCGTCGCCGTGCCGACGGGATGGCCCTGATACAGATTGACCGGGCTCGAAAACTGATCGACGGGAACACAGGCGCCCTGACACGTCGTGCCGTACGCCATCACGGTCCAGAACTTGTTCACCGAATCGACGAACCCCTGCGAGTACGGGAACGCGCCGTTGCCTGGGTTGTTCCCCGGCTCGTGCATGCAGCCCATGTTGTGGCCGAGCTCGTGCGCGAGCGACGCGATGTACCCGATTGCCGGGTAGTGTACGACGACGCTGTTGGCGAGGGGCGCGTAGTCGGCGATGACGGCGTTGGCGGGCATCGTGAGCGCGGTCCCGCTGTTTGCCGGATCGCTCGACACGAGGAGCGTCATCAGATCCGCCCCGAGGCGATCGCGGGTGGCCTGGAACTCCAGGCTGTTCGTGATCCGGACGCCGTCAATGTTGATGTCGCCGGATTCCGTGTAGCTCGTCTCGTACGCGCCCACCAGACGAATCCGCGTCGGGAGCGCGCTCGCAGCGTGGACGCTGTTCACCTGGGCGATCGACGCCGTGATGAACGCGTTGAGCGCCGCCTGCGTCGGAAACCGGTTCTTCACCGGCGTCGTGTAGTAGAGGAGCAGATCGAATGAGTCGCTCGAGTCCGCGGCGCCGGTCGGGGGCGGCACCGGCGTCGACGTTGCGATGCGGCCGAACGGCGCAACCGCGGCGGCCTGGCGCGCGGGCGCGGGCCGCTCGACGTCGGGTTGAATCGCGCGGCGATTGATCTCCGCGATCGCGTAGCCGCCCTCGCGCTGGGCGATCACCGAGTAGGCATGCTGCGGCGTCATGATCGCCGCGTCGAGGACGCCGTCCGACACGGCGAGGATGACCGAGCTCGCTTCGACGCCGATCACGCTGCCGACCCACGCGTAGCCGAACGAGGCCACGGTCTCGACGCGATCGAGCTGCGCGACCAGATTCACGTCGCTGAACAGATTCAGATCGACAGTGCGGGCCGCCACGGCGGGCGCGGCACCCGGGCCCGACAGACCCGGCGCCGCCAGCATCGTCAGATTGACCGACGCGATCCGGCCGCGCAGCACCATCGCGTCGGCGTTCGGCGCCGCGGCGGGCGCCGCGGTTCGCGCATCGAGCTCATCGGAGAACAGGCCGCGTGGCGCCTGCGCCCGCACGCGACTGGCGCCAGAGGCGAGCGCGAGGCCAAGTCCGGCGCCCAGCACGCACACACGGAGAACCGGGGAACGCGCGCGGCGGAGCGCCATCGATCACCTCGAGAGGCTTACTTGCTCGTCTTGATTCGATACGATCCGTCGTCGAATCGCTCGCGGTACGCGGTGTGGCACTGGCCGCACGATTGGCCGAGCGGACCGGCCGCGGTTTTCGCGGCGTCCCACTTGCCGGTCGACGCGGCGGTTTCGATCGCCTCGGCGTTCTTGCGCGCCTCGGCGGCCCACTGCATCGGCTCGGTCTTCCCGCGGTTCTTCCAGATCGCTTCGGTCTCGGTGAAGGCCTGCTTCAGGACCGCGGCGTTCTGCCTGGTGACGTCGATGTTCGATCCGTCGATGCTGCCGCGGAGCGCGCCGAAGGCGGGCTGAATCTTCTTCATCAGCTTGTCGAGCGCTTCCTCGTCGGGCGCCGCCGGCGGCGGCATGCGCCAGGTGAGATCGAGGAACGATTCATTGATGACCGCCGTGGCGATCAGCGCCGGCTTGCCGCGGTATTTCTCGATGACGTCCTTGGGCAGATCCAGCGTGTAGTCCTTCGCCTTCTTCGCCACCTCTTCCGGATCGAACTTCACGACTTCACCGAAGACCGTCAGGTAGGCGTTGGGCGGCACCGGCGCCTGAAGTTTGGGCGCGAGGATCAGCACGTCCGGGTTGGCTTTGGTCTTCGCGGCGTCGCCGAAGGCCTTTTGCGCGACTGAAAATGCGGACTTCGAGAGGACGTCTTGCACCGACGCCGTCATGGTCACGCGCTCGCCGTAATAGGCTTCAGGATGCATCGCGATGGTGTTGGTGGCGACCGGAATCAGCGGCTTGGCCGGCGTCGCGGGCGCTTCGGCCCCTCGACCTCCCGCCTGCTGAGCACCGAGCGTGGCAAACAGGCTGCACACGAACGTGAGTGCGAGCGATATGAACGCACGCCGTCCGGTTATCATCATGATCCGCATGGGTTGAATCTCCTTCTTTCCCGAATGAACTCGCCCATTGTAGGGGAATCCAGTCTCGCGGTGAACACTGCGTTTCTGATGGAGAGGCTAACCGGTTGACTATAGTGGTCAACTAATTGGCCATCATGCATTACAATATGGCTCTTAGGGAGGCCTTATAAATCGATGGCGCTAACTCGTTCGCAACTCCTCAGACTCGCCCGATCGGGCGCGGAAACACGTCTCGCTGAACTCAAGTCGGAGATTGAGGCCCTTTATAGGTCTTTCCCCGAACTCCGTCGCGGGCGCAAGCCCGGCGCGGCGAACGGTTCGGGAAAGCGTCTGCCCGGCCGTCGTGGCTGGAACGCCGCGCAGCGAAAAGCCGCGGCGGAGCGGATGAAGAAGTACTGGGCCGCCCGCAAGTCCGCCAAGAAGAAATCGAAGTAATCGAGTGGCGCGGCCAGCTCACTTGAGCTGGCCGTCCAACTCCATATAGACCCGCTGCAGCGCGCCGAAGGCGTTGTTGCCGGCGCGCGTCCACGCGTCGTACGGCTCGAGGACGGCGCTGGCGGACGCGTTTTCGATCGGCGTCTTCGCGTCGTGCAATCGCCGGCCTTCGGCGATGATGCGCTCGAGCGCCAGGCGGAAGTTCCGCGCCTCTTCCTTCAAGACTGCCGCGCTGTCCACGAAGCCGTGCGCCGGCACGTACCATGCCGCGTCCATCGCCTCGGCCTTCCTGAGCGTCGCGACCCACTCGCTGGGATAGCCGTTCGCCATCGACGGAAAGATGCGATTCGAGAAGACCTCGCTCATGAAGAGGATCTTCTCGCGCGGCAGGTAGACCTCGAGATCGCCGCCGGTGTGCGCGCGGCCGAGCATCAGGACGTCGATCTCGGTGCCGCCGAGCGTCAACACGCGCTTGTCGCTCACCGTTTCGGTCGGGACGACGACGGGCCGCGCGTTCGCGCGCCGGTTGGGCGCGCCGGCCTGGCGCTCGAACGTGGCCTTCGAGTACGGCGACGCCATGAACGTCGCCGTGTCCGGAAAGGCCGAGTTGCCGCCGGTGTGATCGCCGTGCTCGGAGCCGACCACGACATATCTAATAGGTTGCGGCGTGAGCTTCGCGATCTCGGCGACGAGCTTCTTCGTGTTGTCGACCGTGCCCTGCCCTTCCGCCACGAGCACGCCGTCGGTGGTCACGACGATCAAGTTATTGACCGTGACCGTGCGCTTGGTGGGATCGATCTGCTCGAACGTGTAGACGTGATCGGCGAGCTGCTTCACGCGCGGAAAGTCGGTCGACGTGAGCCCGCGGACGTTGAAGTCCGCGGTGCGGATGACGTCCTGAGCGCTCAGTCCACTCTGGGATGGCCCGGCGAGCGCGACGGCGACCACGAGCGACGCCGCCGCGCGACCGCTCACCGCTGCACCATCTCGATCTTCGCGCCCACGGGACCTTCGAGGTACGAATAGTTGACCGTGGTCCCGCTCGCGAGGCGGAGCGGACGCGGTTCGGTGGTGATCTTCACGCCCTGCGCCTTCAGCTCGGCGATCTTCGCGGTGAGGTTCGCCGTTCGCCAGCCGATATGATCGACCGCGTGTCCCTCGCTCGGCACCGCGTCGCCGCGCTGCGCGAGAATCCACACGCCGCCGTACGTCACGCCGTCGATGCGGCCCTTCAGCTTGCCGACTTCGCCGCCGAACTTCTCTTTGTACCAGGCGAGGACCGCAGCGGGATCCGGGCCGCGCAGGTGGACGTGATGCAGGCCGAGCTTGTCGGGATCCTGCACGACTTCGATACGCGTGCCCCACGGATCCTCGACGAACCCGAGCTTGAACAGCCCGGCGACGTCGCGCACGGGCGTGACGACCTTGACCCCGTTCGCTTCGAGCTCCTTCATCTTCGCGTCGAGGTCGGCGAACGAGAAGCCGATGTGATCGAGCGCGCTGCCCGTGCTCGGCTGCCCCTTGTCGTTGCGCAGGAAGATCAGCCGCGTGTCGCCGAGCATCAGGCGATCCGGCGCTTCGGTCATCGGCGTGCCGCCGAAATTCTTCTGATACCATTCCACGCCCTTGGCGGGATCCGGCACGTTGAGATGAATGTGATCGAGAATCGGCAGCACCGGCGTCTGCGCCGCCGCCGGCCCGCCGAACGCGGCGAACATCAGGCTGGCGCACACACACGCGCGAACGAACAGTCGCATGGGATTTCCTCCGCGGCATACGTTATCAAAGATCGGGTGGCTGGTGACTGGTGGCTGGTGATGAAGACAACCGGCGCGCTGACGCTCATCGCCGCGTGTCTTTCCGCGGGATGCGCCCGCGCGCGTCCGGCTCCGGCCGTCATTCCAGCGGCGGCCTCGGCCCCGGTGGCTGTGTACACGGCGCTCGGCGGCGGCCATCTGCTTCGCTCGGTGACGGAGGAAGGCCGATTCGTCACGCTCGAAGACGGATCGGTCTGGGAAATCGAGCCGGGCGTCCGTTTTCAAACGATGGACTGGCAGCCGCAGGCGCCGATCACCGTGCGCACGACGCGCGGCATCGACGGCTACACGTACGAGATCGTCAACACGCAGGACGATGAGGGCGCGATGGCGAAGTACCTTCCGCGCCGCTGAGAAGTGCTATCCTGCGCGAACTTGAGGGCTGAGGGCTGAGAGCTGAGGGAGCAATGAAGCGTGCATTCGCAATCATCGCAGTGGTGACCGCGGCCACGGCGTCGATCTCTGCCGACACGCTGCAGGGCCGATGGAAGCTCCTCGCTGCGGAGGACATTCGCGCCGACGGCTCCGTCGCCAGGCTGCCCTGGGGCCGCCATCCGCTCGGCTCGATCATCGTCGAAGGCGGCGCGTGCTACGTGCAGATCATGTCGGGCGACACGCCGTCGTTCACGGGCACGACGCCAGTCAACGAGCAGATGAAGGCGTCGCTGCTCAGCTCCTACATCGCGTATTCAGGTCCCTGCACGTTCAGCGACGCCGAAGGCACGGTCAGTCTCAAGGTCGAAGCCGCGTGGCGGCCGGACTACGTAGGCACCGATCAGAAACGGATGTTCCGCTTCGACAACGGCAAGCTGCTCTTCGGCACGCTGCCGAACACCATCCGCATGGGAAGCGAAACGCTGACGCGGCGCCTGACGCTCGAGCGCATCCAGTAGCGCCGATCGAATTCTTCAGCGTCGGCCGGATTGTTCCTGCGCCCGCGCGCCTCGCAGAATATCGGGCAGCGCGTAGTTCCCCTCATGACACGCGTACTCGTAGATCTGGTCCGATGATTTCGTCATCGGCAGCGCGACCGTCCACGGTTTCGTGAACGACGCCGGATCGTCGACCGTGAACTCGTAGAGCAGCGTCCGCGCGTCGGCGCGCGTGAAGCGCTCGACCAGATGCAGGCGCTCGTTCGCGCCGCGGAATGCCGTCTTGTCGGTGAAGTTGACCGTGTCGACGACGAGCGTCGCGCCTTCCCAGCGGCCCACCGAATCGCCCTGCCAGGTCCGGATGGACGAAGCGCGGTGCGGCCGGCCGTCCAGCGGCACGACGCGCGCGTCGTGAATCATCTCGTTCGCGATGACGACGTGGTCGCGGAACTGGAGGATCTGGACGAAGTTGTTGTACGGCCCGGGCAGCATCGGCGGTCCGGCGTTGAACGAAAGGCAGCGCTCGGCCAGCGATCGATCCTCGGGACCGTCGGCGGGATGATCGCGGCGCGCCTGCGCGCGCTCGGCCGCGCGGCGCTGTCCGTCCGCCGTCAGCGCGGGCAGGTGCCCGTCCGGCGGATCGATCACGAGCGACGTGCGTACCTTGCCGTACACCGTCGCGACCCGCGTGCCGCGGTCGTACCACGCGTCGTTGTACGCGCGCGCGACGTCGGCGTCCGCCGACCCGTCGCGGCGATCCATATTGGTGCGCTCGAGCACCTGCTTCGTGAAGTCCGCCGCTTCCTTCGGCGTCAGGAATTCCTTGCCGGCGAATTCCGCGGGACGCTCGAGCGGCGTCAGCGTCGAGTAGTTCCAGATGCCTTCGATGTCCGGCGCGGACGCCGCCGGCGCCTGATCGGCGCCCACGCGCCCCGCCGTCATCATCGTCAACAGCGCAATCGTCGCGAGCACGGAACCGCGCGAGGCTATGGATCGGTGGCGCATGGGCGGATTGTCGGCCTTCGCCCGGCGTCTGTCCAGACCAAACCGTGTTACCCTCAACAGCACTTTTTCCGGAGGGACTTCCATGAAACGTCGCTTCGTGTTGGGCGCGATTCTGTCCGTCGGCGCGCTGACGATGACCGTCGCCGGCTATCAGGCGCCGGCCGCGCCGAAAGTGATCGACATGGTGAAGCTGAAGGACAACCTGTACGTCCTGACGAGCTCCACGCCTGGGAACGCCGCGACCTTCAGCGGCGGCAACGTCGCGATCTTCATCACCGACAACGGCGTCACGCTCGTCGACACGAAGCTCGCGGGCTGGGGCCAGGCGATCCTCGACAAGCTCAAGACGGTGACGAACAAGCCGGTGACGACGATCATCAACACGCACACGCACGGCGATCACACAGGGAACGACGGCTTCTTCGGGACATCCGTTGAAATCGTGGCGCACGAGAACACGAAGGCGAACATGGAGAGGATGGACGCCTTCAAGGGCGAGAACGCGAAGTTCCTGCCGAAGAAGACCTACAAGGACAAGATGACGGTCGGGTCGGGCAAGGACCGCATCGACCTTTATTACTTCGGCGCCGGCCACACGAGCGGCGACACGTTCGTGGTATTTCCCGCGCTGCGCGTCCTGCACACCGGCGACATGTTCGCGTGGAAGGACGGTCCGCTGTGCGACCGCGGCAACGGCGGCAGCTGCGTGGCGTTCCCGGCGACGCTCGACAAAGCGCTCAAGAACATCAGGAACGTGGACACGGTGATCGCGGGGCACAGCCCGATGCAGACGCCGAAGGATCTGCAGGAGTATCAGCGCTTCACCGCGGCCCTGCTCGCGCACGCGCAAGCGGCGATGAAAGCCGGTCAGAGCGTTGATGACGCGACAGCGTCGTTCAAGGTCGACAAGTATCCCGGCTACACGAACGAGCGCGTCAAGGGGTCGATTCAGGCGGTCTACGACGAGCTGAAGAAGTAGGGGCGCATGAAGACGAGAGCGATATTTCTCGCGGCGATTCTTGCGGCCGTCTTCGTCTGGTGGGGCGAAGCGCCGACGCACGGGCAGGCCAATCCGCTGCCGGTTCCGGGATTCCATCATCTGCACTTGAATTCGACGAATCCCGAGCTCGCGATCGCGTTCTACGTGAAGGAATTTCCGTCGACGTCGAAGACGACGTGGGGCGGACAGCCGGCGCTGAAGTCGCCGAACAACGTCCTCGTGCTGTTCGAGCGCGTCGACATGCCGCCGGCCACGCAGCCGCAGACCGCGGTGTGGCATTTCGGCTGGCACGTCACGAACGAGCGGCAGGCGATGGATCGCATGCGCAAGGACGGCGTGACGCTATTGCCGCTCTACACGACTGAAGAAGGCGGCACGGTCAACATCAGCAGCGACACGTGGCCCGGCAGCGGCGGCGTGCTTGGATTGACGAGAGCCGGCATCGCCGAAGCCAAGGCTAAAGGCGTCAAGCCGGCGGGCGGCGCGGGCTTCGCGTACATCCGCGGCCCGGACGACGCGATGATCGAAGTGCAGGGCGACATGCCCGCGGAGCGGTTCAATCACGTCCACATGTTTCAGGAAGATCCGTTCTGCGCGCAGCTCTGGTATCAGAAACATCTGAACGTCGCGCTGCCGCAGGGCCGGCGCGGCGCGGCGGCCACGCCGCGCACCGAAGAGAACTGCCAAGTACCGCGCAGTCCCGACAAGACGTGGCCGGCGCTCGAAGTCGATGGGATGTATCGCTCGCCGTCTGCGGGCGTCACGTTCGGCGACGTCGGGATGAACTGGTACGTCAAGCAGAGCGATCGGCCGCTCGTGAGCACGCGCGGGCATCTGGCGGATCACATCGCGCTGAGCGTCGCGAATCTCGACGCGTGGGTTGCGAAACTGCGCGGCGAAGGCGTGGCGTTCCTCAAGGAACCCTACACGCTCGGCGACACGCGCGCCGTGATGATCGAGGGGCCGAGCCGCGAAGCGCTGGAGCTGGTCGAGGTTAAGTAGATCGTTTCTTCTGCGCTCTGGCCAGCTGTTCGAGCAGCGGCTCGGTCTGTTCGAGCGACAGGCACGCGTCCGTGATGCTCTGTCCGTACACGGACGGCTGGCCGGGGACGTAGTCCTGCCGCCCTTCCACGAGATGGCTCTCCAGCATCGTGCCGGAGATCCGCCGCGATCCTGACGCGATCTGCTCGCTGATCGACGCCGCGACCTCCGCCTGCTTGCGGTGATCCTTGCGGCTGTTGCCGTGCGAGCAATCGACCATCACGTTCTCCGCCAGGCCGCGCGCCGCCAGCTTCGCACACACTTTCGCGATGTGCTCCGCGTCGTAGTTCGGCCCCGTCCGCGTCCCGCCGCGCAGGATGACGTGACACGCGTCGTTGCCCGCCGTCTGGAAGATCGCCGACACGCCCTGCTTCGTCACCGACGGAAACCAGTGCTGCGATCGCGCGCTGACGACGGCGTCGATCGCGACGTCGACGCCGCCATCGGTGCTGTTCTTGAATCCGACCGGCATCGAGAGCCCCGACGCGAGCTCGCGATGGACCTGGCTCTCGGCCGTGCGCGCGCCAATCGCCACCCACGACGTGAGGTCCGCGATGTGCTGCGGAATCTGCGTGTCGAGGAACTCGGACGCCGTCGGCAGGCCGAGCTCGTTGATGTCGAGCAGCAGTTTCCGCGCGAGCCGCAGACCCTTGTTGATGTGAAAGCTCTCGTCGAGGTCCGGATCGTTGATGAGCCCCTTCCACCCGACGACCGTCCGCGGCTTCTCGAAGTAGCTCCGCATGATGACGACGAGCGAGTCGGCGAAGCGATCGGCCATCGTCTTGAGGCGGCGCGCGTAGTCGAGCGCCGCCGCGGTGTCGTGAATCGAGCACGGTCCGACGACGACGATCAGCCGCGAGTCGCGGCCCTGCACGATGCTCGTCGCCGCCTGCCGCGCGTCCGCGACGACGTTCGACGCGCGCTCGCTGATCGGAATCTCCTCGAGGAGAATCGCCGGCGGGATGAGCGGCCGCACCTGGCGGATGCGGAGGTCGTCGGTCGGTCGCAACATGCTCGTGCTATTGTATGGCGACTCCCGCCGCCAACGATGTCCGCGAGCGCGCGACGCCACCTGCTCGTCACCGCCGTCAGCACCCTGATCGCACTGGCGTTCGTGGAAGGCGTCGTCCTGCGGGGCGCGCTCGGACTGCGCGGCCTCGCGGATCTGTCGATCATTCAGCGCGATCTTGAAATCGGCTGGTCGATCGCGCCCAATGCCCGGACGTGGCACGCGGCGCTTGATTTCGGGCTGTGGGTCCAGACCGATGCGCTCGGCCTCCGCGCGCCGATCGACGAAAGACGCGCTGCCTCGCAGCGGGAAGGCGGGCAACGGATTCTGGTACTGGGTGATTCGTTCGCGTTCGGGTGGGGCGTGCCGGACGACCGCATGTTCTCATCCGAGCTGGAGCGTCAGCTCGCCGCGCGCGGCCACTACACCGTCCGCACCGCCGGCGTCCCCGGTTACAGCACCGATCAGGAATATCTGCTCTGGCGAAGACTCGCGACGCAGCTGCGCCCGGCGCAGGTCGTCCTGCTGCTGCACCGGAGCGATCCGCCGGCGAACGTCCAGGACGCGGCGGTCATGGGCAAGTTCGTCTACCCGAAGCCGCGCTTCCAGATCGTCGAAGGACGCCTTCAGTTGTCCGGCGTCCCTGTACCTGACAAGCGCGCGCTGGCGCCCGACTCCGTGTTCGAACCCGTAAAGAGGCTGCTGCGGCCGTTCGCCACGTACGCGCTGGTCCAGTCGTCGCTGCGCAGCGGCGTTTCCCTTCCGTGGCGCGCCAGCGCTCCGTCACCTCAGCAGGCGCCGAGTCCGGAAGCCTACGAGATGACGGCCGCGCTGCTCGGGGCGCTGGACGCCGACGTCCGCGCGCATGGAGCGACATTCTTCGTCGCGCTGATTCCGACCGACGCCGCGATGACGGAGACCCTGGCGCGAATCTGCCGGACGCTGGGAATCCCGTTCCTCGATCTGCAAGCCGCGTTCAACGGCCAGAAGGACGTGCTGCTCGTGCACGACCGGCACTGGAACGCGAAGGGCCATGGAATTGCTGCGCGCGCCGTGGCGCCGTTCGTGCGCTGACGCGCGAGGATCAGCGCCGGGCGCCCGCCGGGCCCTTGAGCTGGTCGACGAACCAGCTCACGCGGGTCGGCGAGTCGCCGTGCGGTTCGGATCCGTTCACGTAATAGCGGACGATGTCGCCGCGGTCGACGTAGAAGGTCGCGGGAATGTTGTCGAAGCCCATGACCTGCTCGGCGGTTTCCGCCTTGACGCGCGCGACCGGGAACGGGAACTTCATTTCATTCAGATAGCGCTGCAGCCGCTTGTCGTCCTCGTCGATGCTGACGAGCAGAAACGCCACGTTCGGATCGTTCTGATATTTCGCGTACGCCGATTTCAGGTGCGGTAACTCCGCACGGCAGATCCCTCACCAGGACGCGAAAAAGTTCAGGAGCAGAACTTTTCCGCGCAACCCCGACGTGTCGTAGGGACGGCCGTCGACAGTAGTCAACGCCAGCTTCGGCAAGGGACGATCGACGAGGCTCTTGAGCGCCGCGGCCTGCCGCTCTTCGCGGCGCCGCGACAGCTCGCCCTCCATCCAGGTCTCGAACACGCCGGTGCTTCCGGGCTGGACAGCCTTCAGCGCCTGCGTCGCGCGCTGCCGCAGCGGCGCCGGGCCGCCGGAGAGCGAGAGCGCGTTCACGTAGTGCGCGCGCGCGAGGGCGGCGTCGTTGCGCGCCCGGGCCAGTTCGCCGAGATGGAACTGGTTCGCGAAATCCTGTCCCTGCGTCAGCCGCTCGGCCTCGTCGAGCTTCTCGGCCGCGGCGGCGTAGTCCTTCTTCATGAACAGCGCCCAGCCCGTCAGGTCGGCGGCCTGCGACCGCCCGCGGTTGTACGAGCCCTGCGACTTGCCGGACATCTGGTACGCGGGAAGATTTTCGTCGATGAAGTGATCCGAGACCGGAACGCCGTGGGCCGCCATCGCGATCGCGCGATCGTACTCGCCGCGATCGATCAGGATCTGCGCGCCGGCGAAGTACGGCGCGGGATCGGCCTGCGCCTTCGCGCGCGCGTCGACGGCCGCGAGGATGGCCGCCACCGGGCCGTCGGCGGCCAGCGACTGCAGCTTCGCGTCGAGCGCCCGGATCTCCGGGCGGGGCGGCGCGGGATCGACCTTGTCCGCGGCGGCAAAGCCCTCGGCGATCCGCAGCGCCTCCTGCGCGGAGGCGCGGTTCGGATCGGCGGCGATCGACGCCTTCAGCGCGGCGATCGCCTTCACGCGGTACGCCGGCTCGTCGTGCCATCCCGGCATGACGTTGTCCTGCTGCCAGCCTTTGAACGTGTAGAGGCGGCCGAGCGCCTCGTTGGCTTCCGCCGCCGTGCTCTTGTCCCGCGTCGCCGCCTCGAGCGCCGCGATCGCGCTCTTCGACAGCCGCTGATCCCAGAGCGCCTGTCCGCGCGCCAGCTGCTCGCGCGCGGTGCTCTGCGCGACGACCGCGCCGGTCGCCAGAAGAACGGCGCCGGCCGCTATCGCACCTCTCCAACCGATCACGGTTTGCATCGGCACCTCCGCCCTCCTGCCGCTCCCGCCGTTCTTCGGCCGCGGATGCTATCAGAAATCCACGAGCCGGGTGTATTTCACGATGAACGATCGGCCGAGCGTGGTGGCCGGATTGAAGTCCGTCGTGTCGCGGCGATCGTTGAAGACCACGAACAGGCCCGTGCCGCTGCGGTTGAGCAGCGCGAGACGCAGGTTCGTCGTCACGAGCGCGGACTGATTGTTGTACTGGACCAGCGCCTGGATGCTCGCCAGCGTCGTGAATGCGTAGCCCACCTTCATCGGCACGAGATCGGTGTGGAACGCGCCGTACTTCAGATCGATGTTCTGGCGCGTCCACCCCGCCGACCCGAGGAACCGCTGGCCCGCGCGCCAGTTGAGCGCCGTCTCGTAGGCGTCGAAGTCCCCGTCGTAGAACCCGCCGTGGCGCCAGCGCAGCGTCGTGGAGATCACGGCGCTCGGATCGCTCAGGTACTCGTTCGAGATCTGGTACCACACGTAGTTGCCTGGCGGGATCACGACCTTCTGCCCGCCGGCGTTGAAGACGACGAACGGCGCGACCGGCCGATCGGAATTGCGATCGACGAACGTGCCGAAGCGGCCGCCCTGCGCCGGATCGATCTCGAAGAAATGGAAGTGCGCCATCGAGCTCTGCACCTGGTTGTCGTCCAGGCCGACGTACGCGTTGTAGCTCGTGTGCGGCGAGATGCGGCGGATCCACGGCCAGCGCTTGGGCTGCGGCTGGAAGACGACGCGCCATTCCGGACGCCAGTAGCCGCGCCGCGGAAGGTACCCGACTTCCGGATTGAAGTTGTCGCCGACGCGCGAGTACCCGCCCGCGATCTGCCAGAGATTGTCGGCGTAGTTGTAGAAGATGCGCTCGGAGTGATCCGTCCCGCCTTTCGCGGCGGGCGACGTCGTGCCGGCCTCGTAGAGGAACAGCTTGCCGTTGCGCGAGACCTGCAGGTTGGCGTCCACGCCGTACGCGCGGTTGTAGTCGTCCGGCGCGGCGTACTGGCCCGTGCCCTGGCGGTTGATGAAGATCGCGCCGACCATGGACCGCCCGACTTCATGCTGCACGCGCAGCACGCTGAAGTTGTTGGCCTCGGTGATCAGCCCGCCCGTCTGCGGATCGGTCGCCGAATCGGTCTGCAGGTCGAGTGCGCCGATGTTGTACGACCCGACCTTCCCGGACAGCCGGCCGCCGCCGATGATGTCGATCGGCAGGCCCGAGGCGCCCGTCGCCGACAGGCCGATTCGCCGCGAGAAGAACAGGTCGACCTGCTGCGGCGCGCCGAACTGAAAGACCGACGCGTTCTCGAGGAAGAACGGGCGCTTCTCCGGGAAGAACAAGTCGAAGCGCGTCAGATTCACCTGCTCGTCGTCCGCCTCGACCTGCGCGAAATCCGTGTTCACCGTGAAGTCCGCGGTGAGATTCGGCCGCACACCCCACTTCACGTCGACGCCGACGTTGCGGTCGCCGTCGAACGGGTTCACGCGGCTCGTCACCTGATTGGCGGCGACCGTGTAGTCCTTGTTCACCGACCCGAGCACGTACGGCGTGATCTTCAGATCGTGGCGCGGCTCGAGATCCAGTCCGCTCAGTTTCGCCGCCGCCGAGATCCGGAAGATGTCGAAGCCGCGCTGGATGGGCGCGAGGTACACCTGCTCGTTCTTCCGGCGGATGTTGCGCTTGACGTTGAATCCCCACGTGCGATCCATGCCCGTCGGATACCGCAGCGTCTTGAACGGAATCGCGAACTCGGCCTCCCAGCCGCGTTCCGTGATCGACGCCTTCACTTTCCAGTCGCCGTCCCAGTTCGGGTTGAACGAGCTGATGCCGCCGCGCTGCGTGGAACCGGTGACCGACTGCGGCGCCAGGATCCCGCTCGTCTGTCCTTCGCCCGACACCTGGCCGTCGTACTCGATGCCGATTGCGTTGGTCCCGAACACGAACGCGTTCTGGCTGTCGTTGAACGTGTCGAGGACCAGAATGATCGCGTCGGTCTCGGTCAGATCCGCGTCGCGGCGATTCTGGCTGACGACAATCTTCGACGGATCCGAATCGAAACAGATGACGCCGATGTAGAGCGTCGTCCTGTCGAAGAGGACGCGCACTTCGGTGCGCTCGCTCGCCGGCGCGCCCTCGATAGGATCGGTCTGCGTGAACGTCGAGTGCGGCTCGACCGTACGCCACACGGCCTCGTCGACGCGGCCGTCGAGCGTCGGCGGCGTGCCGCCGTCGGGAATGCGGACGGCGCGCAGTTGCGCGGGCGCCGCGTCGGCCTCGATCGGATCAATCAGCGATGTGGCGGCAACGGGCGAGACGGAAGCGGCGCACGCGAGCGCGCACGCGGGAGCCAAGCGGCGGAATGAAAGCAGCACGCGACGGACCTCCACCTAAGGAATTCATTTTGGACCGAGCGAACTGTATCAAACTTGGAGGCCGGACAACGCGTCCGCGAACTCGCGCAGCGATTGCATCCGCAGACAATCACAGTCGAGGTACAGGTTGGCGGAATCGATCAACACGGGCGTGATTCCCGCCGCGCGCGCGCCGGCGACGTCGACGTGATAGAGATCGCCGACGTGCACGGTGCTCTCCGGCGCCGCGCCCGCCCGGTCGAGCGCAATCCGGAAGAAGCGCGGGTCGGGCTTCTCGACACCTTCGTTGTATGAGTCGAAGATGAGGTCCAGCGCCGACGTCAGACCCAGGCGATCGAACACGCGATGCAGCGTGCCGTTCGCGTTCGACACGACGACGAGGCGATAGCCGCCCGCGCGCAGCGCGGCCAGCGCGGGACGCACATCGTCCGGCACCGTCTCCCACAAGTTGAACTGGTCGTGGTAGGCGTGCAGTTCGGCGAGCGCCGCGTCGGTCGCGTCCGAAAGCGGGATGCCGGCGTCGGTCAGCACGAGGTTGAAATACGTCCAGCCGCGCTGCCGATCGTTGGTCGCGCGAATCGTGCCGCCCGTGTCCAGCCGCTTCTTGGCGCGAGGCTCCGCCGCCGCCAGCGCCGCGGCCGAGACGCGGACGCCGTGACGAACCAGAGTCTCGCTGACCCGCGTCCAATTGGGATGGACCAGGACGCCGCCCGCATCCAGGAACACGGTTTGAATCGGCAACGCTTCAGCTTACTATTGTCCTCACCCTTATGAATGGACGGCGGCCGCTGCTGCTCCTCATCTTCGTCGGAGGCCTTCTGCTGTTGTGGGCGGCCTCGCGCTACGCGCGCCAGTCGCCCGGCCCGGCGGCCGAGACCGGCGCCGCGGTCTCGAGCGACGTCAAGCCCACGCTGCGCTTCTTCCGCAACCCGGCGCCGGTCGCCGCGTTCACGGCGCGCGATCTCGACGGACGCGACATCTCGCCGGCGGCGCTGCGCGGCAAAGTGATCATCATCAACTTCTGGGCGACGTGGTGCCCGCCCTGCCGCGCCGAGATTCCGGATCTGATCGCGCTGCAGGAGAAATACCGCGATCAGCTGCAGATCATCGGCATCTCGGAAGACGAAGAGCCGGCCGGGACGGTGAAGCGCTTCGCGGCCGAGAACAAGATGAACTACCCGATCGTCATGACGTCGCCCGAGCTGGAGAAGCGCTTTCCCGGCGTCAGCGCGCTGCCGACGTCGTTCATCGTCGACCGTGAATCGCGCGTCGTGCAGAAGCACGTCGGCATGCTGACCGCGGAGACGACCGAGCAGGAGACGCGCGCGCTGGCCGGCCTGCCGGTGAACGCGGCGATCGAGGAAGTCGATCAGACGCAGGGGTTGAAGCTCGGCGCCGACGCGCAGGTGATGACGATTCCCGGCGTGGACCTCGCGAAGTTCCCGCCCGCCAAGCGCGTCGAAGCGCTGCAGAAGCTCAACGCGCAGTCGTGCACGTGCGGCTGCGATCTGACGGTCGCCAAGTGCCGCGTCGACGATCCGACGTGCGGCGTGAGCCTGCCGCTCGCGCGCGAGATCGTCGCGCGGATCGCCGCCAGCGACTCCGGTCCATCCGCCAAGCCCGGGAGGCAATGATGAAGCGCGCCGCGTCGGCGCTGGCCGCATTCGGACTCACCGCGTGGTGCGTGCTCGCCCTCGACGTGGCGCACGCGCAGTCGCCCGCGCAGGCCGGCGCGCGCTACGTCGGCTCGGCCCAGTGCCAGAGCTGCCACAAGGACACCTACGCCGGCTGGTCGAAGACGCGGATGGCGAACGTCGTCCTCGATCCGAAGACGCATCCCGACGCGATCATTCCCGACCTCTCGAAGCCGGATCCGCTGGTGACGTTCACGAAGGACGACATCGCGTTCGTGTACGGCGGCAAGTGGAAGCAGCGCTATTTCACGAAAGTGGGCGACGACTACTTCCCGCTCGGCGCGCAGTGGGACGCGACGCACAAGGTATGGCGGCGGTACTTCGTCGCCGACGGCACCGACTGGTGGGTGCCGCACTACCCTGCCGACAACATGAAGCGGCCGACGGGCCCGACGTGCGACGGCTGTCATTCGGTCAACTACGACGTGACGACGAAGTCGGTGACTGAATGGAACGTGGGCTGCGAGAAGTGCCACGGTCCCGGCAGCCTGCACGTGGCACAGCCGAGCCGCGACAACATCGTCAATCCCGCGAAGGTGAGCTCGATGCAGGCGAACGACACGTGCATCCAGTGCCATTCGCAGGGACAGCCGCTGCAGAATCCGATCGAAGGCCGCTACTTCGACTGGCCCGTCGGGTTCGACGTCGGCAGGAACCTCAGCGATTTCTGGAAGCTCGATCCGCCCGAGCTCGGCGCGACGACGTTCCTCCACTTCGGCGACGGGACGGCGCACAAGAACCGGATGCAGGGCAACGACTTCGTCACGTCGCGGATGTACCTGCGCGGCATCCGCTGCTCCGACTGCCACAATGCGCACGGGACCGCCAACGACGCGCTGCTCAAGCGCCCGGTCAAGACCGTCTGCCAGCAGTGTCACGCGCCGGGCGGGCCCAACGGTCCGCGGACGGCGTCTTTCGAGGCGCACACCCATCACAAGGCGGATTCACCCGGCAGTGAGTGCGTGGCGTGCCACATGCCGAAGATCGAGCAGGAGATCGGCGACGTCAACGTGCGCAGTCACACGTTCCGCTTCATCCCGCCGTCGGCGACCGATCGCCTGAAGATTCCGAATCCGTGCACGACCTGCCACACGACTCAGTCGACGGCGTGGGCCGAAGCCGCGCTGAAGACGTGGCCGGAATTCTCGCCCTGGCGAGTTCCCTAGGGATTCTGCCCGCGGCTGCGGGAGATCTCGTCGATTTCCGCGGAGACCTTCGCGTAGCACGCCGGACAGATGCCGTGACTGAACTCGGCATTGGAATGCTGCGCGATGTAGCCCTCGACCTGCTGCCAGTACTGATCGTCGCCGCGGATGCGCTTGCAGTAGCTGCAGATCGGCAGCAGTCCGTGCAGTTGCTTGACGTTCGACAGCGCGGCCTGGAGTTCCGCCACGCGCTCGGCGAGCTTCTGCTGCAGGCCGAGCACGCGCACGCCGACGCTGATGCGCGCGCGCAGCTCTTCGGGATCGAACGGCTTGATGATGTAGTCGTCGGCTCCCGCGTCGAGGCCGACGATCACGTCGCTCCGGCCTTCGCGCGCCGTCACGAGCAGGAGGTACATGTTCGCGAGCGGCAGCTCGGCCCGCACGCGGCGGCAGACCTCGGGGCCGTCCATCTCCGGCATCATCCAGTCGAGGATCGCGAGCGTGGGGCTCGTCGACGCGCGCAGGTACTCCCACGCTTTCCCGCCGTCGCCGACGACCGTCGTCTCGTGATTCCAGCGCTGGAGCGTGCGCGCGAGGATCTCGCCGGTGACGCGATCGTCTTCCGCGATCAGGACGTGCATGTCTCGCCGCAGTATACCCTCGCGATGTGACGACTTCCCGCTTGGCGTTCACGTTCTGAAGGCCGCACAATGACGGCTCAGATGAACCGGCACGTCGCGCGACGACTCGGTCTCTCGGTGCTCTGCGGAGCCGCCGGCTATCTGCTCAACGCGCTGCCCGGCGGCGCCGTCGCCCCGCTGCTGCTCGGGCGCATCGTGACGCTGCCGATCGCGATTCTGTTCGGACCCTGGTTCGGCGCGCTGGCGGCCGCGATCGGCGCGACGGCGGTGCGCGGCACCGCGATCGGGATCGTGCCGCTCGTCCTGCTGCTGCCGGTCGAAGGCCTGCTGGCCGGCGCGTTCGCGCGCCGCGGCACGTCGCCGCTCCTGGCGGGCGCGCTCGTGTGGGCCGGCATCGCCGGATCCGTCGTCATCGCGCCGCGCCTGTACGGCGCCGGCGCGCTGCGCGAGACGATTCTCCCCATCGCGCTGCAGATGCCGCTCAACGGCCTGGTGGCCGTCGTCATCGCCGATCTCATCGCGACCGGCGCGACGGCGCAGCAGCTCGTCACCGGCTACCGGCCGTTCGAACGGCGACGGCTGCGCACGTTCGCCTTCCACGCGTTCATTCTCGTCGCCGCGCTGCCGGTGCTGCTGCTCGCGGCCGTCGACACGCAGCTCACCGCGGCCAAGCAGGAGGCCGACGGCGGCGCGCGGCTGCACGAAGCCGTCACGTCGCTCGGCGAGCACATCGGCGACTACCTCAGCGATCACATTCACGCGGTGCGGACGGTCGGCGCGAGTTTCGCCGAGCGCGCCGATCCAGCGGCGCGGCAGCGGCTGCTCGATGAGTACCACGCGATCTATCCGGGATTCATCACGCTCTTCGACGCCGATCTCTCGGGCACGGTGCACGAGATCTACCCGCGGCGCGAGTCGCCGTCGATCAGCGACCGCCAGTACTTCATCGACACGCGCGGCTGCGCCGCGTGGTCGTCTCCGACGTGATCCTCGGCCGCCTGTCGCTCGTCCCGATCGTCACGATCGCCGCGCCGATCCTCGACGCGGCCGGCCACGTCGCCGGCGTGGTGGGCGGCTCGCTCGACATGTCGCGCTTCGAGCACTTCGTCGAGGATTTCAAGACGCTGCCGGACGCGCAGATCACGGTCGTCGACCAGCACAACCTCGTCATCCACGCGAGCGGGCGCACGGGCTACGCCGCGCTGCAGAATCTGGCGCAGGACGAGCTCATCACGGCCGGCGCGCGCGCCGCGGAGGACGTGTTCCGCTACGAGCGCCGCGGCGCCGATCCCACCGGGTCGGCGCGCCTCGTCGCGTTCGCGAGCGTGCCTCCCGTCGGGTGGCGCGTCTTCGTGGAACAGCCGCTGCTGACGCTGCGCCTGAAATGGACCGGCTACTACGCGGCGACGCTCGGGCTGATCCTGCTCGCGCTGGGCGGCGCCGTCCTCGGCGCGCGCGGGTTCGCTGGCGCCGTCACGCGTCCGCTCGAAGAAGTCGTCACGATCGTCCGCAATATCTCGGCGCACGGCGGGCCCGCGGAGGCCCGGCTGACGTCGCAGCCGCCGGCGGAAATCGCGGCGCTGCTCGAAGACGTCAACGGCATGCAGACGCGCCTGTCCGAGTCCTATCAGCAGCTCGAAACCGCGCTCGTGCAGCGCGAGCACCTGAATCGCGAGCTGCAGGCGCTCACCGAGGATCTCGATCGCAAGGTGCGCGATCGGACCGCGGCGCTCGCGGACGCGACGCGCGTGGCCGAAGAGGCGAACCAGGCCAAGAGCGAGTTCCTCGCCAACATGAGCCACGAGATTCGCACGCCGCTCAACGGCATCATCGGCATGACGGAGCTCGCGCTCGACACCGAGCTGGCGCCCGAGCAGCGCGAGTACCTGACGATGGTCCAGAGCTCGGCCGACGCGCTGCTGAGCATCCTGAACGACATCCTCGATTTCTCGAAGATCGAGATGCGCAAGCTCGAGTTCGACGAGACGCCCTTCTCGGTCCGCGATCACCTGGCCGAGCTGCTGAAGCCGCTCGCGCTGCGCGCGGAACAGAAAGGACTCGAGGTCGTCTGCCACGTGCTGCCCGACGTGCCGAATATCGCCGTCGGCGATCCGGGGCGGCTGCGGCAGGTGCTGGTCAATCTCGTGGGCAACGCGATCAAGTTCACCGAGCGCGGCCAGATCCTCGTGCAGGTGGAGGTCGAATCGGTTTCCGCGACCGACACCGTGCTGCACTATTTCGTCAGCGACAGCGGCATCGGCGTGCCGCTGGAGAAGCAGCAGAAGATCTTCGAGCCGTTCAAGCAGGCGGACGGATCGACGACGCGGCGGTTCGGCGGCACCGGGCTGGGCCTGACGATCTCCTCATCGCTCGTCGAGCTGATGGACGGGCGCATCTGGCTCGAAAGCGCGCCGCATGAAGGCAGCACGTTTCACTTCACCGTGCGCCTCGGTCTCTCGGACGCGCGTCCCGAGCCGACGGCCATGAATCTGACGGACCTGCCGGTCCTCATCGTCGACGACAACGCCGTCAATCGCCGCGTCCTCCACGATCTGCTGCGCCGGTGGAAGATGCGGCCCACGTCGGCGGACAGCGGCGCGGCCGCGCTCGACGCGCTGCTGCAGGCGAGCGCGAGCGGGCATCCGTTCGCCCTCGTGCTCCTCGACGCGAACATGCCGGAGATGGACGGCTTCGAAGTCGCGCGGCGGATCCGTGACGAGCCGAGGCTCGCCGGCGCGACGATCATGATGCTGAGCTCGTCGGGCCAGTACGGCGAGAGCGCGCGCTGCACCGAAGTGGGGATCGTCAATCACCTCACGAAGCCGGTCGATCAGCGCGACTTGCTCGGCGCGATCAGCCGCGCCCTCGCGCCGGAACGGGGACCGCGGCCGGCGCTGCCGGCATCGATGCTGCCCGCCGATCTGGCCGACCGGCGTCTGCACGTGCTGCTCGCGGAGGACAACGTCGTCAATCAGCGGCTGGCGGCGAGCGTCCTCGAGCGTCGCGGGCACCGCGTGACCATCGCGGCCAACGGACGCGAGGCGCTGGCCGCGCTCGGCCGCCAGGCGTTCGACCTCGTGCTGATGGACGTGCAGATGCCGGAGATGGGCGGCCTCGAGGCCGCCGTCGCGATCCGGGAACGCGAGCGCGGCACATCGAGGCACGTGCCCATCGTCGCGATGACCGCGCACGCGATGAAGGGCGATCGCGAGCGCTGCCTCGCGGCCGGCATGGACGAGTACCTCACCAAGCCGCTCGACTCGCGGCAGCTCTGCATGACGGTCGAGCATCTCGCCGGCGGCGCGCCGGCGCCGGTGCCCGTCCCCGCCGCGCCAGCCGTCTCGGATCACGTGCTCGCGCGCGTCGGCGGCGACCGCGAGCTGCTCGCCGAAATCAGCCGGCTCTTCGTCGACGATGCGCCGCGGCATCTCGAGCGCATCCGTCAGGCGCTGCAGGCGCGCGACGGCGAATCCCTGCGCCGCGCCGCGCACGGCCTGAAAGGCGCGGCCGCCAATTTCGACGCGACCGGCGTCGTCGACGCCGCACGCGCGCTCGAGGAGATCGGGCGCACGGCGCGCTTCGATCAACACGAAGGCGCCTGGCGCGCGCTCGCGTTCGAGACCGAGCGACTGATCGCCGCGCTGCGCACGGTCAGCGCGGGATGAAGCCGCTCGGCGTCTGGTGCTAAACTTAGGGTTTCGTCCTCGGATGGTGGGCGTAGCTCAGCGGTAGAGCGCCGGACTGTGGCTCCGGAAGTCGCGGGTTCGAACCCCGTCGCCCACCCCATTCCTTCGCGAACGAATTCCAGATTTCAGAAGTCGGATGTCAGATTGACGGATCCGTCGCTGGCGCGACGGGCGCGCCGGCGCCCGGCGGCGGCAGGGGCGTCAGCGGCGCGGGCCCGCGTCGCGCAGGTGCGCGCGGCGCGGGCGGCACTTGCTCCCACTGCGCAATCGCGCGCCCAACGGATGCGCGATTCACCCAGAGCGCGCCGATCGCGCCGACGAGCACGAGCGCGGCGAACACGAGGCCGGCCATCAGCCTCCGGCCCGCGCCGCGCCGGTCGGCCGCGGGCGGCTCGAGATCCAGCGTCTCGGCGGCCAGGTTCACCAATCGGGCGTCGATCACGCTCGCCGACGCTTCGCAGCCGCGCACCAGCACGCAATCGCAGAGCAGATTGACGAGCCGCGGGACGCCGCCGGTGAGTTCGTGGATGCGCGCCACGGCCGCATCGTCGAAGTCCACGCGCGGGCTCGTCCCCGCGATCGCGAGGCGATGCATGATGTAGCCGAGGATCTCATCGGCCGGCAGCGGATCGACGTGGCACCGCACGGCGATCTGCTGATTGAGCGCGCGCAGTTCGGGCCGTTTCAGAAGTCTGGTCAGACGGCGCTCGCCGACAAGCACCAGCTGCAGCGGGCCGGCGGAAGCCAGCGAGGGCAGCTCGGCCAACACTTCCACCGGCAGACTCTGCGCGTCGTCTATCACGACCACGGCGCTCGCCTGCAGCGGCGCGAGCGACACGAGGAACGACGCCAGCGCGGCGGTCAGTTTCTCCTGAGTCGCCGGTGTTCCGGCGTCGTGACGGGCGATCACGCCGAAGTCAACGAGCACCGTCCGCAGGACATCATCGATCGACCCGCACGGCTCGAGGAGCAGCGACGTCAGCGTCCGGCGATCGAGCTGATCGACGACGACGCGGCAGATCGTCGTCTTGCCGACTCCCTGATCGCCGGTCACGAGCACGCACCCGTCGCGACGACGAACGGCCGTGAGCAATTCCTGCGCGACGGGATCGTGCGATGTGCTGTGGTAGAAGAACTTCGGATCCGCCGACGCGTCGAACGGCGCTTCGTGCAGTCCGTAGAACGCCTCGTACGTCGGCGCCTCCGCCGGCGCCGGCGGCGCCGATGCCTTGGGCTGTCCGACGGCAGGCGCGCTCGGCTCGACGCGCGGAACCCGGACCTCGGCAACGCCCGCGGCGATCAACGGTCCGGGCGCGGTGCCGAGAAGTGGTCCCGGCGGTCGAGCTCCCGCGGGACGCGGGCTTTCAACTGCCGCGGGAAACAAATCGAGCAGCGGCCGGCGACCGCCACCGACGTCGGTGGAACGTCGCTGCGGAATCGGTGGCACTTCGAAGTCGACGTCGGTCGCGCGTCGCCGTGGAGTCGGCGGCGCTTCGAGTTGCGGCGGCGCGTCGGTTTCGAGAAACGCGTCAGGAAAAACCGGGGAGGGCGCCGCGACGTTGCGACGCGGCGGCGGAGCCACGGGTTGCGGCAGCAGCGAAGGCGCCTCCTCAGCCGGCGCTTGGTCCGGCCCCAGACCGCGCTCCAACTCGATCAGACTCGAGAGGAAGTTGGGGTCGTCCACGAATGACCGCTTCGCCTCGTCCACGTTTACAGTTATACGCGGAATTGCGGATCGCGGCGAGACCAGGTCGAAACAACTTGCCCAGAAATGGCACATCGTGCGCTAATTTTGGACACTGAACGCAGAAGTCATTGCCTAATAAGGATTAGTGGACCTTCATCGGACCTATTGTTGACTTTATTGTCATATATACGAACAAAAAGAGCGTCCATGATAGACTGTCTCAATACTCCTAAGATACTGACATATAAGGTAGTTAATTGTAATTGTTACCAATGGCGTCACTGTTGCTAGAGTCAGTCAAAAGGCATTCGTGTAGACGTCTGCCTTTTGTTGCTCAGATAACAGAATGGCTGGCGATCCAACGGTCTTGAGCACGTCCAACTGGCGCGCTGAACTCCCGACGCTGACGGGCCGCCTCGTCACGTTGCGCGAGCCCACGTCCTCCGATCTCGGACCGCTGGTCGATCTGCTTTCTCTTTCCGACGCCACGCGCTTTGGTCTCGACGAGCCGGTGATCGACCTCGGCGTGCAGGATCTCATCGAGCGCATCGCGCGCGATCGTGCGGCGGGACTTTCCTTCACGTACGTCATCACGCTATCGGCCGCGCGCACGCTGGTGGGTCTGGTGCAGGTGCGGCAGCTCGACCCGGGCTTCGAAGCCGCCGAATGGGAGTGCACGATCGCCCCGTCGTCGCGCGGCACCGGGATCTTCCTCGAGGCCGCGCGCCTGGTCGGCTCCTTCACGTTCGGTCCGGTCGGCGCGCATCGACTCGAAGCGCGCGTCGCGCTGCAGAACGGCCGCGCCAATGGGGCGCTGCGGAAGCTGGGGGCCGTGCAGGAAGGCATTCTGCGGCGGTCGGTGCGCCGCGGCGGCGAGTATTTCGATCAAGTGCTCTGGTCAATGCTGAAAGAAGACTGGGGCGATCACTGGGTCTCGACCGCGCCGCGCGTGCACTGATGAGACATCTCCCGTTCGCGGCTCGCATCTACATCGCAGCGGTCATCGTCGTTGGACTGGTGCTGCTGGTCGTCTGCCTCCCTGACGCGAGATTCAATCAGCCGCTGCTCTTCTTCGCGTTACTGGGACTGTCCTCGCTCACGGCGGCGCTCAAGGTGCAGCTGCCGCTGCTGAAAAGCGGTTCGACGATGTCGGTGTCGTACGCGGTCGATTTCGCGTCGCTGCTCCTGCTCGGACCGCACGAAACGATGCTGGTCGCCGCGGGAAGCGCGCTCAGCCAGTGCAGCCTGAACACGAAGGAGCGCAATCCGCTGCATCGCACGCTCTTCAGCGTCGCGTCGCTGATCATCACGGTGCAGGGCGCCGGGCTGGCGTTTCGTCTGCTGGGCGCCACCGGATCGGCGATGCCGCTCGCGACGCTCGCGCGCCCGCTGATGGGCGCCGCCACCGCGTATTTCCTGCTGAACACCTGCCTGGTGGCGGGGGCGATCGCCCTGTCGACGCGCGCGCCGATCGTCTCGACCTGGAACAACAATTTCCTCTGGAGCGCGCCGAGCTACTTCGTCGGCGCCGGTACGGCGGCGCTGGCGGCGTGGTTCGTCGATCACGCGGGCTACTGGGTGGCGCCGTTCACGTTCGCTCCGCTCTACCTCACCTATCGCACCTACAAGGTGTACATGGGCCGCATCGAGGACGAACAGCGTCACGTGCAACAGACGTCAGATCTGCATCTGGCCACGATCGAAGCGCTGGCGCGCGCCATCGACGCGAAGGATCAGACCGCGCAGATGCACATCCGTCGCGTGCAGGTTTACGCCGCCGGCCTCGCGAAGGCGGCCGGACTGACCGATGCCGAGATCCAGGGCGTCAAGACCGCGGCGCTGTTGCACGACATCGGCAAGCTGGCCGTGCCGGAGCACATCCTCTCCAAACCCGGGCCGCTCACGCAGGAAGAATTCCAGAAGATCCGGATTCACCCGCAGGTCGGCGCCGAGATCATCGCGGCGGTGCCGTTCCCGTATCCGGTGGCGCCGCTCATTCTCAGCCACCACGAGCGCTGGGACGGCCGCGGATATCCGCAGGGCCTTGCCGGCGAGAACATTCCAGTTGGCGCCCGCATTCTCACGATCGTCGACTACTACGACGCCGTGACCACGGAGCGCCCGTATCACAAGGCGCTGAACTACGAGAGCGCGGTCGGCCTGTTGAAGCACGAAGCCGGCCGGGCGCTGGACCCGCGGCTGGTGCCGACGTTCGTCGACATGCTGCCGGCGCTGATCGCGGAGATGGGAACGGCCGCGCACGCCGAGGAGCCCGCGGAGGCGTCGCCGGTGGCGGGCGGATCCACGGCGGTCGGCCTCGTGCCGGCCGGCGCGTCGAACGCGTTCGAGAACATCGCGCTCGCGCACCGCGAGATCTACGCGCTGTACGAAATCGCCCAGTCCATGGGCACGAGCCTCGGCGTCGCCGACACGATGGCGCTGATCTCATCGAAGCTGTCGAAGATCGTCTCGTGGTCGGGCTGCAGCCTCTTCCTGTATCAACCGGACACCGACTCGCTGAAGTGCCGCTTCGCCGTGGGCGTGGACACGCCGCGGCTGCTGAACGCCACCGTCAAGGCCGGACAGGGCCTGGCCGGCTGGGTCGCGCGCAACCGCCGGACGCTCATCAACGCGGACCCGCGCGTCGCGTTCGAAGGCGCCGGGCTTCCGGCCGAAACGCCGTTGAAATCGGCCGTCGTCTGCCCGCTGCAATTCAACGACGTGCTCATCGGGTGCCTGGCGCTCTATCACGTGGAGCCGAACTACTACACGGAAGATCATCGCCGCCTGCTCGAACGGATCGGAGAGCAGGCCGGCGCCGTGATTCACAATTCGATCGTGTTCGAGCAGACGCAGGAAGATTCGCTGACCGATTCGCTGACCGGGCTGCCGAACCGCCGGTCGATGTTCGTGCACCTGTCGCGCGAGCTCGCGCGCGCCGAGCGCCTGAAGAGCGAGGTCGCGCTCATCGTCATGGACGTCGACGGCTTCAAGAGCATCAACGACACCTACGGGCACAACGTCGGCGACCGCGCGCTGCGTGAAGTGGCCGGCGCGCTGCAGAGCGCGCTGCGGCCCTACGACCTCTGCGTGCGCTACGCGGGCGACGAATTCATCATCGTGCTCGCCGACTGCCCGCGCGAGGCCGCCGAAGCCAAGAAGCACGAGCTGCAGAGCCGCATCGCCGAGATCCAGTTCGAGGCGCGCGCCGGCAAGCGCCTGCGCCTGGCGGCGAGCGCCGGCGCCGCGGTCTTCCCGCATGACGGATCGACGTACGAAGCGCTGCTCGCCGACGCCGACCATCGCATGTATCGCGACAAGGCGAGCCGTCGCGGTCACGTCGCGCTGCCGCGCACGCCGGGCCCCGGCGATTTCGTGGCGACGGAAGTCTTCGAATCAGAGGGCCGGGTCCGCCCGGCCACGATCCCACTCGCGTAGGCGCGCCGCCCCGCGCAGCTGACGGTTCATCCCCCTTGGTTACAATGTCCTCGTGACCGACAAGCCCGATCTCGTCGAACGCCGCCGGAAGTACATTCAGCGTCAGATTCAGCTCGACACCCGCGCCGTCAACGTGCAGTTCACCGGGCAACGGCCCGAAGGCAGCGGCCCCGCCAATCGTCACGGCATGCCGAAACTGCCCGTCGGCCAGCATGAAGTGAAGAACTGGCCGGTCCTCGATCTCGGCGAGCAGCCGCACGTCGCGCTCGAGTCATGGAAGCTCGACGTCGGCGGACTCGTCGAAAATCCATTCACGCTGACGTGGGATCAGTTCCAGGCGCTGCCGCAGGTCGACGACGTCAGCGATTTCCACTGCGTGACGACGTGGAGCCGGTACGACAACCACTGGCGCGGCGTGCGCTTCAGGACCATCGCGGAACTGGCCGTCCCGAAGGACGAGGCGAGGTTCGTGGTCTGCACCGGCTACGACTTCATGCCGGGCACGTACATTCCGTACACCGTGAACGTCCCGCTGGCGCGTGCGATCGACGACGACGTGCTGCTCGTCCACACGTGGGACGGGAAACCGCTGCCGCGCGAGCACGGCGGTCCCTGCCGCATGATCACGCCGAAGCTCTACGCGTGGAAGGGCGCGAAGTGGATTCGCAAGATCGAGTTTCTCGCCGAGGACCGCAAGGGCTTCTGGGAAGTCCGCGGCTACTCGAACTCCGCCGAGCCGTGGTTCAACGACCGCTACGCGACTGACTAATTCTTCGGCTCGAAACGGTAGACGAGATACACGATCGTCCCGTCGAGCTGACTGAATCGGTGCGCCATTCCCGCGGGCACGATGATCACGTCTTTCGGCCCGACGCGGCGGCTCTCGCCGCCCTTGTGCGTTCCCGTCTGGCTCGGCCCGGCGTTGACCCGCGTGAGATCGGTCGGCGTCGCGTTGTCCAACGAACCGCCGGTGACGATCGTCCCGGCGCCTTCGACGATCTGATAGATCTCCGTCACGCGGTTGTGGATCAGCGCGCTCGTCTCGGCTTTGGTGCGACGCAGCAGCGCGACCGATGCCTTGTGGCCGCCCGGTACATCGGCCGCCTTGATCGGCGAATCGACGACGTTGTCGGCGATGGACTGCTTGAGTGTCGCGGCGATTTCGTCGGCGGTGACGATCGTTCCGGACGCCGGCGGCTGCGCCGTCTGCGCCATCGCGAGGCCAACCAGCAGCGAGAAGATGTTGATGAGCATGGGGCGCAGTATAACTCGCGAGCCCCAGCCACCAGACACTAGCCACCGACCACCAGCGCTGCCGATAATGGGGCGTGGCGAACGCGCCCGGCGACCTCCGTCCGATGCTCGCGTCGCTGACCGACGCGTCGCTGAACGATCCGCAGCTGGTCTACGAGCCGAAGTACGACGGCATCCGCGCGATCGTCGAGATTGGGGGACGGGAGCCTGGGGGACGGGTCTCTGTGCCCTCATCGGCAGAGACCCGTCCCCCACACGCCCGTCCCCGCGTCCGCTTGTGGTCGCGTCTCGGCAACGAGAAGACGCGGCAGTTCCCAGAGATCGCTGCAGCGCTCGAACAGTGGTCCGCGACGCGCACGGCGCCGCTTGTGCTCGACGGCGAGATCGTCGCGCTCGACGCGCACGGCACACCCGCCGGCTTCCAGCAGCTCCAGGGGCGCATGCACCTGGAGCATCTGGGCGTGGCGGCGTCCGCGCCGTCGCCGCACGGCGTCGCGTTCATCGCGTTCGATCTGTTGCGCGAGGGCTCGAACGATCTGCGCGATCGGCCGCTCGTCGAGCGCCGCGCCGCGCTCGAGCGCGTGTTCACGCGTCTGCCGCCGAACCTGCGATTGAGCGAGATCGTGCACGGCGACGGCCGCGCGCTGTACCGGCGCGCGCTCGACAGCGGATGGGAAGGCGTCATCGCCAAGCGCGCCGACTCGAAGTACCGGCCGGGCAAGCGCACGCCCGACTGGCGCAAGCTCAAGATCGTCCGCGAGCAGGAATTCGTCGTCGGCGGCTGGACCGAGCCGCGCGACACGCGCGCGTACTTCGGCGCGCTCGCGCTCGGCGTGTACGAACCGAGCCAGCTTGCCCGCCGAAGCGCCCAGCGCGAAGGCGGGCCACCAGCCACCAGTCACCGTCTGGTCTACGTCGGCCACGTCGGCACGGGCTTCGACGAGCGCGAGCTCGCGCGGCTGATGAAACTTCTCAAGCCGCTCGAGACGAAGACGTGTCCCTTCGCCGAAACGCCGCAGACCAACGAGCGCCCGCACTGGGTGCGGCCCCGCCTCGTCGCACAGGTCAAGTTCACTGAGTGGACGAACGACGGCCGGCTCCGCCATCCCGTGTATCTCGGTCTGCGCGACGACAAGAAGCCGACAGACATCCGGCGCGAGGACACGTCGCGGCTCAACGCGGGCTCGCAGCGCATCTCGAACCCTCGAACCCAGAACCCTGAACCCGGTACCCTGAACCCTGAATCCAACCTCGTCGATCGTCTCCGCGCGATCGAGGACTCACGCCACGACGGCGTGATCGACATTCCCGGCGCGGGTCATCTGAAAGTCACGAACCTGCACAAGGTGTTCTGGCCGAAGCTCAAGTTGACCAAGGGCGACGTATTCCGTTACTACGCGCGCGTCGCGCCGGTGCTGCTGCCGGTGATCGCCGACCGGCCGCTCGTCATGAAGCGGTTTCCCAACGGCGTGACGGCCAAGCCCTTCTATCAGCATCGCGCGCCCGAGAAGGCGCCCGAAGGCGTGCGCGAGGAAGTCGTCGGCGTCGTGGAGCGCCGGCCGCAGATCATCGGCGGCGATCTGAAAACGCTGCTCTACACGACGCAGCTCGCCGCCATTTCGCAGGACCCGTGGTTCTCGCGCGTGCAGCATCCCGAGGACGCCGATCACGTCGCGCTCGATCTCGATCCGTCGCCGGGCGTGCCGTTCGCGCGCGTGCTCGACGTCGCGCGCTGGATTCGCGACGAGCTCGCGGCGCTCGGCGCGATCGGCTTCGCGAAAACGTCAGGCGCCGACGGCCTGCACGTCTACGTGCCGCTGCCGCCCGGCACGCCGTACGAGGCCGGATTGATCTTCTGTCGGATCGTGGCGACCGTCGTCGTCCAGAAGCACGCGAAGATCGCGACGACCGAACGCGCCGTGCGCGCGCGCGGTCCGCGCGTGTACGTTGATTGTCTGCAGAACATGCTCGGCAAGACGCTCGCGAGCGCCTACAGCCTGCGCGCGAGCGAGTACGCCGGCGTCTCGACGCCGGTCAGCTGGAAGGAAGTGGATGAGAGCTTCGACCGCCAGGATTTCACGATCGCGACCGTGCCCGCGCGGATCGAGAAGATCGGGGATCTGTGGGCGGCGCTGCTCACGTCGAAGGGCGTGGACTTGAAGCGCGTGACGCGCGAAGTCGCGCGAAGAGCGTGACTACCGACTCACGACTACCGACTCACGACTGACTTGGTGCGCCCGACAGGACTCGAACCTGTAGCCTTCGGCTCCGGAGGCCGACGCTCTATCCAATTGAGCTACGGGCGCCAACGAGAATCGAATTGAGTAGTTGGGTAATTGGGTACTTAGGTAATCGGTCGCTGCGCAATTGGAGCGCCTCCACCGTTACCCAATTCCCCGACTACTCAACTACCCAATTCGCCGATCGATCTGGTGCGCCCGGAGGGAGTCGAACCCCCGGCCTACAGGTTCGAAGCCTGTCGCTCTATCCAGCTGAGCTACGGGCGCGTGACGATCGAGTGTAGTGCACGCGGGAGGGCGAGGCAAGATTCGCGCCCAGGCAGCACGGTCACGCGCGACTCGACCGCGGACCGTGTGTTAAGATCGGATTTCGTGTCGGCATGGTTTTTCGGCGCCGATGCACGCCTTTCCCGACCGGGCCGGTAGCTCAATTGGCAGAGCAGCAGACTCTTAATCTGCGGGTTGTGGGTTCGATTCCCACCCGGCTCACCACTCCATTCAAAGCACTTAGAGTGCGTTTCAAAATTAACCAAGAGCCTCTTGTACTTCTGAATGAGGCTTGGTACGGTCGCCTGACCGACGCGGAGGCGGTCAGGCATGCCGCAACCGTTACTCGACGACGCCTTATGGAAACGGATCGAACCGCTTTTGCCGAAACGGCGCGCCCGGAACCGGCAGTATGCGGGCCGCGCGCCGATCCCGGACCGCGCCGTGCTCACCGGGATTCTCTTCGTGCTGCGCAGTGGCATTCCCTGGCGCATGTTGCCGCGGGAGATGGGCTGCGGCTCTGGGATCACGTGTTGGCGTCGGCTGGTCCGCTGGCAGCGCGCGGGCGTGTGGAAACGGCTGCATGTCGCGCTGCTCACCGAGTTACGCCAGCGCGGACGGCTGGATCTGGCCCGCGCGATTGTCGACAGCGCGTCCCTGCGCGCGATGCGCGGGGGAAAAAAACTGGACCGAACCCTACCGATCGCCGCAAGGCGGGGTCGAAGCATCATGTTCTTACCGACGCCGACGGGATTCCGCTCGTCGCGACGCTGACGGCCGCCAATCGGCCCGACATCACGGAGCTGCTGGATCTCGTCGATGCGATGCCGCCGATCGGCGGGCGACCCGGACCGCCGTGCCGCAAACCCGACGTGGTGCAGGGCGACCGCGGTTACGATTCGGAGCGGCACCGCGACCAACTCCGCCAGCGCGGCATCACGCCACTGATTGCGTATCGGTATCGCGGCCACGGCAGCGGGCTCGGCCGCACGCGCTGGGTCGTGGAGCGCACGTTCGCCTGGCTGCACCGGTTTCGCCGCCTCGCGGTCCGGTATGAACGACGGCCGAGCATTCACGAGGCGTTCCTCACGTTGGGGTGCGCGCTCATCTGTTGGTACTACTTACGACCGGTTCACTAATTTTGAAACGCACTCTTAGCGCTTTCTGATCTGCGGCGTCCAACGCGCTCGGTGACGCCTGGGTGACGCGCAGTGACGTGTCGTCGTCGAGCGCGTTGACGATCGACGCGTCCTTGTCCTCAAGCTGCCGGCTGACGTACGTGATGGGCGCGCGCCGTCCTGCTTCGCCTCATCGCCAACGCCCTCCGGCCGACACTGCACTGCACAACGCGGCGCGCTCGACGGGGGCCGCGCCACGCGAGACGCGGCCCCTCGTTCCAAAGGACGCGACTTACGGGTGAGCGATAAGCCATTGCGCCGCCGTGATCAATTCACCTCCCATCGCGGCGTCGAGCCGGCCGCTTCGTTCCATCGCCTGTACCTCGTTGATGAATGCGCCCAGCTGGTTGACCATCGCCTGCAGCTCGCCGCGCGCCGCCGTCAGCTTGCTCATCAGGCTATTGATCGCCCCCGCGTTGAGCGTCGCGCCGAGCGCGTTCACCTGGCCGCTCAAGCTATCGATCGTTACGAAAACCGTGATCGACGCCGTGGCGCTCGCCGGCGCGTAGTCCGCCGTGTCGGCAGGCATGAACGTGACCGCGAGCGGCGTGCTCCCGATCGGAAGAATCGTGCCCGCCGACGGCGAGTAGGCAAACGCGCCAGCGACGTTGGCGGTCGCGTCGAACTGGGCGCCGCCGAGCGGCGTCCCATACGCGATCGCCGCGGGCATCGGCCAGGTGATGACCGGCACGACCCTGGCGGCGGCCGTTGCCTGCGTGAGCGACACCGACAGGTAGTTGCTGGTCGCCGGCCACATCGCAGTCAGCGTGCACGACCCGCTGCCGCTGGTCATCGTGACTGCGCCGCCGCTGAGCGAGCAGGCTCCCGCGGCCGTGACGTCCGGAGTGACTCCGGCGTTCGACGTCGCTGCTACGTTGAACACGCTCCCGAATGTCGCGGTCGCCGGCGCGCCAGTGAAGGTCACCGCCGGCGCAATCTTCGTGGCTGCCGTCGACTGCGTCAGCGACGCCGCCAAGTAGTTCGCGTCAGCATCCCAGGCGGCCGTCAGCGCGCACGTCCCGGTGCCGCTCGTCATCGCGACGAGGCTGCCCGCGACCGCGCACGCACCCGCGCCGATGATGGTCGCGCTGCTGCTGGCGTTGGTGACCGCCGCGACGGCGAAGCTGCCGTTGTACGGCGCATTCGCCGGAGCGCCGGTGAAGGTTACGGTCGGCGCGATCTTGGCCGCCGTGGTGGACTGCGACGCCGACGCGTCGAGATAATTATCGTCGGCCGCCCAACTCGCGGTCAGCGTGCAGACGCCGCTGCCACTCGTCATCGTCGCGGTCGTTCCTGCGATCGAGCACGCGCCGCTCGCCGCAAGGTTCGCGGTGCCGCTCGAGTTAGTTGAGGTCGCCACGACGAAGCTGCTGCCGAACGCCGCGCTCGCGGGCGCTCCGCTGAAGGCGACGGTCGGCGCGATCTTCGTTGCGACCGTCGACTGCGTCGCTGACGCTGCGAGGTAGTTGGCGTCGGCCGGCCAGCTCGCGCTGATCGTGCACACGCCCGTGCCGCTCGTCATCGAGACCGTCGTTCCCGCGATCGAGCACGCGCCGGTCGCGGCCAGGCTCGCCGCGCTGCTCGCGTTCGTCGCGGCCGACACAACGAACGTGGCGCCGTAGCCGGCGCTCACCGGCGCGCCGATTAGGCTGACGATCGGCGCCGCCGAGTTCACGGTGAGGAAGACCTCGGCGCTCGCCGCCGCGTAGTTGGCCGCGTCGGTTGGTGTGAAGATCACCGAGAGCGGCTGATTCGGTCCCGCTACCAGGATGGTGCCGGCGCCCGGCGCGTAGTCGAACGTCCCTGCGACATCCGCCGTCGCGTTCAGTTCGGCGCGATCGAGCGGCGTGCCGTAGGTGATCGCCGCAGGCGATGCCCAGTGAATCACCGGTGTCGCCGCATTGACGATCAAGGAGACGGTCGCCGTGGCGGTCGCGTAGCGACTCGGGTCGGCCGGCGTGAACGTCGCCGTCAGCGTCTGCGTCCCCGCCCCGAGAATCGCGCCCGCCGCCGGGCTGTACGAGAACGTCCCCGGCACGCTGGCGATCGCGTCGAGTTGCGTCGCGCCGAGCGGCGTGCCGTAGGTGATTGCCGTCGGCGCGGCCCATGTGATCGACACGGGCGCCTGTCCCACGCCGAGCAGCACCTCGAGCCCCGCCGCCCCTCCACCGATGTTCGTGGTGAGGAGGTCCAGGAATCCGTCGCCGTTCACGTCGCCCGCCGTGATCGCGAAGGGATAGAACGGCGCGTCGAGCGCGTACGACACAGGCGCCTGGAACGTGCCGTCGCCATTGCCGCGCAGCACCTGGATGACGCCGTTGCCGAGCTGGAATGTGACGAAGCTCGCGACGACGAGGTCTGCGTGACCGTCGCCGTCAACGTCGGCGGCGATTGCCGGACCGGCGATCGGCGCGAGGGCGTACGGGACGCCGGGCTGCAGATTGCCGGCGCCGTCGCCAAGGAAGACCGAGATTTGATCGTCGGCCGACGCCGCCATGTCCAGGTTGCCATCGCCGTCGAAGTCGCCGACGGCAATGACCGGCATCACGATGCTGTTGATGTTCAGCGGGTTGATCAGAATCGTCCCGCTGCCCGCCATGTGGAACGTGCCGTCGCCGTTGCCGATCCCGACGGTCATCAGGCCGCCGTCGTTCGCGGCGACGTCAGTGATGCCGTCGTTGTTGAAGTCGCCCGTCTCGAAGCCCATCACGCCGTAGTGGAAGCTCGACGCGTGCGCGGGCCCGAAACTGCCGTCGCCGTTGCCGGGCAGCACCTGGACCGTGCGATCTCCGGCGAGGAATGCGATGTCCTCGTGGCCGTCGCCGTTGAAATCCCCGACGCGGACGTTGTCCGCCGGTCCATTCGGCCCGACCCGGACGACCGTACTGAACGTGCCGTCGCACTTCCCGATGAACACGCCGACCGACGTGCCCTGATTCGTCCCGCCGTTCGAGACCGCGAGGTCGGGGCAGCCGTCGCTGTTGAAGTCGCCGGCCGCAAGCGAGGTGGAGTACGCGCCGGTCGGATACGAGCCGCCCGCGGTGAAGGTGCCGTCGCTGTTGCCCAGCCAGATCTTCACGGCGTCCTTGTTGCCGTTGGCGATCGCGAGGTCGGCGAAGCCGTCGCCGTTGAGGTCGGCCATCGCGATCGAGAGCAGCTCGAGGTCGGCCGCGGAAGGCGCCGGCGCCGCGAATCCGGTCTGCGGGTTCGGCGCAATCACCTGGGCAATCGCCGCCGAAGACGACGGCGCGTTGTTGGCGTCGCCGGTGTACCGCACCATCACCGAATGCTTTCCGGAGGTGAGCGCCGACGTTGTCAGCGACGCGGCGCCGCCGACGAGGCGCGCGATGCCGATCGGGCTGGTGCCGTCGTAGAACGTGACCGCGCCGGTCGCCGTCGACGGCTCCATCGTCGCGACGAACGTGGCCGGCTGGCCGAACGGCACGGGCGCGCCCGGTCCGACAACCGCGATCGTGGACGGTGGCAGGACGAGCATCGTGAACGAATCGGCGCTCGTCTTGTGCGTGGCGTCGCCGCCGAACGGCGGCGCGAACGTCGCGGCGATCGTCACGCTGTCGGTCGTCGCGGACGCGTTGTACGACACGCTGCAGGATCCATTGGCCGGCGTGCACAGGGCGAACGTCGCGCCGTTTGCGGACCAGAACACCGTCGCCGTCGGCGGATTGTTCGCATGCACGGCGTCAGTCACCGTCGCCGTGAACGTCGTGGTCGAGCCGGTGAGCACCGACGCGGGCTTCGGGGACAGCACCGTCGTCGTCACATCGCAGAGATCGACTGGCGCAGCGCCGGCGATCGCGCCCGCCGTGGCGCCACCGCACTGGTTGTTGATCGTGCCGTTATTCGAGAACGTCGCACCAGCGGCGACGAAGATGGCGGCACCGTTCTGCACGGTGCCCTGGTTGGTGATGACGCCGCCGGCGAAGACCGCAAGCGACGAGGCTTGGATCAGACTCTGACGGCCCGAGTTCGTGATCGTGCCGAGGTTCTGGATGATTCCGCCCGACTGCACGGCGACTGCGCCGTCCGTGTTCGCGAGCGTAATCCCGCTCTCGATCTGGAAGCTGTTTGCGTTCGTCACCGTCAGGCTCTTCGTCGTGCAGGTGCGTGTGTCGGCCGTCCACGTCCCGCCCAGCCCCTGGCATGATGCCTGGTCCTTCAAGTCGCCGATCACCTGCTGCGGCTGCGCCATGGTGCCCTGGCCGGGCGCCAGTCGCTCGAAGTTGCCGTTCAGCGAGAAGCCGCCGGAGAACGATCCGGTGATCGTGTGCATGCCGACCGGAAGCGACGCCGTGCTGATGAAAGCGGTGTTGTTGGTCGAGACGCCGGCGGCGCCGAATCCGATGCCGTCGGACGCGAACGACACCGAGCCCGCGCCACCGTCGAACGGCGTGATCGATGCGCGGAATGAGACCGGCTGGCCGAAGACCGACGGGTTGGTCAGCGATGTGATCGTGACGGTCGTCGGCGCGCCGATCAATGTGAGGAGCCCGGTTCCCTGCTTCCGCTGATGCGTACCGTCGGCATACCAGGCGCTCACAGGTACGGTGTCAACGCCGAAGGGAGCCGTGTACGTCATGGTGCACGTCAGCGTGCCGACCTGCTGCGAGCAAGACTGCGGGCCGAACGTGCCGCCGGTGTTCTGGTCGTCCATCGCGACCGGCGCGGTGAACGGCGTCGGCGCGCTGGAGGAATCCGTGATGGTCACGGTCACGGTCACCTGGCCGCCGTACACGGTCGAGGGCGGGTTGAACGTCACCGCGATGTTGACCGGCACGCACGTGCTGACGGGCTGGTTGCCGGACACGGTGCCGGTGATCTTGCCGCTGCAGCCTTCGTAGATCGTCCCGCTGTTGGAGAGCGACACGTTGCCCATCTGGATCGTGCCGCCGTTCGTGAGTGTCCCCTTGTTCTGGAAGTTCGGCGTGCTGACGTTGATGAAGTTGTTGTTGACGAGATTGCCGTTGTTGTCTACCGGCCCCGCCAGCAGGTCGCCATCGTTGATCACGGTCGCGCCGCTCTGGATTTCGAACTGCCCGCCGGAATCGGCGAAGGCGCCGTCCGAGGCGATGTGGAGTGTCACGCCCGGGGGAACGGTCAGCGTCGCGCCGTTCAACGTCTCGAGCTGCGAATGCAGCGTGCAGGTCTGCGAGGGGCCGTCCCACTGACCATCGATCGCGTCGCAGCTGTTCGCGTCCTGAATCGTGACACTGGACGCGTACGACGTGAACTTGACGCGCGGGCTGCCGCCGCCCTGGCCGCCACCGACGCAGATCACTTCCGACTTTTGCGACACGCAGCTCGGACTCCAGATGGCTTCGGGATAGTCCGTCTGCTGCGTCCATGCGCCGACGCCGGCCGACGAGAGGGACGCCGACCAGACCTGTTGGCTGTTACCGCCGGTGCAGAAGATGCGGCCTTCCGCCGCCGTGCAACTCAGGCCGTCGACCGCGCCGCCGCCGTACCCCGTCGTCTGGTTCCATTGGGTCAGCCCGCCGTTGGGAAGAAACTGCGCATACCAGACGGCGGACGTATCGCTGTCCGACAACCCGTTTCCGGACGTGCCGCCGACGCAGTAGATGTAGCCGTCGTTAGTGACGCAACTGTGGCCGGCGATCGTCTGACCGTAACTCGTGGTCTGCTGCCAGAAGCCGATGCTGCCATCGTTTTCAATCGGCGCCGAGTACACGCGGGCCGTCGGGTTGTCGAACGGAACCGAGACCGAGCCGTTCTGGGTCGCGACGATCTGGTACTGGCGGATGAACCCGCCGACGCAATACAGGTAGCCGTCGTTGATGGTGCAGCTGTGGGACCAGATCGGGACGCCGGCCTTCGTGCCGGTCACGGCCACGACCGGAAAACCATAGAGCGTCGTCTGCTGCCATTGGCCGATGCCGTTGGCCGAGATCGGCGCGTACCAGACGTCGCTGTTGACGTCGCCGGAAAACCCGCCGAGGTTGGATCCGCCGACGCAATAGATGTAACCGTTCGCCGCGGCGCAGCTCAGAAAGATGTTCTGGCCGCCCTCGCCGTATGCGGACGTCTGTTGCCACGCGTCAACGCCGACGGGCGTAATCGGCGCGTGCCACACGTTGCTGTCGTTGTCGCCGCCGACGCAGAACAGGTGTCCCGCGTATGTCACGCAACTGCCGGCCGAGAAATTGCCGCCAGGGTATGCCGTCGTTGAGGTCCAGAGCGGATCGATCAGCAGCGCCCGGAGGCCCGACGGAGCCAGAAAGATCGCCATGGCCAGGATGGCGATACAGGCCCAGATCCGAGTGCGACGTATTCCAGTAGGCATCGTGAATTCCCCCCACTGGGCTAATGCGAAGAATCGGACCGTGGGTTGTCAGGGGGGGCGACGGCACGATGTCCAGGCGGAGCGTCGCCGGATCCAGCGTCACGACAATCTTCCTCATCATTTCCTAATGCGCCGTCCGCTCATGTCCTAGTGCGCCGTCCGCTCATGGATGCTGTCATCGGTGGGCGTGTTTTTGTTACCATTCCCCCACTCCATGGCCAATCTGCCGCGGCGGGACGTGACCCGTCTCCTGGAGGACTGGAGCCAGGGGAATCGCGGCGCGCTCGACGACCTGATGCCGCTGGTGCATGCGGAACTGCACCGGCTCGCACGCGGCTATCTGGCCCGGGAGCGTCGCGGGCATACGTTGCAGCCGACCGCCCTGATCAACGAGGCTTATCTGAAGCTGGTCGGCGAACGCAACATGCAATGGCAGGGTCGTGCGCACTTCATCGCGGTCGCCGCCCAGTTAATGCGGTTCATTCTCGTCGATCACGCCCGCCGGAAGGGCGGCCAGAAGCGCGGCGGCAGCGCCGTCCGCGTCACGTTCGACGAAGGGCTGGAGGTCGCCGCCAACGCGCGCAGTGCGGAGCTGCTAGAGCTCGACGACGCGCTGAACCGTCTGGCGGCGCAGGATCCGCGCAAAGGAAGTATCGCGGAGCTGCGATACTTCGGGGGGCTGAGCGTCGAGGAAACCGCAGAAGCGCTGCAGGTCTCGGTCGCGACGGTCATGCGCGACTGGCGCCTCACGCGCGCCTGGCTACAGCGCGAGCTATCCTGAGTCGCGCCCGACAGGCGAGGTCATCATAATGCTTTCGCCGGACCGCTGGGAACATGTCGAGCGGTTGTTTCACGAGGCGCTCGCGCGCCCGCCAGCCGAGCGCGACGCGTTCGTGGACGCCACGTGCGGAAACGATGACGAAGTCCGGCGCGAAGTGAAGTCGCTGCTCGCGGCTGAGCCGGGCGACGAGCCGCTGCCGTCGCTCACCGCGGCGATCGCCGCCGACTGGGCCGGCACGGTCGAGGACGCCGCGATCATCGGCCGCGACATCGACGGCTACCGCATCCTGTCTCACCTCGGTTCCGGCGGGATGGGCGACGTGTTCCTGGCCGAAGACCGATCGCTCGGCCGCAAGCTCGCGGTCAAGCTGCTCCCCGCCGCCGACAGGCACGATCCTGGCCGGCTGCGGCGCTTCGCGGACGAAGCCCGCGCCGCGTCCGCGCTCAACCACCCGGGCATCCTGACGGTTCACCGAGTCGGCGAGTACGAGGGCCGGCCGTACATCGCGACCGAGCTCGTCGACGGCGAGACCATTCGCGAGCGGTTGCGCCTCGGAGCGTTGCCGCTGGCGCTGGCGATCGACGTCGCCGTCCAGGCGGGTCGAGCGCTTGCGGCGGCCCACGAGGCCGGCATCGTGCACCGCGACGTGAAGCCGGAGAACATCATGATCCGGCGCGACGGGTACGTGAAGGTCTTGGACTTCGGCGTGGCGAAGCTGACGAGGCCCTCCGCCGGCTCTTTCGTCGCCGGCACCCGAACGCGTGACGGCACGCGCGTCGGCACGCGCGTCGGTACCCTCGACTACATGGCGCCCGAACAGAGCGCCGGCGCCGACGTCGATGCGCGCGCCGACATCTACAGCCTCGCCGTCGTGTTGTACGAGATGCTCATCGGCTCGCTGCCGCGCGAGCTCGGTCATGTCGGTGCGGCCTCGGGCAGCGGCACGACGCCGTCGCTGCCGAAGGACGCGCTGGCCGTGCTCCGGCGCGGCCTCGCGACCGATCCTGCGGGCCGCCCGCAGACGATGGCCGACTTCCTTCGAGAGGTCGACCCGCTCCGCGCCGGGCTTCGCGCACCGAGCCGCACGGGCCGCCGCGTGGCGGTGCTGTGCGGCGTCACGCTCGTCGCGGTCGCGGGGCTCGCCGGCATCTGGTGGAAGAATTCCCGGCAACCGCCGGCCGCGACCGCTGTGCGATCGCTCGTCATCCTCCCGTTCAGGCCGATCGCGGGTGACGATCAACCGTCGCTGCGGCTGGGAATGGCGGAAGCGGTGATGACGCGGCTCGCGAACGTCACCGAACTGCGCGTGGCGCCGATGGCCGCCGTGCACAACGGCGAGGATCCGTTCGCCGTTGCCGGGCGACTGGGCGTCGATGCGGTCTTGACTGGTTCAGTGCAGCGCGAGGGCGACCGGCTGCGCGTCACGGCACAACTCTCACGCGCCGTCGATCACAGCGAGATCTGGGGGGCTCGATTCGACCAGAACTTCACCGACATCTTCTCCGTTCAGGACACCATTGCCGAGCGAATTACGACGAGCTTGCTGCGTGAGGTCACGGCGAGGCAGCGCGCGGCGCTGCGCAGGCGCGAGACGAGCAACGTCGATGCGTACGAGCTGTACCTGAAGGGCCACGAGCGCGCGGGCGTCCGGACGCCGACGTCCATCGCGGCGGCAATCGCCGCGTACCGCCAGGCGATTCAGCTCGATCCGAAGTTCGCCATGGCGTACGCGGGGCTGGCCGACGCCTACACCGTCACCGCGTCGGGTTTGCCGCCAAAGACGCGCTATCCACTCGCCAAGGCGGCGGCCGAAAGCGCGCTGGCGCTCGATTCAAGTCTGCCCGAGGCGCACGTTTCCCTGGCGTACGTGTTGTACAAATCCGACTGGAACTGGCGCCAGGCCGATAGCGAATTCCAGCGGGCCATCACGCTCGATCCCAACTATGCCGGCGCCTACCACCAATACGGGGAATTCCACCGTAAGCTCGGCGCGTGGCAGGATGCGATCGCCGATTTCACGCGTGCTCACGACCTCGAGCCTTATCTGCTCCACGTCCGACTTGACCTGGTCGAAGTGCTCGTCATCGTCAAACAGTTCTCGGAAGCGCGGCGGATGATCGACGAGGGGCTCGAGCAGGATCCGGATTCGTGGGAGATGTATCAAGGTCTATCCGAGGTCCTGCACTCGGAGCAGCGCATCGAGGAATCGGTCGAGGCGCAGCTGAAGTCGAGGCTGTTGGCGGGTCAGCCGGCGGCCGAAGTGGATCAGATGCGCGCGGCATTCCGTGCCGGCGGCGAGCCGGCGATGCTGCGCCGCGAGATTAACGCGCTCGAGTTGCGGCTCAATCGTCCGGTGACCGAGGCGCCGTGGGACATCGCGACGTCGCTCGCGTACAACTACGCGCTGCTGCAGGACCGCGAGCAGACGATGCACTGGCTCGACGTGGCGACCGAGCGCGGCGAGGAAGCGCCACTGGGTCTGCATTACCCCTTCTACGATTTCATGCGGGACGATCCGCGCTTTCAGGCGCTCTTTCGACGCGTCGGGTTTCCGTAAGTCCGATCGAATTTGCAAGCACAACGCGGCGCGCTTGAGAACCCGGACAGCCAGGCCTGGGGCTGCGTTCGCACGCGGAGGACAGGAGAGAAGACGCAGAGCTGATGTCAGTGCGAGGTGACGCCTGGGTGCCGTCCTTTGCCGCGATCTGCACAGCGCGCTCTCGAGATCGCTAGGATTTCTGGCGTTTTCGCGTGCCCGAGGCGACTCTTAATCTGCGGGTTGTGGGTTCGATTCCCACCCGGCTCACCACTCCATTCAAAGCACTTAGCGCTTTCTGATCCGCAGCGTCCAACGCGCTCGGTGACGCCTGGGTGACGTGCGGTGACGTGTCATCGTCGTCGAGCGCGTGGACGAATCTCGCGCTCGAGGCGTCCGGCAACCAGTGCGCGTAGACGCGCAGCGTGATCGCGGGCGTCATCGTAGTCGCGCGGATCGAAATCCATATTGCCTCTCGTCGCGGCTGACGGATGGTCGTATTGGACTCAGGCGGATGTTCGCGTGAGGCGAAACCTCGGTGGCATGTCGGAGCCTGGGCTGTGACACGCGCACCGTGTGGCCGTGTTGGGTAAGTCCGTCGAACGCGCGACGGAGTGACCCGCTCAAGAACGCGTCAACGATGACGCGGAGCCGACAGCCGGCCAGAGGCTGCTGGCCGAAGTTATAACGCGCTCGCCAAATCTCAGCAAGCACAGCGGCACATTGATCACGAAACGCGCTCACCCTTCGGATGTTGGCCAGGGACGAGAAAGGTCTTCACAAGCTCGCCTTCGCCACAAACGGTCATGCTCGAAAACCGCTTGTACCATTGACCCTCAGGAACGTCCGGCTCGGTGTCGAGCCATTTCGCGAGCAATTCCAGTTGAGTCGCCGGAATCTTCCGGCTCTGGATGCGATCGAGCAGGTGTTGGAAAAGAGCCGGCGGGATGTTCTGGCGGCGGACCTTCGGCATGGGCGGTTCTAGATGCCGTAGAAGCCGCGCGTGAGGCGTTCTTTGATGCGCGCCGCGTCGGTCGGATCAGTCGCGGATGCGAGCTGTTTGGATAGCAATCCGAGCTCTTCGGGACTCAGGCGATTTCCCTTCCCTTCCAGCGCCGCCAGTTCGGCGGTCTCAAGGGCCACTTCTTCGCCGCTCGGCTTGCGGGCCACTACGCTGCTGCCTGTCAGCGCCTGCCGGACGAACCAGTGGTACACGGCCAGAGCGCTCTTGATGACGTCGGTTCGCTTTGAGCCCGTCAACTCGGCCATTTGGTCGACGAGAGCGAGCTCGGTCGGAGACAGTACCGGTTGAACTCTGGCCATACTCGTAACACCTCACACTATGCTCTGATTATACTCTTTTCTGTGAACCAGTGGGACGGTCCCGAGGGTTATGTCTTGCGAATCGAGACTGCCGGATTTCCGGCAGCGTTCGGATTCGGTTACCCTTCGTCCCAGGAACGAGCAAGTCTCTCCGATCAGTCGAATCATCATTGCGGCAGGGGCGCAATTGCAGGCAGATTGGACGCCTGAGTTTGGTATATACCTTGCTCAGAAGAGTGTGTCCCACCCTGAGGAGCCGACATTATGTGGCTGGATTTCCGCTACGCATTGCGTGCCCTTCGGCGGTCGCCGGGGTTCAGTCTGGTAGCGATCTTCTCCTTGGCGCTCGCGATTGGCGCCAACGGCGCCATCTTCAGTCTGATCGATGGCTTATGGTTTCGGCCCCCTGGCATCCCGTCACCGGGATCCCTCGTGCGGATCTTCGCCACGTCAGCAACGACACAGCGAGACGATTTCTCCTTCCAGGAGTATCAGGATCTTCGCGATCGGACCACATCGTTTTCCGGCGTCATCGCGTACGGTCGGCGCGGTGCGTTGCTGCGCAACGACGGAACGCCGCCGGAGTTGCTCCTCGTCAATGTGGTTTCCTCAAACTTCTTCAGCGTTCTCGGTGTGAAGGCTGGATTGGGTCGCCTCTTCACGCCGATGGATGAATCGAGCCTGGAGCAGGAGCCCGGCGTCGTCCTCGGGAACGCGTTCTGGCGGCGGCGGTTCGGAGCGGATCCTTCCGTTGTGGGCAAGTCGCTTGCGCTCGGGCGCGAGACGCCAGTCTACGTCACGGTACTTGGCGTGCTACCGCCAACGTTCCGAGACCTGGACGCCGCAATGGACAAAGACCTCTGGATGCCCCCGCAGACCTGGATGCGGCTCGCGGGTAGAAACGAATTCCAGCAACGAGATGCTCGGTGGTTCAGCATCTTGGCAAGGCTCCAGCCCGGCATATCTTCAGCGCGCGCCGTTTCCGAAGTTAGCGTGTTCGCACAATCGCTCGCCAGTAGCTATTCCGCGACGAATAGCGGTCGAGGCGCAACGGTCATCACCGATCGCGCGTATCGGCTGGAGTCGGGCGGTGTCAGTGCGCTTGCCTTGATCGGCGTCGTGCTCCTCGTCGTACTCATCACCTGCGTGAATATCGCCAATCTGTTGCTCGCACGCGCCGCATCGCGCGGGCGCGAAATCGGCGTTCGTCTGGCTCTGGGCGCGAGTCGGTTGCGAGTAGCTTGCCAGTTGATGATCGAAAGCGTGCTCCTCGGTGCCTTCGGCGCCGCCGCTGGCGTGCTTGTTTCCGCATGGCTGATTGGTGCGCTTCCCGCACTTCTGGTCCAAGCACCAGGATTCCCATCATTCCTGACATTCGCGGCCGATCAACGGATGTTGATGTTCACGCTCGTCGTCACCGTCTCGACGACTGTGCTCTTTGGCGTCATCCCGAGCTGGCTGGGTAGTCGTGTCGACCTCTCACCGTTGATCAAAGGCGAGCTTGGAATGGCGTCAACGCCACGGCGGTACCGAAACGTGCGCGGCGCGCTGGTCGTCGGCCAAGTGGCCCTATCCATGGCATTGATCAGCAGCGCCGTCGTCCTCGGTAAGAGCTTCCTTGAGACCCGCCGATCGGATCTCGGATTCCAGCGAAAACCGATGCTCACGGCGTTGTCGAGCTTTCCGGAATTGACACCGGCCCAAGAAAGCGTGGCCGTGTCGCAATTGCGCGCACTGCCCGGCGTCAGCGATGTCGCCCTCGCACTTCGCGCGCCGCTGAGCCTCTCGGGTGGAGGGCTGGCGCAGCCCGTCACATTCCGTGATCGTTCTGCGGATTTGGCGGCCGCTCCGCCTGTGATCAAATTCAACGCGGTAGGCCCGACCTACTTTCGCGTAATTGGTGGGCGTGTCCTGCGTGGACGCGTCTTCAGCGAGGACGATCGGACATCTCCGGTCGTCGTGGTCAGCGAGAGGTTCGCCGCGCAATATTTTGTCAACGCTGATCCCGTTGGCAAGACCATCGGTCTGAAGGGCATTGACCACCGCATCATCGGCGTCGTTCAGGATACGGTCATCAATCGGATCGGCGAACTGCCCGAGGCGTACTTCTATCTGCCCTTCTCTCCCCGTCTCGGCCAGGTAACGTTCATGGTCGCGTCACAGCGCGACGCCGCGTCGCTTACAGCGCCCGTCCGCGAGGCGCTGCGGAAGGTCGATGAACGGCTGGCGCCACGCATGATCGTCACGATGTCGGAGCTGATCGACTTCTCGGCGCGCGATTACCGAATGACGGCCACACTGGTGGGTGCGCTCGGTGCCATCGGCTTATTGCTGATGGCCCTCGGTATCTACGGCGTTGTCGCCTACAACGCAACACAGCGAACGAAGGAAATTGGAATCCGCTCTGCGGTGGGCGCGACTCGCGGGGAACTGATGCGTCTCGTTCTGGGCGGCGGACTTCGTCTTGCGTTGCTCGGCGTCGCGTGCGGTCTGCCGTTGGCGATGGTCGCCATCCGTCTGTTGGCCTCTTTTCTGTTCGACACCGCACCGTGGCATGTTCCCAGCTTCTTACTTGCCGCGCTCGTCGTGAGTGTGGCGACGGCATTGGCGAGCGCCATTCCAGCGATGCGCGCGAGCAGAGTCGATGTGATCGCAGCGTTGCGCGAAAATTAGCCTGCTGAGCTTTCACGCGGTTTGACGAGGTCAGGTCGGGCGAACGAAGCCTATGAAACTCGCCTGAGGCTCTCGACGTGCTGCAACCACGTCACTACGCGGTTCCAACTGGCGAATGTTAGGCTCACCACGCTCCCCCAAGCTCTTACGGAATTCCTCGCTTCGCGATCGTCGCGCGTCGGCGCCCCGGCAACCGCTGAGATGCTAGCCGCGCCTCAGGATCACGCTGACACCGATGGCGATCAGCCACGGCAACCCGACGTACAGGTTCACGCCAAGGAACCAGTCGAGAAAGAAAGAGTCGAGGGCTGGAGAGGCGCTGAACAAGACGATCAGCGCGCCGACCAGCACCTCGATGACGACCAGCGACGCGAGCATCTCCGTCCACGCATGGCGCCGGACGAACGACCACCAGAATCCGACGATCGCGATCAGCACGGCCGCGATAAGAGCGGTCGGTCGCGTGCCGCGGCTGCGCAACAGAGTACCGGGCCGCACGAGATCGACCACATTGGCGATCAAATACGCGGCCACGGCGGCCGCGACGATAAGGATCGCTCCGCCAAGGACGCGGGCGAGCCATCCGCGGCGGAGGCGATCCTGTGCTCCCTGATTCGTCACGTCACCTCAAGGCAGCTTCGACTTCGCGGCGCAGCTCTGAATGGCCCCCTTCTGCGAGCCGCTGATGATCCCGTCCGACACCCAGGAGTTGGTGAGGAGAGCGACCCCGCTCACGAAGTCACCATGGTTGCCGGCTCCAGCCGCGATCCCGGCGATTTGATCTGACGACGTACAGCCGTTGCTGCTGAGCGTGTTCGCCACACCGGAGTCGCAGCCATCGACGACGATGGTGGCGGCGCGATCGGAATCGGGACACGCGTCGTGATCGTCGTCGATGCCGTCACCGTCGCGGTCCGACACGCCAATCGCCAGACCGACGCGAGTGCTGTTGTTGATCGCCGCGTCCGCGGCGCTGCGAGCGACCACCGTCAGCGTGTCGAAGAGCAGGGTCGTTCCCGCCGGCACAGTGAGAGACACCGTCGTCGTTGCCGACTCGTTCGGACCAAGGGTCAGCGTCAACGGTCCAACGCCGGAGACCAAGTGGGCATCGTCGACCGCGCTCACGAGGAAGGAAACGGGCGAACCCAGGTTGGTCACTTCGAATTGAACCGGAGTCGTGGCGCCCGGCGTGAGACGAACGCCCTGCGCGACCGCGCGCACGCGGACCGACTGCGCGCGCAGCGTCGGCGGGAACGTGCGGACGAACGCGAAGCCGTTCGCGTCCGTGCCGCGCACCGACACGCGGAAGGGCGCCGCCGGCAGATCGACATTGCCCACGAACTCGTCGGCGGCGGCGTCAGGATCGGTGCCCGCCGTCAGGGTGATCGCCTGCAGCGTCGCGCCGGCCGGCGAGACGAGCTCGAACTGCGCGTTGGAGAAATCACCGGACATGGTGGCCCGGCCGATCTGCGTGGTGCCGAGAACCGGCTGGCCGTTGATCGGGAACAGGCCTTCGTGCTCCGGCCTGCCTCGTCTCTCGACGAAGTTGAAGTCAGCCAGCTCCAGCGCGCTGTTCCCCATCACCGACGCCGAGAGATCCCCCGCTCCGGCGATCTGCAGCTGCCAGTCGCCCGGGGACGGCGTACGGACGGTGACGATGCGGCCGGTGGACAGAACAGTGATCGTGGCATCCGGATCGGTCGGAAGAACCTCGGCGCCAGATGGGCGAATCACGTGCACGGCGCTGAGAAGATCGAGGCTCACGGAGAACGTGACGCTCGTCAGCGTCGAATCGACGGGCACCGTGACGCTCGTGGATCCCGAGCCCAGCGTGGTATTGAGGAGCATCATCGGCTGCAGGTCGCCGGTCAGCGAAGGTTCGATGAGGCCGAAGATCTTCCCGGTCTCGTTCCTCCCGATGAAGAAGAGCTGTCCGCCGGTGTTCTGAGCGCCGCTGATGTACGCAGGATCGACGGGCGAGCAGCTTCCAGTGAGCACGTAGTTGATGATGATCTTCTTCGCGTTCGCCGCGGCGGTGACGTTGCCGGCGAGCGAGGCATCCTTGGCGGACGCATCGCTGAAGAAGTACAGCTTGCTGCCGCTGCGCGCGGCGGCGATCGCCGCAAGCAGTCCGCTTTGAGAGAGCTCTGGACAGTCGCCGCCGCCGTTCACGAAGATGGCGTTGACCGCGCCCAGCAGCGCGCCCGCGTCCGTCGTGACGAACGGGGTGCCGATCGTGGGATCGTTGAATGTCTCCAGCAGGTAGTTGTCCGGCCGCTTCTTCGGATCCTGCACGCTGGTCACGATCTGACCGACGGCGGTCTTGACGCCGTCAATGGACGATCCCATGCTGCCCGTGTCGTCGATCACGAAGCCGAGCGTGCCGCGGATGTCCATCAGCGCTCTGATCGCGTCGTCGTTGCCGGCGACGCCGGGCGCGTTCAGAATCTGATTGACGAAGTCCCGTGTCCCGTCGACCGCTCGCGCACGCGCCGGCACGAAGAACGGCCGCCCCGGTTCATCCTTGTGAATGCCGGCGCCAGGCAGCACGCCGTGCGCGCATTTGTTCGCGGGTGGCTCGACGCCGCCGAAGTACCCCGTGGTGATGTCCGTCAAGCCTCTGCCGGTCAGCGTTCCGTCGAAGAAATCGTCGATGCACGTGGGCTCGGTCGGCGACAGGCGCGTGAGCACGCTGACGCCCAGCGCGCCGTTGAAGGTCCCGTTGTTCGGCCCCGGATTGTTCACCCAGTTGCTGTGCGCATAGAAGTCCTGGAGCGTGTGCAGCGCGCGGCCGAGCTGCGCCCGCGCTTCCTCGCCGTTACGCGTCGCTTCGTCTTTGATGAGATTGATGACCGCGTTCTTGATGTCGATGATGCGCCGGCTGCAGTCGGGCAGCAGCTCGTCGTCGCAGTGCGCCTGGGGCACCGAGAATTCGCCGCGGGAACTGAAGATCTCGTCCACGCCCGCGGTCGCGTCGCGGATTTGCCGGATCGCGCGCGCCGAGAACTTCATCGTCTCGCCAGACGAGGACGTGCGCGTGATGGGTGTGACCGCGTCGGTGACGATGCCGACGTGTCCGAATTCGGCAGTGGGCTTGAACGCGATGACTGTTGTGACGAGGCCGCATGCGACCGCGAGCATGGTCACGATGTGGCGGTACGAGAGCAGAGTCCGGCGTCCGGTGCGATAGCGAGGCATGGAATGCTCCTCCCATCAAGACAACTGGATCAACGTCTGCGGGGACGAGACACTCTACATTCCTCATTGCGCGGCGCTTGCACACGAAGACGAGCGACGTGCACTCGCGATCGATGTCGATGCAATCCTCTGGACGACCGTCTTTTCCCTCTTCCGCCAGCCCTGAACGCTAGTCCTCTTTCGGATCCTGCGCGAGCGATCGTTCGAGTCCTTCATTTCGCCTGAACCGGCGGTTCAGTTGAGACAGCTCCGGCTGCTTCGCCAGCAGATCCAGGATGTCCTTCGTCGTGAACGCCGGATTCGCCGGATACAGCGCCTCGTAGATCCGCCGAACCATCTCGAAGTCCTCCGGCTCGTCCACCGTCCAGCGCAGATGTGAGAGATCGACGTCATTCTCGAGCAGGCCGATGCGATAGCGCTCGGGCTGGCGCGTGATGAAGAGCGACACGTGCTCGCGATCCGACGGACGCACCGCTTCGCGCCACGCGCCTTCCAGCACTGGAAACGGGATCACGTCCAGATCGAGACCGTCTGGAAACATCGCCATGTCGGCCCCCGCCAGATCGTAGTGACCCGCCTGCTGAAAGGCGACGACGCGGTCGATGAGCTCGGGATCGACGAGCGGACAGTCACCGAGCAGCCGGACGACGAGATCCGGCCGATACGGCAGCGCCGCCTGGTAGAAGCGATCGAGCACGTCGTTGAGGCTGCCGCGGAAGCATCGGATGCCGGCCGACGCGCACAGCGCCTCGATCGGATCGTCGCTCGGCTCGTCGCTCGTCGCCACGACGATCTCGTCGAGCGCGCGCGCCCGGCGCAGACGTTCGATCTGGTGAAGCAGCATCGGCCGCCCGAGAATCGGCTTCAGCACCTTCCCGGGGAGTCGCGACGACGATGCACGCGCCTGGAGAATTCCGAGGATCTTCGGCATGCGCGAATCGTGTTAGCTTACGACCGCCACAATGCACGCGAGTCCACTGGGCGATTTGATCAACGCCATTCGTCTGCACGCCATCCTGTTTGCGATTCTGCTCTCGTACCTGGCCGCGGTCATGTACATCGGCTTCAAGAGTACCAAGAAGCAGAACTCGCTGGAGGATTTCTTCCTGGCGGGCCGGACGGTCCCGTGGTGGGCCGCCGGCGTCTCGATCATCACGGCCGACATGTCCGCGATTTCGTACGTGGGCGCGCCTGCGTGGGTGTTCCAGAAAGACCTGCGCCTGGCCGTGGGGTTGTTCCTCTTCCCGCTGTTCATGCTGGTGATCGTGTACCTCTTCATCCCCGTGATGGCCCGTCTCAGGCTCTTCACGATCTACGAGTACCTCGAGAAGCGATTCGGGTTGCCGTCCCGACTTCTGGCGTCCCTCATGTTCATTCTCATCGTCGCCGGACGCCTCGCGGTCGTCATCTACACCACCGCGCTCATCCTGTCCGTCATCACCGGTCTGCCCCTGGCTCCGTGCATCTGGGTCCTCGCCGGCGTCACGGCGACCTACACGATCCTCGGCGGAATGGAAGCCGTCATCTGGACCGACGTGATGCAGTTCTGCGTCCTCGTGTTCGGCATGGTCCTGATCCTCGCCGTCATCGTGTACGCGTTTGGCGGACACGTGGGCCAGATCTGGAGTCTCGCGGCGAATGGCGGCCACACTAGAATGTTGGACGCCGACCTCTTCACGTTCAACTTGAAGACTGAAGTCACCCTGCTGGCGCTCATCATCGGCGGAGCCGTGACCAACGTCGCGACGTACGGGAGCGACCAGGTGATCGTTCAACGGTATCTGACGACCGGTTCGAAGCGTGAGATGGCAAAGGCCGTCATGTTCAACGGGATCGTGACGCTTCCGGTCATGGGCATGCTCTGGCTCGCCGGAATCGGACTTGCCGCGTACTACGCCGTCCATCCGGCGCTCGCCGCCACGTTGACGACGCCCGATCAGGTCGTGCCGCACTTCATCACGAACGCGCTCAATCCTGTTGTGGGCGGGCTGATCATCGCCGGGATCTTCGCCGCGACGATGTCGACGCTGTCCTGCGGCCTGAACTCGCTGACGACCGCATCCATGGTGGATTTCTACTTGCGATTCCGCGGACGGGCAACGACGGCGGGATCATCCGATGACTCGACGCTCAGAGGCGACATCAGCATCGCGCGCTGGTGCACGCTGGGCTGGGCCGTGCTGTCGACGATTGGCGCGATGTTCGTCGATCACCTCGGGACGATCATCAAGGCCATGGGAACGATCAACGGCTTCTTCGTCGGGCCGCTGCTCAGCGTCTTCCTGCTCGGTTTCCTGACGACGCGCGCGAACAGCTTCGGCGCGTTCGCCGGCGCGATCGCGGGCACGGCGCTCACCGCGGTCGTCGCGGCGATGCCGGTGTCCTGGCTGCCGGGCGCCCTGCAGCCGGCGTCCGTCTTCCCCATCTCGTGGCTCTGGTATGGGCCGGCCGGGTGCGTGTTCACGATGCTGATCGGCTACCTCTTGAGCCTCGCGCGGCCAGCGCCGGAACTACAGACGATTGCGCCGCTGACGCTCGGCGGCGTGGCGATCTCGACGCAGCCCTCGACGCGCGCGGTCCACTCGCCACAGCAGTAGGAGGAAAACGATTCAGAAAGGCCGAGCGCGGCGTTGCATGAACCACAACGCAGCCTCTGACGCGCAGTAAGATGATGGCTTCGGCTCGCCACGTTCCCCCCTTGAACGGAGGTCCTATGAAGCTCTTCGCAAATGTGCCCTCTCTCGGGACTGCAGTCGCCATCACAGTCTGGATGGCCGCACCTCCCGCGAATGCCGCCGTGATTCGGGTCCCTCAACAAGCGGCGACGGTGCAGGATGCCGTTGACGCCGCGTCCCCCGGTGATCAGATCAGAGTCGGACCGGGCCAATGGTGCGGCGCCACTATCACCACACCGGTGAATTTGATCGCGGAAGGACAAGCCACGATCGTCGGATGCCCGGCGCCGGCGCTCTTCGGAGTCTTGCGGGCCGGCTTCTTCCTTCCCAACGGCGCCGCTTCCGGCACGACGATTCGGAACTTCACGTTCGACGGACGGGGCACGTCCAACTCGAACCTCGATCCGCTCGCCTTCGCGGTGTTCGCCCGCGACGCCGACAACGTCGTCGTGGAGGGCAACACGGTCCTCGGGACGATTCAGCCAATCACCGACACGCGCGGCGACGGCTGGGTCGTGACCCACAATTCGATCGTCGATTACTCCGCCCTCACCTGCGACGGCTTCTGCGGCGGCGGCGACGCGATCGTGTTCCAGGAGCGCACGGGCGTCTCGCGCGGCCGCAACAACTCGGCGACCTTCAACGTCATCACAGGGCGGATCCCGGACACGCTGAACGAGTTCTCGCTGACCGGCATTCTCGCGCTCAATCAGGATGGAACGCAGATCACCAACAACCGTATCTCCATCGCCGGCAACCCGCTGGCGGCCGGCACCGGCGAAGCGATCGTGATCACCGATCACTGCTGTGGCGTGCCCGTCGGATACCTGACGAGCATCAACTCCTACATCGTCAACAACGATGGCCGTGGCAGCGATTTCGCCGTCGTGATCGAGAACGACGCGAGCGGCGGGGACGGCAACGCCGAAGGGGCGAGGCTGCGCGGCAACTTCGGCGTGAACGACATCAACGGAACGACGTCCGTCATCAAGAATCGATCGGTGGCAACGCTGGTCGTGTTTCCCTGACGGCTGGCGCAGTCAAGTACGTCGCGCCCTGCGCGGATCAGCGGAGCTGAAACAGCCGGTCGTGTTGCAAGACCGCGATCTCGCGCGCGCCGGATAGCCGCAGCCAGTCCGACACCTCGACACCGTCCCGATCCAGGAACGCGGTCTCGTGGACGATTGCGTGCGTCGCGCCCGACGACAGGAGCGTCTTCCACGCGTCGCCGCCGCTCGGAATGTGCGAGAGCGGACCGATGATGCGCGCGTAGCTCGCCGGGGAGAAGCCGGAATAGCCGTTGACGATCGGCTTGCGGTGAAAGCCGGAATAGAAGACGTAGCGAATCTCGTAGGCCTGCGCGCCGAACGGAAACTCCGCGATCACCGTGCCGGGAGGCAACTCGCGCACGGCACTGTAGACCGGCGGCACGTCGGCGACTTGCGGCGGCGGCCATGCATAGCCGGGCGCGGGCATGCGCACATTGGTGACCGTGGGCACGGCCCACACCTCCGCGAGGATTGCGAGGATTCCAAGCACGACAATCGAGCGCCCCGCCACGGGTCGCCGCTCGAGCAGCGCGGCCGCGCCGAGCCCGGCGAGAACCGCGAGGAACAGCGCGACGAGCATGAAGTTGAGCGACACCACGCGCAGGCCGTCGAATCCGGGCACCCACTGATAGAAGAGATCGTACAGGCCGGGGCCGATGCGCCGGCCGTTCGCGCGCATCACGGGCCCGAGCGACATCCAGGCGGCGGCGATCGCCGCGCAGAGAAAAAAAGCGAGCGCCGATCCCGGAACGCCGCGCGCCGCGCGGCGTGTCACCGGCGACACGAGCAGCAGCGTCGCGAACGTGATCGTGATCGGCACCAGCAGTCGCGTCGCTGGATCCCGGCCGAGACCCAGCGCGTGCGTGATCCAGGGCTGGGTGCGGCCCGTGATCAGAACTTCGGCGAGCACGACGAGAAGCAGCACCAGGATCGCGCCGAGCGCGACCGCGAGGCTGTCGCGCCACCTCGGCATTCGCGCACCGGCCGACGATCGCGCCTTGGCCACCGTGCGCGCGAGTCCGGCGCCGGTCGCGATCGCCGCGAACACGAGAATCGCAAACCCGGGGAATCCCTGGTTCTCGTTGCGCGGCATCGCGCGGACGATCCGTCCCCACAGCCGCGAGCTTTCCGCGATCGTCGCGAAGCCGCGCGTGTCCGCGGAAAACTGCTGGATGTCGCCCGGATCGCGCACGCCGACCTCGCCGATGCCGCGCACGTGGAAGTAGGGGCGCAGGAACAGCGCGACGATCAGCAGAACCGCGCCGCCACTGACGATGAGCGCGCGCCACGTACGCGCGTCGGCGAACCTGCCGCGCGCCGCCATCTCGTACAGGCAGTACGCGACCGCGAAGGGCGTGAAGTACGCCATGTAGTAGCCGCACGACAGCGCCTGCGCGAGGAGTGCGAGCGCGCCGCCCGCAAGCGGACGCAGCCTCGAGGTCACGAAGAAGCGCCGGAATCCGAACAGCGCGAACGGCATCCACTGGCTCGTCACGACCTCGAGGTGCGCGTATTGATCCAGCCGGTACGGAGCGAACGCGAACGCAAAACCCGCGAGCAGCGCGGCCAGCGGCCGCCCCGTCAGCTCGCGCACCAGCAGGTACATGCCGAGCCCCGAAAGCACGAACGTCGAGAGCAGCAGCAGGTTGTAGCAGAGGATGATGTTGCCGGTCGCGGCCAGCACGGGCAGCGCCTGCAGCATCAGCGGCGTCAGGTGTTCGGAGTACGCGAGCGTGAGCGGCGCGGGATAGAAGATGTTGGCGTCCCAGTAGTGAGACAGCGCCGAGAGGTCTCCGTGCAGGGCGCCGAGCACCTGGCCGCCGGTCCAGTGCAGGATCCAGCAGTTGAAGAGCGGATCGCCGAGATCGCCGGCGATCTCCCGGTGGATGACGGTCGCCAGCGGCCACGTCATGACGAGCGACGCGACGAGATAGATCGCGGCCACCGTCGACGGGCGGGTCCAGATTTGCGGTCGCGCGACGGACATTGCGCGCTATTCTATCCGTCGGCCCGGACGGGTTGGACGCCGCGCGTGCGGCGGGGCTACGGAGACCGCGTCCTCACACTCGATGGCGGCCACTACGACTGACATCACGACACTCTCGGTCATCATCCCGGCGTACAACGAACTCCGAACAATCGCCACGGTGATTGCGCGGGTCAACGCCGTCGACGTCCACGGGCTGCGCAAGGAGATCATCGTCGTCGACGATGGCTCGACCGACGGCACGCGCGACGTGCTGGAGGGCGTGCGGCGCGAAGGACGCGCGCGCGTGATCCTGCAGCCGGCGAACCGCGGGAAGGGCGCGGCCGTCAGGACGGGCCTCGAGGCGGCGACCGGCGACCTGGTCATCATTCAGGACGCGGACCTCGAGCTGAGTCCCGAGGAGTACCCCCGCCTGGTCGCGCCGTTTCTCGAAGACCCGTCGACGCAGGCCGTCTTCGGCTCGCGCTTCCTCTCGGGAGCGCGCGAGGGACGGCCGCTGGCGGTCTTCGCGAACCGTTTCCTGACAAGCCTGACGAACCTCCTCTACGGCGCCAGCCTCACCGATATGGAGACGTGCTACAAGCTCTGCCGGACGCCTGTGCTGAAGGGGCTCGCCCTCGAGAGCGACCGGTTCGAGATCGAGCCGGAGATCACGTCCAAGCTGCTGCGGCACGGATGCACGATCCGGGAAGTCGCCATCAGTTATCAGCCGCGGACGCGCGCGGACGGCAAGACGATCAATTGGAGGGACGGCGTGCGGGCTATCATGACGCTCATCAAATGGCGCCTCGTCCGCAAAGTGTGAGGGAGTGAGGATGAGAAGAACGCTGATCGCTGGATCGTCGCTGGTGCTGTGCGCGCTCGTCTCCACCGGATGCAAGCGGGAGCCGCCGCCCGCCACCGCGACCGCGTCGCCCGCCCCGGCGATTACGGAAGCCGCGATGGTGGCCGCGCTGCCGATACACCTCGACGGGCCGCTCGGCGACGATCTGCGCCTCGTCGGCCTGTCCGTTCAGGCGACGCCCGATCGGAAGGGCTGGGAGGTGACGGTCTACTCGAAGGTGGTGCACAAGCAGGATCCCCGGCCGCAGATCTGGGTGCATGCCTACCCGAAGGGCAGTCAGGAGTATTTCATCGTGCCCCCCAACGGCGCTTTTCCCGTGGCGGACGCGGGCCGCGTGGTCAAGACGCCGTTCCTGCTGAAGAAGGCCGGCGCTTTCAATCTGTACGCCGGGATCACGGCCGCCGACGGGAGCTACGGCCCCGCGTTTGGACTTGGCTGGATCGGCGTCGGCGATCCCGACACGAAGGAGTATCACGAGGCCTACAGGTTCCTGCAGGAAGCGAACGACGCGCGGGCGCTGGCGATGCTGGAGCAGGCGCGCCGTGATTATCCGAACGCGAAACTCCCCTGATATGAGGTGCACGATGCGACGTCCCCTGGTGAGCGTGATGAGCGCCTTGCGCACGATCGCGTGTGTCGCCATGCTGCTGCCGGCCGCCGGAGCGGCTCGAGCGGCGACGCTCGACCTGACGGGAACGCCCGGCAACAACTACGACAAGGCGAACTTCCGTCTCTGGCTTCCCGACGGCGCCGGACCCGTCCGCGCGATCGTCGTCCTCGTGCCGGGATCGAACGGCGACGGGCGGCCGCAGGCGGACGAGGAGTTCTGGCAGACGTTCGCCACACGCAACAGGCTCGCGCTCGTCGGCTGCCAGTTCACCGACAAGCAACACGATCAGATGTTCATCGAGCACTACGTCGACGTGTCGAAAGGCAGCGGCCAAGCGCTGATCGACGCGCTGGCGACGTTCGCGTCGCGCGCGAACCATCCGGAGCTGGCGTCGGCGCCGCTGCTGTTGTGGGGCATGTCCGCCGGCGGCGAGTTCAACTACGAGTTCGTCGCGTGGAAGCCCGAGCGCGTCCTCGCGTTCATCGTGAACAAGGGCAACGTCTATTACACGGCGCTCGCGTCGCAGGCCGCGCGCAACGTCCCGGGCATCCTGTTCACGGGCGAAAAGGATCTCGAGTTCCGCGTCAACACGATCGTCGGACTCTTCGCGGTGAACCGGCGGGCGGGCGCGCTGTGGGCGTACGCGCAGGAGCCGGGGATCGGTCACGCGGTCGGGCGATCGCGCGACGTGGCCAAATTGCTGTACGAAGACATGCTCGCGGCGCGACTGCCGGAGCCGGGATCGACGTCGAGCGCGTTGCGGCCGGTCTCCGAGAAGGCGGGATTCTACGGCGACATGAAGACGCGGATGTTCGAACCGGTCAAGGACGCGAAAGCGCCGACCTATCCCGTCGCGTGGCTGCCGACCGAGCGGCTGGCGAAAGCCTGGCAGGCCGTGATCACCGGCACGCCGTTCGATCAGTAAGGCGGCGCGCCGCCGGGCGCGTCACCCGCTGTACTTGACGATGACGAGCGTGACGTCGTCGTTCTGCGTGGCGTCGCGGCAGAACGCGCGCAGGTCCGCCAGCAGCGCGTCCATGATCTCCTGCGGCCCCTTGCCGCGGTGCGCGCTGACGCAGGCCAGCAGGCGATCGTCCATGTACTCCTCGCCCTCGGGGTTGAGCGCCTCGGTGACGCCGTCGCTGAACGCGACGATGACGTCGCCCTTCTGCAGCTTGACGGTTTCCTCGTCGAACGACGCGTGCTCGAAGAGCCCCAGCACGACGCCGCCGGTCTCGAGCCGGCGGATGCTGGACGCGCCGACGAGCAGCGGGGCGTTGTGCCCGGCGTTGCAGTACGTCAGCGATCCATCCGGCGCCAGCATGCCGTAGAACGTCGTCAGGAACCGCGCTTCGATGGAGCGGCGGAACAGGCCGTGATTGAGCCGCATGATGAGCGGCGCGGCGTTGGGCTGGTACGTCGCCTCCGCGCTGAACATGCCGAGCACGGCCGCGGCGAGCAGCGCCGCCGGCGATCCCTTGCCCGCGACGTCTCCCACGATGAACCCGAACTGGCTGGACGGCAGGTCGACGTAGTCGAAGAAATCGCCTCCCACCGCGCGGCACGCGACAGAAGCGGCGGCGGTCGAGTAGAACGCGCCTTCGCGATGGGCGGGCGGCAGCAGCGACTGCTGGATCGCGGCGGCGACCTTGAGCTCCTGCTCGAACTTCGCCTTGTCCAGCGCCTCGCGGTACAGCCGCGCGTTCTCGATCGCCAGCGCCGCTTCCGCCGACAGCGTGTCGAGCGCCGAGGTCGCGGACGCGGATCGCAGCGCGCCGCGCTCGCGGCTGTCGAGGTACAGCACGCCGATCAACTCGTCGGCGCCCTTCTGATCCGCGCGCTCGACGTAGCGCACGAGCCGCAGCGGCGTGCAGAGGACGTGGCGGATGCCGAGCGCGACCGTGCCGGTGTGGAGCTGCGCGAGATCGCCGTCCAGGAGGTCCTCGACGATCGTCTGCTTGCCGGTCGCGAATACGTTCTCGGGAATCTTGCGGCTCGTCTCGAACGTGCGGCCGGGCAGCGTCACCTTGCCGCGGGCCCGCGCGAGCTTGAACTCGAGCTGCTTGTCCGCGTTGGCGAGCATGATGAACCCGCGCTCGGCGCCCGTGACGTCGATGGCCGAATCGAGCACGAGCGCGAGCACTTCGTCGAGCACGCGGCCGGACCCGAGCGCGCGCAGGCCTTCGAGCAGCGCGGCCATCTGCCGCAGCTCGGTCGCCGCGGAAATCGCGCTCTTCTCCACCGACGGCGAATCCTCGTCGACGAAGAACACGATCTCGGTGTCGCCCGCCTGTCCGAGCCGGAGCTCGTCGCCGTGCACGAGCACCTTTTCGTTGACGCGCTCGCCGTTGACGAACGTCCCGAAGCGCGACTGCTTGTCGCGCACGGTGCAGACGCCGTTCTCGAGCGTGATCTCGGCGTGGACGCGCGAGATGTCGGCGCCCGGCAGGCGCAGATCCGTCTCGCTGCGACGGCCGATGGTGAACAGCGGCTTGTCGATCGTGACGATGCGGCGGCCGAGCGCATCGGTGATCACGAGACGTGGCGCGGGGGCGTCAGCCATGCGGAAGTGGGATTATAAGCGAAGCCTGCCGCTCTCGCGGGCGGTCTAGAATGGCGCGTGCCGCGGTTCAAGCTCACCATCGAGTACGCCGGGACGCGCTACAGCGGCTGGCAGATTCAGAAGAACGCCCGGACCATTCAGGGTGAAATAGACCGCGCGGTCCACACGGTGACGTCGCGTAAGGATTTCGAGCTCTACGGCGCCGGCCGCACCGACGCGGGCGTCCACGCGCTCGCGCAGGTGGCGCATCTCGACGTCAGCACGACGCTGCCGCCCGACACGCTGCGCCGGCGGATCAACGACGAGTTGCCGGCCGACATCAACATCCTCGCGGCCGCGCAGGTGCCGCACCGGTTTCATGCGCGACACGACGCCGTCGCGCGCCGGTACCTCTATCAGATCGCGATCCGCCGCACGGCGTTCGCGAAGGCGTACGTCTGGTGGGTCAAGGACCCGCTGGATCTCGCGCCCATGCGCGACGCCGCGCGCGCGTTCGTCGGCATGCGCGACTTCAAGTCGTTCACGGCCCTCGACGCGCGCGACCCGGGCGACCCGGGCGACGATACTGACGCCGGCTCGCCCGCGCCGTCGACGCTCGTGCTCGTCGATCGCCTGGAGATCGTCGAAGACGGCAGCCTCGTCTTGATCGGCATCGAAGGATCGCATTTCCTCTGGAAAATGGTGCGGCGGATCGTCGGCGTGCTCGCCGAAATCGGACGCGGCGCCGCCGCGCCTCACGTGGCGGCGCAGTGGCTCAGCGAAGCGTCCGGCGTGCCGGCGCGACTCACCGCTCCGCCATCGGGGCTGTTCCTCGAGCGCGTGTACTACCAGGGCGATCGCCGCGACGTCCCGCTGCGCGCCGCAACGCCGCTCGCGTAAGACGCTCGCGGTCCGCCTCAACGGCGCGGAGCGCATGCGTCACTGCGATAGGTCATCCAGCGGTGATCGCCCGCCAGGAAGTCGCGCGCCCAGCACGAGCCGCACGACCTCGTCGTAGCTGGCCGTGCCGGCATCGACGCGATTGGCCTTGAGATACGAGTCGTAGACCTGCCATCCGGCCGCGGCGACACGTCGATTGACGTGGCGCGCCAGCCGCTCGCGCACGGCGCGCAGATCGTCGCGCGGGCCGGCCGCCAGCGTCGCGGCAAGCCGCGCGCGCTCGCGGGCACCGCTCGCGCCCGAGAGCTCTTCGTAGAGAAACAGCCAGCCGCTGTACTGATCGCCGGTGGAACCGCGCAGGCACGTCAGCCAGCCAGAGAAGTTCGCTTCGCCCTCATCCGCGATGCCGCTCAGGTGGCTCCACTCGTGCGCGACGACGAAGGGGCGCTCGAACGGGAGCAGATCGCCGGCCACCAGCGTCTCCAGGAAGATCGGATCCGTCATGCCGGAGACACCGGCGCGCTGGAAGTACCAGTCCAGGAGCGTGTGCTTGGGACGCGCGACGATTGGAGAATGCCGCCCGATCGCGTCCATCGCCTGTCCGAACCCGCCGGCCAGCGCCGGCTCGATGGTGCTCGCCGCCGGCCACCCATCGGCGTGCGCGCGATCGTGCAGCGCGTTCATCCGCGCGACCGTGAGATTGGCGGCGCGCCGCAATGTTCCGGGCGAGACCCGCGCGGCGTCCACGCCAAGCGCCTCGACCAGACGCACGCGACGATAGTTGAGCCCCCACGCCAGCAAGAACACCAGATAGATCGCCGACGTCCACACCACCGTCCGAAGCAGGATGGGGACGGCAGCGCGGAACCGGGATCGGCGGACGTCCCGCACGGCGAAGCCGAGCCACAGGGCGACGATCGCGATCACCAGAACGTCGAGGATCGCGAAGGGCGCGAGATTAGAGATCGACGTCAGAACCGGCTGGAGGAAGCCGTAGGCGCCACCCGAATAGAGCCGCTCAACGAGCGTCTTCGGTAGAGGCGCCAGGGCCGCGCCGGCGGCGAGGATGACGACGGTCGCTCGCCAGCGCATATTACCTACGCCCGAATGCACGATGTTTTCGTGTGAAACGCGGTCCTGAGGTAGAATTCGGGCTGCAAGAGCCTACTTCTTCAATAGGATAGCCTGAATTGACTATCCCGCCCCGGTCCGTTCCCGCCGGGCTTGACTCCGCGTAAGTTGTTGTCGGGCTTGTGTCGATATGGTAGCATGACTACAAATGACTTTAGTGTCTTATAGAGTCATTTAGAAGGGACCTTTCCAGCGAGGCCCATTCGACCGATAAGGGCAACAGCAAGGGATGACGACATGACCAGATCTGCACTGCTCATCATGACGCTCCTCGTCGCCGGCGGGCTCCAGGCTGGAGCGCAGACGCAGTTCGTCGTACCGAGATTGCTGCCGGGTACGCACGGCAACGTGCTGTCGATCATTCAGGGCAATGCACTTACGTCGACGGGCGGACAGCTGGGGAACGCGACGGTCCGGTTGCGCGACGTGCGGTTCGGCCGCGTCATCGAGACACAGCTGACGGACAACACCGGTGCCTTTGTGTTCAAGTCCGTCGACCCGGGCAACTACATCGTCGAAGTGATGGGCACGGACCGCACGGTGCTGGCGGCGACGCAGATACTGAACGTGAACGCCGGTCAGGCGTTGTCCGCGGTCGTGAAGCTGCCGTTCAGGATTCCGCCGTTTGCAGGGATCCTCGGAAACACCACGCCGTCGGCGGCCGCCGTCACGACCGAGGCCGCCGCGTCTGGCGTGCTCGCGACGACGACAGTGGGAGAACCAATCAGTCCAGGTAAGTAGCGTCGCGCTGATGTCTGAACCTTCCCCGAACACGCCGCGCCCGGAACCCGCCGCCGGAGGCGCTGCGGGACCGCCCGCCCCCAACGCGTCGTACACGCCGGACGCGGATATCCACATTCTCGATCGCCTCGCGGTGCTGTACCGCTACCGGCGCATCGCGGTCACCGTCTTCGTGCTGACGACGGCCGTGATGATGATTCAGGGCTACACGAATGTGCAGCTCTATCAGGCGCGCGCGCAACTGCTCATCGAGGACGAGCGATCGACCGCGGTGCCCGGGCTCAACAACGCCGAAAACACGTACTACGAAGACCCCGAGCCGTACTACAACACGCAATTCCGGATTCTGAAGGGCCGCGACCTCACGCGGCGCGTGATCAAGCGGCTGAAGCTCGAAACCGTTCCTGAATTCAACGGCACGGCGACGCCGCCGTCGACGCCGGTCTCGATGATTCGCGATTTCGAGGCCCGGCTGATGAACCTCGTCCGCCCGGCGCCGGCCGCGCAGACGGAAGCGCCCAAGGTGGATGAATCGCCGGACGAATCGGCCCTGGTCAGCGCGTTCATCGGGCGCGTCGGCGTGGATCCGATTCGCACCAGCCGCCTGGTCGACGTGACGTTCACGTCCGCCGACCCGAAGTTTGCCGCCATCGCCGTCAATACGCTCATCGACGAATACGTCGAACAGAACCTCGCCGTGAAGCTCGGCGCCTCGCAGAATATGCTGGACTGGCTCGCGACCGAGCTGGAGAAACAGCAGAAGAAGGTCCAGGAGAGCGAGCAGGCGCTCTCCGAGTACCGCGTCAAGCAGAATGCGATGTCGCTGGACGACAAGCAGAACATCGTCACGCAGCGGCTGACGCAGCTCAACGATGCCCTCATCAAGGCGCGGACGGCGAAGGTCCAGAAGGAAGCGCTCTACAACCAGGTGAAATCGATCTCGGGCACCGCGTCGCCGGACGCGATTCCGGTGATCGCGCAGAACCCGCAGGTCCAGACGCTCAAGAGCAAGATGAACGAGCTGCTGCGCGAGAAGACGCGGCTCGAAGAGCGGTACCAGTCGAAGCACCCCGCCGTGCAGGCGAACCTCGCGCAGATTCAGGACACGCAGCGCCAGCTGGACTTCGAGACCACCAAGGCTTTGCAGACGATCAAGAACGACTACGACTCGGCGGTCCTCGAGGAGCGGATGCTCTCCGCCAATCTCGAGGCGGCCAAGGCCGACGCGCAGGATCTCAGCCAGAAGAGCGTGGGCTACAACGTGATGGAGCGCGAGGCGCGGAGCAACCGCACGGTGTACGAGTCGCTGCTCCAGCGCGAAAAAGAACTGCGCGTGTCCAGCAACAGCCGGCAGAACAACGTTCGCATCGTCGACCGCGCCGAAGTGCCGAAGGCGCCGCTGACGCCGACCGGACGGCGCACCTGGCTGATGTCGATTATTGTGGGCCTCGTCCTCGCCATCGGTGTGGCGTTCGGCCTGGACTACATGAACGACACGATCAAGACGCCGGAAGACATCATGCGCCGGCTCAAGCTGCCCTTCCTGGGGCTGGTTCCTTCGGTCCGCGGCGACAAACATCCGTTGCTGACCTCGTCGCACGTGCCGCACGATTTCGGCGAAGCGTTCCGATCGCTGCGGACGTCGCTCATCTCGAAGTATCCCGGCAACGGCACGAAGATCCTCATCGTCACCAGCGCGCAGCCGCTCGAAGGCAAGACGACGACCGCCGCGAACATCGCGATGGCGCTCGCGTACGGCGGATCGCGCGTGCTGCTGATCGATGGGGACATGCGCCGGCCCGGACTGCACCGGCCGCTGCGTCTCACCAACGATCGCGGGCTGTCGCAGGTGCTCATCGGACAGGCCCGCGTCCGCGACGTCATCCAGCGGACCGTGGATCCCAACCTGCTCGCGATCACGGCCGGCAAGACGCCGCCCAATCCGTCCGAGCTGCTCTCATCGGAGCGGATGAAGACGCTGCTGACGAATCTGGCGCACGGGCCCTTCGACTGGATCATCATCGACACGCCGCCCGTGCTGGCCGTCACCGACGCCGTCATCCTCGCCCCGCTCGTCTCGGGCGTGACGTTCGTGGTCGGCGCCGAGATGACGCGCCGGCGACTCGCCGAGCGCGCCATCGACACGGTCGTGTCGAGCCGGCCGCGCTACATCGCCGTGGTCCTCAACCGGGTCGATTTCGCGCGCAACAAGTACTACTATTCGCGCTACTACGGCCACCAGTACAAGAACTACTACGCCGAAGCCGCGGTCTAGCCCCGGCGGCGGCGCGGGCGCGCTCGTGGCGCTCGCGGCGTGGGCGGTGTTCGCCTTCGCGGGCGCCTACAACTGGACCCTCGTTCCCCTGGCCGCCGGCGCCGTCCTCCTCGCGATCAGCGAACGTCCGTCGATCTTCCGCGCGCCGTACCGCGTTCTCGACACCGCATTGATCGTCTGGCTGACGCTGGCCGCGGCCATGCTGGCGCCGCTCCCCGCGTCCGCGCGGCGCGCGATCGCGCCGCACGCGGCCGCCGTCGATCGCGCGCTGTACGTCGAGTCGCCGACGCAGCCGCTCGATCAACAGGCGCGGCCGGTGTCGGTCGATCCGGGGGCGACGATGTGGGCGCTCGTCATGGCGGGGGCGGTCCTGCTGATCTTCTGGTCGGCGCGCTCCATCCTGAACCGGCACGGCCTGCGCGCCACAGCGCGCGGTCTCGCGTGGATCGGGCTGGCGCTGTCCGCGCTCGCGCTCGTGCAGCACGCCACCTCGCCGACGCTGATGTACTGGTACTTCCATCCCATCGCCAGCAAAGCGACGCCATTCGGTCCGTACGTCAACCGGAACGATCTCACGACGTGGCTGCTCCTGGCGATCCCGCTCGTCGCGGGCTACGGCATCGCGCGCTTCACGTCGCGCCAGCGGACGGCCGGCGGCCCGATCGATCTCGAGGCCAGCGTGGACGCCACGGCGCTGTGGCTTGCCGCATCCGTGCTGCTCATGCTGGCGACCGTGCTCGCGGCCACGTCGCGATCGGGGCTCACCGGCACGGTCGTCGGACTCGCGGTCTTCATGTGGCTGGCGCGCACGCGTCTCGGCGCGTCCGGCTGGACGTGGCTCGCCGCCGTCCTGTTCGCCCTCCTGGCGCTCGCGACGACCTATGCGAACTGGAATTCGCTCGCGAGCCGGCTCGATGAGACGCTTGCCGTCGGCATCGGCGGCCGTCGCGCCGTCTGGGCGCAGACGTGGCCCATGGTGCGCGACTTCTGGATCAGCGGCGTGGGCGTCGGCGCGTACGAGCGCGCGATGACCGTCTACCAGCAGACGCCGCACGCCTTCTACATCAACCACGCGCACAACGAGTACCTGCAATTGCTGGCCGAAGGCGGCGTGCTGCTCGCCGTTCCGGCGGCGCTTGCCGTCTGCGCGGTCGTATGGCTGGCGGCGGGCCAGCTGCGCGACGATCACTCTCCGGTCTTCTGGATTCGTGCCGGCGCTGCGAGCGGCCTGCTGGCGGCCGCCGTGCAGGGCATCTGGGACACCGGGCTCCGTCTGCCGGGCAACGCCGTGCTGTTTGCGCTCCTGGCGGCGATTGCGTTGCACGATCCGCGCGCGAAACCCGGTCGATGAGCGCGAATGCGGCCGACGCGCCGGTGCTCCAGCTGACGCACGCCGGCGCCCGGTGGCTCGCGGCCGATCCCACGCCGCTGCGCGATCTCTTCCGCCGCGCCCACTGCGTGCGCCTGCCGGCGTTGATCGCGCCGGACCTGCTGTGGCGCATCCAGCGTGAAGTCGAGCGCGGCGAATTTCGCGCCTTCGATCACGATGGCATCGCCACCGAGCTGCGCCTGCAATCCGGCGTCGCCACCGGGCTGCTCCACGTACTGGTCAACGATCCGCAGCTGTATCGGTTCGTCGAACAGGTCACGGCGACTTCGCCCGTCAGATCGTTCCTCGGCCGCGTGTACCGGCGTGACGCGAACGGCCACTACGATTCGTGGCACAGCGATCTCGTGCAGGGGCGCAGCCTCGGCATGAGCGTCAACCTGAGCGCGCATCGCTACGACGGCGGCGCGTTCGAACTGCGGGAGACGGAGACCGGACGCATCCTGGCGTCGATTGCGAATGTCGGGCCCGGCGACGCGATTCTGTTCCGGCTTGCGCCCACGCTCGAGCATCAGGTCACCGCGGTGCGCGGCGTCCATCCGAAGACGGCATTCGCCGGCTGGTTCCTGCCCGACGACAGCTACCGCGCGGGGCTGCGCGAGACGGGCGGCATCGCGCCGCTATAGTCCGGGACGCCGGAACCACTTCGGTGCGCCCCGCACGATGCGGTGCAGGTACGCCAGCCCAAGCAGCGCGGGCGGACATCGCGGGTACATCGACCGCAGGTAGGCCGCGGACGGGAACAAGTGGTCGCGCAGCAATGCGACGCGCGACGGCCAGCGCCTCAGCGTCGTCAGGTTGGCGCGCAGCACGTCCACCTGACGAGGGCGCCCTTCGAGAAAGATCCGGACCGCGGCCGGCACCGGCGCCGCCGCCAATCGACGTCGCACGTCCTCCGGTACGGGCGTACCGAAGGCGTCCGCCGCGCGCGACAGTCCGCGGCCCACAACCGCTCCGACACCCCGCGCGAGCGCCAGATCCGCGGCGCGAGCCATGCCGTCCTCGTCCAGCGCACCCGCGAGCAGGTGGAGATCGTAGAGCCACAGCAGGTGCGCCGCGTCGTAGTGATGCGCGACACGATGGACCGCCGTGATGATCAGCTGATGCGCGAGCGACGGCGCGCGCGCGCGGCCGAGCGCCGGAAGCACGATGGCGTCGGCGGCCACCTCGTCGGCGTCGAGCACGTGCGCGAACGGCTCCGCGTTGAAGAGCCGCCAGTGAAGATCGATCGCGTGGGGCGGCGACGCCTGGCGCGCGCGCGTCCAGTGGCTTTGAAACGTGCTGAGCGCGCCGAGCGATTCCGCCTCCGGCACGTACCCGCACGCGGCCAGCGCCGCCTCGGCGCGCGTCCGGTCCCGGGCGGCGATCAGCAGATCCGAGTCCGAGCGCGGACGCAGATGCGGCGCCGGATAGAGGCTGTAGGCGATCGCATCGCCCTTGAACAGCACAGCATGAACGCCGGCGTGCTCGAAGGCCTCGAGCATCTGCAGCAGATCGGCGTGGTGCGCCATCTCGACCGCCGCCGCGTCCCGAAGCCGGCTACGAAGCGCCGCGTAGTCCACGTGCGGAGCAATCGCAGGGTCGGCAACGAGCACGGCCGCGAGCAGCCGATCGACGCGGTGCGGCACTGCACGCTCGATGAGGGCCTGCGCAGAGGGGAGCGCTCCGGCGACGGCATCGGGAGCGACAATGGCGCGAGCCAGGACTCGATCAGTCTCGTCTGAGGTCACGCAGGTTCCGCCTGGTATTTTGAGGACTCAAATGCGCGCTGCGGGAACCGTGGTCCATCCCTTGACAAGTCGAAGGACTTCGATAATATTTAATGTGACTTTATAGGACAGAGAGTAACAATTCTGTCTTTTAGATACAGCGGTTCTGCTACCTGGGTGACGCCATGTTCCCCCCCACCTTATTAATAAGCCGAGCTCGGTCCGGTTTGACGCTCCTGGTTATTCTCTACGCCTTGGCCGCTCCTTCGATTGCGCACGCGCAGGGCGCGTTCGAACCGGGCATCGAAGGGCAGATCTGGAAGCAGCTTCCGTACGTCGGCGTCCCGTCGTGCCCGGAGTTCGACGCCGACGGCAACTGCCTGGGCGTCTTCGATGGCGTGTCGCTGGGTAAGTATTTTCTGCCAAAGGCGATCGCCACCGACGTGCTTGCCTCGGACATCCCTGGACACGCTTTCTGCGATGCGCCGACGAACGCGGTTCCGAACGCGAATCCCCGGATCATCAGCTACGTCACCGACCAATACAACAACCGCGTGCAAGCGTTCGACTACTGCGGGAACCCGGTGCCCTTTGCCGGTACGCCCAACGGCGACATCCAGGGGCTTTCGCTGCCGGAGAGCATCGACGTCGATGCCGCGCACCAGATCATTGTGGCTGATCGCAACGCCTCGCGACTGATGATTTACGCGCCGGACGGAACGCCCGTCGGTCAGATTCAGCTTCCGGCCGGCAGTCTGCCGACAGGCGTCGCCGTGTTTCCCAACACGACCATCGGCTCGTCGGGACATATCGCGGCGCTGCTGAGCGCGCCCGGGCAAAGCGCGCTTCGGATTTACGACGCGCTGGGAACGCTCATCGCAGTCAACCCGCAGCCGGAGTCCTGCGCTGACGCGAACAACCCAGCGGCTCCAGGCGCTCTGTGCGGGCCGAGCGGCGTTACCGTGGATCCGAACGGCGTCATCTACGTCGCCGACTACGCCAACAGCCGGATCAACGCCTACACGGCGGATCTGGCGGCGGGAACGATCGCCTATCAATTCACGTTCGGTTTGCCCAACGGACGTCCCATCGGGTCGAGCCCGGGCGCGCAGCCGTACCTGCAACTCCCGTTCAACCTGGTCTCCGTGAACGTCACGATGGCGGACCACAGCACTCAGCAACGGCTGATCGTGAGCGATCAGTACAACCAGCGCCTCGCCGTGTACTCGATCGTCTATCCGGGCGCGCAGGCCGGAGATTTTTCGAATCCCACGATCGACTTCCTGTTCTTCCTCGACGCGCGCGGCGATCTCGATGGCTTCCCGTCGGCCGTGGCGGAGGATGCGCTGGGCCGCATTTACGCGATCGACACCGGCAACAATCGGATCCAGCGATTCGAGTTGCCCGAGCTGGCCCTCGTCGACATCAAGACCTCCCCGACCGGCGTGCTCGCCTTCGCGACAACGTTCGCGGTGACCGCCGGCGTCGCCATCCCTCTGCAGAAGGACGGCCTCTCCAACATCGCGGCCACGATCTGCGCGGCGACCGATCCGCACGCGGCGTGCGACCCGGCGCAGCCGCCGAGCAGCAACGTCACGTACGTGGATGGGCCGACGCCGGCGAGCTTCGCGAATCTCGGCTCGGGCCAGGTCGGCTATTTCACGTGGCACTACCAGGTGGCGGGAGGCGGTCACGCGACCTTCACTCTGGGCGCGACGGCCGGACCCAATGGCGAAGTCCCGGCCGATCCGTCCAAGACCATCACCGTGACGCTCGGCTGCTCGAATTGTGAATCGTTCCCGCCGTCGACAACGGCGGTGGTGACCGCGCCAGGAGCCGTGCCGCCGTTCTACTCCGCGCCGGCCACCGTGTCGCTGACGGCCGTCGACAACGTCGACCCGAGCCACCCGTCCGACACGCCGTCGGGCATTGAGGAAATCCGCATCCATTTCACCGGCGCCCAGGGCGCCAGCGTACTGAATCCCACGGACTGGCCGCCCTGCGATCAGCAGTTCGATCCCGTGTTCGTTGAGTACTGCGCCACATCCGCGGCGCTGCAATCGCCATTCGCCGCGCCGTCGTTCGAGATCTCGGCGGACGGCTCGACCACGGTCCTCTATCGTGCCGTGGACGGCGTCGGCAACCTCGAGGCGATGCAGTCCCTCAGCATGACCGTCGACACCACGGCGCCCAACGCCACGTTCACCGAAGTTCCGCCGGCGAACGCCTTCGGCTGGCATGACAAGAACGCCGCCAGCGTGACGGCGACCTACACGCTGACCGACGGCAACGGGTCCGGCGTCAACACGACCGTCTCTCCGCTGACCGGCTCCATGACGTTCTCGAACGAGGGCATTGGTGACTGGACGTTCGAGGCGGCGGACAACGTCGGGAACGCCGGTCCGGTGTCGTTCCAGGTGAAGATCGACCGCACGGACCCGACGATTTCCGCGCCGCCCGTGACCGTCGAACTGACCGACGTGAACGCGACGCCCGCGACCGTGACGGTCACGGCCAACGACGCCCTGTCCGGCCTGCGTGAGGTCACGGGTCCGCAGTTCGGCACGTACGCGTTCACGACGGGACACGCGCAGACGCCGCACCAGGTGTCGTTCACGGCGTTCGATTACGCGGGCAACTCCGCGACGGCGTCGACCACGGTGACCGTCGTCGACACGACGCCGCCGGTGCTGAGCGGCGTCCCGGGGCCATTCTCGCTGCAGACCGACGCGTCCGGAACGGCGCAGTTGCCCGACTTCGTCGGCCTCGGACAGATCACCGCCACCGACCTGAATCCGCCTGTCGCCATCGCGCGCGCCATCACGCGCGTGGGGGGCGGCGCCGTGCCGGGACCCGCACTCGGTCCGGGGACGTACACCGTGAAGTACACCGCGACGGACGGTGCTGGCAACGCGACCTCCGCGTCGACCACCGTCACCGTCCAGGGAACGACACCGCCGACGACGACGGCGAGCGTCACGGCACCGGGTTCGTTCAACAGCTTCTACCGCACGCCGACCGTCCACCTGGTGGCGACCGATCCGAGCGCGCAGATCCGCGTGCGCCTGACAGGCGCGCAGGCGGGCCCTGTGCCGGGCCTCCCGCTCTGCGCGGGACTCATCGACGGCATCGTCGGCGAGTACTGCGGTCCGGCCACGACGGCGTTCACGCTGACGGCTGACGGGGCGACGACCGTCCTGTTCCGCGCAGTGAACAACGCCGGCAACGCCGAAGCGGTCAAGTCCCTGGTCGTGACGGTCGACGCCGTTGCGCCGGCGATCACGTTCACGCCGGCGACGCTGCCCAATGGCGCGGGCTGGTACAACAGCGCGAGCGTGACCGTGAACCACGCGGCGACCGACGGCGGCTCCGGCATCGCCACAGTGGTCCCCGCCGGCGGCGCGCAGACCATCGTCGCCGAAGGCACGACCACGGTGAGTGTCACGGGCACCGACAACGTCGGCAACAGCGCGACGGCCTCCTTCACCGTGAAGATCGATCGCACGCCGCCCGTGATTACGGCGCCCGCGCCGGTCGTGGCGGAGCTCGTCACTGTCGCAGGCACGCCTGTCGCGCTCGCTCCGGCGACGGCGACCGATGCGCTGTCGGGCGGCGTCGTCCTCACCGACAACGCGCCGGCGGCCGGACTCTACCCGTTCAGTGCGGGACCGACGACCGTCTGCAACGCCAATCAGTGCGCGACGACGGTGACGTTCACGGCGACCGACGCCGCGGGCAATGTCGCGACGAAGACGACGACGGTCACCGTTCGCGACACCACGGGCCCGGCGATCACGCTGCCGGCTCCGCCGTCGCTGTTGACCGGGCAGCTGCTGCCGGACCTCACGCCGCAGGTCGTCGCGGTCGATCTGAGCGGCGGCGCCGTGACGATCACGCAGTCGCCCGCCGCGGGAACGACGCTCACGCTGGGCGCGAACACCGTCACGTTCACGGCGAAAGATCAATTCGGCAACGCGAGCACGAAGCCGCTCACGTTCATCGTGGGCGACGGCACGCCGCCGACGATCAGCTGCACGCCGGTCACGCTTGCCGCCGATCCGGTGACGCATCTGGCGACGGTCGGGGACCTGCGCTCGCACGCGACGGCCAGCGACAACAGCGGCACGGTCACGGTGACGCAGCAGTCGCCCGATGGCAACGCCCTGCCGGCCGGCGTGCATCCGCTGATCTTCACGGCGACCGATCCGTCGAACAACACGGCGTCGTGCACGACGACGATCACCGTGACCGGGGTGCCGAAACCGACCGCGACGCTGACGGTGTCGCCGGGCGTCCTCTGGCCGCCGAATCACAAGCTCGTCAAGGTCACGGCCACCATCGCGCTGGGCGCCGATCCGAACGCGACGGTGAAGCTGATCTCGATCACGAGCAGCGAGCCCGACAACGGTCTGGGCGACGGCGATACGGCCAACGACATCCAGACGATCAACGGCCGCCCGATCAGCACCGTCTACGGCACCGACGTCCGGTCCTTCCAGCTGCGGGCCGAGCGGTCGGGCAGGGGCCCGGGCCGCACGTACACGATCACCTATCAGGTGTCGAACGCGTCCGGGTCGATCACGGTGACCGCGAGAGTACTCGTCCCGCACGACATGGGCGGCAACGGGCACTTCGACGGCGACGGCTGCCATGGCGGCAAGCACGACGGCAAACCCGGCGACCAGGACAGAGACGACGACAAGGACAAGAAGGGCAAGAACGACGACAGGAAGGGCGACGATCGGGACCGCCGCTAATCCGCGGCGTGGAACCACGTGACGATGACGGCGCGCGTTCCCCGGGTCACGGGCGCCACCTCGTGGACGGTTTCTGATCGGAAGGCCACCAGCAGACCGGCTTCGGGCTCGAGCGGCAAGCCGACGCCCTTCCATCGTGGTTCGGCGATCAGGTCGTAGAAGATCAACTGGCCGCCATCGAAGCTGAGTTCGGCTGGACCATGGGCATCGTTCAGGAAGATGACCACGGAAACCACACGGCCCTGCGCGTCCCCCTCTCCAGCGCGTCCACGATCCGCGTGCGGTCTGTAGAACTGGCCCGGCCCGTACGTCAGGTAACTGGCGGGCTCGGGCGCCGAAAGAGCCAGCTTGAAATGATCGGCGACGGCGGGTCGCACGGACGCGAGGCGGGCGTCGATCGCCGATCTCAGAGATTGGCTCGCTTGATGTTCGGCGGCGTTGCGAACCGCCGGCGCCACTTCAAGCCCCTTGGGAGCGTAGACCTCAGCCCTGTCTCCGGGCTCGGACGCGAGCTCGGCGGTCCATTGCCCGCACAGCGAGCCTTCGAGGAAGCCCGGATGCAGATACAACCCCAGCCGAGCCAGCAGTCCGAATTGCGCCATGGCTTAATTCACAATCTGAACTCTGAACTCTGAACTCTGCAATTTCATCGCGGCGGCGCGTTCAGCGCCGTGTCGAGCTCGGCTGCCACGCAATCCGCGAGTGCCCGGTGTCCCTCGGCCGTCATGTGGCCTTCCCGGTAGTACAGGCCGTCCCGATTCATCATGCAGTCGAGCGGATCCACCACGGGAACGCTGCGTGGCGCCAGCGCGTCCCGCAGCAGCCGATTCGGGAACCTGACGTCGATCTCAGCGCGGCCGAGCCAATAGGCTCGGCGGGCACGCTCGAGGAGCGCGGGCGACACCTGGTAGCGATCCGGGACGACCAGGAACACCGGCCGGAAGCGCAGCCGGACCGCCAGTTCGCCGAGAAGATCCAGTTGCCGCTGGAGCTCGCGCGTCGCCTGCGCTCTGAACTCGACACGATGCACGTCGACCGACTCGAAGAGCTGATCCTCCTGCGCCGTCGGCACGTGGCCAAACGCGCCGAGCAGCCCCAGCTTGACGAGCTGGAGGACGTGACTGCGCCCGAGCGGCGTGCGGTGGAAGATCACATCGTTCGGGACCGCCAGGAACCACGGCGGCTGGCTGGCGTTCGCCCGCGGCGCGTCCAACGCGCTGTCGTTCACGAGGTCCGACAAATCGTTGCCCGCGTAGAACACGAACACGTACGCGCGCGGGCGGCCGAGCGCCTCGTGCCGATTCGCGATGATGCGCAGATGGTCCCGAAGCGAGGCTCCGGGCACGCCGAGATTCAGAAACGGATGATCCAGCCTGCGGGCCAGCAGGCTCACGAACGTCTGATCGTCGGCCACGCCGACGCCGAACGTCTGCGAGTCCCCGAGAAACGGAATCAGCGGGGACGAGGACGTGACGTCAATGCCCGTCGAGCGCCCGCCCCAGCGATCGCTGTGCCCAACCACCCGATACTCCGGATTGCGCATCTCGAGGGTGACGCCCGGCTGAAACGCCACGAACGCATCGTTGACTTCCACGATGGGCCAGTCCTGATCGCCCGTGAACTTCTCGCGCGACGCGGGACCTTCGACCGCGCCGGTCCGCGCTCTCAGCCACTCCGGGTCGCGGACCCGAAGCGCAATCTCCGCAAGCGAGATGGCGAACGCGGTGCCGAGAACCACCGCCGCGGCCCGCTTCAGCGCGCGAGCCATCGACACCAGAGCATCATGAGGCCGCTATGATACGTCCGGCATGACCGTGCTCGTCGACCGCCCGCGCTCGCGCGAATGGTGGGTCGCTGTCTCACTCGTCGCCGCGGCGGCCGCGCTGCTCGCCGCGGGCGTCGTGATCGGCCTGAATCCAGACGAGGACGAACTGGGCACCTCCGTGCTCATGACCATCCTGCAGGTCCAGGCGATCGCGCGCGGCGCGCTGCCGCTCTGGTCGTCGCGGCTGGCGTTCGGCGTGCCGCTCCCGGGATCGCAATCGCTGCTTCTCCACCCGATCGCGCCGCTCTTCGCGGCCGTCGACCCGCGCTCGGCCGTCATCGCCATCGATCTCGCGCACGTCGCCGTCGGCGCATTCGGGTTCTGGTGGATGTGCCGGACGCTGAAACTGTCGGCGCAGACGACGGCGGTGTGCGCGGCGACGTTCCTGCTGGCCTCACCGTCGCTCACCTACACGCTGACCGACGACTGGCCGACGTATTTCGTCGCGTGGACGATGGCCCCGCTGGCGCTGGCGCTCATGCTTCGGATGCTCGACGCCACCGGTTCCGGCCTGCGAGATGCGCTCGCCCTTGGAGCCGTCGGCGGCGTCATGCTGGCCGACGGCCATCTTGGCCATGCACCGTTCCTCCTCGCGACGCTGGCCGCGGGCGCGCTGGCCGCGCCGCGGCGCCTTCGATCGCGCGCGCCGTGGTTCGCGCTGGCGGCGCTCGTCGCGGTCACGATCGGCGCCCACCATCTCTGGACGGCGGCTGACGAGTACTGGCGATTCCCGCCGGCCCTTCGACGCCCGGGCGACGAGACGCTCGGCGTTACGCATCTGTGGGACGCGTTCATGCGGCCGCTCATGCCGGCCGCTCCGTGGCGGATGCGCGGAATGACCGAGATGGCCGTGAAACGCGGCACGCATCTGGTCTTCTTCGGCGGACCGTTCGCGGTGCTGTCCGTGCTCGCGCTTGTCCGTCGCGACTGCGCGCACCCGAGCCGCGGATTCCTCGCGCTGAGCGCCGGCGTGTCGGGATCGCTGATGGTGATCAGCGGCATCTGGCGGTTCCCGGCCTTGTCACAAACGTACTTGCTGCGCGATGGCGGGATCATCTGCGGCATTGCGCTGGCGGGCATCGCCCTCGATCGCCTTCGCTCCACCTCATCGGTCCGCTTTCTTCCGGCGATCGTCACGCTCCAGTGCGTCGCGATCTTCGGCGGCGCCTGGCCGTTCGTCGCCAGGAACGTGGCGGCCGCACAGGCATTCCAGACCCGCGGCCAGGACGCGCGCGCGCGAACGCTGGCCGACGACCTCATCCGCCTCTCGCGCGAAGCGCCTGGACGAATCGGTTTCACGCCCCGCGCGACGCGCCTCTGGTACGAGGGCCAGGTCGTCGAGCGGCCGGTGTCGTGGCGGACGCGTCTCGTCCAGTCGGGCGCGATGGTGGTCAACGGCGGCAGCTTCAAGGGCATCGACCTCGAGCCGTTCGCGCCGGCGTCGGTGCGCCCGTACGGGGACGTCGACGACAACGGATCGGTCGTCCTCTCATCGGCGTCGCTCACGGCTCTTGGAATCCGGTACCTCATCGCCGCGCGCGACGAACCGCTCGCGCCGAATCTCGAACGCGTTCCCGCGACGGGCTCGCTGCCGGATTCCCTGGAGCTGTGGCGCAATCCCCGCGCATGGCACGGCGCGCGGTTCGTGCCCGCGCTCGTGTTCGAGCAGTCCCTCCCGCTCCTGCCGGGCTGCGGACATACGCGGCTGTTCTGCCGCGATCTGACGCCGCTGGTCTCGCAGGCGGATCAATCCGACCCGACGGCCATCGACGGCGAGAGCGAGACGATCATCGAGTTCCCGCCCTCCGATCGGCCGCGCGTGCTGTTGGTGACCCGGATGTACCGCGACGGATGGATCGCGTCGGCCGGCGAGCGTCAGGTCCCGCTGACCGCTGCCTTCGGCGCGCTGATGCGCGTGGACGTTCCCGCCGGTGTGAGTCGGGTGGCGTTGCGCTACCGCCCGGCCGGACGAATCGCGCTGTTCGCGCTGAGTTGGACGGCAGCCCTCGCCGCCGGAATCCTGTGGCTGGCGACGTCGCTGCCCCCAAAACGCAACAGGCCCGCCGGGGCGTGAACCCGGCGGGCCTGTTCTCTTCGGACCGAACCGACAATCCGCTAGACGGCCATCAACGAACCTATCAGCACGCCGACCTCATCGAGCCGCGCGAGATCGCGCGGCACCTGGAGCCGGAACACGGGGACCGTCTCGAGCATCGCCGTGACCCGCTCGAGCGCGCGCCTCGCCGTCGTCTCGCGGCCGACGTCGAGGTGGAACGTGCAGCGCAGCACGGCGGCGAACGCCTCGTGGCCGCGCAGCCGCGTCAGCGAGACCTGGGAAACGCGCGACCGCTTCGACGCCGGGCTCAGCACGCACGCGGCGCGCAGCGGCTCGGAGCGGCGCCGAAACGCGAGTTCGTCCGGGCGGCGTCTCATGCGCCGTTTCGACGAGTAGTGCGCCACGCCGGCCGTGCGCCGGTGCTCGCCGGGAAAGAGCGCCTGCAGCACGTCCGGCCACAGACGCAGGCCCGCGTACGTCGGGATCACGTGGGCCGGCCGCCGGTCGAGATCGACGACGAGACAATCGTCCGTGACGAGGGCGCATCCGTGCCGCGCGAGCGCGCCGGCCAGCGTCGACTTGCCGCTGCCCGACGGGCCGATGAACGCGACGGCCCCGCCGCCGGCCACGACGGCGCTCGCGTGCACGACCAGATGATCGGCGTCACCGAGGAGCATCGGCACGATCTGATCGAGGAGCAGGTGGCGGATCGTGCGCGCCGGCACGCCGGGGCCCGGAAACGCCGTGATCACTCGCGCCGACGGATCGATCAGGAACGACGCGACGCGCGCGAATCGCACGACGTACCGGCGGCCGAGACGCCCGACCATCAGCCATCGCCGGCCATCCGGAAACGTCCAGTCATGAAACCACGCGACGCCGCGCGCGGGCGCGACGCCCGCGTGCGCGACGCGGAACGTCCATGCCTCGCTCGAGGCGCACGCGAACGGCTGCAGCTCGGGAATGGCCATCCGGCTCTGCAGCCGCAGCGGGCCGACGCGATAACGGTTCATGCGGGAGCGCTACTGTCCGTAGACGGCGAGGACTTCGGCGACGAACGTCGCGGCGGCGGCCGCATCCGGCAGCAGGTCGGCGTGGCGCGCCATCATCTCGCGCTCGATGTCCGCAATCGCGCGCGTGCCGTCACACAGTTCGAGCACCGAGCGGCGCGCGACGCCGGCGGGCGTGAGGTGCGGGACGAAGTCGGGCCGGCTGCGATGGAGATCGCGGGCCGACAGCAGCATGCCGTCGAGCGTCGAGTGATGGAAGGCCGCCAACGTGGCGGCGCCACGCGCGACCGTCACCGCCCAGTCCACGATGAGTTGGGCGGGCCGGGTCTTCATCGACACGCGCAGCGTGTCGCCCGCCTTGACGCGCGTGCGCGGCGTGAGCGGAAAGACGACCTGGCGCCGGCGGATGCGATCGGGATGCCCGGGGGCGTTGGTCATCATCACCGACGGCGACAGCGCCGCCTGAAACCATCCCGCGAGGCCGTCGAGAACGGCGCCGCGGTCGATCGTGAGCTCTGCCTCGCCGCGAAACAGATCGGGGCCGCCCGGCGAGGCGTCCAGCGACATGATGCGCGTTCCGGCCGTCAGCAGCTCACGCGGATGGAGGTCGGCGGGAAATCCGCTGTTGCACGCCGTGCGATAGCCGGCCGAGACATCAATTCCGGACGGCCGGCTGTTCCAGAACTCCACGCGATCGCGCAGCGGCTGACTCTCGACCGGCGCGATCATCAGGTCGACGCGAGCCGGCACAATCCGGCCGCCAGGTTTCAGCCACCGGCGCGCGCCGTCGCGGAGGACGTCAATGAGCCCGGCCTCCATTCCGAAGCGCCCGATTTGATCGGTGACGATGACGTCGACGGATTCGGGAAGAACGGCGCGGGTGGACGTCTCGTGGACGTGGACGATGCGATCGCCCCAGCCGTTGGCGACCGCCAGTTTCTCGGCCAGCGTCAGGATCGACCCGTCGTCGATCGCGTACACGCGGCCGGCGCCGGCTTCACAGGCGAGCAGACCGAGCACGCCGGACCCTGCCGCGAGATCGACGACGACATCGCCCGGGCGAACCACTTCCGCGATGGCCAGGCGGAAGGCCTCCACGCGCGGCGCGTCGGCGAGGTACTGGCGATGCTCGTCGAGGTCGCGGGACATGCTCAGAGGCAGCCGGTCCTGACCCTCGGAGTCGCCCCTTCCTTGGCCGTCGACCCGCCGGTATGCGTCAGGCGCGCGATCGATCCGTACTCGACGAGCGACGGTGAAGTATACGGACGACGCGGCCTGGACTCGCGCGCGCGGTCCTGGTCGGACGAATCTCCCTGCGATCCGGTGCGGCGATCTTCACTCATCGTTGTCTCCCTTTCACGTGCCTCACGTTATCGGTGTGCCCGACGGCCGGCTCAGCGGCGCGCGGGCGATCCTCGAGCAGTTGATCGGACCAGAGCCGCACGCTGAGGGCCATCCAGTGCGGCCAGTCGTAGGCGTCCGGCGTGCCCGCGATCCGATCATAGCTGGCGAGCAGGACGTTGCGGTCGACCCATTGGTCGAACGCGGCGCCCGGCGCGCCCAGGCGTTCCCGCGCCCGAAGCCGCGTCATGGCGTCATCGTACGGCCGCGCGTAGCTCGCGTTCTCGCCGCGAGTCCGGACGGACGGCGCCACCAGCGACGCGCCCGCGCGGCGCATGATCGCCTTGCGCGTGCCGTGCCGCCAGCGTTGCTCTTCGGGCAGCGCCATCCCGAACTCCATCAGGCGGCGGTCGTTGAGGGGATGCGCCGCCTCCATGCCGTACTGCGAGATGCTCCGATCGAGCATTTCGTAGCCGTGGATGCTGAACCCGGCGACCGCCTCGCGAAACTGCTCGTTCTGCGCGTGCGTGGGGAATCCAAACCGGCGCGGCACGTTGTACAAGCGATCGCGCAGCCCGACGCGCGCGGCGAACGAGGGCCGAATCCACGAAGGAATCGGCGAATGACCCACGGCGCGCCGCGCGAGGGCCAGCGCCGAATCCGGCATCATCGGCCTCACCGTATTCCAGAGCGCGCGACGCCATCCGTTCAACGCGTCATTGCGCACGTCGTCGCGGATTTCCCGGCACAATCGAATGAACCGTCCACGACGGACCAGGTCGGCATAGCGTGACTGGTGGCCGCTGAACCATTCGTCCCCGCCAAGGCCCGTCAGCATGACCCGTACGCCCTGCCGGCGCGCCAGCGCAAACACCGGTTCAGACGCCGCGCCGGCGGCGTGCGTCGGCAGGTCGCGATACCGCCGGACGTCGTCTTCGTACGAGTCCACGTCGGGATTCGCGACGCAGACGCTCTCGAGACCCGCATGCGTCGCCGCCGCCTCGATGAACGGCTGCTCGCTGCAGGGGTAGCCGGGATAGATCAACGAGAAGGCTCTGGGCAACGGTCGTCCGCCGCGCGTCGACACGTTCGCGGCCACGCCCGCAACGATGGACGAATCGATGCCGCCGCTCAGCATGATGCCGACCGGCGCGTCCGTGCGAAGCCGGCATTCCACGGCCTCGTCGAGCAGGGCGAGGAAGTGCTCGTCGTACTGGCGGTCGTCCTGGTAGCGCACCTCGCGGCGCGGATCGAGACTCCAGTACTTCTCGATACGCACCGCGTCCGGCGTGACGATGAGCATGCAGGCCGCCGGTAAACGATACACGCCGGAGTAGAGCGTCTCGTCGGTGCTGTTCACGATGCTGCAGAGCAGCTCCGCGATGAATCCCTCGTTGGGCGGCGGCTGATCGAGCGGCGCCTGCACGAGCGCGTGCACCTGGGAGGCCCACGCGACGCGATCGCCGTCGACGCGATAGCAGAACGGACGGACGCCCCACGCGTCGCGCGCACCGAGCAGTCTCCGGCGCGGTCCGTCCCAGAACACGAAGGCGAAATCGCCGAGCAACCGGCGCGGCGCGTCGGTGCCCCACGCCTGGCACGCGCGCAGGACGATCTCCGAATCCGCGTCCGTTGAAGACCGCGTGTGGTGCCCCGCGGCATCGAGCGCGCGAATCACTTCCTCGCGGTTGTCGAGGCGGCCGTCGAACGCCAGCACGCTCCGCGTCGACTCATCGACGAGCGGCTGGCGCTCGCCGCGCGATTCCGGCGTGACCTGCAGGCTGGCGTGGCCAACCGCGATCGAGAGATCCTTCCAGACGCCTCGTCCGTGCGGCCCCCGGTGCGCCTGTCGATCGAGCATCCGATCGACGTCGGCGCCGTGGACTGGACGGCCGCCGCGGCGCCACACGCCGGCGATGGCGCTCATGCGCGAAGCGCCTCCAGACGGAGCGTGAGCGCGGCGCGGACCCGGCGCTGCGCGCGGGCGAACGACGAGGGCGCCGCGGCGCACGCGGCGGCGGCTTCAGCGAGCGCCGCGGCCCAGCGATGCTCGCGCGCGTACAGCCGCGCGAGGCGGGCGTGAACGGTGGGACGCCGATACCCGCTCGAGATCGCGAGTCGCAGCGCCGCGATCGCGTCGCGGATGCGGCCCAGCCGGGCTTCGAGCGCCGCCAGCGCGGCGTACGCGCGTCCGTGCTCCGCGTCCCACACGGGAAGACGAGAGAGCCGGCGCGAGGCGATGGCGCACCGCGGCGCGCGGCCGTCGAGCGTGACGCGCAGCGAACGCTGCAGCGCGGTCACGGCCTCGCCAATCCGTCCCTGCTGCTGGAGCGCGCGGGCGAGCGCGCGATGGACGTCGGGCGCGTCGACTCCGCGCGCGATCGCGCCGCGCGCGTGCGCCTCCGCCTCGGACCAGTGACGCCGGTGCAGCGCCACGCACGCCAGCCCCGCGCTGGCGTGGCCATCGCGATCATCAAGCGCCAGTTGATCCGTGAACGCCCGCTCGGCGGCCTCGACGTGTCCGCGATCGAGCGCCGCCGGGCCCGCGCAGTTGTACGCGGTGGCATACGAAGGGTCGTGCGCGCGGGCCGCCTGGTGCGCGGCGCGCGCCGCCTCGATCTGGCCGCGTTGCGCGAGCAGCAGAGCGAGCGCGTATTCGGCCGCGGCCGGATTCGGCAGCGCGGCCGCGGCGTCCCTGTACGCCTCGGCGGCCGCGGCCACGGCTCCCGTTCCCGCGAGGCGGTGCGCCTCGTGCAGCCGATCGAAGCCCGGCGCGTCCGCGCCGAGGAGCCGCGCGGCCAATTCATCGCCGAAGTACTTCCACCGGAGCGGCGTATATCCGCCCTCCACGGACGAGGCGATCGTCGCAAGGGCGGGCGCGAGACGCGCGCGTCGAAGCCGCGCCACGCAGTCCGACGGCCAGAGCCAGGGCTCATCCGCCGGAGACCCTTCGCCGATCCGAGTGCCTGGCGTGAGGAGGAAGTCGACATCGAGGTCCAGAAGGACCGTGCCGCTGAGCGCGGGCAGCGTGTCGAGATCGCAGACGACGACGCGGCAGCCCCGCAGCTCGCATGACCACACGTCGCCCGCGCGCCGCACTGGACGTCGCGGCCGCGGGTACTCGCGGCGCAGATTCCGGAGCTGCCGGCGGATTTCGCGCCTGGCGCGCGGCGCGCCGAGCGCGCCGTCGGGCACGACCCAGTACACCTCGCGCACGATGCCGTCCTTGATCGCCTGGCAGAGGTAGTTTCCGATATGGAGATGGACGGGATCGTCGAGCCACGAGAGATCGTGATGCGCGTCGACGTGCACGACCGTCGCGTCGCGGACGCCGGCGGCGCGCCACACGTGATAGGCCTCGTCGTGGTACTCGAAGACGTGGACCCCTGGCACGGTCATACGACGGTCAGAAGACCTTTGCCGCGCAGCTGTTCCACGAAGCGGACCAGATCCGCTTCGAGGACCGCGGCCGACGCCTCGTACTCGGCCAGCAGCGCCTCGAGGACGCGGCGCAGCGCGCGATGTTCCTCGACGAGCTGCCAGATCCGCGTGCCGACCGGATCGAGCCCGAAGTAGATACCGCTTTCGAGGTTCAGGAGCACGGCCTCGCCGTCGAGCTCGCGGAACACGACATCCTCCGGGATCTTCACGGTCGCATCGAGCGACATGGTCATCTTTCTCCTCGCATGGGGCTGGGCGCCTGCAGGATCTGGTAGGCCGGCGCCGCATCTCCGCCCACGACGATGCGCCCGGCGTGCTCGAGCCATGCATGCGCGGCGAT
>JAIQFX010000007.1 GCA_020073005.1 Terriglobia bacterium | reverse complement strand
GAAGGCCTACGAAGGGCGTGACAGCCAACTCATGTACTTGCCCTGGCACATGGAGTGGGACAGCCTCCGGGCCGATCCCCGCCTGCAGGCGCTGCTGCGGCGAATGAAGTTTCCGGCGAGCTGAGCGCTAGAATCCTGCCATGTCTACAGCAGCCCCCGTCGGCGTTTCTCTTCAGGACGCGCGGCTTTTCCGTCAGGCCTGCTACATCGATGGTGCGTGGATTGACGCGCGCGACGCGATCGCGGTCGACAATCCGGCGACGGGGGAGACGATCGGTGTCGTGCCGCGCCTGGGCCGCGCGGAAACGCGACAGGCGATCGAGGCGGCGGCGCGCGCATTTCCTGCGTGGCGGAAGAAGCCGGCGAAGGAGCGCGCCGCGGTCCTGCGCCGCTGGTTCGAGCTGATGCTCGCCAACCAGGAAGATCTCGCGCGTCTGATGACGACCGAGCAGGGCAAGCCCCTCGCGGAGTCGCGCGGAGAGGTCGGGTACGCCGCGTCGTTCCTCGAATGGTTCGGCGAAGAGGCCAAGCGCGTCTACGGCGACACGATTCCCGCCCCGCAGGCCGACAAGCGCATCCTCGTCACGAAGGAACCAATCGGCGTCGTCGCGTGCATCACGCCGTGGAATTTTCCGCTCGCGATGATCACGCGCAAGGCCGGGCCCGCGATCGCCGCCGGCTGCACGGTCGTGCTGAAGCCCGCGTCGCAGACGCCGTTCTCGGCGCTCGCGCTCGCCGAGCTCGCCGAACGCGCCGGGATGCCGAAAGGCGTGCTCAACGTCATCACAGGCTCTGCGACTGAAATCGGCGCCGAGCTCACGAGCCATCCGACCGTGCGCAAGCTGTCCTTCACGGGCTCGACCGAGATCGGCAAAGTATTGATGGCGCAGTGCGCCGGCACGGTCAAGAAACTCTCGCTCGAGCTCGGCGGCAACGCGCCGTTCATCGTCTTCGACGATGCCGATCTCGATGCGGCGGTGGAGGGCGCGATCCAGTCGAAGTACCGCAATACGGGACAGACGTGCGTGTGCGCGAACCGGCTGCTCGTGCAGGAGTCGGTGTACGACGCCTTCGCCGCGAAGCTCGCGACGGCGGTCGCGAAGCTGACGCCGGCGCCGGGTCTCGACGCGGGCGCGACGCAAGGCCCGCTCATCGACGATCGCGCCGTCGAGAAAGTCGAGAGCCACATCAAGGACGCGCTCGCGAAGGGCGCAAAGGTGGCGCTCGGCGGCAGGCGTCACGCGCGCGGCGGACGCTTCTTCGAACCGACGATCCTGACGAACGTCACGCCGTCGATGGCGATCGCGCGCGAAGAGACGTTCGGTCCCGTCGCACCGCTGTTCCGCTTCGCGACCGAGGCCGACGCGATCGCGCTCGCCAACGACACGGAGTTCGGCCTCGCGGCGTATTTCTTCGGCCGCGACGTCGGCCGGATCTTCCGCGTGGCCGACGCGCTCGAGTACGGCATCGTCGGCGTCAACACGGGGCTGATTTCGACGGAGGTCGCGCCGTTCGGCGGCGTGAAGGAATCGGGACTCGGACGCGAAGGTTCGAAGTACGGGATCGAGGAATTCTGCGAGATCAAATACATTTGTCTCGGGGGCATTTGACGAATGATCGCACGCGCGCTGCTGGTCACATTGCTCGTTCTCGGATTTCAGTCACCGACCGCGCCCCGCAAGGGCGGCAATCCTGAAGCGGCCAAGATCAAGAACCCGGTTGCCGCGACGCCGGAATCGGCGGCGGCGGGCAAGCGCGTCTATCAGCGCCTCTGCATCCGCTGCCACGGGCCGAGCGGCAAGGGCGACGGCGAGGCCGCCGTCGGCGCCGAGCCCGCGGATCTCACGTCTGGCAAATGGACCTTTGGATCGAGCGACGGCGAGATCTACGCGTCGATCCGCGAGGGCACCTCGAAGGACATGGAAGGCTACGCCGAGCGGATCAGCGAGACAGATACGTGGAATGTGGTGAACTACGTACGGTCTCTCGCACCGAAACGCTGACGGCCCCCCCCCGAATTACACGACACGACGCAGATTTACGTACGCTGAATCCCCTATACGGAAAATTGGAAGCCGTGTCGCCCGGGGCTAAAGATCAGGCCCAAATCCAGACCAAAAGGCTGTAAATTGTCGGCACAATAACTGCTCTTGCCAGTGACCTCGGCAGGGAGTTTTCTGAAATCGTTTGAGGAGGGAGACTGCATGCGTACGTTTGCACGAATTATGTTCGCGGTGGCAGCGATCGTATTGCTGGCCAACGCGGCATCGGCTCAGACCAGCGTCATCGCCGGCACGGTGAAGGACGCCTCGGGCGCGGTGCTGCCCGGTGTCACCGTTGAAGTGGCGAGCCCGGCGCTGATCGAAAAGGTCCGCACGGCCACGACCGACGGCACCGGTCAGTACAAGATCACGAACCTGGTGACCGGCACGTACACGGTCACGTTCACGCTGCCCGGGTTCAGCACGGTGAAGCGTGAGAACGTCGAGCTGACGTCGGACTTCACCGCGACGATCAGCGCCGATCTGAAGGTCGGTTCGCTCGAAGAGACGATCACCGTCGCGGCGGAATCGCCCGTCGTCGACGTGCAGAGCATCACGACGCGCACGGTCATGACGCGCGAAGTGCTGGACGCGATTCCGACGGGCCGCAACATTCAGGCCGTCGGCATCATGATTCCGGGCACGGCCATCGCGGTCGGCGGCGGCGGCGCGCTCTCGCGCGACGTCGGCGGCTCGGGCAACCTCCAGCAGTCGCCGCTGCAGTATCGCGGGTCGGCCGACACGGTCCAGACCATCGAAGGGCTGCGCCTCAACAACCTCTGCGCGCAGGGCGCCTACAGCGGCGTGTACTGGAACGAAGGCAGCTTCCAGGAATTCAGCTACGTGACGGGCGCGGACTCGGCCGAAATGGGCCAGGGCGGCATGCGCGTCAACATGGTGCCGAGGGACGGCAGCAACTCGTTCCACGGCGTCGTGGTGGGCAACTACTCGCCGTCGGCGTGGGCCTCCGACAACTGCGCCTCGTCGGCCGTCGGCCAGCCCTGCACGCGCGCCAATCTGACCGGCGATACGACGTTCAACAAGACGAACAACTATCTCAGCAACGTCAGCGCGCTCACCAAGAACTACGACTTCAATCCCGGGTTCGGCGGACCGATCAAGCAGGACCGGGCCTGGTTCTACGGCACGTTCCGCTATCTCGGCGTCAACAAGACGGTCGTCGACAGCTTCTACGACAAGGATCCCTCGCCCTTCAAGTACGTCGCGGACACGACGCGGCCGGGCATTGACGACGGCCACATCCGCAGCTTTGCGGGCCGTGTGTCGGCGCAGCTGACGGCGAAGGACAAGATCTCCTACTACCACGACGAGCAGGACAAAGTCCGCGGCCACTGGGGCATCGCGTCCAACGTGCCGCCGGAAGCCTCCGCGATTCAGGCGACGCCGACCAGCTTCGTCTCGGTGACGAAGTGGACGCGCACGCAGAACAACAAACTGCTGTTCGACGGCGGCTTGAGCGTGTACGACCAGGAGTACCAGGAAAACTACCAGCCCGACGTATTCGCAGGGCCGGTTCCGCTGGTCACGATCACCGATTCGAGCACGGGCAAGATCGCGGGCGCGTGGAACAACCCGGCCGACCACTTCTCGAAGCTCTTCACCGAGATGCTCTCGGCGTCGTACGTCACGGGCGCCCACTCCTTCAAGTTCGGCGGCGCCGTCACGGAAGGCCGCTGGCGGCTCGCGCAGCAGTACACGGGCGACGTCAACCCGGTCACTTACAACAACGGCGTGCCCGTCTCCGTCACGCTCCGTATTCCGACCGATCGCCGGAATGCCATCAAGGAAGATCTCGGCCTCTTCGCGCAGGACAAGTGGACGGTCAGCCGGGCCACGATCAACGCGGGCGTCCGCTACGACCAGTTCATCGGCGCGACACTCCCCGAGACGCTGCCGGCGGGCACCTTCAACCCGACTGTCAGCTATTCGGACTGCCCGGATGGCCAGAACAACCTGAATGCCGGCTGCACGGGCCGCGTCCAGAACTGGAAGGACATCAGCCCGCGCCTCGGCGTCGCGTTCGATGTCTTCGGCAACGGCAAGACCGCCATCAAGGCGAGTGTGGCCCGGTATGTGGCCGGCCAGCAGATCGCGACGGCCGACGCGAACAACGCGGAGAACACGGTCGGACTGACCGACACGCGGGCGTGGACGGATCGTGACGGCAACGGGTCGCCGTTCGATTCCGCGGGCCACATCCAGCTGAACGAGCTCGCCGCCTCGACGAACCCGAGCTTCGGCAAGAACGTCCCTTCGTCGACGCTGACCGACCCCGCCGTGCTGAGCGGCTGGGGCGTGCGCGGCTACAACTGGGAGTACACGGTCAGCGCGCAGCATGAGATCGCCCCGCGCATCTCCGTGAACGGCGGCTGGTACCGCCGCAAGTTCGGCAACCAGACCGTCACCGTGGACAACCGCTACAGCTTCACCAAGAACAGCTTCGACGGCCCGTTCTGCGTGAACGCGCCGCTCGACGCGAACCTGCCGAACGGCGGCGGGTACCAGGTCTGCGGCCTGTACGACCTGAAGCCCTCGGTCATCGCCCAGAATCTGCCCGCGAACAGCACGATCACGTTCTCGGACAACTACGGCGGCGAGACGAACATCTACGAGGGCTTCGATCTCACGACTGTCGCGCGCTTCAAGACCGGCGCGTTCCTGTCGGCGGGCATCAACGCGCAGAAGCGCATCTTCGACCAGTGCAACTTGGTGAGTGCCGGCATCGTGTCGACGCTGACTACGGCGGCCACGGAGGTTGCCGAGATCTTCCCGGATGGCAGCAAGGCCTGCCATCAGGATCTGCCGTACCGTCCGGACTTCAAGCTGCTGGGCTCCTACACGCTGCCGTACGACATCCAGATCAGCGGCACGTACCAGTTCACCCGCGGCGTACAGAACGGCGGCGCGGCGCCGAGCATCCTGGCTACCTGGGCGACGACGCCGGCGTCGGCGACGACGATCGGGCAGTTCCGGACTCCGGCGGTCTATTCGGCCGGCGCGACGACCAAGAGCATCAACCTCATGGCCGTCGGCCAGAACTACGGCAACGACAACCTGAGCCAGCTCGACCTCCGCGCGTCGAAGCGGTTCCGGTTCCAGGGGTTCCGCTTCCGCGTCGATCTCGACGCGTACAACCTCACCAACAGCGACTGGCCGTTCACGGTCAACACCACGTTCTCGAACGCGGCGAGCAGCAACTACCTCAAGCCGACGAACGTGCTCCAGGCCCGGTTCTTCAAGATCGGGATGAACTTCGACTTCTAATTGCGGATCTCGGATTGCGGATTGCGGATTGAAGAAATCCGCAATCCGCAATCCTCAATCCTCAATCTCTGGGCGGTAGGACCCCGGTCCCGCCGCCTTTTTTCATTCCGGTACACTGTGATTGCCGTGGTTCCTATTCTGGCGCTCGCCACCGCGCTCGCCCTTTCGCAAGACACGCATCAGCACGCCGCGCCGCCGGCGACAGCGTCGATTCTCGAAGCGGCGAGGCGGCCGGTGCCGCTGCGAACCGGCATCGGCGTCGCCCACGACGCCGTGGCGACCGCCTCGAAGCAGGCGCAGGCGTTCTACGATCAAGGCCTCGCCTACATGCACTCGTACGTCTGGCTCGAGGCCGCGCGCTCGTTCAATCAGGCGCTGACGCTCGATCCCAACCTCGCCATCGCGCGCGCGGAACTCAGCCTCGCGTATACCGAGCTGAACGCGCCGGCCGCCGCGAAGTCGGCGCTCGAGCGCGCGAACGCCCTGGCCTCGCGCGCCAATGATCACGATCGGCGCCACATCGCGCTGCGCGAGCGGCAGATGACGGCCGAGGCCGCGCCGGGCGACACGGCGAAGCTGGCCGCGTATCGTCAGGCGCTCGACGAAGCGCTGCGGCAGTTTCCGCAGGACCAGGAGTTGTGGCTGCTGCGCGGGATGGCGGAGTCCGCCGATCCGGCGGAGCGTGGGCAGGGGAGCACCGCCGCGTCGATTCCCTTCTACGACAAGGCGCTCGCGCTGGCGCCGGACGCCGTCGCCCCTCACCACTACCTCTCGCATGCCTACGAGAACAGCGGCCGCCTCGACGCGGCCATCGTGGAAGGCGCCACGTACGCCGCGATGGCGCCGAAGGTGCCGCATGCCCGCCACATGCGCGGCCACGACCTGATGCGAACGGGGCGGATGAACGAGGCCATCGCGGAGTTCCAGGCGGCCGACGCGCTCGAGTCGGCGTACTTCGCCGCGGAGAAGATCCCCGCCGAGTTCGACTGGCACTACCAGCACAATCTCGATCTGCTGGGGCAGGCGTATCAGTACGCGGGCCAGATGGCGAAGGCCGAGGCCGTGTTCAAGCGATCGTTCGCGATCCCGTCGTCGCTCGTCGTGCAGGAGTTCAACAAGCGCGAATGGATCGTGTTCCTGCTCGCGCGCGGCCGCGCGGCCGAGGCGCTCGAGGCCGCGAACGTGATGGCGAGCCACCGGTCGCCGCTCGTGAGCGCCGGGGGACATGTCCAGGCCGGTCACGCACAGCTCGCGCTGGGGCAGTTCAAGGCCGCCGCCGACGAAGGGAACGCGGCGCTGCGAGTGATCCAGGGCGTCGAGGGAGGGGGGTTGATCGCCGTGCCGCTCCAGACGTTCCAGGCGGAGTTCTTCCTGCGCACGAAGCAGCTCGACAAGGCGCGGCCGGCGCTCGAGGAAGCCGCGCGCAAGGCGCGCCTGCAATCCGGTCCGGACAACTTCATGCAGACGCTGTTCACGCTCGAAGCGATGGCGCGCGCCGCCCGCGAGGCGGGCGAGTGGGATCTGGCCGGCTGGGCCGCGCGTCAAATGACCGCGCACGATCCGAACTATGCCGGCTCGCACTACGCGCTCGCGCTCGTGGCACAGCATGCCGGCGATCAGCGGACGGCCGCCGCCGAGCTCGCGCTCGCGGGCAAGTACTGGAGCACGGCCGACGCGGATCTGCCGGAGCTGAAGACGATCCGTCAGGGACGTTGATAAACTGAGAACTGAGAACTGAAAACTGAAAAGTGAAAAGTGAGAGCGAGAGTCAAAGAGGAGTCTCCGATGAGAGCATGCTGTATTCGCGCGGCGGTGATGGTTGTCATGCTGCTCGGCGTGTCGGCGGCGTTCGCCGGGCAGGCGGCGAAGGTGGACGTGACGGGCAAGTGGACGTTCAACGTCGAGACGGCGGCGGGCTCTGGCACGCCGACGCTGACGATGAAACAGGACGGCGAGAAGCTCACCGGCCACTACTCGGGTCAGCTCGGCGAGTCGGACTTCACCGGCACGGTCAAGGGCCAGGCGATCTACATCAAGTTCGCCATCGACGTGCAGGGCAACCAGCTCGAGTACATCTACGACGGCACCGTCGAGAGCAAGGACACCATGAAAGGCAAAGTCTCGATCGTCGGCCTGGGCGATGGGACGTTCACGGCGAAGAAGCAATAGCCGCGCGGCGGCTGGCGTTCTCGTCCTGCCGTCGTGCGTTGCCGCCAACGCCTTCGGGCAGGCGGCCGCGGGCCGCTCGCCGGCGTGTACGACATCCACTCGCATCCGGCGCTCCCGCGCACGCTGCGCGTCAGCGTCGTGCTGGGGCTGTAGAGTCCTCGCTCGCCTGAAAGGCTCGCGCTACAGTCCTCCGCGGCCGCGGCCGTAGTTCGGGCGGTAGTGCTGATGGCAGGTCACACACGACGCGTAGAGCTGATCGTTGAGCGCTTCGAGCGCCGCCACGTCCTTCCGCTTGGCCGCCTTGAACGCGGCGATGCCCGCGTCGAGCAGCAGCTTCGAATCCTGCATCCAGCGATCCTGATCGCGCGCGCGGCCCGGCAGCATCATCAGGTTCGCGGATTCCGCGAGCATCATCGTCTTGCCCTGCAGCTCACCCCATTCCTCGTCGGTCTTCGGCGTGCGCGTCGTGATGTAGAACACCGCGTCGGACGTGGGGTAGAGGACTTTGATCATGAGCTCGCTCATGGTCCCCGCGGCCTGATACGCCGGCCCGGGCTTGACGGGCGGTGGTGTGGCTTGTTCGGCCGGAGCCTGTGCTGCGAGCGTCGAACCGGCAAGGAGCAGCCAAATCACATTTCGCATGCGCATATAATACCGGACGCATGTCTCTGCTTCCGTTTTGTAAATGGCTGGCCGACACGCAGGGCAGCATCGCGCTTCACGAGTCGCTCTTCATGTACCCGCTCGTCGAGTCGGTGCACGTCCTGACGCTGTGCCTGTTCGTCGGCATGTCGATCATGCTGGACCTGCGGCTGCTGGGCGTGACGCTGCGCCGCGTGCGCGTCTCCGAAGTGGCGGGCCGGCTCGTGCCGTGGATGACGGCCGGCTTCGTCGTCATGTTCATCAGCGGCATGCTGCTGTTCTACGCGATTCCCGTGCGCTCGTATCAGAGCGTCTGGTTCCGCGGCAAGGTGATCATGCTGATCCTCGCGGGGCTGAACGCGTGGACGTTTCACTCGGGCATCTACACGCGCGTCGCCGAGTGGGATCTCTCCGTGATCGCGCCGCGGGCCGCGCGCCGCGCCGGCCTCTTCTCTCTCATCCTCTGGGCGGGCATCGTCGTCTTCGGGCGCATGATTGCCTACAACTGGTTCGATTGCGACAAGCCGCAATCGTCGGTCGTCGTGTGGCTCGCGGGCTGCACGGGGCACGATACCCACTGACGTTCAGGAGAGGGCGTTGATGTCGACATTCCCGTCGTGGCTGCCGTTCTTTCAGTGGGCCGAGAAGTCGGCGTTCGGGCAAGCGATGCAACAGTCGACGTGGGCGTTCGCGACGATCGAGTCCGTCCATCTGCTCGCGCTCGCGGCCATCGGCGGCGCCGTGCTGATCGTCGACCTGCGGCTGCTGGGATTCGGATTGACGCGTCAGCCGATTCGCGACCTGGCGCAGGAAGCGCAGCCGTGGCTCGTCACCAGCCTGATCGTGATGCTCGTGACGGGAATCGCGCTGTTCTTCTCGGAATCGATCAAGTGCTACTACAGCGCGCCGTTCGCGGTGAAGATGGCGTCGCTCGCGCTGGCGATGCTGTTCACGTTCACGGTTCGGGGGAAAGTGCTGAGGATGGATGAAACGCGAGTGCGACCCCTGTATTACAAGCTGATCGCGCTCGTATCTCTGTCGCTGTGGTTCGGTGTCGGCGCTGGAGGACGCTGGATCGGATTCTCCGGTTAATTGCGGATGTCGGAATGCGGATTGCGGATCTTACGCCGCTCTGAATCCGCGGCTCTTGAAATCCGCACTCCGCACTCCGCAATCCTCAATTTCTACAGCCCGCCTCGGCCTCTTCCCTTGGGCGGTTCGGTGGGATCTGCGCCGTCGGTCGGCGCGCCGGTGCCCGAGGATCCCAGGAACAGCTTGCGGCCGTCCGGATACGTGATGTTGCGGCCGTTGGCGCGCTTCAGCGAGTGATCGCGCGTCTGGTAGCCGTCGACGACGATCGCCGTGCCGAAGGCGAGCGAGTCCTTCGTGATGCCGCGGCGGATCAGCGTGTTCGGCGTCCCGCCTTCGACCATCCACTCTTCCTTCGTGCCGTCCGGATTGGTGACCTCGAGATGGATCCACGCGTGGGGATTCACCCACTCCACCTTCGTCACCGTGCCCTTGAGCAGCACCGGCTTGTTCGGATCGAACTCGCCGCCGAACGCATGGTGCGCGCCGAGCGGCGCGACCGCCGCCAGCATCAGACCGACTCCGGCCATCGCCGTCAAGATTCTCGTTCGCATCGCGGTCCTCTCTGAATCAGACTGCCGAGATCCACTTCTCGCGACAGCAACCCTGATTCTACCGTCGAACGTCGCCCCTCTTCATTCTTAATTCTGCCTTCTTCATTCTTACTTCTTCATTCTTACTTCTTACTTCTTCTCCGCCGTCTTCTTCGCTTCCGCTTCCCGCGCGCCGCGCAGGATGTTGCCGAGCGCGTAATTCCCCTCGTGGCAGGCGTATTCGTACATGTGCTCGTTGGTCGCCGGCCAGGCGTATTCCCCGGTCCACGGCGTCTCCCACGTCGCCGGATCCTCGATCGTGAACCGGTAGAGGAGCGTGTTCCCGTCCTTGCGCGTGAATCGCTCGACGACGTGCAGGTTCTCCGTGGCGCCGCGGAACCGCGTCTTGTCCGTGAAGTTGGTCGTGTCGACGACGAGCGTGTCGCCTTCCCAGCGTCCCACCGAATCGCCCATCCACTTGCGGATGGTCTTCGGCAGGTGCTCGGCGTTCATCCGGACGATGCGCGCGTCGTGATCCATTTCGTTCAGGATCATGATGTAGTCCGGCGTCTGCACGATCTGATGCAGGTTGTTGTAGAGCACCGGCAGCGCGGGCGGTCCCGACGTCGAGCCGAAGCCCAGCAGGCAGCGCTCGCCGAGCGGACGGCGCTCCGGGTCGTCGTACGCGCCGGGCGCCTGCTCGAGCCCCGGATCGTCTTCGCGCGACTGTTCGTCGGACGTGGAGCGCACGACGCGCGCCGCCGCGCGCCGCCGCGCTTCCTGCGTCAGCTGCGGCACGCGGCCGTTGGGCGGATCGATGACGATCGACGATCGCTTCTGGCCGTCGATCAGGTTGTACTGCGTGCCCGAGTCGATCCAGAAATTGTTGTAGCCGCCCACGTTGCCCGCGGCGCCGACCGATCCGTCGCCGCCGACCGGCGGCGCGTCGCGATCGCCTTTGCTCGGCAGCGACGCCCGCTCGATGCGGTCGGTCACCTGCTTCTCGAGCTTCGCGGCCTGCTCGTCGGTCATGACGAGCGGCACGCCCGCCGGACGCTCGAGCGTCGTCAGCGTCGCGAGATCGTACACGCCCTGCAGATCCGGATGGCCGTCCGGAGTGCGCGCGATGGGCGCCTGGCCCGTGGCCATGGCCTTCTGCGTCCGTGGTGTGATCTTGCTCTGGCCGGCCAGCGGCACGGTGCTCATGCCGACTGCGAGGGCCGCGGCGGCGACGGCGGCAGCGAACAGTCGATGGCGACGTTGCTTCATGGGGTCGTGCTCCGTGATCGTTTTCGCTTACTTCGGGAGCGGCTTCTTGCGGAACTGGCCGTACATCAGCTCTTCGACGAACTCGACGCACTTGAACTCGTCGAGCCGCGCGTTCTTTTCGACGTGGCGGTAGAGCGGCATGCTCATCTTCCACGGCCGCGTGAAGACCTTCGGATCCTCGATCGTCGCCTCGTACATGATGATGTCCGGGCTCGTCTTCCGCCAGCGCTCGACGACGTGCAGCGCGTCGCTGTGGAAGTTGCCGGCGCGATCGAACCACGAGTCCTCGTTGAAGCCCTTCACGTCGATGACGAGCGTGTCGCCTTCCCAGCGGCCCACCGACTGGCCCATCCACGAGTCGGTCGGCGCGGGGCCCGGATCCTTCAGATAGATGTTCCGCACGGCGCCCGCGTACTCGTACGCGAAGAAGATCGCCTTGTCGCTCTGGAAGATCTGAAACGGATACGGCATGTAGTTCGCGCGCGGCACGCCCGGCAGGTAGCACTTGATCTCCGGATCGAGCGTCAGCCAGTTCTCCTGGTTGTGCTTCTTCTTCGCGAGCGCTTCAGGCGTGTACGGAATCTCGTTGCCCTCGACGACGCCGGGGCCGCCCGGAACCGATCCGACCGCGCCCAGCGCGAGCACTGGAGCGGCGGGCACGGGGCCGTACGGTCCCGCTCGCAGCGCCATCGCCGGCCGCGCCATGTGTTCCTGAATGTCGTAATTGGCCGTGTTCATGGCCTGCCAGATGCCGTTCAGATCCGGGTGCGCCCCCGCCGCCGGACGCGGCGCCGCCGTCCCTCGTCCCGCCGGCGCCTGCGCGCCGCGACCGGCCGGCGCCTGGCCTGCCAGCGTCGACATCATTCCCACGGTCACGACGACAGTGGCCGCAGCCGCCGCCGTCAACAGGCCTCGCAACACGTTTCGCATCGTCGATCCACTCCTCATGAATGCAGCGATAGATACACCTGATCTGACCGAAGGTCAAGGCAGTTAAGGATTTGAAGCCTCTTGCGTGACTCGTCGCGCGCGTAAGGAAAAGCTGTTGACATGCTGCAGGTCCACGCGGAGTATCAACATCCAGTTACAACCCTTGACAGTTCCGCAGAGGGAGGACTTCATGCGTCGAGTCGCGATGACGTTGACTGTGGCGTGCGTGACGGCGGCAACTCTCCTGACCGCCACGGTGGCGTCCGCGCAGGAGCGCGGCAGCATCGTCGGCCTCGTGCAGGACTCGAGCGGCGCGATCCTGCCGGGCGTGACAGTCGAAGCGTCGAGTCCCGTGCTCATCGAGCAGATGCGCACCGCGATCACCGACAGCGCGGGCCGTTACGCCGTCGTCGATCTGCGGCCCGGCACCTACGCCGTCACGTTCACGCTCCCCGGCTTCAAGTCGTTCAAGCGCGAGGGCATCGTGATCGAAGGCGCGTTCGCCGCGCAGGTGAATGCGTCGCTCGCGGTCGGCGCGGTCGAGGAAACGGTCATCGTGACGGGCGCGTCGCCCGTCGTCGACCTGCAGAGCACGCAGAACCAGACGGTCATCAATCGCGAAGCGCTCGACGTCCTGCCGGCGGCGCGGACGATGCAGGGCGGCGCGAGTCTCGTGCCGGGCGTCGCGTTCTACAGCCAGGGCTTCACGAGCAACATGTCGATTCACGGATCGCTGCGCGAAGACCAGCACATCTACTTCGACGGGATGAACATCGGCCAGAACCTGACGCAGAACGGGCAGCAGGGCAACGGCGTCGGCGTCAACGAGCTCGCGCAGCAGGAACTGATCTACGACGCGGGCTCGCAGTCGGCCGAAGTCGCGGTCGGCGGCGTGCGCATGGACTCGATTCCGAAGGAAGGCGGCAACACCTTCTCGGGCATCTTCCGCGCGTTCGGCGGCACGGGCTCGCTCCAGAACGACAACATCACCGACGAGCTGAAGCCGTTCATCACGGCGGGCAACTCGCTCGACTACACCTACGACGTCAACACCGTGTTCGGCGGCCCGATCCGCCGCAACAAGCTGTGGTTCCTGGTCGCGCAGCGCGTCTCGCAGGCGAACAATCTGATTCCGCTGCCGACGCAGTACTTCCCGAAGGGCGGCACGGCCTCGTCCGGCGGGCAGGTCACGCCGCATTCGACGGTCCGCCTCACCTGGCAGGCGAGCGAGCGCAACAAGATCGTCTGGGCGTTCTACAAATCGCAGGGCGGCACGCAGCGCTTCGACGTCGGCTGCACCGCGACGAGCTTCAACGCCGTCGCGTGCATTTCGCCGGAAGCCGCGTACTGGCTGCCGACGCCGCTGCAGTACGGATCGCAGGTCAAGTGGACGTCGCCGATCAGCAGCCGGCTGCTCCTCGAAGTCGGGCAATCGCTCGCGGTTCCGACCTACAAGTTCAAGTACCAGCCCGAGAACGGTCCGCTCGACATCCAGCACATCAACTCGTCGACGAGCGTGCGCACCGTCGCGTCGTCGACCGCGCCGCAGGATTACTTCGATCAGATCTGGAACACGGTGGTGAATCTCTCGTACGTCACCGGGTCGCACAACTTCAAGACCGGGCTCAATCAGCAGTGGGGCTATCAGCGGACGAAAGTGGAGCGCAACGGCGACACCGCCGCGCTCACCTACGTCAACGTCAACGGCGTGCCGACGCCGAGCACCGTGACGGTCACGAACTCGCCGTTCAACAAGTTCGAAAACCTCAACGCGAATCTCGGGCTGTACGCGCAGGACAAGTGGACGCTGCCGCGCCTGACAGTCACCTACGGCGCGCGGTACGACTACTTCAACGCGTCGACGCCCGATCAGTCCGCCGAGAAGGGCCTGTTCATGTCGGCGGCGGCGAAGGCGGCGCGCGCGAACATTCCCGCGGTGTCCTGTCTGCCGTGCTGGAACGACTGGTCGATCCGTCTCGGCGCGTCGTACGACCTCCGCGGCGACGGCCGCACGGCGATCAAGGTGTCGGTCGGCAAGTTCCTCGCGCAGCAGGCGCTCGGCCTCGCGTCGTCGACGAACCCGCTGGCGAGCCAGACGGACTCGCGCTCGTGGACCGACCTCGACAAGAACGGAACGATTTTCGACGCGAACGGCAACGTCGAGACCGCGGAGATCGGCGTCACGCGCAACAACAACTTCGGCCTGCCGTCCGGCGCGACGCAGTTCGATCCGAATCTGCCGCGGCCGACGAACTGGGAAGAGACCGTCTCGGTGCAGCACGAGGTGCTCAAGAACGTGTCGGTCACGGCCGGCTTCTACCACCGGACTTTCCAGCACCTGCAGTACACGGCCAACACGCTCGTGAACCCCGACACCGACTACACGCCGTTCACGATCAAGGTTCCCGCGAATTCGAGCCTGCCCGGCGGCGGCGGCCAGTCGATCACGATGTACAACCTGAACGCGAACAAGCTCGGCATCGTGAACAACGTGCTGACGTGGTCGGACAACAATTCGCGCGTCTACAACGGCATCGAGGCGAGCGCGAACGCGCGGCTCGGCGGACGCGGATTCGTCTTCGGCGGCGTGACGACCGAGCGCACGGCGACCGATACGTGCACGGACCTGGCGAACTCGAACCCGAACAACCGCCGCTTCTGCAGCCAGACGCCGCCGTTCCAGGCGCTCTACAAGGCGTCGGCGGGCTACCGGTTCCCGTACGAGCTCAGCACGAGCCTGACGTTCCAGGCGCGGCCCGGCATCAGCGTCGGTTCGTTCTACACGTTCAACAGCGCGATCGCCGGCGTCGCCCTGACCGGCGGCGGCAACCTGACGGTCTCGGTCGTCGATCCGACGGCGCAGTATTACGACTACGTGAAGACGGTGGATACGCGCATCGCCCGCACGTTCAAGACCGGCAGGACGCGCATCGAGCCGTTCATCGAGATCTACAACCTCCTGAACTTCTCGACGATCCTGACTGTGAACGAGACCGTCGGTCCGAGCTACTACACGCCGGGAATCATCGTCCAAGGGCGGCGCACGCAGTTGGGCGCGAGGGTTGATTGGTAAGAGGGTTCCTGGTTCATAATCTCCGAGACCGTGGAGGGTTTATGCGATTCGCACTCCGAACGCTGGGTCTGATTGGCCCGATTGGCATTGTCGCGGGCAGTCTGGTGTGGTCGCCGGTGACGCGTGCCGCGGGCACGCCGACGCCGACCTTCACGAAAGACGTCGCACCCATCCTCTATAAGAACTGCGCCGAGTGCCATCGTCCGACGTCGATGGCGCCGATGTCGCTGATGACCTACGACGACGTGCGGCCGTGGGCGCGCGCCGTCAAGCAGAAGGTCGTCGCGCGGCAGATGCCGCCGTGGGGCGCGGACCCGACCGTCGCCAAGTACGCGAACGACGTCAGCCTGAAGCAGTCCGACATCGACACCATCGTCGCGTGGGTCGACGGCGGCGCGCCGCAGGGCAACGCGGCCGATCTGCCCAAAGCGCCGGAGTTCGCCGACGGCTGGTCGATCGGCAAGCCGGATGTCGTCCTCAGGATGCAGCAGCCCTTTGCCGTGCCCGCCGACGGCACGGTGCCGTACACGTACGTCACGATTCCCACGAACTTCGCGACGGACGTGTGGATTCGCGGCGTCGAGCTCAAGCCCACCGACCGCCGCGTCGTCCATCACATCATCAGCTACGTCGTCGAAGGCAACGGCATGCCCGCGGATCCGAAGCCGAGCCTGACGCGAGATCTGACGCGCAAGGAAGTCGCGGGCGGGCTCGGCGGGCTCGTGCCGGGCCGGCTGTACGGGCTCTACGAGGACGGCGTCGCGCGGAAGATTCCGGCCGGCGCGGACATCGTCCTGCAGATGCACTACACGACCGTCGGGCAGCCGGTGATCGATCAGACCGAGATCGGTCTGGTGCTCTCGAAGGAGCCGCCGGCGAAGCTGCGTCAGGAAGCGGGCGGCGCGATTCCCAACACGACGTTCGCGATTCCGCCCGGCGATCCGAACTTCGCCGTGACGGGACAGCAGAAGATCGATCGCGACACGTACCTGAGCACGATGTACCCGCACATGCACGTGCGCGGGAAGGACGCGACGTACTCGATCGTCTATCCCGACGGCCGCGAGGAAGTCGTCCTGCGCGTGCCGAAGTACGATTTCAACTGGCAGCTGAGCTACAAGCTGGCCGAGCCGAGGTTGATGCCGAAGGGATCGATTCTGAAAGTCGTGATGCACTACGACAACTCGAGCGGCAACCGGTTCAACCCCGATCCGACCGCGACCGTGCGCTGGGGCGATCAGACGTGGGAAGAGATGATGCTCGGCTACTACGGCACGATCGAATTGCCCGGCTCGACGGCGACCAGAACGCGACCGAGTGGCGCGAAGCGATAATCAGGACCCCATGCGACAACATCTATTAATGGTGGCGGCGATCGCCGCCGCGCTGGCCGTGCCTTGCGTCGTGTTCGCCCGACAGGCGCCGCCCCCCGCCGGCGGGGCCGTTCTATTCCAGAACAACTGCGCGACGTGTCATGGCGGCACCGACGCGCGCATCCCATCGATGGCCGCGCTGCGGCAGCGGACGCCCGAACAGATCATCGACGCGCTGACGACGGGTTCGATGCGCGAGCAGGGTGCGGACCTGACTGACGCGCAGCGCCGCGCCGTCGCCGAGTACCTGTCGGGCGGCACGCTCGCGACGAAGGCGTCCGCGCCTGCCGTCGGCCGCTGCATAACGCCCCCGGGGCCGCCCGCGCTCGATCTCGCCAGGGGCCCGCAGTGGAACGGCTGGAGTCCGGACGTGACCAACACGCGCTTCCAGTCCGCCGCGCAGGCCGGGCTCACGGCCGAGCAGACGCCGAAGCTGACGCTGAAGTGGGCGTTCGGCTTCCCGAATGCGACCTCCGCCCGCGCCCTGCCGACCGTCGCCGGCGGACGCCTGTTCGTCGGCAGCAACAGCGGCGACGTGTACTCGCTCGACGCGAAGACCGGCTGCACGATCTGGATGTACCGCGCGAAGAGCGCCGTGCGGACGGCGATCGTCATCGGTCCGCGAACGGGCGGTCGTGGAACGACGGCCTACTTCGGCGACGGCCGCGCGAACGTCTACGCGCTGGACGCCGCGTCCGGCGATCTTCTGTGGTCGCGCAACGTGGACGAGCATCCGTCCGCGCACATCACCGGGACGCCGGCGCTCTACAAGGATCGGCTCTACGTGCCGGTGGCGTCGGGCGAGGAAGGACAAGGCGGCAATCCCAAGTACGAGTGCTGCACGTTCCGCGGGAGCCTCGTCGCGCTGGACACGACCACGGGCACGCTCGCGTGGAAGAGCTACACGATTTCCGCTGACGCGAAGCCCGTCGGCAAGAACGCCGGCGGCACGACGCGCTGGGGACCGTCGGGCGCCGGCATCTGGTCGTCGCCGACCGTCGACGCCAAGCGCGGCGTCGTCTACGCCGCGACGGGCAACATGTACACGGAGCCGCAGCAGGGGACGAGCGACGCCATCGTCGCGTTCGATCTCGCGACCGGCGCCACGCGCTGGGTGCGGCAGGTGACGCCGAAGGACGTGTTCGTCGTCGGCTGCAACAATCCGAACGGCGCGAATTGCCCGAACGCCTCGGAGGTCGGACTCGGCCCGGACTTCGATTTCGGCAGCGCGCCGATTCTGGCTACGCTGCCCAGCGGCAAGGACGTCCTCATCGACGGACAGAAGTCCGGCGTCGGCTGGGCGTTCGATCCCGACAAGAAGGGCGAAGTGCTCTGGCAGTACCGCGCGGGAAAGGGCAGCGCGCTCGGCGGCCTCGAATTCGGCTCGGCCGTCGACGGCGACCAGGCGTACTTCGCGGTCTCCGACACGATCGGTCCGCAGCCGGGCGGCCTGCACGCGGTGAAGCTCGCCACCGGCGAGCGGTCGTGGTTCGCGCCGCCGCCGCCACCGAAGTGTCCCGCGGGCGGGCGCGGGTGCAACGCGGCGATTCTCGCCGCCATCACCGTCATCCCCGGCGTCGTGTTCACCGGATCGAACGACGGCGGCGTCCGCGGTTTCTCGACGAAGGACGGCTCGCTGCTGTGGGAGTTCGATACGAATCGCGACTTCGAGACGGTGAACGGCGTGCCGGCGAAAGGCGCGTCGATCAGCGGCCCGGGCCCGATCGTCGCCGGCGGAATGGTATACATCAACTCAGGGTACGGCGCGCTCGGCGGACGGCCGGGCAATGTGCTCCTCGCATTCGGAGTGGATCGATAATAGCGATCTGATGATTCGCCGGCTCTCAATCGCGGCAGCCGCGGCGGTCGCGCTCGTCGCGCCGCTGGCCGGACAGAAGACCGCGCCACCGCCGGACCTCGAAGGCATCTGGAGTTTCTCCACGCTGACGCCGGTCGAACGGCCGCCGGAAGTCGCCGGCCGTCCGTTCTTCACGGACGAGGAAGCCGCGGCGTACGAGAAGCGCGCGCTCGACGGCGGCGATCGCGATCGGCGTGACGGCGGCGCGGCCGTCGACGTCGCGCGCGCGGTCAACGACTACTGGTTCGAGCGCGGCACGCACGTGTCCACGGTCAACGGCCGCACGCCGTCATCGATGGTGATCGATCCGCCAGACGGCCGCATTCCGGCGCAGACGCCGGACGCGCGCGCGAAGGCGGCGGCGCGGAACGCGGACAACCGCGCGCACCCCGCCGACGGACCGGAGAATCGGTCGCTCCAGGAGCGCTGTCTCAGCTTCAACGCGGGTCCGCCGATCCTGCCCGGGCCGTACAACAACTACGTGCAGCTGATGCAATTCCCCGGCTACGTGATCGTCTTCACGGAAATGATCCACGACGCGCGAATCGTGCCGCTCGACGGACGGCCGCATCGCTCGCCGTCGATCCGCCAGTGGCTCGGCGATTCGGTCGGCCGCTACGAGGGCGCGACGCTCGTCGTCGACACGACGAACTTCACCGACAAGACGAACTTCCGCGGGACTGGTGAAGGCCTGCATCTCATCGAGCGCTTCACGCGGGACGGCGACACGCTGCTCTACGAGTTCACGGTCGACGATCCGTCGACGTTCACGAAACCGTGGACCGCCGTCCTGCCGATGACGAAGACCGGCGATCAGATCTTCGAGTACGCCTGCCACGAGGGCAATCACGCGCTGGTGGACATCCTGCGCGGCGCGCGCTATCAGGAAAAGACGGGCACGCCGGATCCCCGCGAACGATGAGGCAGTACCTCTTCGGCGCCACGCTGGTGGCCGTGGCGCTCACGAGCATCGGGATCGCCACCCACGGCGGCGTCCCCGCGATCGATCAAACGTACCTCGCGACGTATCCCAGTGACGCAGCCGTCTATCTGTCGATGGTGGCGGGCCATCGGGTGGACCGGCCGCCGCTCCCGAGCGATCCGCCGTGGTCGATGTCGTCGGTGCGCCTGCCGTTCCGGTACCGCGTTCTTGCGCCGTGGCTGGCGCGCCTGCTGCCGTTCGGTCCGGTGTTGTCGCTCGCGCTCGTCAACTGGCTGTCGCTGGGCGGCGCGTACATCTTCGTCCTTCTCACCTGCCGGCGCCTCGGCCTGAGTCCGGCCGCGTCCGCATGCGGATTGGCGGTCGCGTTCACGTTCGTCTCGCATCTGCCGATCTACTTCGGGCCGTGGCTCACCGACGGGCTGATCCTGTTCATCCTGTCGGGCATGACGTACGCGTTCGCGGTCGAGAACTTCTGGCTGTTCGCGGCGCTCGGAGTCGTCGGCCTCCTCGCGCGCGAAGTGCCCGTCGTGCTGCTGCCGGCCTGGTGCGCGCGCGACTGGAAACGCGGCGCGGGCGCGACGGCGGTCGCCGTGGCCGGCGTCATCCTCGAGCGCGCCATTCTCGGCGACGCCGACGGCTCGGGGCTGACGTCGATGCTCGTGCACCCCGCGGCGTGGCCGCAGGTGTTCGTGGATCTCTGGCGCCAGGGCCCGCCGGGCGCGTCGTTCTGGCCCGGCGCGTACTGGCCGCCGGGTCACCTGCGCAGTCTGCTGATTGATGTCGAGGCGTCGTGGGGCTGGGGATTCGCGATCGTCGCGCTGGGCGCGTGGCTGCTGCCGCGCGAGGCCCTCGCGCGTGTCTGGCCGGTGATGGCGACGCTCGTCGTCGCGGCGTTCGGGATGTCGCTCATCGCGACCGACGTCTCGCGCGAATTCATGATCCTGCTGCCGGTCGTCGTCGTGACGAGCGCCATGGTGATCAACGCGCTGGCCGCGCGCCGGCAGTTCGTCTGGCTGGCGCTGCTGGCCGCGCTGGCGATCGCGCAGTTCAGTCTGAGCGAGGCGAACGTCGTGCTGAATCAGGCGTCGTGGGCCGCGTGGTCCGCGCGCGTGCCGACGATCCAGATCGGGATTGCGTGGGCGGCCGGCGCGGCGTTCCTGCTCCGCGCCGACCTCGCCAGCCGCGTTACATCTCCAGGTTATACGCTTCCTCACCGTGCTCGGTGAGGTCAAGGCCTTCGATCTCCGCCTCTTCCGTCGCGCGCACGCCGACGACCAGGTCGGTGATCTTCAGCAGCACGATCGTGCCGACCAGCGCGAACGCCCACGCCATCGCGATGCCGGCGAGCTGATAGCCGATCTGTCCGGCGTTGCCGTCGATCAGTCCGACCGGAAGCGCGCGGCCCTGCGCGTCGTGGAAGACCGCCTGGACCGATCGCGTCGCAAAGACGCCGGTCAGCAGCGCGCCCAGTGTGCCGCCGGCGCCATGCACACCGAACGCGTCGAGCGCATCGTCGTACCCGAACATGCCTTTCACCCAGGTCACCATCAGGAAGCAGCCGACGCCCGCTACGAGCCCGATGACGAGCGCGGGCATCGGCGTCACGAATCCTGACGCGGGCGTGATCGCGACGAGACCCGCGACCGCGCCCGAGATCGCGCCGAGCGCGCTCGGACGGCCGCGCGTCGTCCATTCCGCGACGAGCCAGCCGATTGTCGCCGCCGCGGCCGCGAAGTGCGTCGCGACGAACGCACTGGTCGCGAGCCCGTTCGACGCGAGCGCGCTGCCCGCGTTGAAGCCGAACCAGCCGACCCACAGCATGCACGCGCCCATGAAACTCAGCACGAGACTGTGCGGCGGCATCGGCTCCTTCGGATAGCCCTGGCGCTTGCCGAGGTAGAGCGCGCACACGAGCGCCGACACGCCCGAGGTAATGTGCACGACCGTCCCGCCCGCGAAGTCCAGCGTGGGGAACTGGCCGCCGAGCGTCGCGTTGAGCAGCCCGCCCTTGCCCCAGACCATGTGCGCGAGCGGCGCGTACACGAACAGGAACCACAGCGCCATGAACATCACCGTGCCGCTGAACTTCATCCGTTCCGCGGTCGCGCCCGTGATGAGCGCCGGCGTGATGATCGCGAACATCAGCTGGTAGACCATGAACGTCAGCTGCGGGATCGTGCCCCCGTAGTCCGCGTTCGGATCGACGCCGACGCCGCGCAGCATGACGTGGCTGAAGCCGCCGATGATCGGCGTGCCTTCGCCGAAGCAGAGGCTGTAGCCCACGAGCGCCCACAGGACCGTGATGAGCGCCATGAGCGCGAAGCTCTGCATCATGATCGCGAGCGTGTTCTTCTGACGGACGAGGCCGCCGTAGAACAGCGCGAGCCCTGGGCCGGTCATCATCAGCACGAGCGCGGCGCTGACGAGCATCCACGCGTTGTCGGCGGAGGATTGCGCGGCGGTGACGCGCTGATCCAGCTTCGCAAGATCGGCCGCGGACACTTGCGAAGCGGAAGGGCTGAGGGCTGAGGGCTGAGGGCTGGCGGACTGCGCTCGTAGCGCTGGCACCGGCAACAGGAGACAGAGCAGGGCGACGGCAACGAGTGTTTTCACAGCTCGCTCCGTTCGCCCGTGCGGATGCGATAGCTCTGCTCGACGGGAATGACGAACACGCGGCCGTCGCCGATTTCGCCGGTGCGTGCCGCCTGGATGATCGCGGCGACGGCGTCGTCGACCATGTTGTCCTCGACGACGACTTCGATTTCCATCTTCGGCAGCAGGCTGACGTCGTACTCTTTGCCCCGATAGATCGCCATGTGTCCCTTCTGCTTGCCGTGGCCGCGGACTTCGGTCACGGTCATTCCGGGGAGGCCCACGCTCCCCAGGGCCTCCTTCACGTCGTCGACCTTGTTGGGCCGCACGATCGCCTTGATCAACTTCATCTCACGCCTCCAGCATGCGGTGAACGTCCGCGGTCAGCTCGGCGATCGCCGAGTCGGTCAGCTTGGCTCCGGCCTTGGTGATGTGGAACACGTCGATCGCCTTCTGGCCTTCCGTCGAGATCAGCACGAGGTCCACGTCGCACCCATGGCGCGACATGACGCGGCTCACGCGGTGCAGCAGACCCAGCGCGTTGGTCGCCACGATGTCGAGGATCGTGTAGCGGCGCGACGATTGATTGTCCGCGTGAATGACCGGCGGCACCGCGGTCACACCGGTCCGGCGGCGGTAGAGCACGCTCTGCTCGCGCGCGCGCAGCCGTTCGGTCACGTCCGTCTCGCCGGAGATGATCGCTCCGAGCTTCGCGAGGAATATCTCCTTGCCGCTCGCGTTCAGCTCGAGGAACCGTTCCTGGTCGGTGAACTGAAAGATATCGAGCACGAGGCCGTTCGGGTTCGTCATCGCGTGGCCGCGCGAGATGTCCATGCCGTAGGAAGAGAGCGCGCCGCAGATGTTCGAGAACAGGAACGGCTTGTCGAGCGTGACGACCGTCAGTTCCCAGAGCGAATCCCTGCGCTCGAGGTCCGCGTGCACATCGTCCGGCGTGATGTCGCGCGACAGGCGCACGTGGCGGTAGATCGCGTCGTGCGGGAACAGACGGAGGTACCGGCGCGGCAGGCCCTCGACGAAGCGCGTGATCTCGGACTCGGTCACGTCGGCCGGCCGGCCCGCGATCAGCGCGCGCAGGCCGGACTCCTGATGCTCGATCACCTCGTCGCCGTACTCGAGCGTCAGGTGGTTGTAGGTGTCCACGTACAGACGCCAGAGCAGTTCCTCGCGCCACGGCGTCAGCGTCTCCGGGTTGACGGCCTCGACGTCGACGAGCGTCAGGAGGCACAGCATCTTCAGCCGCTCCTCGATGCCGACGAGGTCCGCGAACTGGCGGACGATTTCCGGATCGTCGGTGTCGCGGCGGAACGCGACGAGCGACATCCGGATGTGATGGCGCACGAGAAACTCGACGAGCGCGACCGAATCGGCCGGCAGCTGCAGGCGCTGCATCATCTGCATCGCCATGCGGACGCTTTCTTCCGCGTGATCCTCGTCGCGCCACTTGCCGACGTCGTGGAAGAGCAGCGACAGGACGAGCAGCTCCGGGTGCGCGAGGTCGTCGAGCAGCGCGCCGAAGCGCTCCCGGCCGGGCGCCGCGCGCGTGGCGAGGCGCTCGAGATTCCGGATCGTCAGCAGCGTGTGCTCGTCGACCGTGTACTTGTGATAGAAGTCGCGCACGACGCGGCAGAAGATCGCCTGGAATTCCGGGAACATCCGTCCCAGCAGACCGCAGTCGTGCATCTCCGACAGCCGCGCGTAGAGTCCGGCCCGCGGCCTGAGAAACGCGAGGAGCGCCGCGCGATCCTCGGCTGACGGGAAGAACTCGTCGGGCGCGTAGCGATCGACGCGCTGGTGAATCCAGGTCAGCGCGTCGTCCGCGACCGGCGCGTTGGCGTCGATCGCCGCCTGGAACAGCGCGAGCCAGCTCTCCGGATGCGCGTCGGCGCGCTCGACGTCGACGAAGCGGATCCCGTCGCGCGCCTGCACGAGATTCTCCGCCACCGGGACCGGCGCCGCCTGCCGCACCCAGTCGAGCGATCGGCTGACCGCGCGCGCGTGACGGAAGTAGTCGCCCATCAGGCGTTCCACCTGCTGGGCCGGCCGCGCGCCCGCGTACCCGCAGCGCAGTGCCGCCTGCTCCTGCATCTCGTGGCTCAGGACGTTCCTGTTGCGCTTGTGCTCGACGTGGAGGATCGAGCGGAGCCGCAGCAGAAAGTCTTCCGCTTCGTCGAGGCGCCCGCGATCGGCGTGACCGCGATCGAGCAGCGCCGGATCGGTCAGCGCGGCGATCGTCCGCACGGCCATCAGATCGCGGAGCGCGCCGGGCGCGTCCTTGATGTCGGGCTCGAGCTGGTAGAACGTGTCGTTGAAGCCCGCGTGGCGCTCGTCGATCAATCGCTTGAGCGCGTCGAGAATCCGCGCGTGCGCCGCCGGCGTGCGGACGCGCGCCGTGATGCGATCGAGCAGCGACGCGTCGCCCGCGACCGCCCGCGCGTCGAGCAGCGCGAGGAGAAACTCCGGGTTGTCGATCTCCAGCTGCGCGAAGTCCTCGACCTGCCGGATCTGCTGGCCGACCGTGAAATGCAGGTCCCACAGCGGGTGGAGGATCGACCGCACGCGCGCTTCTTCCGCGGGGCCGATCGGGCCGTCGAAGAGGATCAGGATGTCGACGTCTGAATGCAGGCAGAGCTGCCGTCGCCCGTACCCGCCAAGCGCGACGATGACGACAGGGACGCTCGCGCTGCCCGCGGCCGGCGCGTCGGCGAACAGGCGCCCGATCAGATCGTCGACGCGATCGGAGAAACGTTGAAGCGCCGCGCGGCCGCCCTGCCCGCGCATGGCGTCGGCGCACAGTTCCTCGCGCGCCGTTTCCACGCCCGTGAGCGACGTCGCCATCAGCTACGCCACGGGGGCGGGCAGCGAAGAACTGCCCATGAGATAGGTATCGACGCCGCGCGCGCAGCTCCGGCCGTCGGCGATCGCCCAGACGATCAGCGACTGGCCGCGCTGCATGTCGCCGGTCGCGAACACGCCGTCGACGTTCGTCATCCAGTTGGCGTCGCGGGCGACGGTGCCGCGCGCGGTCAGGCTGACGCCGAGACCGTCAACGACGCCGTTGCGCTCGGGGCCGGTGAATCCCATCGCGAGCAGCACGAGGTCCGCGTCGAACTCAATCGGGGCGTTCGTGTCGAGCTGCTTCGCGTGCAGCCGGGCGACGCGTCCGTCGCCGGTGCCCGAGAACCGCTCGGTCGCGATCGCGTAATGCCGCTCGCCTCCTTCTTCGTGCGCCGACGACACGCGGAAGATGTTGGGCCACGTCGGCCACGGATTCTGCGGCGCGCGGGAGTCGGGCGGACGCTGGAGCAGCTCGAGCTGGCGCACGCTGCGCGCGCCCTGACGGTGCGCGGTGCCGAGGCAATCCGCGCCGGTGTCGCCGCCGCCGATGATGATCACGTGCTTGCCGCGCGCGGTGATCTTCTCCAGTGGCACGTCGACATTATCGCCTTCGCACGCGCGGTTCTGGAGCGACAAATATGTCATGGCGAAGTGGATGCCGCGGAGCTCGCGGCCCGGGACATCCGTGAGATCGCGCGGCACCGTCGAGCCGCCGGCCAGGACGATCGCGTCGAACTCGCGCTTCAGCTGTTTCGGATCGACGTCGACGCCGATGTGGCAGCCCGTTCTGAAGGTGACGCCCTCGTCGCGCATCAGCGTCAGCCGGCGCTCCAGCCAGCGTTTTTCCAGCTTGAATGCGGGGATGCCGTAGCGGAGCAGGCCGCCGATGCGATCGGCGCGCTCGAAGACGGTGACCAGATGGCCCGCGCGATTCAGCTGATCGGCGGTCGCGAGTCCGGCCGGTCCGGATCCGACGACGGCGACTCGCTTTCCGGTGCGGGTGGACGGCGGCTGCGCGACGATCCATCCCTCGTCGAACGCGCGCTCGACGATCGCGGCCTCCGCCGACTTGATCGTCACCGGCGCGCTGTTGATGCCGAGGACGCACGAGCCTTCGCACGGCGCCGGGCAGAGGCGCCCGGTGAACTCGGGGAAATTGTTCGTCGCGTGCAGCCGATCGATCGCGGCGCGCCAGCGATCGCGGTACACGAGGTCGTTCCAGTCGGGAATCAGATTGCCGAGCGGGCAGCCCTGATGGCAGAACGGAATGCCGCAGTCCATGCAGCGCGCGGTCTGATCGCTCAACGCCGCTCCGTCGTACGGGAGATAGACCTCGCGCCAGTCGCGCACGCGCGCGTCGACTGGACGCGCCTGGGGCGTCTGCCGCTGGATCTCGAGAAAGCCGGTGGGTTTACCCATGCGCGGCGATTGCCTTCGCCGGCGTGGCGACGATCGGCCACACGGTCGAGCGCGCGCGCTTGTAATCGCGCGGCATCACTTTGACGAAGCGGAGCGACGTCGCGTCCCAGTCGCGCAGCAACCGCGCGCCCAGCTCGCTGTCCGTCAGCTGCACGTGGCGTGCGATGAGCCCCTGCACGAGCTCGAGGTCGGCGAGATCCAGCGGCTCGAGATCGACCATCGCCGGATTGCACAGCCGCTCGAACTCGCGGGTCGCGTTCAGCACGTAGGCGATGCCGCCGGACATCCCCGCGGCGAAATTGCGTCCCGTCCGGCCGAGCACGACGACGCGTCCGCCGGTCATGTACTCGCAGCCGTGATCGCCGACGCCTTCGACGACGGCCGTCGCGCCTGAATTGCGCACCGCGAAGCGCTCGCCGGCGACGCCGCGGATGAACGCCTCGCCGCTCGTCGCGCCGTAGAGCGCGACGTTGCCGGCGATCACGTTCTCCTCGGCAGGGAACGTCGCGCCCTCCGGCGGTGCGATGACGATGCGGCCGCCCGAGAGCCCCTTGCCGACGTAGTCGTTCGCGTCGCCTTCGAGCGACAGCGTGATGCCGCTCGGCACGAACGCGCCGAAACTCTGGCCCGCCGATCCGGTGAACTGCACGCGAATCGTGTCGTCGGGCAGACCGGGTCCGCCCCAGCGGCGCGTGACCTCGTAGCCGAGCATCGTGCCGACGGCGCGATGCACGTTGCTGATCGGCCGCGCGATCGACACGGGCCGGCGATCCTCGAGCGCCGCCGCGCTCGCCGCGATCAGATCGTGATCGAGCGCGCGATCGATCCCGTGATCCTGCGCGCGCGTGCGGCGTCTGGCCGTGCCCGGCGCGGTCGCCGGCTGATGAAGAATCGCCGAGTAATCGAGGCCTTTCGCCTTCCAGTGATCGATCGCATGGCGGACCTTCAACCGATCCACGCGTCCGATCATCTCGTCCATCGTCCGGAACCCGAGCTGCGCCATGTACTCGCGCACTTCCTGGGCGATGAAGCGGAAGAAGTTGATCACGAATTCCGGCTTGCCCGAGAACTGCGCGCGCAGCGCGGGATCCTGCGTCGCGATGCCGACCGGGCACGTGTTGAGATGGCAGACGCGCATCATGACGCAGCCCGAGACGACGAGCGGGGCCGTCGCGAACCCGAATTCCTCCGCGCCCATCAGCGCGGCGACGACGACGTCGCGGCCCGTCTTGATCTGGCCGTCGACCTGCACGACGACGCGGTCGCGCAGCTTGTTCATCAGCAGGACCTGCTGCGTCTCCGCGAGGCCGAGCTCCCACGGCACGCCGCCGTGCTTGATGCTCGTCAGCGGCGACGCGCCGGTGCCGCCGTCGTGACCCGAGATGAGGATGACGTCGGCGTGCGCCTTCGCCACGCCCGCGGCGATCGTGCCGACACCGGATACGGCGACGAGCTTCACCGAAATGCGCGCCCGCGGATTCGCGTTCTTCAAGTCGTAGATGAGCTCGGCGAGATCTTCGATCGAGTAGATGTCGTGATGCGGCGGCGGCGAGATCAATCCCACGCCTGGCGTCGCGTACCGCACCTTCGCGATCCACGGATAGACCTTGTGGCCCGGAAGCTGTCCGCCTTCGCCTGGCTTGGCGCCCTGCGCCATCTTGATCTGCAGGTCCTCGGCGTTGACGAGGTACTCGCTCGTGACGCCGAAGCGCGCCGACGCGACCTGCTTGATCGCGCTGCGACGCGAGTCGCCGTTCGCGTCCGGCGTGTTGCGCGCCGGATCCTCACCGCCCTCGCCGGTGTTCGACTTGCCGCCGATCCGGTTCATCGCGATCGCCAGCGTCTCGTGCGCTTCCTGGCTGATCGATCCGTAGGACATCGCGCCGGTCGCGAAGCGCTTGACTATGTTCTCAACAGGCTCGACTTCGTCGAGCCTGAGCGGCTTGAAGCCGAGCACGAATTCGAGGAGGCCCCGCAGCGTCGCGTGCCGCTTGTTCTGATCGTCGACGAGGCGCGTGTATTCCTTGAAGACCTCGTACTGGCCGCTGCGTGTCGAATGCTGCAGCTTGAAGACCGTGTCCGGATTGAAGAGGTGGTATTCGCCGTCGCGGCGCCACTGGTACTCGCCGCCGGCCTCGAGATCCTGCGAGCCGCCGCTGCGCGACGGGAACGCGAGCGCGTGTCGCCGCCGCACTTCATCCGCCACGACGTCGATGCCCACGCCGCCGATGCGGGACGCGGTCCACGTGAAGTACTGATCGATGAACGTCTTGTCCAGCCCGACGGCCTCGAAGATCTGCGCGCCGCAGTAGCCCTGCAGCGTCGAGATGCCCATCTTGGACATCACTTTCAGGATGCCCTTGTTGAGCGCATGAATGTAGTGCGCGACCGCGTCCTCGTGCGTGACGTCGACGAGCTGCCGCTGCCGGATCATGTCGTCGAGCGTCTCGAACGCGAGGTACGGATTCACGACGCCCGCGCCGAAGCCGAGCAGCAGCGCGCAGTGATGCACTTCGCGCGCGTCGCCCGATTCGACGACGAGGCCGCATTGCGTGCGCGTGCCCTGGCGGACGAGGTGATGATGCACGCCGGCCGTCGCGAGCAGACTTGGAATCGGCGCCTGATCGCGATCGGCGCCGCGGTCCGACAATATGACGATCGTATAGCCGGCGGCGACGGCGTCGCTCGCGCGCTTCTTCAGATGGTCCATCGCCGCCGCGAGGCCGCGCCCGCCGCGGCTCGCGTCGAACAGCATCGGCAGCGTGATCGACTTGAACGCCGGCTCGTAGACGTAGCGCAGCTTCGCGAGCTGATCGTTGTTGATGATCGGGTACTTGATCTTGATCTGCCGGCACGACTCCGGCCGCGGCTCGAGGAGATTGCCCTCCGGCCCGACCGTCGACCCCATTGCCGTCACCAGCTCTTCGCGAATCGCGTCGAGCGGCGGGTTCGTGACCTGCGCGAACAGCTGCTTGAAGTAGTCGTACAGCAGACGCGGACGATCGGACAGCACGGCTAGCGCCGTGTCCGTGCCCATCGAGCCGATGGGTTCTTCGCCTTTGCCCGCCATCGGCGCGAGCAGGATCGCGAGATCCTCCTGCGTGTAGCCGAAGAGCTGCTGCCGCTGGACAATTCTTTCGTGGCTGAGCGGCGGCAGGTGCGGCGCCGCGGGCAGATCCTCGATGTCCACCAGGTGCTCGTCGAGCCAGCGGCCGTACGGCTGCGCGCTCGCGAGGTCGCGCTTGATCTCGTCGTCCGCGACGATGCGGCCCTGTGTCGTGTCGACGAGGAACATGCGGCCGGGATGCAGGCGCTCTTTGAGCAGGATGTCCTCGGCCGGAATGTCGAGCACGCCGACTTCGGAGGCCATCACGACAAGGCCGTCCTTCGTCACGTAGTAGCGCGAGGGCCGCAGGCCGTTGCGGTCGAGCACGGCGCCGATGACCGCGCCGTCGGTGAACGCGATCGACGCCGGTCCGTCCCACGGTTCCATCAGCGACGAGTGGAACTCGTAGAACGCCTTCAACTGCGGCGACCTGTCGTCTGATATTCCAGGGGCCGACCACGGCTCCGGAATCATCATCAGGATCGCGTGGGGCAGCGACCGGCCGGACATCACGAGCAGCTCGAGCACGTTGTCGAAGATCGCCGTGTCGCTGCCGCCTTCGCGGATGATCGGCAGGATCTTCTTGAGATCGTCGCCGAGCAGCGACGATTGCATCAGGCCTTCGCGCGCGCGCATCCAGTTGATGTTGCCTCGCAGCGTGTTGATCTCGCCGTTGTGCGCGACGTAACGGTACGGATGCGCGAGCGGCCACGACGGGAACGTGTTCGTGCTGAAGCGCTGGTGGACGAGCGCGAGCGCCGATTCCATGTCGGGGTCGAGCAGGTCCGGGAACACCGGCGCGATCTGATCGGCCGTCAGCATGCCCTTGTAGATGAGCGTGTTCGCCGAGAGGCTGACGATGTAGAAGGCGTGGCGCTCGCTCAGCCCCAGGCGGTCGGCCGCGTGCTCGACCTGCTTGCGGATGATGTAGAGCGCGCGCTCGAAACGCATCCGGTCAGTACTTCCAGGGCCGCGAGCGTCGTCAGCGCTGTCGGCAATGAAGACCTGCTCGATGACCGGCTTGCTGGCGCGCGCCGACGCGCCGAGGCTCGAGTCGTCGCCCGGCACCGGGCGCCAGCCGAGGATCTGGTGGCCTTCGCCGCGCACGGTCTGTTCGATCAGCGCCCGAACCTGTTCGCGCTCGCCGCGGTTCCGCGGCAGGAAGACGAGGCCCGCGCCGTACCGGCCGGCGGGCGGCAGCGTGAATCCGAGGTCCGCCGTGGCCTTGCGCAGAAACCGGTCGGGCATCTGGATGAGCACGCCCGCGCCGTCGCCGGTGTTCGCTTCGCAGCCGCACGCCCCGCGGTGGAGCAGGTTGAGGAGGATGCGCAGGCCCTTCTCGATGACGCCGTGCGAGCGCCGGCCCTGGATGTCCACGACGAAGCCCACGCCGCACGCGTCGTGCTCGTGGCGGGGATCGTAGAGACCGGTGGCGTCAGGCGGAAAGGCGACCATGGAGAGCCTGTTATGCCAAGCCCTCAGCCAGAAGTAAAATACAATGATCCGATTGGATCCATGCGTCGAGTGAATGGATCAGCCGGCTGATCGCCGGCGCCGGCGTTCGTGTCGCGCGCGTTGACCGGGCGGGGGATCCGGCGCGATTATCGCCCTCGAGCCCGCACTTCCATGAAGCCGCGCTACCTCCTGGCGTTGGGATCCTCGGCGACGTTTCACCTGATCTGCGGGATCGCCGCGGTTTCGCTGTTCTCGGCGGCAGCCGTGCGAGTCATCCGGACGGTCGAGGCCGATCAGGCGGCGCGGGTCTTCACCGTGGCGCCGGAAGACCCGAGTCACGCAGGCCTGAATCCCATCGACACGGTCCAGGACGATTGGCTGCGGTCCCCGTCCGGCGACTCTGCGCTCCTTCTTCCGGATCTCCGTTTTGATGTCGCCAGGATCGCGGACCGCGCGACGCTGTTGTTCCCGTTCCTCACGCCTGGCCTGTCGCTGGATCACTTCGGCCTGACGCCGGCGCGTCCGATCCTCAGGCGCTTGAGCAATCCGTTCGCGTCGGCCATCGGACGTCAGGGTTCCGCCGTCGATCCACCTCTCGCGCTTGGCGAGGCCGCGCTCCAGTCGCTCACGGACACGTCGTGGTCGCGACGAGACCGCTGGAGCCGCTTTCAGCCGATCAGGGACCTTGCCGAGACGCACAGCGCCGATGCCGGGAAACTGCCCGACCTCCTGCAGCGGTATCGCGAACAGAACGCGCTGCAGCCGTACTACGACGGCGAGATCCGCGATCCCAGACTCTGGGCCGAGTTGGGCCTCGCCGCCGATCACGCGAATTTCGTCGCCTTCATCAGCCGCTTCGCGTCAGAGCACCCGTCGACGCGGGCGACGACCGAACTGCTGTTCCTGTTGGACAACCTGACGCAGGGCAGCCTCGAGACGCTGTCGACGCTGCTGGACACGGATCCTGAAGAGCACCTGGAGTGGACGCGCGCCTCGAATCGCAACGCCTACGACCTCATCGTCCGGGTTCGCCGGTATTACGCGGCGCAGCTCGATCGCCGAGAGCTGACGTCGTCGAAAGCGCTCGCGGCGTACTACGACAACATCAGGCTGGCGATCCTGAACGGCATTCTTCGGACAACCCCGGGCGGATATCGTGCAAACGATGCGCGATTTCTGATCGGCGCGATCGACTGGGACCAGCGCCGGACGCAGGACGCGCTCGAATCGTGGCGTGGGATGACCGTCGATCGGACAGACACACACGTCACGGCGTATTCACAGATTCTGAACGCGATGCGCGCAGCCGGCGCGCTGGCGGGCGGCGATGATCGCGCCGGCGAAGCGCTGAGCCGCGACATCACACACATTCTGGACAACGAGCGCGGGCGCTGGCTGATGTTCTCGTACGAGCGGCTGCGGAAGTTCGGGTACAGCTTCCACACGTTCTGATTGCACGCTCGCCTGAACGGCTCGCGCTACAAGCCTGATTACCGCAGCGGTCTTACGGCGTCTTCGTGAAGTGGGCGTTGCCGAGGCGGCGGAAAGGCCCGCCGTCGATGGAGAACTCCTCGGTCACCTCGAACGCGACGGGCGAGGTGACGTTGATGAACCGCCGGAGCTGGTACAGCTTGCCGCCGGCCGGCACGGGCGACGTGACGAAGCTGATGCCGATCGGGCTGCGCCAGTTGCCGACGCTGACCAACTCCGTGCCGTCGGCGTGACGTTCGTGAAACACCAGCATGTTCGTGTCGGGGTCGAGGCCGATCGACAGGCTTTCTGAGTACGCCTTGTCCGCGACCTCGCCGTCCACCTTGCCGGCGACGAAATTCGACTTGCCCACCTTTGTGAACGTCACCGCGCCCGTCCGGCTGCCGGTGCTCAGCGGCGGATACTCCGCGCCGACATATTCGAACGTCCAGCGGCCGGCGAAGTAGTCGATCTTCTGCTCGACCTGCGGCTGGATGACTTCGGCGCGCGGCCGGCGCTGCAGCGCGAACGTGACGTCGAAGTGCTGGCCCCCGATCGTGAGCGTGCCCGCGCCCGTCATTGTCGCCGGTGCCGCGCCTTCGGCCGCCAGCTCGCCGGTCAGCGTGACGTCGCCCAGCCGTGATTCCGACGCGGCCTCGATCGTCACGTGCGTGCCGGCCACCGTGAGCGTCTTCAACGGGATTTCCGCGGTCGCGGTCAGTCCGCTCGTCGATCCGGTGTACGTCTCGTTGCGCTTCGCGATCGTGAGGATGATCGGGCTCGTCACGCCCGGCGCCGACGTCAGCGTCCCGCGCCAGTTGCCCGCCACTGGGTCAGCGGCCGCTCCGCGGCCGGACTGGGCCGGTGGGGCTGGTGACGCAGGTGAGGCGGGTGGGGACGCCTGCTGAGTCCGGCTGAAGCCGGGCACCACGACACTCGTGCCCAGCAGGCCGGCGACGAGGAACGATCGGAAATGCATCACTGCCGCCGCGACGTCGACCGCATCGTCTTGCGGTGCGCGTCGAAGAATTCCACGGCGGCCGCGAGGTTGGGCGCGACGACGTCGCTGTGCACGCCGCCGGGGACTTCGATGTACTTGAACTCCGTCCCCAGCTCCTTCAACCTGGCGACCATGTTCCGCGAGCCGGCGACGTTGACCGTCGGATCGTTGTCGCCGTGCACGATGATCTCGGGCACCGCGCGAATCCGCTCGAGCGTCGCGGCCGCGCCGCTGCCGGAGAACGGCGCGATGGCGGCCCAGATGTCCGGGTACTTCGGCGCGATCTTCCACGTGCCGATCGCGCCCATCGAGTGGCCCAGCAGGTAGATTCGCGTGTCATCGATCTTGTACTGCTGCCGCACGCGCTGCAGCACCTGCATCACGTCCTGCTCGCTGAAATCCTGCGTCCGCTTCGTCGCCGGATCCGCCGGTGGATTGCCGAGACCCCAGCCGTACGATCCGTCGACGCGATAGCCGAGCGGCGCCGCGACGATGTAGCCGTGCTGCTCGGCGAGCGGCGGCAGCTTCTTCTCGTAGTTCTCGAAGAACGCGTCTTCCGTTCCACCGAGACCGTGCAGCGCCAGGATCAGCGGATACGCCTTCGATCCGTTGTACGTCGTCGGGATGTACGTGCGGTACGGGATGATTTCGTTCGCGGCGTCGAGCAGGTAGTGGCGCTTGATATCACCCGTGCGTCCGGCGAACGGATCCTTGTTCGCCTTTACGGCGGCTGCGACAGTCTCTGCGGCTGCAAAATCCCGCGCGGGATCGAACGTTCGCAACTCGAGGCGTCCGCGGTTGACGTTCTTCATCCGATCGATCGGGAACAGGATCTCCGCGCGCAGGTTCTCCGGCGCGCTCTTCGCGGCCGTCTCGAGCCGCGCGACGACGTCGTCGAGGCCTTTTCGCAGGGCGATGACGAGTGTCGCCGCGCCGATCGGCGCGCCCTGATCGGCCACTTCGACGACGAGCTGATAGGCGCCGTCGGCGACGTCGTGCATGTCCAACTCGGCGGCGAACGGCGATTCGCGGAGATCGCGGGCGACGCCTTCGAAGGTGCCGAAATCCTTGGCGACAGGTCCGGGCCGCGGCGGCGCGCCGGGACCGGCCGGCGTCGGACGCTCGCGCAGGACGATGCGCGCGATCAGCGCGCGATCGAGCTCGACCGTCGGCTGATAAATCTGCTCGAGCCGTGCGGGGTACGGCTTCGTCGAATCGGCGACGACGCGGTCCGTGCGAATCACGAGCGAGTTCGTGTAATCGAGGCCTGACGTCCACGCGCGGCCCGAGAGCAGCACGATGCCCTTGGCGAAGAGCCGCCGCAGCTCGCCGGTCTTCCCAAGTCGCGTCGCCTCGGCGATCTGCTGATCGAGCGCGTCGATCTGCGCCTTCAGCTCACCCTGCGGCTTCACGGTGTTCTTGCGCGTCGTGTAGCCCACGCGGACCGACGCGAGGCTCGTGAGCGCCTGCGGAAACGCGGTCGCCGGAAGGATCGTGCACAGGGCGACAAGAACGAGCGTTCGGAATTTCATAGGCGCTCCTTGAATGGGGTAATGCTACACGAAATTCTCAGGAACGAGAGTGACGCGTTCGGATTACAGCCGTGAAGCGTCGCAGCGTCGGAGGTGTAGGATGCATGAAGAAGCGTCCCGTGAAGCCCGCACTTGCGCTCACGTTCATCGGCTGTCTCGCGCTCTCGTCGTCTCCGGCAACCGCTCAGACCATTCAGTCCTTCGAGGACCTTCCGCTGCGCGTCAACCTCGGCGATCAGGTTCGGGTCGAGGACGAGTCGGGAGTCGAGACCACGGGTCGGCTCTCGCGCCTCACGCGCGACGACATCACGATCCTGACCGATGGCCGCGACACGCATCTCACGCGTGAAAACGTCCGCGCGGTCGCCGTGCGCGGCTACTCGCTCGGCCGGAACGCACTCATCGGAGCGGGGGTGTTCGCGGCGCTGAGCGCCGTCGCCGTCGCAGTGCACGGAGAGGCAGGGATCGGACCTGTCGGCGCCGCGCCGATCGGCGCCGGCGCGGGAGCAGCGATCGGGGCGCTCATCCCGCAGATGAAGACCATCTATCGCGCGCCGGACAACCGCGTGTCCGTTCCGGCGGCGCGCGGCGCCGCCGGCGCCGGCCTGCTCGAGGATCTCGGTCTTCGCGTCAACCTCGACGATCGGCTGCGAGTCGAGGATCAATCGGGGAGCGTCACCACCGGTCGCCTGACCGGCCTGACACGCGATGAGATGGCGATTCAGACGGGCGCGGGCGAGAAGAAATTCACGCGCGAGCGCGTCCGTCAGGTGGCCGTGCGCCGCCAACCGCTTCGAATGGCGACGCTCATCGGCGCGGGCGCGGGCGTCGCTCTCGGCGCGTTGACAGAGTGTCGAGGTGGAGACACCACGGAATGTCCGGACGGTCTCGTGCTCCTGGGCGGACTTGGCGCGGGCGCGGGCGCCATCGTGGGACTCCTCGTTCACAGCACGACGATCGTCTATCCGGAGCCCGCGACGCGCACCGTCGTTTCACCGGTCATTTCGCGCGGCGGCGCCGGCGTCCGGTTCAATCTTCGCTGGTAGCCGGCGACCGATTCATTTCCTCTGCGCGACGAACTTGATGTCCTTGAGCATCTCCGCTTGTGCCGGAAGTCCGTTCGCGCCGGCGGGGAAGCCGGCCGTGAACAGCATGAACGCGAGGATGTCCGCGTTGTCCTGACGGCTGACGCTGCCCGGCTTGTCCGCGGGCATGCCGATGCGCATCCGCTCGAAGAGATCGCCAAGCGACAGATCGTTCCAGTTGGCCGTGAAGTCCGCGCCCGTCAGCGCCGGCGCGACGTCGGCGCCCGTGAGATCAGGCGCGTGGCACTTCGCGCAGTACTGCGAGTAGAGCGCGTCGCCTCGCTTCGCCTGCGCCTCGGTGAACACCGCGTCCCACGTCGTCGACGCCGTCTTCGGGGCGTCCTGGCTCGCGCGCGCGGATGAATAGGTCGTCGCGCCGTACAGCGCGATACCGGCGATCAGCCACGCAGTCGTGTTCGTGCTCCCGCGCCTCATGTCAACTCCACGATGTCGAATCGGAATCGGATGAATCGGGGAAGTGTACGTCGCGTTGAAGCGCGCGGCAACTTGTGGCAGCGTGACGCCATGAAGCCGCTGCTGTACTGGATGCCGCGAATCCTCGGCGTGCTGCTCGCCGCGTTCATCACCATCTTCGCCGCCGACGCCTTCGAAGGGAACTTCACGGCCTGGGACACGCTCGTCGCGTTCGTCGTGCACCTGATTCCGACGGCGGTCGTGCTGCTCGCCGTCGCGGTCGCGTGGCGATGGGAAATTCCCGGCGGCCTGCTGTTCGTGTTCGCCGGCGCCTTTCACACGTCGTGGGCGCTCGGCCGCGGTCTCCCGTCCGCGGACATCCTGATGATCAGCGGCCCGGCCTACGCCGTGGGCGCGCTCTTCATCGCCGACTGGTTCTACCGCCGGCACGTCCGCGTCACGCCTTCGTAAGGATCTCCGCTGCGGTCCGCGCCAGAAACGCCACGCGCGCGTCGAAGGTCGCGAAGCGCGCGTCGGTCGTCTGGCCCTGCTTGTAGCGGAAGTAGATCTGCTGGATGACGACGGCGATCTTGAACAGCGCGAAGATCTCGTAGAAGCGGATGCCGGACAGATCGCGGCGCGATCGCGTGGCGTAGCGCTCGATGATCTCGTCTCGCGTGAAATAGCCGGGACGATGGGTGACCGTCGTCAGCGCGTCGCGCATCGACGGCGGCGCCGTCGGCGCCCAGTACGCCAGGACGATCCCGAGATCGACGAGCGGATCGCCCAGCGCGCTCATCTCCCAGTCGAAGACCGCGACAATGCGGCCGACGTCGTGCGCGTCGAGCATGACGTTGTCCAGCTTGAAGTCGCCGTGCACGACCGACGGCTTGGGCGGATCGCCGGGCAGACGCGCGATCAGCCACGCGGACAGGGTGTCCATCTCTTCGAGCGGCGTCGTCTGCGATCGCTTCCAGCGGTCGGACCAGCCGCGCACCTGACGCTCGACGAATCCCGCCGGCTTGCCGAGGCCGCTCAATCCGCCGTCGACCACGTCGATCGCGTGCAGATCCGCGAGCGTGTCGATCATCGCGGCGCTCAGACGCCGCCGGGCAGCCGGGTCGTCCAACAGCTCCGGCGGTTCCTGGGCGCGCACGACGATTCCGCGCCGCCGCTCCATCGCATAGAACACGGATCCGATCACGCTCGTGTCGTCGCAGAGCAGGTACGGCCGGGGCGCGAGCGGGAAGACGCCGTGCATCGCCGACAGCCAGCGGAACTCGCGCGCCATGTCGTGCGCCGTCGGGGCCACGGGTCCGAACGGCGGCCGCCGGACGACGACCTCCACGTCACCGAAGCGCACGAGGTAGGTGAGGTTCGAATGCCCGCCGGGGAACTGCGCGTGTTCGGTCGCACCGGGGGACGCCGACACGTCCAGGCCCGGGATCCCGCACAGCGGCAGACGTTCGCGCAGCCAGCGGACCAGGCGGTCCCAGTCGAGCTGCTCGCCCGCGCGGACGGTGCGCGCATCCTGTTCCATGCCGGAAAAGGCTATCATGCGCGCCATGCGCTTCGAACATTCCGAGAAGGTCATCGACCTGCAGCGGCGTCTCGTCGAGTTCATGAACCTGCACATCTACCCGAACGAGGCGACGTTCCGCCGCCAGATCGCGGAAGGCGATCGCTGGCAGCCCACGAGTATCGTCGAGGAGCTGAAGCCGAAGGCGAAGGCCGCCGGCCTCTGGAATCTGTTCCTGCCCGAGAGCGAGTACGGCGCGGGACTCACCAACGTCGAGTACGCGCACCTCTGCGAGGTGATGGGCCGCTCGCCGGTGTTCGCCCCCGAGGTCTTCAACTGCTCGGCGCCGGACACGGGCAACATGGAAGTGCTCGTGCGCTACGGCGACGAGGCGCAGCGCACGCAGTGGCTCGAGCCGCTGCTCGCCGGCAAGATCCGGTCGTGCTTCGCCATGACCGAGCCCGCCGTCGCCTCGTCCGACGCCACGAACATCCAGTCGCGCATCGAGCGGCAGGGCGACGACTACGTGATCAACGGGCACAAGTGGTGGATCTCCGGCGCCGGCGATCCGCGCTGCCGCATCGCGATCTTCATGGGCCGGTCGAATCCCGAGGCGGAGAAGCACAAGCAGCAGTCGATGATCCTCGTGCCCATGGATACGCCGGGCGTGACGATCCGCCGCATGCTGCCCGTCTTCGGGTACGACGATGCGCCGCACGGCCACGCGGAGATCACCTACGAGAACGTGCGCGTGCCGGCGTCGAACATGCTGCTCGGCGAGGGCCGCGGCTTCGAGATCGCGCAGGGCCGCCTCGGCCCGGGCCGCATTCATCACTGCATGCGCATGATCGGCGTCGCCGAGCGCGCGCTCGAGGCGATGTGCCGGCGGGTGAAGTCGCGCGTCGCGTTCGGGAAGGCGCTCGCGGATCAAGGGACGATCCGCGCCGACATCGCCGAGTCGCGGATGGAGATCGAGCAGGCGCGGCTGCTGACGATGAAGGCGGCGTATCTGATGGATCACGCCGGCAACAAGGGCGCGCGCGGCGAGCTGGCGATGGTGAAGGTCGTCGTGCCGCGGATGGCGCTGCGCGTGCTGGACCGCGCGATCCAGGCGCACGGCGCCGCCGGCGTGAGCGACGATTTCCCGCTGGCGAGCGCGTGGGCGCACGCGCGGACGATTCGTCTCGCCGATGGACCGGACGAAGTCCATCGCGAGGCGATCGCGAAGCTGGAATTGCGGAAATAGGGCGCGAAGGAAAGGAAGGGCGCGAAGGGCAGGAAGGGCGGGAGGGGCGGGTGGGGCGGGTAGGGATGTAGCGCGAGCCTTTCAGGCGAGCGAGACGTGGGCGTCCGGCTTCAGCCGGACCTTGGTCGCTTCGGTACTGTCATTCCGTGACGACGGAGCGCAGCCATCAGGCTTCGAGGAATCTCGCGACACCGGCACGCGCGGGCGTGCGCGACGTGCCACCGCAGCCGTTGCTCGAGCGACGGATTCCTGGGCATCGCGTGGGCTTCATGCCATCGGGCGTTCATTTCGGCTGTCCGCTCAAAGTGCCCCTACAGCACTCGCGCCTGCCGCATGACGGCTTCCGCCTTCTGACGGATTTCTTTCGCGAGCTCGTACGGATCCGCCTGCTGGAATTTCGGCCCGAACAATTCAACCGACAGGTGACCCGCGTAGCCTTTGTCCGCCAGCTTGCGGAGGATCTTCACCAGCGGCGACACGCCGTCGCCGGGAATGACGCGCGTCGCGTTGTCGAGCAGCTCGCGCGGGATGTCGGCGACATCCTGAAAGTGCACGTGCGCGATCTCGCCGGGCTTCAGCAGATCGAGATCCTCGAGCTTGTTGTTCCCGGACCAGAAGTGATAGCAGTCGAGCATCGGATGCATGTTCGGGTGCGCCGCTTCGCGCGTCAGCGTGAGCAGCGTCGTCAGCGTCGAGATGAACGTCGACGTGCGCACGAACTCGGCCATCACCGTCATGTTGAACTGCCTGGCGATGTCTCCCGCCTCGCGCATGTTCTGCACGGCGACCTTGTAGTCGTCCGACATGAATTTCTGCGTGGTCGTGGTCGTCGCGTACGTGCGCGGGATGCCGAGGGCCGTCAGCATCTCGCAACGCCGCTTCATGTTCTCCAGCGCCGTCGCGCGATTTGGATTCGGCTCCCAGAGTCCGGCGCCGCAGGTGCAGCAGACCGGCGTCAATCCCAGATCGGTCAGCACGCGGCGCGCGGCGGGCAGCGTCTCGGCCTTCAGAAATTCGTCGAGCGACTGCGGGATCAGCTCGACGTACTTGATCCCGGCGCGCGCCCAGCCCTCGAGCGACGCGCGGTAGCCGGCTCTCGCCGACGTGTTCTGATGAATGGCGAGCGTCATCTTTCCTGAAGCGGCGGACGCCACGCGCGCGGAGCCAAGTGCCAGCGGCGTCAGAAGCATCTCTCTTCGCGAAAGCATCGGGAAGCTCCTATCTGCCGAGCGTGTCGATGAAGAACTCCATCATGCGATCGGCATTCACGCCGCTGTGGCCGCGGTCGGGGCCGACCTGGACGTCGAAGCTCTTGCCGGCCTCCTGCAACGCTTTGATCAACCGCAGCGAGTTCGACGGGTGAACGTTGTTGTCCGCCGTCCCGTAGTAGAGCAGCAGCCGGCCTTTCAGATTCTTCGCGTACGTCATCGCCGCGCCGGCGTCGTAGCCGTCCGCGTTCTCCTGCGGCATCCACATGTAGCGCTCGCTGTAGATCGTGTCGTAGTTGCGCCAGTCGGTCGGCGGCGACGAGGACGCGGCGGCGGCGAAGACGTCGGGGTGACGCAGGATCTCCATCACCGCCGAGTAGCCGCCGTACGACGTGCCGAAAATCCCGACGCGCGTCTTGTCGAAGTACGGCCGGCTCCACAACGCCTTCACGCCTTCGGCCATGTCGTCCATCTCCGCCTGGCCGAGCTTGAGATAGATCGAGTCGAGGGCGCGCTTGCCGAGGCCGGGAATCCCCCGCGAGTCGAGATTCAGGACGAGAAAACCGTACTCGGTCAGCGGGCTCGGGGCGACGAATGTTTCCCGCGCCGTCGCCTGCGAGAACTCGGGGCCGCCGTACGCGCTGACGAGCGCGGGATATTTCCTGGATGGATCGAAACTGGACGGAAACTGAATCAGCCCGCGCAGCTTCGTCGTGCCGTCGGCCGCGGTGTACGTGAACATCTCCGTCTTCTTCAGACCCAACTCCGCGAACGTCGACGTGTCGCTCTTCGCGAGCTCGACGACCGTCCGGCCGGTCATCGCGTCGACGAGCCGCGTGGCCGGCGGCGTGTCGTGCGTCTGATAGACGTCGATGAAGTACCGGTTGTCCGGCGAGATGGCGCACGGCCCGGGCGTGACGGGCTGCTCGGGCCGCGAGCCGAGCCGGGGAATGCAGGTGCCGATCGTGTGCGTGAACAGCGGATCGGTCAGCAGCCGATCGCCCTTGCCGTCGAGGCCGACGCGATGGAGCTGCAGCTTGAGCGGATTGTCGCCGTCGCGCGCGGTGTAGAAGACGACGCCCGCGCTCTCGTCGATCTTGACGAGCGACGCCGCCTCGAACGTCGTGGACGAGGTCAGCGGCGCGATCAGCGCGCCGGACACATCGTACAGGTAGTAGTTGTCCCACCCGTTCCGCTGCGATTCCCAGATGAAGCGTTTGCCGTCGGAGAGAAACACCATCCGCGGCTCGGAGATCAGCCAGCCGGTCGGCCACGACTCGCGCAGCACGACGCGGCACGCGCCCGTCGCGGGATTCGCGGCGGCGACTTCCATCACATTCTGCCGGCGGTTCGTGCGCAGGAAGAGCAGCTCGCGTCCGTCGCGCGACCACTCGACGTGATAGACGTAGTGGCCGACGACCGTGTTGTCGAACGGCTTGCCGTCGCGGACGTCGACGCGCGTCGACTGCTTCGTCGCGACGTCGTACACGAACAAATCGACGATGGGGTTCGGCACGCCCGCGTTCGGATACGCCTCGGTGTCGAGCGTGGTCTGCGTGCGCGTTTGATCGAGCGCGAGATAAAAGTCAGGAATCTGCGATTCGTCGAACCGGTAGTACGCGATCTTCTTGCCGTCGGGCGACCACCACATCGCGGTCCGCTGGCTCAGCTCCTCGCCGTACACCCAGCTCGCCGTCCCGTACTTCACGCGGCTCGCCGCGCTGCCGTCGGTCGTGATCGCGATCGCGTTGGCGCCGTCGGGCGCGCTCAGCCAGACATTGCGATCCTTGTAGTACGCCTTCAGCGTGTTGTCGGGCGACGTCGCCGATTCGAACTGCCGGCCCCGCTCGGGCTGCGTGCCGGGCGCCTGTCCCCGACCCGCTTGCCCCGAGCCTGTCGAGGGGCGGCCACCAGTAAGAGTCGGCACGCCGCCGATCTCCGAGGTCTGCCGCGTCAGCATGTCGAAGCGGTACTGCTTGCCGTCGCGCGTGTACTCGAATGACGCGCCATCGCCCGCCCACGTCACCGCGAGCACGCCGCCGCGCACCGCCGTCTGGCTCTCGCGCGTCATCTGCTGCGCGCGCTCGTAGCCCGGCATCGATTTCAGGCGGTCCTGCGCGGCGAGGCTGACACCGGCGAGCGCCAGCACGAGGGCCAGAAAGCTCGACTTCCTCATGACGGTATTAAATCTGAAATCTGAACTCTGCAATCTGAAATTCTTCAGAACGACACCGTCGCTCCCACGTGCACGCGCGTCGTCGCGCCGACGCCATGGGCGATCGCGACGTTGAACCTGACAAACGCCGCCGCGAGCCAGACGCTGCCGCCGTAGCCTTCCTTCAGCGTCTGATCGGCGAATCGCTCGCCCTTGTTGTACACCGTACCGCGGTCGACGAACGCGCTCACGCCGAGCTTGCCGACCTCGAGCGGCGAGGTGATGGGCACGATCACTTCCGCCGACATCGCGACGAGCGTGTCGCCGATCGCCGTGCCCGCGTGGAAGCCGCGCAGGGTGTCCATGCCGCCGAGCAGCGGCTGCAGGTACGCCGGCAACGATCGGTCGGAGTCCTGGCGCAGGATGCGGACGGCCAGAATGTTTTGGCGAATCAGCCCCAGATATCCGCGCGCATCGACCTCGGTGCGGTTCGCGCCGTCGCCCGCGAAACTCAAATGCTCCCAGCTCGCCTTCGCGTACACCGCGTTCCGCGCGAGGATGGGATCGACGCGCGTGTCGAGGATCACGTCGCCGCCAGCGTGCACGAACTGGTCGTCGAGGTTCATGAACGACACGTGCTGCCAGCCCGTCGACGCGCCGAGGCGCAGGCCGTGGACGATCTCGCGCTCGGCCCGCAGCCAGACGCGCTCGCGGTCATCGTCTCGATCGAAGAACGGATTCGTCCGGCGGGACACGGAGCCGCCGGCCAGCACGCGGTCGATTGGAATGTCCGGGGAGTGCTCGATCTGCTTGTCGAACTCGACGGCGGCGCGCTTCTCGCCGCCCCAGGTGAGCGGGAACGCGACGCGGCTGTGCGCGCCGGCCGGATCGGGAATCGCGAACCGCAGGCCGTACGTCAGGCCGTAGCCGTCCTCGGCGTTGAGCACGGGCAGAAAGAGCAGCTTGGGCCAGCGATTGCGGACGGTGCGGACGGGATTGTCGGGGTCGCCGGTCATCTTGATGTGTACGGGGCCGTCGTCGACGATGATGACCAGCATGATCTGCGACGGATCGGTGATGGAGGCGAAGCGCTTGAGGACGTCGACCTTCTCGAAGAGCTTGCTGGCGCGCAGCCGCGTCGCCACATCGTCGACGGTCGTCGCGGTGACGGGCGCGCCGACATCGACGCCGGAGAGCCGGCGGATTTCTTCGTCGGTCGTGATCGTGTTGCCGTGGACCTGAATCGCGACGATCGTCTCGCTCGCCTGAAAGGCTCGCGCTACATCCGCGCCGGTCTCGCTCGCCTGAAAGGCTCGCGCTACGTTGTCACCACAACACAGGGTCAGGAGCAGCGCCGTCAGCACGTCAGCGATCTTCGCGGATGCGGATCTTCGTGGCGACGTCGGGCTGGCGGTAGTCGTGGTAGTCGAGCGTGTAGTGCAGCGTGAAGGGGCCGATCGCGAGCGTCATCCCGAGATTCGCCTCGAGCGCGTTCGGCAGCCAGACGTCGGGAAACGGCTGGCCCATCGTCATCGACGCCTTGACGTCGTCGACCTGCATCAGCCACGACACCGGAAGGAAGTCGTACGCGACGTTGTCGAACGTGTACTTCACGATCTGGTGCGCGTTCGGCTCCACCCAGATCGTGACGAGCGCAACCTTGTTCATCAGCCGCCGGAACTCGGCGTCGCGCGCCTTGTCCGCGTCGCTCTGGCCGCGTCCCGAGCGGCGGCGATCCGATCCGGTGAACATCCGGGCCGGGTAGTACTCGATGCGCAGCAGATCGCGGCCGTCGATCGTTTCGTGGCCGACGAGCGCGTACTTGCCCTCTTCGAACTTGAAGCGCAGGAAGTAGGCGGACGAGATGAACTGCGGCTCGCGCGTCTGCCTGATCAGGCTGTCGACGCTGCGCGGCGCGTCGGCGTCGCTCTGGACCGTCGGGGCGTTGTCGGGCGTGTTGTCGATCGCCTGTGCGCGGCCGCGCCGCTTCTCGCGCTGCTGTTCTCGGCGCAGGTAGTCCGCTTCGAACTTGCGCCGCTCCGGCTCGGCGATCGTCACGCCGTTGAACTTCAGCGGGCTGCGGACGAAGAAGCCGTCGCGGATGTACCACGTGTACTCGCGATGCTCGCCCCACATCGGCGTCCGGTCGGGCCCGCGCAGCTCCATCGCCTCGCGTTCGTCGAGGATGTACTGCTGCAGCTTCTTCCAGTTGTCGTCGCGCTTGAGCAGCACCTGCTTCATGAACGCGTCGAGGTCCGTCTGCGTGGCCACGCGCGCCGGCCACGCCGCGATGAAACACGCGGCGAGGCCCATCAGCGACATCCGCAGGATGGCGTTCCTCTTCATCGGCTTCTTTTCTTCACTTCTTCCTTCTGCCTTCTGACTTCTTCCTTCTTGTCTACCAGCCCACCGGCTTCCCAGCCAGCTGTTCATCGAGCCACTTCGACAGCGGCGCGAAGTAGTCGAGGATCGCCGTCGCGTCCATCTGCTTCGAGCCGGTGAGCGCTTCCAGCGCGTCGGGCCATGGCTTCGATTGTCCCATCATGAGCATCGCGTTCAGCCGATCGCCCGCCGGCGTGCTCTCGTAGATGGAGCAGCGGTGCAGCGGCAGCGTGCAGCCGGCGGTCTTCGACAGCGCGCGGTGGAACTGGAACTGCAGGATGTCGGCGAGGAAGTACCGCGTGTACGGCGTGTTGTCCGGCACGTGATACTTCGCGCCCGGATCGAAGAACTCCTCGCCGCGGGCTGTCGGCGGCGCGATGCCCTGGTACTTCAGCCGCAGATCCCACCACGCTTTGTTGTAGGCGGTCGCGGGCACCGCGCCCGAGAACACCTGCCAGCGCCACTGATCGATGAGCAGCCCGAAGGGCAGGAAGCTGATCTTCTCGAGCGCCTTGTTCAGCAGCAGCCCGATGTCGCGCGAGGAGTCCGGGGCCTTGTCGAGCAGTCCAATCTTCACCAGATACTCGGGCGTGACCGAGAGGGCGATCGTGTCGCCGATCGCTTCGTGGAAGCCGTCGTTCGCGCTGTCGCGGAAGAGGTACGGCTGACCCTTGTAGGCGCGCTGGTAGAAGTTGTGACCCATCTCGTGATGGATCGTCGTGAAGTCTTCCGCCGTCGGCTCGATGCACATCTTGATGCGGACGTCTTCCGACTGATCGATGTCCCACGCGCTCGCGTGGCAGACGACGTCGCGGTCCTTCGGGCGGACGAGAAGGGAGCGCTCCCAGAACGTCTTCGGCAGCGGCGCGAAGCCCAGCGACGTGTAGAAGCGCTCGCCCGTGCGCGCCATGTCGAGATACGACAGCTTCTTGTTCCTGAGGATGTCGGTCAGCGAGAAGCCGGGGTCGGCGTTCTTCGGTGCCTCGAGCGGATAGATGTTCGTCCAGTCCTGCGCCCAGATGTTGCCGAGCAGGTGCGCGGGGATCGGGCCGTTCGCGGGCACGACGTCGCCGTACTTCTCGCGCAGCTTCATGCGCGTGTAGGCGTGCAGCTTGAGATAGAGCGGCCGCACCTGATCCCAGAGCCGGTCGAGCTCCTTCGTGAACGCGTCGGGCGGCATGTCGTACTTCGCGCGCCACATCGCGCCGGTGTCGGCGAAGCCGAGCTCCTTCGCGCCCTTGTTCGACAGTTCGACGAAGCGCGCGTAGTCCTTGCGCATGGGCGGCGCGATCGTGTGCCAGCCCTCCCACGCGGCGCGCTGCTGCTTTTCGTCGCGCGACGTCGCGAGCGTGCGCGTGATGTCGTCGATGTTCTGGCACGCGTCCGGCTTCGACGCGTCCGGGCACCACTTGCCCCTGCCGTAGGTCGACTCGAGCCGCGCCGCGATCTTCGTCAGCTCGTCGGATTCCTTCGGGTCCGCGGGCGTCGCCATGACGAGCGACAGCTTCAGCAGATTCAGCTGGCGCCGCTGATCGGCGGGGACGGCGACCTTGTCGAACTTCGTCGCTTCCTTCGCGAACGTCGCCGTCGCGTCGATGGCTTCCTGATTCGCGCGCGCCGCGAGCGCTTCCGTGTCGTCCGTGATGAAGTTCTGCTGGACCCAGCCGGCCTGGCTCGCCGCGATGTTCAGCTTCAACATCGTCGCGTTGACGTTGTCGAGGAACGCTCTCGCGTCGGCGGCGGTTGGCGCGGGCGCCGGCTGCGCGCAGCCGATCGCGGTGACGCAGAACGCGGCGACGACGAATCGAGAGGCGCGCAGAAGAGTCATGACGATTGATTATAAGTTGAACCGAGAACCCGGAACCCGGCGTTACCATTGCCGGTCATGCGCATCGGCATCGACCTCGGCGGCACGAAGATCGAAGGCATCGCCATCGACGACGGCGGGCGCGAAGTGGCGCGGAAACGGATCCCGGCGCCGCGCGGCGATTACCGTCGAACACTTGAAGCGATTGTTCAGCTGGTGTCCGCCATCGAACGCGCGAGCGGGACGAAAGGGAGCGTCGGCGTCGGCATTCCCGGCACGATTTCGCCGGCGACCGGCCTGGTGAAGAACTCCAACTCGACCTGGATGATCGGCCAGCCGCTCGCCGACGATCTGCCGCGCCTGCTCGATCGTCCCGTGCGGTTGGCGAACGACGCCAACTGCTTCGCGCTCTCGGAAGCGACGGACGGCGCGGCGGCGGGCGCGTCGATCGTCTTCGGCGTGATTATCGGCACGGGCACGGGCGGCGGCGTCGTGATCGACGGCCGCGTCGTGACCGGCGCGAACGCGATCGCCGGAGAGTGGGGACACAATCCGCTGCCCGCGCCGCGCGACGACGAGCGTCCGGGCCCGGCGTGCTACTGCGGGCGCGGCGGCTGCATCGAGACGTTTCTGTCGGGCCCGGGTCTCGCGAGGGATTACGTCGATCACGCTCGCCTGAACGGCTCGCGCGACGAAGATCGCGATGATTCCGGCGCGGCGGTCGATGCGATCGCGATCGTCGAGCGTGCGAAGCGTGGAGAGCCGCTGGCGGTCGCGTGTCTCGCGCGCTACGAGGATCGGATGGCGCGCGCGCTGGCGTCGATCATCAACGTGCTCGATCCCGGCGTCATCGTGCTCGGCGGCGGACTCTCCAACATCGATCGCCTGTACGAGGCGGTGCCGGCACTGTGGGCGCCGCATGTGTTCTCCGATCGCGTCGTCACGAAGCTCGTGCGCGCGAAGCACGGCGACGCGAGCGGCGTCCGTGGCGCGGCGTGGTTGTGGGAGAAGGAAAATTAGAACTGAGAAGAGAAAAGTGAGAAGGATCTAACGGGTTAGAGTCCAGACGAGCGCCAGGGCGACGCTCGCGCCGGCCGCCTGGAGCCAGAGCTCGACGCGCTCCTGCAGGAAGAGCAGCCCGACGCCGACCAGCACGACGGCCAGAGCGAGAAAGCGCCAGTACAATTCTTCGCTCGCGACTTCGAGCCCGCGCGATCCCGCCCGCTTGCGCGCCGCGTCGATGATGCGGTTGGCGATCTCGCGGTCGCCCTCGCGATCCAGCTCCATGTATTCGCCGCCGCCGGCGTCCGAGATCATCGTCAGCGACGCGCGGTCGAGCTGCGAGTGAATCGGCGGATTCTGCGGCGCCGTGCTGCCGCGCGCCGGCGGCGGCTCTGGAATCAGCCCGCCGACGGTCGTGCCGACGCCGACGACGAATACCGGCAGGTTGCGCTCGCGCGCGGTCTTGAGCGCGCGCGCCACTTCGCCGCTCCACGACTGGCCGTCGGAAATCAGCACGAACGCCTTCGCGTTCGGCGACTTGCCGTAGACCTCCTGATCGCGCTCGATGAGCCGCATGCCCCACGCGAGCCCGAGCTCGATGTTCGTGTCCCACGTCGTGTCGTCCTCGAGCCGGAACGGCGATTCGTTGTTCAGGTGATCGAGGAAGAAGAAGAACGTGTTGGGATCCTTGGTCAGCCGGATCTGCGGCGCGGCGATGTGCGCGAAGAGCGCCATCGCCATCCGGTCGTCCTTCCACGCGAGCGATTCGCCGAGGACGCGCAGAAAACGCATCGACCGCTGCCAGCGGTTGCCCGTGACGTCGGGCGTCCGCATCGACGCGGATCCGTCCTGTAAAATTATCAGGTCCACGCCGGCCGTGCGCACGAGCGCGACCGCCGCGGTCGGGCGCGAGAGCGCGATGATCGTGGACGCGCTGGCCAGCAGCAGACAGAACCAGAACGCCAGCCCGCCGAAGATCGGAAACCGCTCGCGCACGGGCAGACGCCGGTGCTGCCGGAACCGCCGCGCGTCGCGCCGCCGCCGCCCGAGCTGCCAGCCCCACGCCACGAGCAGCGCCGCCGGCGCGATGAGCAGCCAGAGGTACTCGGGCGACGCGAACCGCAGCGAGTTGAGGTCGATGCCTTTCAGCATTCTCCAAATTAGGAATTAGGAATTAGGAATCAGGAATGGCGGAGTGGGCGGCCGCTTCTTCTTAATTCTCAATTCTCAATTCTTAATTTCATCCCTTTCGAATCTTCGCGCCGCCCTTACCCGCATCCGGCGCGTCCTTGCGTTCCTCGCCGCGCTTCGGGATCACGATCTTGAACTGACTCATGTTCGCCGCCGGCGGCGGACCACCGGGGCGGCCGTGCAGCGTCGGTCCGGCCGGCAGATCCGCGCCCGCTTCGTCGACCGCCGCGGGCTTCGGCGCGACGGCCGCCATCTTCGCGCCCGGCTTCGGATGCGCGAGCGTCTCGCGCAGGCGGACGGCGTACTCGTAGTTATAGGCCGCGTCGAGATGACCGGGGCTGTTCTTGAGGACGTCGGCGTAATTCTTCACCGCCGTGTCCAGCTTGCGCAGCGAATCGAGCCGATCGCTCGACTGGCTCGCGCGGAACGCCGCGTTGGCCGCGAGGAACACGACGGTCGGGTTCGTGTCCGTCACGATACCGCCCGCGTCCTTCTGCGGCGCGATCGACGGATAGTCCGACCGCCAGTACGCCGACGTCGCGCGCACGTCACGCACGTCGCTCGCGGCTTCCTGCCCGACGACGGGCAGGCGCTGTTCGAACCCGAGCGCCTGCTCGACATCGGTGCTCCCGGCGCCCGCCGCGACGAACCGCAGCGTCGCCAGCTGCTTGTGCACGTCGGCCAGCCGCTGCTCGGTCTGACCCATCGTGTACGACGCCGCGCCCGCGAGCGCGAGCACGACGGCGATGACCAGTGGACCTGCGATGCCTTTCATAAGTGCGCTCCAGACACTGAAAACTGAAAACCTAAAAGTGAAAAGTGAAACCTACGGAAACTTCCGAAAGTACGGAACGGTCAACTGCAGGAACAGCCCAACAGTCCAGAAGCTCGCGGCGATCAGCGCGTAGCCCATGAACTTCGGCTGCTGGCTGCTGTAGCGCTTCAACTCCACGCGGCCCGTCGTGCGCGAGTCGATGTCCTTGATCGCGGCGAGAATCGCCGCTTCGTCGCTCGCCGGATAGAACTTGCCGCCGGTCGCCTCGATCGCCGGCTTCCAGATGTCGTCGGGCAGCACCGCGCCGAGCGCCTTGTTGTAGCTCATGCGGACGAAATAGACGGGAATCTTCGTCGCCACCGCGCCGGCGAGAATCTCCGAGACGTGCCGGCCGTGGATCGTCACCTGCGTGTCCTGGCCGTCGCTGAAGATCAGCATCAGGTTGCCGGACGCGTCGAGGAAGTCGAACGCCTTGAACAGATCGACGCTCTGCTCGATCGCCAGCCCGATCGTCGTGCCCTGATCGGGAAACTTCATGAACTCGGTCCAGTCGCCGACGAGCGACAGGCTGAGCAGGATGTTGTCGTAGTCGGTCGTGAACGGCGTGACGACGTAGGCTTCGTCGCCGAATTCGACGAGGCCGATGAGGTCGTGGTACTTGCCGCTGATGCGCTGGCGGATGAACGTCTCCGCCGCGGCCACGGTCGTGAAGAACGTCGCTTCGTTCGGCGCCTTGGCGTTCAGGTGCGCGGCGGGGAAGCGCGCCATCATGCTCGACGAGGCGTCGATCATCAGCGCGATGCGGCGGCCGGGGAACGCGACGTCCTCGCGCGTGAGCGACGAGTACGGATCCGCGAGCGCCATCACGAAGAACGGCAGCCCGGCGATGAAGAGGAGCAGCGCGCCGTGGCGCACGAGGCCGATCCACGACCGGCCGCTCGACTTCAGCACGGCCGGCAGGGCGACCTGCGTCCGGCCCGCCTTCCTCCGCGCGAGCGCGCGCGCGAGCACGATCGTGATCGAGAGGCCGATCAGGGCGACGGCCGCGAGAATCGCGACGTCGCGGTGCGTGAACAGCAGATCGGCGGCGCGGAGATTTCTCCAATCGTCGAACGCGTCGCGGAGAAGCGCCGGAACGCGTGTTAGCGGGACCACGCGCGCGTATCACCCTGGCTCGCCACCCGCCGGGCCGCGAGCCGCTTCATGATCCACGTCTGCTCGAACTTGAGCCGCCCGAGCACCGCCTCGCCGCTCGCCAGCGCCGCGTCGAGCGCGGTGTCGTCCATCCTGGCCTCGCGGCCGTACTGCACGGCGGTCATCGTCGTGAGCGCCTCGCCGAGCGTCTCGAGGCGCTGGGCGCGCGCGCCGCCGTTGCCGGCCGCGCGCGCCAGCCTGCGCGTGATCGCGCCCTGCGTCATGGCGCCCGACACGGCGATGCGCTTGCCGTTCGGCCAGCCGGCCCGAAGGATGAGCCGGCCGTCTTCGGCGATGCCTTCGGCGCCGGCCGGCATGTGGCCGACGTGGCCGCCCGCGGCGTAGGTGGCCGCGACGCGCAGCGCGGCCAGCGCGCGCGTGACGAGCTCCGGCGTCCAGCCGCCGCCTTCGCGCTCCCGCCGCACGGCGGCGAATTCGCGGCCGACGCCGCGCAGGATCGTCGCGTCGCTGATCAACTGATCCTGGACTTCGACCGGCTTGCGGAACTTCGAGGCCACGCGCACGAGCGCGAGGATCGCCAGCAGTCCGGCCAGCGCGAACAGCACGCCGCCGACGACGGTGAACAGATTCGATCGGAACGCCCGCTGATCGATGTCGGCGAAGGTTTCCATCGACGCGTCGCGGATGTCGGTCGCGTCGCCCGGCACGAGCGAGAGGACGCGGATCGAGGTCGCCGGCAGCAGGTACGTCTGATCGCGGCCTTCGATCGACGTCTTGTCGCCGACGTGGCTCTGGACGCGGTAGCTGATCTTCGTTTCCGGCAGCGCGACGTCCTTGCCGAACTGGTTCTCGGCGATGAGGCGCATCCGGTACTCGTACTGGAAGAAGCGCCGCGCGCCGGTGCGGAGATCGGCGCCGTGCGTGCCGCCGAGGACCTCGAACGGCGCGAACTGCATGACCGACGGCTCGAGCTTCGACTGATCGACGACGACGGTCACTGCGTCGGTCTCGAGGACGGCGCAGGTGAGGACGGTCGTGAAGATCTCGCCGACGCGGATGGCGCCGGCGCTCGTGCGCCACCAGCACTGGAGCGGGTCGGTCTGCGTGGTCTGCGCCGCGGCGCCTGGGGACAAGGTTGTCACGGCGGCGACGAGCGCAAGAGCGATGACGAAACGTTTGGTCTGCATGATTACGCTGCTTTTCTGAGTCTCCGCTCGGCGATGAACTCGCTGAGCGCGATCGCGGTCTGTTGTTCGTCGACGCCGATGCGCAGGACGTCCATCCCGTTCGCCTTGGCCATGGCCGCGACATCGTCCTGCCAGGTGCGGGTCTTGGCCGAGAGCTGGCGCAGCGCCTGGCGCGACATCACGCGCGACTTGCCGGTTTCGACGTCGAAGCCTTCGATCCATCCCGCCGAGATCGGCGGCAGGTCGAACGCGAACGCGGCGTCGATCAGGACGATGAACACGTCGTGCGCCGTGTTCAAGTGGCCGAGCTCGCCCATGACGTTGGCGGCTTCGTCGAAGAGAAAATCGGAAATCACCGGCACCATCGACGTCTTCCGCATGAAGCCGGCGAGCGTCATGCTGAGCGTGTCCGCGGCCTTGAGCGGCTGCGTGCCCGTGTGGAACTGGTACGCGTCCAGACAGTGGATGACCTGGTTCTTGCCGATGCGCGGCCGCACCGCGGACAGCTCGTCGAAGCGCGACGCGAACGTGATGAGCCCGAACATGTCCTGGAAGAACACGGCGGACATGCCGATCGTCCCGATCGCGCGCGCGATGGCCGCGGCGATCGGAACGCCGTCGATGCCGCAGCGCGTCGAGAGCGACGCATCGGCGACCGCGACGACCGTCGCCGTGCTGCGCTGCTCGAAGTCGCGGACGACCATCGGGCTGAAGTTCGTGAGCGTGGACTGCGGCCAGTCGATCGCCGACATGCGATCGCCGGGCTGCCAGTCGCGCAGGCCGACGTAGTCGAAGCCGTGCCCGTGAAACAGACTGCGGTGCTCGCCGATCGTGAATTCGCGCATCCGTCGCAGGATGAGGAGCTCGATCTCGGTCAGCTCCGACAGGTTGACGAAGGGTTCGACGTCGGTTTCGCGGGTACGCATCCGGATCTAGCTTTCAGCTCTCAGCTCTCAGCTTTCAGTTTTCAGTTTTCAGTTTTCTGTTTTCACTTTCGAGTCTATGGCACCGCTACCCGTTCGATCACGTCGGCAATCACCTTGTCGGTCGTCAATCCGTGGCTGGCCGCGTGCGGGCCGAGCCAGATGCGATGCCCGAGGATGTACGGCGCCAGATCCTGGATGTCTTCCGGGTAGACCTCGGCCCGCCGGCGCACGAGCAGCGCCCACACTTTCGCGAGGCGCCCCCAGCAGATAATCGCGCGCGGCGACGCGCCGAGGTCGACACCGTGCTCGACCAGATCGGACGGCGAGCGCACGTTCCAGTCCGTTTCCGGATTGAAGGGCCGCGTCGCCGCGACCAGCCGCTGGATGTACATGCCGAGCCGCGGGTGCAGGAAGACTTCCTGTGTGATTGCGCCGCGCAGCTGGATGATCCGCTCCTTCGTCATCAGCGCGTCGAGCCGCACGCGCTTGAAGTCGAAGTGCACGAGCTTGGCTTCCTCCGCCGGCGGCAGGTAGCCGATGTTCACCATGATCGCGAACCGGTCGGTCGCCGCCTCCGACAGCGGGAACGTGCCCTGCCCGAGCTCGACCGGGTTCATCGTCGCGATCGCGAAGCTGAACGCCGGCAGCTCGTAGGTCGTCTTGCCGACGGTGACCGTGCGGTCCTGCAGGCCCTCGAGGAACGCGCTCTGCGATTTGAGCGGGATGCGGTTGATCTCGTCGAGGAGGATGACTTCGGCTTCGGCGAGCGGACCGAATTCCGTCATCAGCTCGCCGGTCGCGGGGTTGATCATCTGGAAGCCGACGACTTCGGTCGGCTGCAGGTCCGCGCGGCCCTGGAGCCGGACGAATTTCGCGTTGCTGATCGCGGCGAGGATAACGCCGAAGAACGTTTTGCCGACACCAGGGACGCCGCGCAGCAGCAGGTTGCCGGCGTTGACCTGGCGCTGCTCCTTCTTGTCGTACGACGTCGGGATCTCCGACATCAGCACGACGTTGGCGAGCGCCTTGGCGGTGTCGTATCCGACGAGCGCCTTGCCGCCCTCAGCGACGATGGCTTCGTGAAAAGCGATGGCGTGTTCGAGATCTGGATGCAATGGGCCTCACATCTTACTTGATAGAATACCGGCCGTGAACAAGGTGCTGGAGCATGCGGAGGCGGCGGTGGCGCGGATTCCAGACGGCGCCACCATCATGATGGGCGGCTTCGGCCTGTGCGGGATCCCGGAACGCCTCATTGCCGCGCTGCACGCGCGCGGCGCCAAAGGCCTGACGGTCATCAGCAACAACGCTGGCGTCGACGACTTCGGTATCGGGATTCTGCTCAAAGCGCGGCAAGTGCGCAAGATGATCTCGACCTACGTCGGGGAGAACAAGGAGTTCGAGCGACAATTCCTTACAAAAGAGCTGGACGTCGAGCTCGTGCCCCAGGGGACGTTCGCCGAGCGGATTCGAGCGGGCGGCGCTGGCATCGGAGGCTTCTTCACGCCGACCGGTTTCGGGACGCTCGTCGCGGAAGGCAAGGAGACGCGGACGATTGACGGCAAGTCCTACGTCCTCGAAGCGCCGCTCCACGCCGATTTCGCGTTCGTGAAGGCCTGGAAGGGCGATCGCGACGGCAATCTGGTCTACCGGCGCACGGCGCGCAACTTCAATCCGGTGATGGCGACCGCGGCCGACGTGACGATCGCCGAAGTCGAGCACCTCGTCGAGCCGGGCGAGATCGATCCGGATCACGTGCACACGCCGGGGATCTTCGTCCGCTACATTTTCGAAGGCTCGGGTTACGAGAAGCGCATCGAGAAGAGGACGGTGCGCGCATGACCGATGTCCGCGAACGGATTGTGACGCGCGTCGCCCGCGAGCTGAAGGACGGCGACTACGTGAACCTCGGCATCGGCATGCCGACGCTGGTGGCGAACCACGTTCCGCCCGGCATCCACATCACGCTCCACTCGGAAAACGGCTTGCTCGGCATCGGGCCGTATCCGACCGAGGCGGAGGTCGATCCCGATCTCATCAACGCCGGCAAGGAAACCGTCACCGAGACGCCGGGCTGCTCTTACTTTAATAGCGCCGATTCGTTCGCCATGGTGCGCGGCGGGCACATCGATCTCACGGTCCTCGGCGCGCTGCAGGTGGATCGGGCGGGCAATCTCGCCAACTGGATGATCCCCGGCAAGATGGTGAAGGGGATGGGCGGCGCCATGGATCTCGTCGCCGGCGCGAAGAAGGTCATCGTCGCGATGGAGCACACGACGAAGGACGGCGGACACAAGATCCTCGAGAAGTGCACGCTGCCGCTGACCGGCCTCGCCGTCGTGCATCTCATCGTGACCGAGCTCGCCGTGATCGAAGTCACGACGCGCGGGCTGCTTCTGAAAGAGATCGCGTCTGATACGACCGTCGACGCCGTCCGCCGCGCGACCGGCGCCCAACTGATCGTGGACGCTGCGCCCGCGACCTTCCGATGAATGTGTTCATCGAGTCATCTGGTGATCTGGTCATTGAGTGATCGATTGGAATCAATGAGCCAATTCCAATGACCAGATCACCAGATGACTCCATGACCAAATTACCGCGCCTGTCCGGCAAAGTGGCGCTCGTCACCGGCGGCGGCTCCGGCTTCGGCGCCGCGATCTGCCGCCGGTTCGCTGAAGAAGGCGCGACCGTGGTCGTCGTCGATCGCGACGCGGTCGCCGGTGAACGAACTGCTCGCGAGATTGGGGCGAATGCCGCGTCAATCGAAGCGGACGTCGCGCTCGCCGCCGACGCGCGTCGCATGATTCAGACGGCCGTCGATCGGTACGGCCGCCTGGACATCCTGGTCAACAACGCGGGCCGGGCGCAGACGCCGCTGCCGTTCACGTCGACGAGCGAAGACGAATTCGATCGGCTGTTCGCCGTCAACGCGAAGGCCATCTTTCTGGCGGCGCAGCACGCGGTACCCGTGATGCGCCGCCAGGGCGGCGGCGTGATTCTCAACACGGTGTCGGTCGCGGCGATCCGCCCCCGTCCGAACCTGACGGCGTACAACAGCAGTAAGGGCGCGGCGCTGCTCATGAGCAAGTCGCTCGCGATTGAACTCGCGCCGGACAACATTCGTGTCAACGCGGTGTGTCCGGGGCCGGGCGACACGCCGATGCTCGCGACGTTCGTCGGCGGCGATTCCGCGGCGCACCGCGCGCCGTTCCTGTCGTCGATTCCGCTCGGCCGCCTGACCGCGCCGCTCGACATCGCGAACGCGATGCTGTTTCTCGCGTCGGACGAAGCCAGTGTCATCACCGGCGCCGTCCTGGAAGTCGACGGCGGACGCTGTATATAGAAGTCGAAAGTGAAAACAGAACACTGAAAAGGGAAGCGAGTCTCCTGTGAATCAGTACTCGAACTACATCAATGGCCGCGACGTCGCCGCCGCTGACGGTCGCACGTTCACGGCATTCAATCCGACCACCGGCGGTCCGTGGGGCACGTTCGCGCTCGCGGGGGCGGACGATGTGAGCCGCGCAGTCGAGGCGGCGGGGGAGGCGTTTCGCTCAGGCCCGTGGAGCGCGCTGACGCCGACGCGACGCGGGCGCCTGCTGATGAAGTGGGGCGAGCGCGTCGCGGCGAACGCGGATCGCATCGCGACGATCGAGACCGAGCAGAACGGCAAGCTCTACGCCGAGATGCGCGCGCAGGCGCGGATCGCCGAGGACTGGCTCTATTACTTCGGCGGGCTCGCCGACAAGATCGAAGGCACGGTCATTCCGATCGAGCGGCGCAGCATCCTGAACTACACGCTGCGCGAGCCGCTCGGGGTCGTCGGTGTCATCACGCCGTGGAACTCGCCGACCTTCATCGCGATCATGTCGCTCGCGCCGGCGCTCGCCGCCGGCAACACGATCGTCCTCAAGCCGTCGGAGATCACGTCGGGATCCGCCATCGAGCTCGCGCGGCTGGCGGAGGAATCCGGCATCCCGCCTGGCGTGATCAACGTCGTCACCGGCTTCCGCGAGACCGGCGAAGCGCTCGTCGATCATCCGCAGGTCGCGAAGGTGTCGTTCACGGGCAGCGTCATGGCCGGCCGCGCGATCGCCGCGCGGGCGGGGCAGCGGCTGGTCAGCTGCATGCTCGAGCTCGGCGGAAAGAGTCCCAATATCGTCTTCAGCGACGCGAATCTCGATCAGGCGGAAGCCGGCGTCCTCGCCGGCATCTTCGCGGCCGCGGGCCAGACGTGCGTCGCGGGGTCGCGCGTCTACATCGAGCAGCCGATCTACGACGCGTTCGTCGAGCGGATCGTGCGGCGCGCGAAGAAGATCGTCATCGGCGATCCGCTCAAGGCCGGGACGCATATGGGTCCGGTCGCGACGAAGGGCCAGCTCGAGAAAGACGAGTCAATGGTGAAGCGCGCGGTCGCCGAGGGCGCGGCGCTGTTGTGCGGCGGCGGCCGGCCGTCGATCGCCGGATTCCCCGACGGCTATTTCTTCGAGCCGACGATCGTGCATCAAGCGGGGAAGGACAACTTCCTGATGCGCAACGAAGTCTTCGGTCCGGTGCTCGCCGTCACGCCGTTCAAGGACGAAGCGGACGTCCTCGCGCTCGCCAACGACACCGAGTTCGGTCTCGCGGCCGGCGTCTGGACGCGCGACGTCCGCCGCGCGCACAAGATGGCGCGCGCGCTCGAAGCCGGGACCGTCTGGGTGAACACGTACCGGGCACTGACGTTCAATTCGCCGTTCGGCGGCTACAAAGCCAGCGGCATCGGCCGTCAGAACGGGATCGAGGCGGTCTATCAGTATTTACAGACCAAGAGCGTCTGGTGCGAGCTCGGCGACGAGATACAGGATCCCTTCGTCATGAAAGTGTGAAGTTCGAAGGCAGAAGGCAGAAGGCAAAAGGCAGATGGACGTGAACGAACGCATGAGCAGTCTGCTAGGCCGGCTCATGGATTCGTGGCGCGCCGCCGCGGTCACGGTCGCGCTGGTCCCGCTGATTCCACATCTGCCTCTCCTGCTCGGCCGCGTGTCGCCGGTGTGGGACGCGCTGAACGGCTTCGGCCCGTACTTCATGCTCATCGGCGACTACGTTCGCCACGGGGAATTCCTCCTGTGGAATCCCTTCATCAACGGCGGCTCTCCCGACTACATCGAGCCTCAGCTGGGCGCGTTCTCTCCGCTCGTGATGCTGATGGCGTTCGTCTCCGGCGGCAGCCGTCTTGGATTCGGTCTGTACTGGCTTGCGGTCTGGGTGCTCGGTCCCGTCGGCGTGTTGATCCTCGCGCGGCGTCTCGGCGCGCCGGCGTGGGGAGGCGTGGTCGCGGCGCTGGGCTTCGCGTTCTCCGGCCTGTACACCGGACAAGCCGAACACACGCCACACTTCGCGACGATATCGTTTCTGCCGCTCGTGCTGTGGCGCCTCGACGTGGCGATGCGCGCGGGCAGCTACCGGGCCGCGGCCGAGGCCGGCGCGTTGTGGGGACTCTCGGCTCTCGCCGGCTATCCGGGTCTCGTCCTTCTGAATTGGTGCTTCGCGTTCTTGTGGAGCGTGGGCCGGGTCTTGTGGGAGGACACCACGCCTCGCATGTCGTTCTCTTCATCGCTCCGGCGCCTGATCGTGATGCACGGCGTCGTGCTTCTGATTGGCTTGGTCGTGCTCTCGCCGACCTATGGGGCGTTCTTCGTCGAGGGTCCGGGCTATTCCCAGCGGACGGACACGCTTCCGCGCGAGGTGGTCATCGGGCAAATCGCCCTGCATCCAGCCACGCTGCTCACGCTCGCGAGCCCCGCTTTCGCGTTCGTCGACATGTTCGAGTACACGGACATCGCAATGCGCAGCGTGTACCTCGGCACGCTGGTGCCGATCCTGGCCGCGGTGGCGGTGATCGGCCGCCGGCGCGGACTGCGATGGTGGCTGCTGGCGCTGGCGATCGGGTTTCTGCTCACCGCGATGGGCAGGGCGCTCCCGTTCCGCGGCTGGTTGTACGACTGGTTTCCGCCCACGCGCTACTTCAGAGCCCCCGCGCTCTTCCGCAACTACTTCATTCTCGGCGTCAGCCTGCTGAGCGTGTTCGGCGCCCGCGATCTGGCGGCGACGCTGCAGACGCAGTCGCGCCGCGAATGGCGTCGGTTCGTGGCGATCGCGGCATGCAGCGTCCTGGCCGCGCTCACCGTCTTCGCCGTCACGCTGGGTCTCGTGGGTGTGAACGGTGAGGCGGTGCGGACGATCGCGCGCGCGCATGCGTGGGCGACGTGGCTGGCGCCCGCTGCCCTTGTCGCCGTTGCCTCGGTCGCGGGTTGGCAGCGTAGAGCGGACATCATGCCGCTCGCGCTCGTGGGACTCGCCGTCGTCGACGCGCTGGGGACCGCGGTAATCGTCCGTCCGCTGATGTACGGCCAGTCCGCCGCCTGGCGCGCCGTCGCGGGCGAGCATCGGCCGCTCGCGGCGCTGAGTCAAGCCGGATTGATGCGACTACCGGACAACGGCGGCAATTTCACGTTCGTCTCCAAGACGCCGGCGATGCACGGATACAGCCCGCTGGCGGGTGTGCTGTTCGACGACTACGCGGAAGATCCGGTGCTGCTGGCGTCAGCCACGGGCGAGAGGCGGATCTGGTTTTCGGCAGCGGTCACGCGTCTCGGCCGCTCCCTCGGATGTTTCGAGGCGTTCGAGGCCCGGGCGGCGCAACTCGGCGCGCCGCCGCTGGTGATTCACTCGCCGGAGGTCATGCGCCAATCCTACAAATTCCCCTACAGACCTCCCAATCAGCCTCGAGCGGCCACGCGTGCTTCCGTTCCGTGCGACGCCACGCTCGACGCCGCGCCTGCGGCGGAACGCCTCGACTCGAGAACGGTGCGCGTCGTCGCGTACGAGCCGCGACGGCTGACGCTGCAGGTTGATGTGCCGACGTCAGGCTGGCTGCTGGTCACCGACAGCTGGTCGTACGGATGGAACGCGAGCGTCAACGGCCGCGCGACGCCGCTCTCGGGCGGAAACTTCATCTTCCGCGCAGTCCCCGTGGATGCGGGCACGAACGTCGTCGACTTTCAGTTCGACGCGTTCGGGTTTCCGTGGCTGGTGTGTCTGAGCTGGCTGACGTTGGCGGCTGTCGGCGCGGCGGCGATCATCCGCCCAACAGAATGACCGGCCTCGCCTTGGTCCGCATCGCGCGGTCGAAGGTCACGAGCGTGAGATGTGCCGCGCCGGCGAAGGCGGCGAGGTAGGCGTCCGACCAGTCTTTCGTCGCCGGCCGTCGCGACCTGGTCGCGCCGCGAAAGCGGCCCTCGAGCGCGGCGGGTTCATCAAGGAAATCCACGCGATCGTCCTGAATCCAACCGTCGTACGCGTCCCACGCCTGCGCCTGACTCATCACGTCCACGCCCATGACGGTCTCAGAGGTCAGGAGCCGCAGCAAGGCCAGCTGCGTGTGGCGGCAGAAGTAGAAACGAGACGTGTCCGCGACATCGGAAAACCAGTCGCTCGCGACGACGTAGTGAACGTGTCGCGCCGAGGTGAGGGCCAGCCAGACGTTGACGTCAGGGAAAACCGATGATGTCGTAGATTCTGGCATTGTCGATGCGCAGGGAGCCCGGCTGTTTGGACTTCAGAAGCGGTGGCGTCACGCGCCGCGTTGCTGCCGGGGCCTTGCCCTGCACGACGTGTTCGACGCCGCGCAGAATCAATACCCGGACGGACGTGCCCTCTCCGGCCGCGCGCGTCTTGAGGCGGCGATAAACAGTATCGGGAATATCGACCGTGGTCCGCATACGTTCAGTATGCCATATTTATGGCACGAACGGCGAGGGCGGGTCAGGCTAAAGCCGATGTTGCGGGCGGAAGAGTTTCTACGGCGCGACAGGTTTCGCGCCGGCGGGAAGGACATCGAGCGCGAGGCGCAGCGTCGACGGCCCGGTCGCTTTCGGCGCGGCCGGCGATCCGAATGCGGCTGACATCAGATCCGGATCGACGAGGTTCGCGGTGACCTCGATCTTCGATCCGCGCGGCAGCGCCATCGGATGCTCGAACCAGTAGCGCCGCGCCCAGTCGGCGCGCGTGTTCAGACGAATCATCGGCGCGCGCGTGCCGTTGGGCAGCACGGCCTGCACCTGCAGCGTGATGTTGGCCGGCACCTGCTCGGGACTGAGCGCGATCGCCTGCAGGTCGCTGTCGATCGCCTGCGTAAACGTGATCGATTTGTTGGTCGCATCGGCCGCGGGCAGCGCCGGCGACGTCAGCGGCAGCGCGTACACTTCCTGCGCCGCGCTCGCCTGCGCGAAGTACACGCCGACAGTGCTGCGATCCGCCATCGGCTTGCTCTCGTACGACCACGTCTTCCTGTAGTGGATGCGGACGCCGAGCTCGGCGCCCGCAGGCAGGCGGTACGCCGCGCCGCCCTCGAGCGGCTCCGCGTCCAGCCCCGGCACCCAGCGCGCAAGTACCTGTTCCGGCGCCGGTCCGCCCGCCGTCGAGGCGCCAGCGGTCTTCACGAAGATGACGGCGCTGCGGACGATCGCGGGCGTGCCCGGCAGCAGATCGACGGCGCGCACCCAGCGCGCCTCTGTCGTGCCGGTGGCAATCGTGAATTCCTTCGTTTCTTCCATCGAGTCGGCCGGCATCGCGTACTCGGACGGCAGCGGCAGCGCGAGATCCGGCTTGCCCATCGTCCAGTCGTTCACGAGCGTGACCGCGGGGAGCTTCTGGTCGAGCGACCCGCGCGGGTTGCCGCCCGTCACCCACGTGAGGATCACGTCCAGCTCGTTCGGCGACAGCGCGTGCGCGTGCTTCAGCTCGCCGAACCCGCCGTCGGCGTTCCACGGCGGCATGTGCGCGGCGATCAGCTCCGCGCGAATCGACTCGCCCCACGGAAACGCCTCGTCGTACGTCATCAGCGACATCGGCGCGACACCGCCCTGCACGTGACAGCGCGAACACCTGTCGCGCAGGATCGGAAACACGTCGTCGTTGTACGTGTACTTCGACGTGACGGCCTTGTGCGCTTGACCATGCCGCGTCGCCAGCAACGCGCCGGCGACGACGAGCACGCAGAAGACGATCCGCGAGACGTAGCGGTTGTGGCGCGAGCCTTTCAGGCGAGCGATCATTTTATTTCTCCGGAAACGCCGACTGAATGTCCTTCACGGCGGCCGTGAAGATGGCGTACGCCTCGAGAATCTGCTGCTTGTTGCCGAGATCGCCGAACGCATCGAGCATGTACGCGCTGCGGACGACCTTCTGCACCGCCGGCTCCACGACCCTCTGCTTGTCAACGGACAGCTCGCGCCGGTGTTCGTCGAGCGCGAGCGCGAGATCCTTCGCCTGGAACGCCGGCACGTAGACGGCGGCGAACTCACCCTTGTCGATGAACTGGCGAATCTGATCCGAGCGCGTGCGCAGTTGCGCGAGCATCTCCGGCACCGTCTCCGGAATCGGGACGGCGATGAGCGCGGGATTGACGCCCAGCTCGACGAGATTCGGATCGGGCGTCGCGGCGGGCGCGCCCGGCGCGGGCTTCGCCGCGGTCGTCGTCCCCGGCTTCGCTGCCGCAGCCGTCGTCTTCACGGGAGCGGCCGTCGCCTTCGGGGCCGCGGGATCCTTCGAGAACGCATCGAACGTGAAGTCGAACAGGTTCTCTTTGTCGCCGGCCTTGAACGTGACCTTCGCGCTCATGCGCGCGGGAAGCGACCGCTGGCCGATCGACGCTTCGAGGTAGCTGCCCTTGCGAACCAGCGCGTACTTCTCGATCTCGTTCTCCTTGCCCGTCGATGGATCGTAGACCTGCTTCGTCACGAGCCGCGCCGCGATCGGCCGCGCGTCGACCGCCTTCAGCGGCTTCGTGAAATCGTCGTAGAGGTAGAGCCGGAACGCGCCCGACGGCAGATACACGCCCTCGATGTGATGCCAGCTGTCGGGCGCCATGAAGAACTGGCCGCCGTGCTGCGGATTGTGATTGCCGTGCGCGCGTGCCGCGTACTTCCGCTGCTTCGGCGCGCCGTCCGGACATTTTCCGGGCTCGAGCGTGTCGAGATCCTTGGTCCCCGGACACCCGAACGTCATCTCGACAGTCACGCGGACGAGATCGCTGCCATCGGTCGGACACTTGCCCGGGCCGTCTTTGATGAACGCGGTGTTCGTCGCGCAGCTCCACTTGGAGACGAGCCGGACGGGCACGAGCTTCATGCCGCACTTGGGGTTTGGACACACGCCCGGCTTGTCTTCGAGGACGTTCTCGTCGCCAGGCATCGTGCAGACGTACGACAGCGGTTCGAGTGGCTCCGCGGCGGGCGGTTTGGGCGCCGGCGTCTGCGCGGGCTTCGGTGCGGCGGCTCGCTGCGCGCCGGCGGTGACGCTCAGCGCGACGACGAACACGAGAACAGCCGGTCTCATCACGCTAATTATGTTATACCTGCGCGCTATGGAACGACGGTCATTCCTCGTCACGGTTGCCGCAACGGGATTGCTGGCCTTCGCGGCCGCGCGCCCTATCGCGCAGACGCCCGGAACGATCGACGCGGCGTTCGACGCCTTCTGGGCCGCAGGCTCGCCGACGGATGCCGCCGCGCTCGTCGACAACATTATTGAGACCGGCGCGACGTTCGACGAGATTCATCGCCGCCTGCAGCAGGGCCGGACGTACGGCGCGCAGCCGACCGGCCAGGTGCGGATGAGCAACCGCACGTCCGACGGCGTCGAACACAACTTCGTCCTCAACATTCCCGACGGCTACAACCCGTCAAGAAAATATCAGGTCCGGATCCAGCTGCACGGCGGTATCGGCGGGCGGCGCGACAACCAGCCGGTCGGCGCCGGCACGATCGGCGCGCTGGCCGGCGACCCTGGAGACGACGGTCAGATCTACATCATTCCTTATGCGTGGGCCGCCGCGCCGTGGTGGGACGACGACCAGGTCCTCAATCTGCACGCGATCGTGGACGCGGCCAAGCGCCGCTACAACGTGGACGAAAACCGCGTCGTGCTGTCGGGCGTGTCCGACGGCGGGACCGGCGCCTACTACGTCGCGATGCGCGACACGACGCCGTTCGCCGCGTTTCTTCCGCTCAACGGCTTCTGGATGGTGCTCGCCGCCGCCGACATCGACGATGGATCGCTCTTTCCGACCAACATCCGCAACAAGCCGTTCTTCATCGTCAACGGCGGACGCGATCCGCTGTACCCGACGATGGAGGTCGATCCGCACATCGCGCACATGAAGAACGGCGGCGTCGCGCTCGAATATCATCCGCAGCCGAACGCCGGCCACAACACGCAGTGGTGGCCGGAGGTCAAAGGCGTCTACGAGGCGTTCGTCCGCGCGCATCCTCGCAATCCGCTGCCCGACACGATCACGTGGGAGACCGCGAGCGCGACGCACGGCAACCGCGCGCACTGGCTGATCATCGACAAGTTCGGCGAGGCGCGCGGCCAGGCGGCGGCGCCGGACTTGCCCGATCTGAATCTGATGCCGGTCGCGCCGCGGCCGGACTTCGGCACGCGCTCGATCGGCACGCGCATCAACCGCATCGTGCCCGGATCGAACGCGGAGAAGATCGGATTGAAGCCCGGCGACGTGCTGATGCACGTGAACGAGGAGACGGTGCCGTCGAGCGTCGACGTCGGCGACGCGCTGAGCGACGTCAAGCCGGGGACGACGCTCGAGCTGCTCGTCGCGCGCGACAACGCGCCGGTCGAACTGAGCGGGACCTACGCCCCGCAGACGATTCCCGCGCCGCCGCGGGTGCTGTTCTCGCGGGGCCGGCCGTCGGGCCGCGTCGACGTCACGCGCAGCGGCAATACCGTGCAGGCGACGACGCGCGGCGTCGCGGCGTTCACGCTGCTGCTGTCGCCGGATCAATTCGACTTCAGCAAGCCGGTCAAAGTCGTGGCCAACGGCCGGACCGTGTTCGACGGCCGCGTCCAGAAGAACGTCCGGACCCTGCTGAAATACGCCGCCGCCGACAACGATCGGACGATGCTCTTTGGCGCGGAGCTGCCGATCGATCTGACGCGAGAAATGCGATAATCCGGAGTCATGACCCGATCGAACCTGGCGGCCGGCGCGCTGTTTCTGCTGGTGGCGGCGGCGGTGTTCCCGCAGGCCGCGCGCGCCGCGCAGGTCAATGTCACGGGCGAATGGGCGCTCGAAGTCACGACGCCCAACGGCCACGTCGAATACACGCTGTATCTCAATCAGGAAGGCCCGCGCGTGACCGGCCACCTCACGTCCGAGTACGGCGAGACGCCGGTCAAGGTCACGCTGAACGGGGATGCGATCACGCTCGCGTGGTCGCAGGCGGAAGGCGGCAAGACGATCGACATTTCTCTGGCCGGGACCGTGAAGGGCGATTCCATGACCGGAACCGCGAAGCTGGGGACGGTCGGCCAGGGCCCGTTCCAGGCCGACCGGACGTCCAGCTACTGACGCGCGCGTGATACCCTAACGAGCACTGCAACCGCACACTCTAATCTCGTTTCAGGAGCCGAACATGAAAGGTGCACGACTCACGTTGGCGTTGGCGGCGGCGTTTTTTCTGGTGGCGGGGTCGACGTTCGCCCAGACCAACATCAACGGCGACTGGGAGATCACGATTACCAGTCCCCAGGGACCCAACACCTCGCAGGTGACCTTCAAGCAGGACGGCGAGAGCATCTCCGGCCTGTTCAAGTCGCCGATGGGCGAGCTGCCGTTCAAAGGCGGCACGATCTCCGGCAACGACCTGAAGTTCTCGTTCACGATCGACATCCAGGGACAGTCCCTCGAGATCTCGATGGCGGGCAAGGTCGAGGGCGATTCGATCAAGGGCACCGCGAACTTCGGCGGATTCGCAGACGGCGACTGGACCGCGAAGCGCGCCGGCGCCGCGACGGCAGCGGCTCCTGCCGCGGCCGCAGCGCCAGCGGCTGCCGCGCCGGCCTCCCCGTCAGCACTGTCGTCGGCCGGCGGCGCCGCCGGCAAGTGGGACGTGATGCTCCAGACGCCCCAGGGCGATTTCCCGGCCAGCGCGACGCTGAACGTCGACGCCGGCAAGCTGTCCGGCACGTTCGGCAGCCAGATGGGCGAAGTGCCGCTCAACGGGACGGTCGAGGGCAATCAGCTCAAGTTCACGATGACCGCGCAGACGCCTCAGGGTGACATGACCGTCGCCATGACGGGCGAGCTCGACGGCGACTCGATCGTCAACGGCAAGGCGGACATCAGCGGCCTCGGGCAACTGGCATGGACCGCCAAGCGCTCCAAGCAGTAGCGGCGGTCGCCCTGCTGGCGATTGCGGTGTTGGCGCCTGCGCTGGTCGCGCAGGCGCCACCCAGCGCGATCAAGCTGGCGACCGTCGTGCCGCAGGGCTCCATCTGGGACAAGAACCTCAAACAGATGGGCGACGAGTGGAAGGACGCGACCGGCGGTCGCATCACCGTGACCGTTTACAGCGGCGGCTCGCAGGGCGACGAGTCGACGGCGCTGCGCAAGATGCGTCTCGACGCGCTCCAGGCCGCGGCGTTCACCGTCGTCGGCCTCGGCCAGATCGACTGGGCCTTCAACGTCTTCGACATCCCGTTCTTCTTCGATTCCTACGACGAGCTCAACTACGTCACCGACGAGCTGACGCCCGTTCTCCGCAAGCGCATCGAGCCGAAAGGCTTCATGCTGCTCAACTGGGGCCACGGCGGGTGGACGCAGATCTTCACGAAGAAGCCCGTGCAGACCGTCGACGATCTCCGGCACATCAAGCTGTGGACGTCGGCCGGCAACGACAAACAGGTGCAGTGGTTCAAGGCCAACGGCTTCCAGCCGCGGCCGATGGCGATGACCGACATCCTCACCGGCCTCACGACCGGGATGCTCGAAGGTCTGCCGACCACGCCGCTCGCGGCGTCGCTGTTCCAGTGGGACAAGCAGACGCCGTACATGCTCGAGCTCGGCCTTGCGCCCGTCGTCGGCGCCGGCGTGATTACGACCAAGGCGTGGAACGCGATTCCCGCCGCCGACAAGCCGAAGCTGCTGGCGGCGGCGAACGGCGTCGAGCAGCGCCTGCGCGTCGAAGTGCCGAAGCTGGACGCCAACGCCGTCGAGCAGATGACGAAGCGCGGCCTGACCGTGACGAAAGCCACCGGCCCTGAGTGGCGCACGCAGCTCGACGATCTCGCGAAGACGATGCGCGGCGAGAGCGTGCCGCCGGATATTTTCGACCTCGCGCTGAAAGCCCGCACCGAGTACCGCAAGCAGCATCCCGCCGCGCCGCCGCCGAAGTGAAACGCGTCCTCGCGCTCGTCGAGGACGCCACCGCGTCGCTGGCGCTGCTGGTGATGGTCCTCCTGCCGCTCGCGGAAATCGTGTTCCGCCGCACGTTCGGCCGCGGCATTCCCGCATCGCAACCCATCGTCCAGCACCTCACGCTCTGGGTCGGCTTCCTCGGCGCCGCGATTGCGGCGCGCGACGGCAAGCTGCTCGCGCTGGCGACGGGCTCGTTCATCCCGAAAGGCGTGTGGCGCCGCGCGGCGGACATCCTGGCGTCGGCGTTCGGCGCGTGCGCGGCGATCGTGCTGGCCTCTGGCGGCTGGCAGATGGCGATGGCCGAGCGCGAAGCGGGCACGAACATCGGCGCGGGCATCCAGTCGTGGATGGCGCAGATGGTGCTGCCGATCGCGTTTGCCGCGATCGCGCTGCGCGTCGTCTGGCGCGTGGGCAGCATCTCCGGGCATCTCGATTCCAGTAGCGCGAGCGTGCCTGGCGATCTTCGGAGCGCGAGGCGTTCAGCCGAGCGATGGCTCGATCGCGCGCTCGCGTCGGTCGGCCTGCTCGCGGGCGTCCTCTTCCTGCGCGTCCCGTCGATCCTCGAAGCGCACAGCCTGTGGCCCGCCTTCGCGATCGTCGTCGCGGCGGCGATCGTCGGCACGCCGCTCTTCGCGATTCTCGGCGGGACCGCGGCGCTGCTCTTCATGCACGACGGTACGACGCCGGCGACGATCCTGATCGAGACCTACTCGCTCAGCGTGTCGCCGACGCTGCCGGCGATTCCGCTCTTCACGCTCGCGGGATTCCTGCTCGCCGAGGGGCGCGCGTCGGAGCGGCTGCTGCGCGTGTTCCGCGCCTTCTTCGGCTGGATTCCCGGCGGCACGGCCGTCGTCTGCGCCGTGCTGTGCTCGTTCTTCACCGTGTTCACGGGCGGATCGGGCGTGACGATTCTCGCGCTCGGCGGCGTGCTGTTCCCGGCGCTGCTCAAGGACGGATATCGCGAGCGTTTCTCGCTCGGGCTGCTGACGGCGTCCGGATCGCTCGGCCTGCTGCTGCCGCCGTCGCTGCCGCTGATCCTCTACGCCGTCGTCGCGCAGATTCCGATCGAGGACATCTTCATCGGCGGCATTCTGCCGGGCATCCTGCTCACGGCGATGGTGTCGGCGTGGGGCGTGCGGGAAGGGACGGTCTCGCGCGCCGGACGCCATCCGTTCCGCGCGCCGGAAGCGCTCGCCTCCGCGTGGGCGGCGAAGTGGGAGCTCGCGATGCCGGCGCTCGTGCTCGTCGCGATGTTCAGCGGGTTGGCGACGGCGGTCGAAGCCTCGGCGCTGACCGCGCTGTACGCGCTGGTCGTGCAGGCGTTCATCCACCGTGATCTGAAGCTGCGCGATCTGCTGCGCGCGTTCGGCGAGTGCGTGACCGTCATCGGCGGCGTCCTGATCATTCTCGGCGTCGCCGTCGGGCTGACGAACTATCTGGTCGGCGCGCAGGTGCCCGCGAAGCTGCTGGAGTGGGCGAGCACGCACATCACGTCGCGCTTGATGTTCCTGCTCGTGCTGAATCTGTTTCTGCTCGCGGTCGGCTGGCTGATGGAGATCTACGCGGCGATCGTCGTCGTCGTGCCGTTGATCGTTCCCCTGGGTGCCGCCTTCGGGATCAACCCCGTGCATCTCGGGATCATCTTCATCGCGAATCTGGAGCTGGGCTTCCTGACGCCGCTCGTGGGGTTGAACATCTTCCTGGCGTCGTACCGCTTCAAGCGTCCCGTGCTCGAAGTGTGCGCGGCCGCGCTGCCGATGATGGCGATTCTCGGCATCGGCGTGCTGGTGATTACCTACATCCCGTGGCTGACAACCGGACTACTCGGCCTGCTGGGTCACGGTTAGTTCTCCAGTCCGAGCGCCCAGCGGATGCCGCCGTTGACGTGCGCGCGGAAGACGGGGTCGTTCGACCAGATGTCGTCGCGATGGCCGAGCGTCGTGTAGAAGACGCGGCCCGTGCCGAATGATCTCGTCCACGCCTGCGGGTAGTCGCCGCCCTTCACGATCTCGGGCCCGAGGCCGGTCAGATCCATCTTTTCCGTGTCGAGGCTCAGCAGCACGTGCACGCGATCGCGCGTGAACGCCATCGGGATGTGCAGCCGCCCGACCTGGCTGATGTTCTCCGTCGGCTTGCTCGCGTCCCACACCGCGGTGCCGAACTGATAGAACTCTTCCGCGAGCGGCCAGTTGCCACCGAGGAATTTCGTTGCGGGATTGTTCGGATCCTCGACCTTGAGCACGCCGATGTTCGACTGCCCGATGCGCGTCGTCGGCACGATCGACCGGCGGTAGTAGCCGCCGATCACCTCGCCGAACTCGGGGTAGTCGTACAGCGTGAGCGTCGCGCAGTGGACGCCGACGAGCGCGTGCCCGGCGCGCACGTAGTCGACGATCGCCTTCTTCTGGTCGAGCGTGAGCGGCAGGTTGCCGTTCGTCATCAGCATCAGACCGTCGAACTGGGCCAGGTACGAGGAGGAGATCATCGTCAGATCGATCTTGTCGACGTCCTGCTTGTAGCCTTCGAGCGTCGTGACGTCGTAGCCACCCCTGGCCCCGAGCTCGATGACCGCTTTCTCCGCCGGTCCGAGGCTCGTGTGTTTATACAGGGCCGGGTGGGTCAGAAAGAGCAGCTTCTTCCGGGCCGGGGTCTGCGCCAGGGTCCCGGGCGCCCCGGATCCGAGGAAAGCGGCCAGGGCGAGGAGGAAGGCGAGAATGCGGGTACGCATAGGCTGCTATTATTGCTAAAATCTGTTCCTGTCACCCGCGGCCCGGCCCCTCCTTATATATAAGGATGCGGACGCCGTCGTGGCCCGTGGACCGACCCTTTTGAAGGAGCGTGCAATGGAGGCTGGATTCACGGCCGGCTGGAGATTCCGCATCGGGACCGCGCTGTTCGCCGCCGCGGTCATGAGCTCGGGCGCGCAGTACGCGCTCCAGGCCGCGCCGGCCGCCGCCGGTGTCCCCGACGCGCCGACCTTCACCAAGGACATCGCGCCGATCGTGCAGCGAAGCTGCGAGAACTGCCATCGTCCCGACGGCGTGGCGCCCATGTCGCTGGCGACGTACGAGGACGCGCGGCCCTGGGCGCGCGCCATGAAGCAGCGCACCAGCATCGGACCGAGAGCCGGCGTGATGCCGCCGTGGTACGTCGAGAAGAACATCGGCATCCAGCAGTTCCACAACGATCCGTCGCTGACCGACACCGAGATCGCGACGATCGCGAAGTGGGCGGACACCGGCGCGCCCCGCGGCAATCCGGCCGACATGCCGCCGCCCAAGGTCTACGCCGACCGCAACGCGTGGGCCATCGGGACGCCGGACCTGATCGTCAAGACGAACGAGCTCACCGTGAAGGGCGACGCGCCCGACTGGTGGGGCGAGATTCCGAGCGTGCCGACCGGTCTGACCGAAGATCGCTACGTCGCCGCGCTCGAAATCAAGGAAGTGAACGACGTCGACACGTCCAAGGCGGCCGGCAATCGCGCCACGGTCGGCGGACGCTTCGTGTTCCACCACATGATCTGGCGCACGCAGGTGCTCGACCCGGCCAAGGATCAGTCGCAGGACCCGCTGTCGTTCATTCTCGATGAAGAGACGGTCAACTGGCCGGTGCACGAAGTCGGGCGCAACGCGGACTTCTTCGATCCGAAGTCGGCGCGCCTGCTGAAGGCCGGCTCGAGCATCGTCTCGGATTCGGTCCACCTGCACTCGAACGGCCGCGACACGAAGGCGCACCTCGAGATCGGCTTCAAGCTGATGCCGAAGGACTACAAGCCGACCTACAAGCGCGCGGTCTTCGGCCTCGGCAACGGCGTCGACATCGACATCAAGGCGATGGAGCCCGGCCAGCAGCTGCACGCGTACACGGTGCTGCAGCAGCACACGAAGATCATCTCCTTCGAGCCGCACCTGCACGCGCCCGGCCAGCGGATGTGCCTCGAAGCGATCTGGGGCTTCAACATCCAGACGCTGAACTGCGTCGGCTACGACCACAACTGGGTGCGCGGCTACGACTACACGGACGACTCGGCGCCGCTGCTCCCGAAGGGCACGATCCTGCACATCATCGGCTACATGGACAACTCGCCGACGAACAAGAACGTTCCCGATCCGCGCAACTGGCAGGGATCGGGCAACCGCTCGGTGGCCAACATGTTCATCGACCTCGGGATGCGCGTCGCGCTGACCGACGATCAGTTCAAGGAAGAGATGGCCCAGCGCCGCGAGCGCCTGCATCTCACCAAGAACGACTACGTCATTGGCTGCCCGCTGTGCCTGGTGATGCCGCCGGCGCCGCGGGCGACCGGAGGAAATCCGCAGTGAAGAGATGCGCCATCGCGATCGTCCTGGCGTGCGCGGGGATCGCTCGCACCAACGCCCAGTCGCTCTCGTACACCTGGGGACAGAACGTCGCGCCGGCGTACGAGGGATGGGAGAAGGCGCCTGACGGAACGAAGTACTTCCTCTTCGGGTACATGAACCGCAACTGGGAGGAAGAGGTCGACGTGCCGGTCGGACCCGAGAACGGGTTCAACGCGGGCGGCGTCGATCAGGGTCAGCCGACGCACTTCCTCCCGCGACGGAACCGCTTCATCTTCAAAGTCCGCGTGCCCGCCAACTTCGGCGAGAAAGACGAGCTGATCTGGACGCTCACGTCGCACGGCAAGACCGAGAAGGCCTACGCCACGCTGCGCCCCGACTACATCGTCGACGACGTCGTGAAGGCGTCGGAGACCGGCGCGCTCGGCGCGGGCACGAGCAGCCCGGAAGTGCGCGGCAACAAGCCGCCGACCGTCCACATCGAAGAACTGCGGTCCCGCACGATCAAGGCCGGTGAACCGGTCACGTTCGTCGATGACGTAAAGGACGACGGCATTCCGAAGCGACGCGCGCCGTCGCTCGCCGCGCTCGCGCGCGCGCAGCAGGCCGCCGCGGCCAATCCGGAACTGGCGACGGCGATCCGGAATCCGTCGATGTCGCCGCCCTCGCGCATCACGGTTGGCAAGGTGACCGGACTCCACACGTCGTGGTTCGTCTACCGCCAGCCCGTCGGCGCGAAGGTGACGTTCGATCCGCCGCAGGTGAAGCCCTGGGAAGACACGCGTGCCGGCGCCAACTCGCCGTGGGCCCCGCTCTGGACGCCGCCCAAGCTTCCCGACGACGGCACGCAGGACGTCCATGTGACGTTCAGCGAGCCCGGGACCTACGTGCTGCGCTGCCGCGCCGACGACGGCGCGCTGTACGCCGACGAGGAAGTGACGATCACCGTCGTCAAGTAGTCCCGATCGCGCCGGGCTCACGGCAATGAACGCAGAGTTCGCTGAGCACGCAGAGTGAGGTGTGTGATCTGCGGTCTCTGCGGTCTCTGCGTTTTTCGTTGTAGAATCTCCCGGCCAGTTCATAAGGAGTCCTATTCCATGCGTCGCATCTCGAATGTCCTCATTCCCGCGCTCGCGTGCGCCGTCGTCATGACCGTCGCCGTCGCGGCGCAGAACCCGGGCGGCAGCCCGGACGGCAAGAAGATGAAGAACCCCGTCGCCGCGAACGCCGAGTCCATCAAGGCCGGCCAGGCGACGTTCCAGAAGAACTGCCGTTTCTGCCACGGCACGGATGCGAAGGGCAACGGCCCGATGGCGCCCGAAGGCACGCATCCTTCGAATCTGACCGACGACAAGTGGGACCGCGGGTCCACCGACGGCGAGATCTTTCTCGTCATTCGTGACGGCGCCGGCCCGAAGTTCGACATGAAGGGCTACAAGAGCAAGATGTCGGAAAACGACATCTGGAACGTCGTCAACTATCTCCGGAGCCTCCAGGCCAAGTAATGATCCGGGCCGTCCGGCGGGCGTCTGCGGTCGTGGTGTGCGCGCTCCTCGCGGGCGCGTGCAGCATCACCGATCCCACGCAGCAGGTGTCGCCGGCGGTGTACTCGCCCGCGCACCGGACGGCGGCAGACGCGGCGCGCGAGTTCTTCACGATCCGGTCGAAGCCCGAGCAACCGATCCCGTTTCCGCACAAGACGCACATCGCGAAGAAGGCGTTGTGCACGGATTGCCACGAGAGCGTCGAGAAGGGGCCGATCGCCGGCATCCCGAGCGTGAAGACGTGCATGATCTGCCACAGCCAGATCGCGACGGACAAGCCGCTCATCAAGCAGGTCACGGCGTACGCGGACAAGGGCATCGAGATTCCATGGCAGCGCGTGTACGGCTTCACGCACGAGTCGCACGTGCGCTTCAATCACGCGCCGCATATCCGGGCGAGCGTCGACTGCGCGACGTGCCACGGCGATCTGGCGCAGCAGACGGTCGCCGAGCGATCGGTCAATCACACGATGGGCTTCTGCGTGAACTGTCATGCGGCCAAGAAGGCGCCGAATGACTGTTTGACGTGTCATTACTAACGGTGACGCTCGCCTGAAAGGCTCGCGCTACACATTCATGGACCGACGCGACTTCATCAAGCTGACGGCGGTGACCGGGGCGGGCGCCACGCTCGCGAGCTGTGGCAACCCCGAGCATCAGCTGATCCGCTTCGTCCCGGACGATGACATCGTGCCGGGCATCGCGGAGTTCAAGCCGAGCGTGTGCCCGCTGTGCCGCGCGGGCTGCGGCCTCAGCGTCCGCGTGATGGACGCCGACGTCGAGACCGTGCGCAACGGGCAGGCCGGCGTCGTGAAGATGATGGTCGCCAAGAAGCTGGAAGGCGATCCGAAGAACCCTATCAGCCGGGGCGGGTTGTGTCCGCGCGGTCAGGCCGCGATCCAGATCACGTATCACCCCGATCGCCTGACGCATCCGATGAAGCGCACGGGCGCGCGGGGCACGGGCGAGTACAAAGAGGTCACGTGGGACGAGGCGATCGCGGAGCTGACCGGTCAGCTCAACGCGCTCGCAGACGCGAAGGATCAGAAGTCGCTCGTGCTGCTCGCGCGGCCGCGGCGCAGCCGCCGGCTCGAGCTGTTCGCCGAATTTCTGTCGCGCTTCGGCGCGCCGGCGCCGATCGGTTTCGAGCTGTTCGCCGAAGACGTCCTCCGCCGCGCCAACGCGGTGAGCTTCGGCCACGAGCAGCTGCCGACGTTCGATCTGGCGCGCGCGCATTACGTCCTCGCGTTCGGCGCGGATTTTCTGGGCACCTGGAACTCGCCGGTCTCGCAGAACGCGGGCTACGGCGTCATGAGACAAGGACGACAGGCTTCCGGGGGCACGCGCGCCAGGTTCGTGCACGTCGAGCCGCGCATGTCGCTGACGGCCGCGAGCGCCGACGAGTTCGTTCCCGTGAAGCCGGGCACGGAAGGCGTCCTCGCACTCGGCCTCGCGCACATCATTCTGCGAAACAAACTGCGGCCGGCAGACGCGGCCGGACGCGCGGGCGCGGCGATCGACGGCTGGTCGGGCGGTCTGCAGGACTTCAAGCCGGAGAACGTCGAGAAGATCACCGGCGTCAGCGCGCTGCGCATCGAGCGGCTCGCGCACGAGCTCGTCGAGTTCCGGCCGTCGGTCGCGATGATCGGCGGCGCGCCGCTCGCGCACACGAACGGCCTGTTCAACGCGCTCGCCGTGAACGCTCTGAATGGACTGCTCGGCGCGGTCGACCAGCCGGGCGGTGTGTTCTTCACGCCTGGGGTGGGCCGGTCCCCGGCGACCCCTCATCGGCCCCCAGCCACCGCGCCGCAGTCAGGTGCCGATGCGGGTCTGGCGGTGAAGGTCATGCTCATCGACGACGCCAATTCGGTCTTCGCATCGCCGAAGGCGTGGAAGGTCCGTGAAGCGCTGGACACGGTGCCGTTCATCGCGAGCTTCGGCAGCTTCCTCGATGAGACGAGCCTCTACGCGGACCTGATCCTGCCGGACCATTCGTTCCTCGAGACGTGGGTGGACAGCCAGCCGGAGTCCGGCGCGCTCGACGCGGTGTCGACCGTCGCGGGGCCGGCGATGAAGCCGCTGCACAATACGCGCTCGACGCCGGATGTCGTGATCGAGATCGCGGGGAAGCTGAAGTCGCCGGTCGCGCTCCCGTGGAAGAGCTACGAAGAGATGTTGAAGGCTCCAGTCGGGAGTCGGGAGTCCGCCGCCAGCCACCAGCCACCAGCCACCGCAGTCAAGTATCAACCGCCGCGCTTCGACGGCGACGCGGCGGGATTCCCGTTCCACTTCCTGCCGTACGCGTCGCAGGCGTTCCTCGACGGTTCGACGGCGCACCTGCCGTGGCTGCAGGAAATGCCGGACCCGCTGACGTCGGGCATGTGGAGCAGCTGGATCGAGATCAACCCGCGCACCGCCGAGCGGCTCGGCGTCGCGCTCGGCGACATCGTCGACATCACGTCGTCGCAAGGCACGCTGCAGGCGCCGGTCGTGGTCTTCCCGGGCATCGCCGAGGACGTCGTCGCGATGCCGGTCGGGCAGGGGCATGAGAATTTCACGCGCTACGCGAGCAAGCGCGGCGTGAACCCGATCGGGATTCTGGCGCCGCTGACGGAATCCGAGACGGGCGCGCTCGCCTGGGCCGCGACGCGCGTGAAGATCACCCGCGCGGGCGGCAACGACGGACGGCTGATTCTGTTCGCCGGCGAAATGCGAGAGAACCCGTTCGAGGGGCGGCGGCAGGAACGATGACGAAGACAAACCACGGAGGACACGGGGGACACGGAAGTAGGAATCTGGTGTACGTACCCAACCGGGTTTCTTCCTCCGTGTCCTCAGTGGTCAATACCTGAGGGTACCGATGCCACATCGCTGGGGAATGACCGTCGATCTCGATCGCTGCACCGGATGCGGCGCGTGTGTGACCGCGTGTCATGCGGAAAACAACATCGCCGTCGTCGGCGACGTGCAGGCGGCGAAGAGCCGGGCGATGCACTGGATTCGCGTCGAGCGCTACTGGGAAGGCGACTTCCCGGACGTGCGCCTGAAGTTCCGTCCCGTCATGTGCCAGCAGTGCGACGCGGCGCCGTGCGAGCCCGTCTGTCCGACCTATGCGAGCCATCACACCGACGAGGGGCTGAACGCGCAGGTCTACAACCGCTGCATCGGCACGCGCTACTGCGCGAACGCCTGCCCGTACAACGTGCGCTTCTTCGACTTCTACAACCCGAAGTGGCCCAGGCCGCTGCACCTGCAGCTGAATCCCGACGTCTCGGTGCGCGAAGTCGGCGTGATGGAGAAGTGCACGTTCTGCGTGCAGCGGATCAGCGCGGCCGAGATCGACGCGAAAGCGGAGAAGCGCGAGCTGAAGGACGGCGAGATCGAGCCGGCGTGCGTGCAGTCCTGCTCGGCGAAGGCGCTCGTGTTCGGCGATCTCAACGATCCCGAAAGTGAAGTGTCGCGCCTCTCGCGGTCCACGCGCGGCGCGAAACTGCTCGAGGAGCTCGGCACGCTGCCCAAGGTCACCTATCTCGCGCGGCAGACCCAGGTATGAAGGAAGCCACCGCGAAGCGGATCACCGACGATCTGCTCAGGCCGCTGCTCCACACGTCCTGGCGATTCTTCCTGCTCGTCGCCGTCCTCGGCGGCATCGTGCTCATGGGCGGAATCGCGTGGATGTACCAGATCTGGAACGGCTTCGGCGAGAGCGGCAAGCGGTGGCCCGTCTTCTGGGGCTTCTACATCACGAACTTCGTGTTCTGGATCGGCATCAGCCATGCCGGCACGCTGATCTCCGCGATCCTGCGTCTCGTCAACGCCGGCTGGCGGCGTCCCGTGACGCGGTGCGCCGAAGTGATCACGGCGTTCGCGCTGATGATCGGCGCCATGTTTCCGATCATCCATCTCGGGCGGCCATGGCTCTTCTTCTGGCTGGTGCCGTACCCGAATCAGCGGCTCATCTGGCCGAACTTCCGGTCGCCGCTGGTCTGGGACTTCTTCGCGATCAGCACGTACCTGACGGGCAGCGTGCTGTTCCTCCTGCTGCCGATGATTCCGGACTTCGCGCTGGTTCGCGACAAGACGACGGGCTTTCGGAGGAAGTTCTACGGCGCGCTCGCGCTCGGATGGCAGGGGACGACGAAGCAGTGGCATCGCCTCGAATCGGCGATGCAGATCATGGCGATCGCCATCATCCCCGTCGCCGTCTCCGTCCACACGATCGTCTCGTTCGACTTCTCGATGGCGCCCGTGCCCGGCTGGCACTCGACGATCTTCGGGCCGTACTTCGTGGCCGGCGCGATCTTCAGCGGCATCGCGGCGCTGATCATCGCGATGGCGGCGCTGCGCAAGTTCCTGCACCTCGAGGACTACCTCCATCCGGTGCACTTCGAGAATCTCGGCAAGCTGCTCCTGATGATGAGCCTGCTGTGGGCGTACTTCGTCTTCGCCGAGCGGCTCACGACCTGGTACGGCAACGGCACGAGCGAGATGAACGTCTTCTGGGCCACGCAGGATGGCGGTTACTCGCCGCTCTACTGGCTGATGGTCGTCTGCAACTTCGTCATTCCGTTCCCGATCCTCTCCTTGAGGAAGCTGCGCACGGTCACCGGCTGCGTCATCGCGTCCTGCTCCGTCGTCGTCGGCATGTGGCTGGAGCGGTTCCTCATCATCGTGCCGACGCTCAGCCACAAGTACCTCACGTACTCGTGGGGGAGCTATCGTCCGGGCCCACCGGAGATCATGATCATGATCTCCACGTTCGCGGCGATGGGGCTGCTCTACACGATCTTCTCGAAGCTCGTGCCGATCATTTCGATCTGGGAGCTGAAGGTCGGCGAGCATCCGTTCCCGATCGAGACCGCGGCGCAGGTCAAAGAACACGCGATCCTGAGGACCAATCCGTGAGCGTTCTCTACGCGCTCTACAGCGAACCGGACGAGGTGCAGAAGGCGGTGGACAGCCTGCGCAAGGCGGGTGTGCCCGAGAAGGAGATCGTCGTCATCTCGTCCGAGCCGATCGAGGAGTACGAGTTCAGCCACCGCGACAAGGCGACGTGGCTCTACTGGATCGCCGGCGGCGGCGGGGCGCTCGGGCTGGCATTCGGGACCTGGCTGACACGGATGACTGAGCTGGCGTGGCCGCTGCAGACCGGCGGCATGCCGATCGTGTCGTGGTGGCCGAACCTGATCGTCATGTTCGAGCTGACGATGCTCGGCGGCATCCTCGCGACGGTCGTCACGCTGTTCATCACGGCGAAGATCCCGACGCGCGAGAACGCGTTGTACGACGTCGCGGTGAGCGACGGAAAGATTCTCGTCGGCGTCGAGAGTCCGACTGAAGGGCTGCGCGCCGGGATCCAGAACGCACTCGGCGCCGGACGAGTCGTTAGTCGGTAGTCGGGAGTCGGGAGTCTCGTAGCGCGGCCCTTTCAGGGCCGCGATCTCCGATCTTGATCAGTGGCGTCCGGCTTCAGCCGGACTATGATTCGCAGCGCGCGGCTCTTGGCCGAGCGATCCTCCGCGACAGCGGAATCACTCGCAGCGCCACCATTCGCGCGCCGGGAAGCCAGTCTGAAGAACGCCGAATTGGGTAATCGAGTAATCGGGTGATCGAGTAATCGCGATCGCGGTCCGCGCGCGCCTTCCGGCAACGGTTCCAGTCGGCGCGCTCAGGGGCGGCTTGCGAGTGACACCGCTGTCGCTTCGAATTCTGAACCGGTAGTGGGCTGCTTCAAAAAGGGGATAGGGTCATTCCGCGAAACAACCTTAACGAAATAGTGGAGGGTTGCACAGCTGACGCATTCCCCGTCCGGCACATTGGGGCTGATAACAATTACGCCCAATCCCGGGCGTACCGCGCGAAACGTCACGTCTCGTCCCGATTGTTTGACCAGAGCGAGTACATCACGCCAAGCACCATTAGCCGAACGCAAATACCGCCTGCCTGAAGGAATGTGCAGCACCGCTACGTCACCAACTCGAAGTGTAGTCGTGTCCTCCAAAGCCATTGCTAGGGGCTTCTCAGCATGCCGAATGCCGTTCGGAGTCGCGCATCCCAACGAAAGGGCCAAAATCCAAGCTGCTCGCTGCATACTTTGATGTTGATAGTCCCCACGGACCCTCTGAACCCTAAACCCTAAACCCTGAACCCTAGTTCTCCTTCAACGCACCAGCCAGATGGTGCAAGAATCCTCCGACGTCGGTGACGACGCCAATCGTCTGTGACGAGCCGCGGTCCGCGAGCTTCGTGACGACGGCGGGATTGATATCCACGCACACCAGCCGGACCCACGCCGGCAGCATGTTCCCGACGCCGATCCCGTGCAGCATCGTCGACAGCACCAGCACCAGCTTCACGCCCTGCAGCGCGGCCGTGTAGCGATCCTGCGCCTCGACCAGATTCATGATCGTGTCCGGCAGCGGGCCATCGTCTCGAATACTTCCCGCCAGCACGAAGTCCACGTTGCGCTTGACGCACTCGTACATCACGCCTGACTTCAGTACGCCGGACTCGACCGCCTTTCGCAGGCCGCCTGCGCGATAGATCGCGTTGATGGCGCGCATGTGGTGGCGGTGGCCGCCCTCGATCGCGCGGCCGGTCTCGAGATCGACGCCGAGCGACGTGCCGTAGAGCGCCTGCTCGACGTCATGGACGGCGAGCGCGTTGCCCGCGAGCAGCACGTCCACGTAGCCATTGCGGATCAACTCGCAGAAGTACGATCCGCCACCCGTGTGCACGACGACTGGCCCGGCGACGAACGCGATCCGATCGCCGGCCTTCTTCGCCGCGCGCATCATGTCCGCGATCCGCGCGACGCCGACTTCGACGCGGCGCTCCGACGAGACCTCGTTGCTCATGAACGCGAAGCCGAGGCGATCGCGCGCCTGGAACTCGGGAACGATCTTGATCCCGTGGACGCCGCAGACGATGGCGTCGCCCTTGCGAATCTCGCGCAGCTTGCGGCAGACGGCACGGTCCGTGCCGCCCGCGCCCTTCTCGACGACGATCACCGCGTCCATCCGCTGCCGCTCGACCGTCACCCACTGGCCGTTCAGCCGGACGGACGTCTGGTGATTCGTCGTGGAATAGAAGTCTTCCGGCGCGCAGCCGTCGCGATCGGCGGGTACGACGTGCGCGTTTTCCGCGCGCGCGACGCGGCAGCCCAGCGTCACCAGCTCGGCGAGGAGCGAATCGAGCGCCGGCGTGCCGGACGCCGTGACGCGCATCGACACGAACGACGGCTCGTCGTTGGTCCGGCCGATCCGGAATTCGAGGACCTCGAACGCGCCGTCGTGCCGGACGACCGTGTCGAACATCGCGTTCATCAACTGCGAGTCGATCAGGTGGCCTTCGGCCTCGACGACTTCGGTAGCGGGCTGTGAGGGAGTCATGCGCGGGTTCAGGGTACCGGGTTCAGGGTTCAGGGTTCAAGGCGGGGGACGCCGGCGGTCAGTGGGTCAGCGCGTACAACACGGTATTGACGCCGATCGCGTAGCCGTTCGGCGAGAACTTGTCGAAGTACTCTTTGCTCTCGCCCTCGCGCTCCCACGTGTCCGGGATGTCGGTATTGTGCGTCATGACGACCATCAGCCGGCCGTTCTGATCGGCGATCCCGCGGAAGTTGACGTGCGGGCTGTCGGAGCCGCGCTCGGACACGCCGCCGTTGGTCTGTATCCAGAAGCGGATGTTCGACACCTGCTCGACTTCCTTCACGTCGTAGAGCGTGTGCATGATCGCATGGTCGACGGGGATGTCGAAGATCGGATACTCGGACGGCGGCAGGACGCGGCCGATCTCTTCGGCCCACTGGTTCCACGCCGCGGTTCCCCAGTAGTCGTCGACGGTCACGAATCCGCCCTTCAGCAGATACGCGCGCAGCGCGAGCACTTCCTCGTCGCTCAGGATCGCCGTGCCCGCGTCCTCGAAGTGGAGCACCGAGCACTTCGCGATCAGCGGATCGGTGATGCGGAGCACGACGTAGTCGGGCTGATCGTCCGGCTGCAGTTTGATGCGGACGTGCGTCAACTCCGCGAGGCGGACGGAGAAGTTGTTGTCGGCGCCGGGGAAGTCCGTGTCCCAGCCGCTGCCGCCGGCCTCGGGCCGGTTGCTGGTGTAATACGCGCGGCAGTAGTTGAACGAGCCGTCGAAGTTGGCCGCCGCGCCCCATTTGGGCGGGCGGCGAGCGCCGGAAGCGGCCGTACCCGCCGCCGCCGCCGACCCAGATGCGCGGGCGCCAGTTCGGATCCTGGCCCTGCGCGTACGCGGCGAACGTGGCCCCGGCGGTCGTCAGCGTGACGGCTACCAGAAGTGCGGTTAACGGTCGGCGGGCGGAGGTGGCGCGCACGGAACCTGTTCGCCCAGATGATAGACCCGTCGTCTGGACGTGTCACCTCCTATGTAGCGCGAGGCTTCGGCCGAGCGGTCATGTCGGGCCGGGTCCCGCACGCCGACGCGATGTCGGCCCACGCCCGCCTCTCACTTCTTTTTCGCAAACACTTCCGCGATCATGCCGGCCCTGCGCACGTGCCCCGCAATCTCGCGCAGGCGCCGCGCCGACACCGGCCGCAGCGAGGAGAGCGCCGGCGCCCGATCCAGCGTATAGATATGGACGCGCCCGGCCCCCACGCATTCGAGCGCCCGCAGCCAGTCCTCGACGGCGCCCTCGGTCGAGTTGTCGATCTCGCCGTTGGCGTCGGTGACGAACATCGCCTGGATCGTGATCGGCGGCAGCGCCCGCAACGCGTCGATGACCTGCTCGACCGATGATCCCGGGCCGGCCGCGCCGTTGACGCGCGCGTAGGTGATCGGGTCGCCGGCGTCCAGCTTCATGTAGCGCTCGTCGTACCGCTCGAGCCCGCGCCGCACTTCGGGCCAGCCGGCCGTCGTCGAATTGGAGAGGATCGCGATCGGCAGGCGCGGGGCGATCCGGTCGCGCACGGCGCACAGCCGCGCGGTGACGTCGTCGAACTCCGGGTGCAGCGTCGGCTCGCCGTGGCCGGCGACCGTCAGCTTGTCGATCATCTCGTTGCGTTCGGCCGCGCGCAGCAGCCGCTCGGAGACGGCGGTTTCGACCGCCTGCGCCGTCGGCCATCCCGTGCCCTGACCCCGGTACCGCGCCGCGCCCCGCGTCCACCCGTACTGGCAGTACGCGCAGTTCATGTTGCAGACCTTCCCGCCGGGCGGCAGGAGGTTCACGCCCAGGGACACGCCCAGCCGGCGGCTGCGCACTGGTCCATAGGTGATGTGTTCCAGGGGAGGCAGGGGCATGTCCGGCGATCCTTGCAAAACCGCGTCCGCGGCACGTTCATTGCCCTCTCTAAACCCTTGCGTTCGAGGCTGCCGGATTCCCGTCAGTCCAGGTCGGGCTTTGTTCGAGCGATGCCAGGACTCTATGGTGCCGGCGCGATGTCGTATCGTCCCGCCAGGCGCGCCGCGGTGTTTCCCACTTCATTCAGCAGACCCGCCGCGAGGCTCTTCAGCAGCGTCGTGCCCACGCGGAAGCCGTGGCGGACCGGCCACTTCAGCTCGTCGTCGCCGAACATCGTGCCGTGGTTCGCGAGCGCGAACGCGGCGTGACTGAGCGCATCGGCGCCGGCGCCGCTGGCCAGGAGCGCGCGCGCGGCGCGCAGCCGCATCTCGACGCCGCTGAACGTCGCGTCGTCGATTACGTGATGCCGGTACTTGATCTCGTTGAGCCGTTCGGCGACGTCGTAGGTCGTCCTGACGATCTCGTCGCGCGTCATCGCGTCGGTCTCGTACGACAGGATGTGCTGCCAGCCGCTGTTGAGCAGCGCGCGCCGGTGATCCTCGAGCGTCGGGCACAGGTGGCGGTAGCCGAACTCCGGCTGCTCGAACGCGCGGCTGCCGGGATCGAGAAACGGCCCGAGCGGCGCGACGAAGGGACGCAGCCGGCGGCCGAAGCGCTCGATGAGGTGCTCGCAGTAGGCCGGAGTCGCGAGCGCGTCCTCGGCGCGCTGGTGGGGCAGGCCCACCATGAAGAAGACGTCGACCGTCCGGCAGCCGTGCGCGAGCGCGCGGGCGATCGTCGCTTCGACGACGGCGTTCGGCCAGGGGAACTTGCCGTTGACGCGCCGCAAGCGCTCGTCTGGCGACTCGAGCGTGATCTCGAGACTCCACGCCGGCACGCTGCGCTCGAGCAACTCGAAGAACGCGTCGTTGGCCGGATAGTACAGCTCGAAGATCATCTCGTTGCGCGGCCGCATCGCCGCGATTCGGGCGAGGAAGCGGCGCGCGCGCCCCATGCCGCCCATGCGCGGGTCGTGCACCATGAAGATCGGCGCGCGCGAGAAGCTGGCGATCGTCTTGACGTCCTGCGCGAGCCGCTCGGGCGACCGGAACGCCGGCCGCTCGCGCCGGCAGATGCGGCGGTACGCCGATCGCGAGCCGCCGCACACGGCGCAGTCCTCCGTGCAGCCGCGCGCGCTCAGCAGCAGCGTGATCGGATACTGCAGCCATTCGATGCACGGCACGAGATTGCGCAGGCTGCGGTACTTGAACATCGATCGCAGCAGGTAGCCGTACGCGGGCACGTCCGTGTAGTCCAGATCGGCGGGCACGAACGTCAGCGGATTCGTGACGACTTCGCCGCCGGGACGCCGCCACGTCAGGTTCGCCACGTTCTCGAGCGGACGCGATTCGCGCAGCGCCTGCAGCAGCTGCCGCGCCGGCTCCTCGGTCGAGTCGCCGCGCAGCACGAAGTCGACGAACGGATAGCGCATCAGCTCGCGGTCGTAGTAACTGGCGGACAATCCGCCGAGCAGGATGCGGCTGCCGGGATGGATCTGCTTGACGAGCTCGGCGACGCCCAGCGCGCCCTGCACGTGCGGCAGCCAGTGCAGATCGATCCCGAAGACGGGCGCCGACAGGCGGCGGATGTGCGCGTCGACGTCGAAGCCCGGATCGCGCAGCATGCGGTACGCGAGGTTCACGATCTCGACGTTGTAGTGATTCCGCTCGAGGAAGGCGGCGATGCTCGTCATCCCCACCGGGTACATCTCGAACATCGTCGTCGACGGCACCGCGTCGGCGACGGGGCCGAGAAACGTCTCGCGCGTCCGGAAGTCATAGATGGCCGGCGGATGGAGAAGCACGAGGTCGCGGGCGAAGGGATTCCGCATAGCCAGTCAACTGCGGGGCACGCGGAGGTTGCAGAGTGTGTTGCTCTGCGTGCCTGCCGGTCTCGCACCAATGCGACTCGCAACGACTGTGCCGCGATCTCGGCACGAGCGTGGATCGCGCGAGCGACGTTGGAAAATCGTGATGTGTTTTCCGGCGTGCGCTGCTGGTGCGGCAGTTGCACGAGTTCCGCAACCGCTCCAGTCACCGCGTCATTTCGCCGGTTGCCCGGCAGCCGTTGCCGAACGAGAGGGGTCGTCCAATGGTTTCGAGGCGCAGTTTCATCAAGGGCGCCATCGCAGGCGGCGCCACGGTTTCCGCCGCCAGCTACCTGTTCCGCAACAGCGGCGCGGCGCTCGGACAGGCGCCGGCGCCCGGCGCGGCCGAGCGGCTGCTCGCCCTGAACGTCAACGGCCAGCTCCGGCACGTGGACGTACCCAAAGAGGAAACGCTGGCGCTCACGCTGCGCAACCGGCTGGGGCTGACCGGCACGAAAGTCGGATGCCAGCGGGCCGAGTGCGGATCCTGCACGGTCCTCATCGACGCCGTTCCACATTACTCGTGTTCGGTCCTCACGCACTCGGTGCGCAGCCGGCAGATCGCGACGATCGAGGGACTCGCGTCGCCCACTGGCGCGCTGCACCCGGTGCAGCAGGCCGCGATCGATCAGCAGGGCTTCCAGTGCGGCTTCTGCGCGCCCGGTTTCATCATGGCGACGGTCGGCTTTCTGAAGACGAATCCGAGCCCGACCCGCGACGAGCTGGCCGAAGGCATCGCGGGCAACCTGTGCCGCTGTCAGGACTACGACAAGATCCTGACGGCCATGATGAGCGCCGCAGAGCACGCGCGGAGGAGCTGACGTGTCCGACTACAAACTGATTGGCCACAACTACATCACGCCCGATCTCGTGGCAAAAGTGACGGGGCAGGCGAAGTACGCCGAGGACGTCCGGGCCGACGGCATGCTCGTGTGCCGGCTGCTCGGCAGCCCCATGCCTCATGCGCGCGTGCGGCGCATCGACGCGAGCGCGGCGCTCGCCATGCCCGGCGTGCGCGCCATTCTGACAGCCGACGATCTTCCCGTGCCGCCGGTGGCAGCGGCCCCGAGCCCCCCTCCGGCTCCGGGGACTTCGCCTGCGCCGGCGGCGCGGTCCGGCGCGGCCGGCGAAGGCGGCCGCCGGGGACAACGCGCGATCGCGGTCGATGAGCACGGACAGCCGATCGGCGGCGCCGCGCCGACGCCGGCGGCGGCCGCTCCAGCGGGAACATTGGTGAAGGCCGAAGCCGCCCTCACGATGGAGCCGCTCTACGAGGGCGAGCCCATTCTCGCCATCGCCGCCGTCGACGAGCCCACGGCGGTCGCCGCCATCGAGCGCATCGCCATCGACTTCGAGCCGCTGCCCTTCGTCGTCGATCCGCTCGAGGGCCTGCGGCCGGGCAGCCCGAACGCGCGCCGCGAAGGCAACGTGCTCCTGCAGGGCAACCGGATCGTCGAGCTGAAATGGACCGACGCGGATTTCGCCGCCGCGGCGCTCGGCCAGTTGCCGGCGGGCGCCGTGCCCGACGGCGACGCGTGGTCGTTCGGCGACGTCGACGCCGGCTTCACGGACGCCGCGCTCGTCGTCGACGAGTCGTTCGTCATCCCGACGACGAGCCACATCCCGCTCGAGCCGCGCAGCGCCATGGCGTACTGGCAGAACGGCAAACTCTACATGCACTGCTCGACGCAGAGCCTCGCGCAGAGCGTTCCAGCGATCGCGCGCTACTGCGGGATCAGCCCGTCGCAGGTCGTGCTCATCAGCCCGTACACCGGCGGCGCGTTCGGCGGCAAGAATCCCGCGTACCTCCACGTCGCCATTCCGGCGCTGCTCGCGAAGAAGACGGGGCAGCCCGTGATGATGAAGATCACGCGGGACGACGAGATGAACATCGGCCGGTCGCGTCCCGGAATGATCGGCCGCGCGAAAGTCGGATTCGCGAAGGACGGCCGCATCACGGCCATCGATCTCTTCGTAGTGTCCGACGGCGGGCCGTACGGACGCGGGGATCACGGCTCGGGCGCCCGGCTCGCGTCCGTGCTCTACCAGCCGAAGGCGATGCGGTTCCGCGGCGTGGGCGTCCTGACCAACACGGTACCGCGCGGTTCGCAGCGCGGTCCGGGCATGCAGATCGCGCCGGCCATGGAGCTCGTCATCTCCAAGGCCGCGCGCACGCTCGGCATCGATCAGGTGGCGATCCACCGCATCAACGCGCCGGCCGGCAAGGCGCCGGTCGGTCCGCCGCAGCGCGACGGCAGCCGGCGGTACGTCACCAGCGCGTTCGTCAAGGAAGCCCTCGACAAAGGCGCCGACCTGTTCGGCTGGCACGAGCGCAAGGCCGCGAGCGGCACGCGCCACGGCAGCAAGGTGCGCGGCGTCGGCGTGGCGGTCGGCACGTACTCGGCCGGCTCGGTCGGCTACGACGGCCTGCTGACGATCGAGCCGGACGGCAAGCTCTACATCCAGTCCGGCTGCGGCCATCTCGGCACCAATTCGGTCTTCGACACGACGCGCGCGGCGGCCGAAGCGCTCGACATGCCGTGGGACAAGGTCGTGATCACGCAGGGCGACTCGACGCGGAACCTGCCGTGGAGCTGCAGCCAGGGCGGCAGTCAGACCGCGCACGCGCACACGCGCGCGAACTGGGCGGCGGGTCTGGACGCGAAGCGCAAGCTGCAGGAGATCGCCGCCAAGGATCTCGGCGGCCGCGCCGAGGACTACACGGTCGGCGGGGAGCGTGTCTACCGCACCGGCGCACCCGGCCGGGGCCTCACGTTCGCGCAGGCGGCGAAACGCGCGATCGATCTCGGCGGCGCGTACGACGGCCACGAACTGCCCTCGGAGATCAACGCGATGACGAAGGCGTCGGCGACCGCGCTCGCGGGCCGCGGCCTGATGGGCGTGGCGAAGGACACGTTCAAGCACGACGGCGACACGATGTCGTTCGTCGCCGGCTTCGCCGAGGTGGAAGTCGACGTCGAGACCGGCGAGTTCGCCGTCGTCGACTACACGGCAGTGGTCGATGTCGGCACGGTGCTGCACCCGCGCAATTGTCAGGGGCAGACCTACGGCGGTTCGCTGCTGGGCATGGCGCACGCCATCGGCCACCGGTGGGTGTACGACAGGCACTACGGACTGGCGCTCGCCCGGCGCTTCTATCACAGCAAGCCGCCGTCGCTGCTCGACGCGCCGCGGTTCCAGTGGGCGGCGGTGAATCTCCCGGATCCGGAGACGCCGGTCGGCGTGCGGGGCGTCGGCGAGCCGCCGGTCGGCGCCGCGTACGGCGCGGTCGTGAACGCGCTCGTCGACGCGCTGGGCGACGATGCCTTCCGGCGGACGCCGGTGATGGCGGACAGCGTGCTGGCGTCGTTCGAAGCGGGCGGAAAGCCGGCGCGCGGGGCGCTTGCGTTTCACGTGTAGGTGCCCGCAGTCATCAGAATTAGGAATTAGGAATTAGGAATTAGGAATGGCTGTCATTCGCGGCTCGATGCCGTCGTTCGAGTTGTTCCAGCCGACGAGCGTGGACGCGGCGCTCGCGCTCATCGGTCGCCACGGCGCGGCCGCGCGGATCCTCGGCGGCGGCCTCGACACGTTCGACGCGCTCCAGGATCGCGTCGTCCAGCCGGCGGCGCTCGTCGATCTCGGCGGCATCGCGGAGCTCCAGGGGATCCGCGAGGTGGGCGGCGGACTCGAGATCGGCGCGATGACGACGCTCGCCGAGATCGCGCGCCATCCGATCGTGCAGTCGCAGTTCGCCGTCCTGGCCCGCGCGGCGGGCGCCGTCGGCTCGCCGCAGATCCGCAATCAGGGCACCCTCGGCGGCAACGTCTCGCAGTCGACGCGCTGCTGGTATTACCGCAGCGGGTGGACGTGCTACCGCGCGGGCGGCAATTCCTGCTTCGCGGACACCCCGACGGCGGTCAACCGCGAGCACGCGATCTTCGATCTCGATCGCTGCGTGGCCGTCAACCCGTCGGACACCGCGCCCGCGCTCGTCGCGCTCGACGCGCAGATGGTCGTGCGGTCGTCGCGCGGGGAACGGGTCGTGGCGGCCGAGGACTACTTCCTCGGACCCGACATCGACATCACGCGGATGACAATCCTGGACGCGGGCGACCTCCTGACGGCGATTCGCGTGCCGGCGACGTGGGCCGGCGCCCACTTCCAATTCGAGAAGGTGCGGGATCGCAAGGTGTGGGACTTTCCGCTCGTCAACATCGCCACGGCGATGAAGATGTCGAACGGCATCATCCGCGACATCCGGCTCGTCGTGAACGCCGTCGCGGCGCGGCCGAGGCGGCTGCATGAGGTTGAGAACGCCGTGCGCGGGAAGCCGCGCGACGCGGCCACGGCGACGCTCGCCGGCGAACTCGCCATCAAGGGCGCGCAACCGCTGCGCCACAACACGTACAAGGTGGCGCTGACGCGCAACCTCGTGCAGCGCGCGATTCGCGGCTGATGGATGGTCGTTAGTCGTTAGTCGTTAGTCGTTGGTCGTTGGTCGGAGGACCCGCGCAGTAGACAACGAAGACAAGTTCGTGCCGGTCTCCGTGGGCGTTCATCTCGGCCCGTATGAGATCCTTGCGCCGCTCGGCGCCGGAGGGATGGGCGAGGTCTATCGAGCGCGTGACACGCGACCGACGCGCGGTACGCGACGAGCGGCCAGCTGATCTACGGTCGCGCGGGCTCGCTGCTGGCCGGGCCGTTCGATCTGGCGACACTGCGTGTCAACGGGACGCCGGTCTCCGTTGTGGAGCACGTGTCGACGATATCGGCGACCGGAACCGCGAATTTCAGCGTGTCGGATGAGGGCTCGCTGATCTACGCGGCAGGCGGAGCGCCGAGTCCCGAACGGCAGCTCGTGTGGGTCGATCGCGACGGACGAGCAGAAGCCATTTCGGATGAGCGCCGCCGGTACGTGTACGTGCGCCTGTCGCCTGACGGGGGTCGGCTTGCGGTCGCAGTAGACGGAGCCACGAATCATGTGTGGGCCTGCGACCTGGCGGCGTGCGCGTTCACGCGACTGACGTTTGCATGGGACAACAATTATCCGATCTGGACGCCCGACGGCGCATACGTCACGTTCGGGTCGAACCGCGACGGTCAGCCTGGTCTCTTCCTGCAGGCAGCCGACGGCACGGGCGACGTGCGCAGACTGACGACGAGCAACTTCGCACAACAGCCTGGTTCGTGGTCTCGAGATGGTCGCCTGCTGTTGTTCACGCAACGGGATCCCAGTACGGGCTTTGATGTCTGGATGCTGAACCGGGAATCAGGCCAGGCGGCGCAGCCGTTTCTGCAGACGCGGTTCGATGAGTCGCATCCGCAGCTCTCTCCCGATTCGCGATGGATCGCATACGTCAGCAGCGAATCAGGACGGAATGAGGTGTACCTGAGGCAATTTCCCGATGCGGGCGCGAAACGGCAAATCTCCACCGGCGGTGGGGACGCCGTCATCTGGTCACGAGACGGCCGGACGCTGTTCTATCGCAACGCCGATCAAATGATGGCCATCCAGATCGGCACTGGAAGAGAACTGACCGCCACCCGCGGCCGTCCCCTGTTCAAAGGTCCGTACATGACGGGCGGGGTCGGGCTGGGCGGTGGAACCGGCATCGACTTCGACGTCGCTCCAGACGGTCGGCGCTTCGCGATGATTCTGCCAGCCGAACCCGAGTCGCTCCACGAGATCGCGCTCGTCGAGAACTGGTTCACCGATCTCCGTCGACGCGTGCCGAGATGACGATGTTGGCGGCCGGCGCCCGCTTGGGGCCGTAGGAGCCCGGCCCTCAGCCCTCACGTCCGTTAGGGCTTCTCCAGATCTTCGCGCGCGGGCGTTTGTGCTGCCGGATTCCCGGCGTCGATATGCGGCGATGAACAGCTGGACTGTCCTTTCTGGGCATCAAATGGTCTGGCAAGCGCCTTGCTGAGTCGAGCGGGCAGGGGGTTCGAGCAATGCGATCACTCGTGCTGGCAGTCATGTTGTGTGCGGGAGTGGCTTCTTTCGCGTCGGCGGAAGACGCCAAGGCGAAAGGCGAGAAGGTCTACGCGGATCAGAAATGTTCGCTCTGTCATTCCGTCGCCGGGAAGGGCAATGCGAAGGGCGCGTTGGATTCGGTCGGCAGCAAGCGATCCGCCGACGAGATCCGCAACTGGATCACCGACGCGAAAGGCATGACCGCGAAGATGAAGACCACGCGGAAGCCGGACATGAAAGCCTACGCGTTGCCCAAAGATGACGTGGATGCGCTCGTGGCGTATCTGACGTCGCTGAAGTAGCAGCGTCGCCAGTGCGTGCCGCGAGCGCCGAGACTCGACGTATGTGGACTCGGTTCGCCCTCACTGTGGCAGCGGTCGGCCTGATTTCCACGGCCGCCGCTGCCGGACAGTCTCCCCAGGCCGCTCCCAAACCTCCGGCGAACGAAGATTGCCTCGCCTGTCACGGCGACGCCGACGCGAAACGCGCCGACGGCCGCACGATCGCGGTCGACGCGAAGCGCTTCGAGGGATCGACGCACGGCCCGATGGCGTGCGTCGACTGCCACGCCGATCTCGCGAAGCTCACCGAGTTTCCGCACACCGACACGCTCGCGAAGGTCGCATGCGCGAGCTGCCACGACGACATCGGCTCCAAGTACCACGACAGCATTCACGCGTGGGCGAAGGAGAAGGCCGGCCTGACCGCCGCCGCGCCGGCGTGCGCGGACTGCCACGGCCGCCACGACATCCTGAAGAAGACCGACGCCGCGTCGCGCGTCGCGCGCGCGAACATCCCGTCGACGTGCGGCTCGTGCCACGCGGGCATCAAGCAGAAGTACGACGCCGGCATCCACGCCGTCGCGCTCAAGAAGGGCCAGTCCAACGCGCCCGTGTGTTCGGACTGCCACACGGCCCACACGATTCAGCGCGCCGACACGACCGCCTGGCGGCTCGGCCTCACCGCTGAATGCGGCACGTGCCATGCGGGCGTCGTCGCCTCCTTCGAGCGCACGTTCCACGGGAAGGTCAATCAGCTCGGCTCGACGCGCGTCGCCGCGTGCGCCGACTGCCACGGCGCGCACGACATCCTGCCGGCCTCGAACCCGGCGTCGACGATCTCGTCCGGGCATCTGGTCGCGACGTGCGGCAAGTGTCACGCGGGCTCGAACGAGCGCTTCGTGAAGTACGACCCGCATCCGGACCCGCAGAACTACAAGCGCGGCGCGATCCTGTGGTGGGCGAACCGGTTCTACTGGGTGCTGATCCCGGGCTGCTTCGGCTTCTTCGGCCTGCACAGCCTGCTGTGGTTCTGGCGCTCGAGGCGGAATGGCAAGGAGAGAGGGCGATGACGACCGTGACGCTGGAACAGGCGGAGCTCCAGGATCGCCGCGCGCCCGTAGCGCCATTCGCGGCGGGGCCCGCGCCGGCGCCCGCGCCCGCACACGTGCGGCGCTTCGACGCGCGCACGCGCTGGCTGCACGTCGTCATCATGACGACGTTCCTCGGCCTCGCGGCGACCGGGCTGCCGCTGCTGTTCAGCGAAGCCGCGTGGGCGCAGCTGCTCGCGAGCCTGTTCGGCGGCTTCCACGGCGCGGGGCTCGTGCACCGCGTCTTCGGCGCGGCGCTGCTCGGCGCCGTCGTCTGGCACGTGGGCGACGTATTCTGGCGCGCCTTCGTCCGCGGCGAGACGGGGCTCTTCTGGGGGCCGAACTCGATGGTGCCGCAGCCGCGGGACGTCGTCGACTTCTTCGGGATGATGAAATGGTTCGCCGGCCTCGGCCCGCGGCCGAAGTTCGAGCACTTCACGTACTGGGAGAAGTTCGACTACTGGGCCGTCCTCTGGGGCACGGCGCTGATGGGCGCCGCGGGCCTCATCCTCTGGTTCCCCGTCGCCGCTTCGCGGATTCTGCCGGGGTGGATGTTCAACATCGCGCTCTTCGTGCACGGCGCCGAAGCGTCGCTCGCGATCGGCTTCATCTTCGTCGTGCACTTCTTCAACGGACACCTACGGCCTGAAAAATTTCCGATGGACCTCGTGATCTTCACGGGCACGATGCCCGTGGACGACCTGCGTCACGAGCGCGCCGCGGAATACGATCGGTTGCTGCAGGCGGGAACGCTGGCCTCGTGCGGCGCGGCCGCACCAGAGGCCGCGGCAGTCACGCGCGGCTGGGTAGTGGGGACCATCGGCCTGACGCTGGGCATCGGGCTGATCGGCCTCATCCTGTACGCGGTCCTGCTGTAAACTCGCCCGGAAGCCTTCACCGCGGAGACACCGCCGAATGGCTCGAGACCTGCGTCCGTTGCGAAGCCCCGTTGCCGTCGCTGGCATCGTGCTGACGACCGTCAGCGCCGTCGTGTTCCTCGTCGTCTTCCTCGCCGATCTCTTCGGACTGCACACGAACCCGTACAGCGGCATCATCTTCTTTCTCATTCTGCCGGGCGTGTTCCTCTTCGGCCTCGCGCTCATTCCCCTCGGCGTGTGGCTCGAGCGCCGGCGGCGCCACCGCGGCCGGCCCGCCAACGAGCTCCATTGGCCGAGGCTCGATCTGAACGATCCGCTGCAGCGGCGCGCGACGATCCTGATCTTCGCGCTCACGCTCGCCAACATCGTCATCGTGTCGCTCGCCGCGTACCGCGGCGTCGAGTACATGGACTCGGTGCAGTTCTGCGGGCAGGTCTGCCACGGCGTGATGCAGCCCGAGTTCATCGCGTATCAGGACGGCCCGCACTCGCGCGTGACGTGCGTGCAGTGCCACATCGGGCCCGGCGCGTCGTGGTTCGCGCGCTCGAAAGTGTCCGGCACGCGCCAGGTGTTCGCCGTCACGCTCAACACGTACTCGCGGCCGATTCCGTCGCCCGTGCAGAACCTGCGTCCGGCGCGCGAGGTCTGCGAGCAGTGCCACTGGCCGGAGAAATTCCACGGCGACAAGATCCGCCGCGTCTTCGAGTACGGCGAGGACGAGAAGAACACCGAGTCGGTGACGACGATTCAAGTGCACGTCGGCGGCGGCAGCGAGCGCCTGGGCATCGCGCAGGGCATCCACTGGCACATGAACGTCGCCAACGAAGTCGAGTACATCGCGACCGACGACAAGCGCCAGGTGATTCCGTGGGTGCGCGTGAAGGATCGCTTCGGCAACGTCCGCGAGTACACCGCCGTGGGCACGACGCCCGATCAACTCGCCAAGGGCGAGCGGCGGCGGATGGACTGCATGGATTGTCACAACCGGCCGAGCCATCCGATGGCCGCGACGCCAGAGCGCGCCGTCAACGAGATGATGTCGCGCGACGAGGTGCCCAAGACGCTGCCGTTCGTGCGCCGCGAAACCGTCAAGGCGCTCAAGGCCTCGTACGCGACGCAGGACGCCGCGACGGAGGGAATTTCCCGCGCGCTGCGGGATTTTTACCGGACGCAGTTCTCGGATGTGTACATGACGCGGCGGCAGGATGTGGAGAAAGCCGTCGCCGCCACGGATCGCGCGTACCGGCGCAACGTGTTCCCCGAAATGCACGTGCAGTTCGGGACCTACCCCAACAACATCGGCCACATGGATTTCCCGGGCTGCTTCCGCTGCCACGACGACAATCACAAGGCGAAGGACGGGAAGACGATCGGTCAGGACTGCGAGACCTGCCACAAGATCGAATGAGTCGGATGACAGCTGTCAGTCACAGCTGTCAGCTGATAGCTGAGAGCTGAAAGCATTTTCTTCGTGGGCTCCAGCGCCTTCGCGACGCGGGTCACAGCTGTCAGCTGATAGCTGAGAGCTGAAAGCTCCCCACAGAGTGGAGCGTTAAGCTCTTAGTGCTCTGTTCCCTGCGCGTATTTCCTCAGCGTTCAGCCCCGGCGCTGGCACCTCCCGTGCACTCCCGTCTGACCATCCGGCCATCTTGCCGGATAGTCGACGGCATTCAACACGGGAGCGTTTTCATCATGTCCAGACGAAATGACGGTTCCCCGGCGAGATGGCTGGTGACCGCATTCGCGCTTGTGTGCACGATGGCGATCGGGGTGGCCGCCGCCAGCGGTCACGCCGCCACCGGGCAACCGAACGGTGCGGCCGCACGCGCGAACGCAGCGTCCACCACGTCCTCGACAGGCGCGCAAACCACGGGCTACGTGGGCGACGACACCTGCGCCAACTGTCACCAATCGCAAAGCGAAGGCATGCACAAGTCGCTGCACGGCAAGTCGCAGGATTCGCGCACGCCGGCCGCGAAGAACGGGCAGACCTGCGAGTCGTGCCACGGCCCGGGCCAGGCGCATGTCGACAGCGGCGAGAAGTCCAAGATCAAGGTCTTCGCCGCGCTGTCACCGCGCGACGTGAACGCCACGTGTTTGACGTGCCACAGCAAGGGCGCGCACGCCGAGTGGCAGGGCAGCATGCACGACGCGCGCAACGTGTCGTGCACCTCGTGCCACAGCGTCCACAGCTTCAAGTCCGAGAAAGCGCAGCTCAAGACCGTGTCCGCCACGCAGACCTGCGAGACCTGCCACAAACAGGAAGCGATGAAGGTCAAGAAGTCGGGGCACATGCCGCTGCGCGAAGGCAAGATGGAATGCACGTCCTGCCACAGCCCGCACGGATCGACCAACGTGCGGATGCTGAAGACGGGCAATTCGCTCAACGAAGCGTGCACCAGCTGCCACGCCGAGAAGCGCGGCCCGTTCCTCTGGGAGCACTCGGCCGGCCGCGAGAACTGCGCGAGCTGCCACGATCCGCACGGGTCGAACAACGACCGCATGCTCGTCGCGAAGGCGCCGATGCTCTGCCAGCGCTGCCACATCAGCAGCCGGCACCCGGCGACCATCTACGACGGCGTGCAGCTGACCAGCGCGAGCAACCGGCTCGTGGGACGCGGCTGCGTCAACTGTCATTCACAGATCCACGGGACGAACAGCCCCGCGGGCAACTTTTTCCTTCGGTAGCGGCAGGAGGATGAACATGCGCACCAGACATCTCGTCATGGCCGCCGCACTCCTGCTGACGGCTGCAGGAGTGAGGGCGCAGGAACCATCGGGTGGCGACCCGAACGAACAGAAAGACGTGCCGAAGACGGCCGTGTCGACCGGCATTCCGGACATTCCGCTGGTCAACCAGATCGACTTCGGGCTTCGCACGACGACCTTCGGCAGCGACTCGGATCAGGCGCGGTTCCAGCGCTATCGCGACATGCGCGACGGCGGGACGATCGACCTGATGAAGTTCTCGAAGGACACCAGCGAGTACCGCTTCAGGTTCGAAGCGAACCACATCGGCTACCGCGATCAGAGCTTCTCGGCGGCGTACAACAACTACGGCAACGTGAAGGCGACCTTCGACTGGAACCAGGTGCCGTTGTTCTACAGCCAGGACACGCAGACCCTCTACAGCTCGACCTCGCCCGGCGTCCTCGTGCTGCCTGACAGCCTGCAAACGGGGCTGCAGAACAAGACGACGTCGCTGGTCAACGCCGTGACCACCGGATCGGTGTTCGATCTTCAGGCCAAGCGCAACAACGCGGCCTTCAACCTGATCTACAACGCGACGCAGAGCGTCGACTTCAGCGTGTTCTTCCGGAACTCGGACCGGACGGGCGCGCAGCCGTACGCCATCAGCTACGGGATCAGCGGCGCGGTCGCGAGCGAGTTTGCGGCGCCGCTCGATCAGCGGACCACCGAGTTCGGCGCGTCGATGCAGTGGTCGAACGACCGCGGCCTCGCGAAGCTGGGCTACGACGGATCGTTCTTCCGCAACAACCTCCCGTCGCTCAGCGTCGACAACCCGCTGCGCGTCTCGGATTCGCCCACCGCGGGCCCGGCGTTCGGTCGCCTGGCCGGCGCGCCCAACAACAACGTCAACACCGGCAGCGCGCTCGCCGCGATCAACCTGCCGGCGCACAGCCGCGCCACCGGGTATCTCTCGATCAGCAACATCACCAACAACACGCCGCTCCTGCCGTTCACCAGCAACACGGCGCTCGTGTCGCCGACGCTCGACCGGACGAACGCGGATCTCACCGCGCGCGTGACGTCGATGAACTACAACTTCACGTCGCGGCCGACCAACTACCTGTGGTTCAACGCCCGGTACCGGCAGCATGAGTACGACAACCGGTCCAATCCGTTCCACGTCGGCAACGGCGTCAACTACGACACGTCCATCGTCGCGCTGAACGAGAACGCCGAGCTCCTCGGGTTCACCAAGCGCACGTTCGACGCGGATGCGTCGGTGACGCCGTTCAAGTTCGTCGCGTTCCGCGCGGGCTACACCCGGGAAGGCATGGACTTCGCCAACCCGTCGAACGGAGAAGTCGGCCGCATGATCGACTCGAGCGTCGAGGACACCGGCCGCGTCTCGGCGGATCTCACCGGCGTGGGCTGGCTCACGCTGCGCGGGGTCTACGAACACAGCAAGCGCGTCGGGTCGGGGTTCGATCTCCAGACCCTGCTCGACCTCGGCGAGCAGCCCGGGCTGCGGCAGTTCGACATCGCGGACCGCGACAAGGACAGCTTCCGCGGCATCATCTTCGTCCAGCCGGTGTCGCAGTTCTCCGTGAACGCGTCAGCCGGCATCGGCAAGGAAGACTATCCGGGGACGACGTTCGGTCTCCGCAACAACGACAACCACGTCTACTCGGTGGGCGCCGACTTCGAGCCGATCGACAAGGTGTCGATGGGCGTGAACTACGGCTACGAGAAGTACACGGCGCTGCAGGCCTCGCGGACGTCGAATCCGCTCCCGGCCAACACGCTGGCCTATCTCGCGGATCCGACGCAGACGTTCAACGATCCGCGGCGCGACTGGACAGACAACAGCGGCGACACGGTGCACACGCTCGACGCCTCGATCGATCTGATCAAGCTCATCCCGAAGACGGAAGTGAAGACGAGCTACAGCCTCAGCAACGGCGAGTCGACCTACGTCTACGCCGTGCAGCCCAATCAGACGCTGGTGGTGGCGCCGACGCAACTCGCGCCGATCACCAACAAGCTGCAGCGCGGCACGGTGGACGCGCGGTACTTCCTCACGCAGCACGTCGCGATCGGAGTGGTCTACTGGTACGACAAGTACGACGTGGCCGACTTCGCGCTGGGACCGCAGCCGAGCCTGGCGCTCCCGGCGACGGCGTCGCCGGCGTTGATGACGATGGGCAACTACTACCGGCCGTACTCGGCGAACACGTTCTGGGGGAGGTTCACGTATCTCTGGTAAAGGGCTGACAGCTGAAAGCTGACAGCTGTCAGCTCTCAGCTGAAGTCGGGGCTCGGGGTTCGGCGACGTCGAGGCTGGACCCTGGGCCGTCGAGGAGCCTGGCGGGCGGTACCCCCTCCGCACCGTTCGTCAGGTTCCTTTTTTGTTGTCCGGTGACTCGTGGCTGGTGACTGGGTTTTTCCGATCGGGTGCGCGTTTTTCCCCAGCCACCAGCCACCAGCCACCAGTGACCTGGACAGATCCACAGGAAAACACCCCGATTCCTCCCGGCATCCCCCTTGCCTACGGACTACTGACTCCGACTGCCGACCAACTGACCATGTCCTGCCACATCGCCCACGAGCACGCTGCCGCCGCGTCGCGGCCCCTCACGCTTCGGTCGCGCCCGATGCGGATCGCGCTCGTGGGCCAGCCTAACGTCGGCAAGAGCGTGGTCTTCGGCCGCCTGACGGGCCGGTACGTCACCGTCTCGAACTATCCCGGGACGACCGTTGCGATTACCCAGGGCCGCGCGCTCGTCGGCGCCGAGGTCTGCGACGTCATCGACACGCCGGGCGTCAACGCGCTCGAGGGCACGGTCAGCGAAGACGAGCGCATCACCCGCGACGTGCTGGAAACCGACCGGGCCGATCTCGTCGTGCAGATCGCCGACGCGCGCAATCTCCGTCGCGCGCTGATGCTCACCGGACAGATCGCGACGTTCCGCAAGCCGACCATTCTCGCGCTCAACATGGTGGACGAAGCCTTCGCGCGCGGCATCGTCGTCGACGCGCGCGCGCTCGAGGCCGAGCTCGGGATTCCGGTCGTCGAGATGGTCGCCGTCGAAGGACGCGGACTGGCCGAGCTGCGCGACGCGCTCGTCCGGGCCGCCGTGCCGCAGCTGCCGCCGGCGGCGCACGCCAGCGCCGCCGCGCGCGCCGAGTGGGCGCACGCGCTGACGACGCGCGTCCGCCACGTCAGCACGCTGTCGCTCGCCCGCGTCCAGGAAGCGCTCGCGTGGGCGACGCGCCGGCCGCTGACGGGCCTGCCGATTCTCGCCGTCGTCCTCTACGCGCTGTATCTGTTCGTCGGCGTCTTCGGCGCGCAGACGCTGGTCAAGCTGCTCGAGGACGGCGTGTTCGGCCGCGGCGTCAACCCCGCCTCGACATGGCTCTTCAGCTTCGTGCCGTTTCCGCTCGTGCGCGATTTCTTCGTCGGCGAGTACGGGCTCATCACGATGGGCGTGACGTATTCGATCGCGATCGTGTTGCCGGTCGTCGCGACATTCTTCCTGATGTTCGGCTTCCTCGAGGACAGCGGCTACATTCCGCGCCTCGCGATCTTCTGCGACCGCATCTTCCGCACGATGGGGCTGAACGGCAAGGCCGTCCTCCCGATGGTGCTCGGCCTCGGCTGCGACACGATGGCGACGATGACGACGAGGATTCTCGGGACGCCGAAGGAGCGCCTGATCGCGATCCTGCTGCTGGCGCTCGGCATCCCGTGCTCGGCGCAGCTGGCGACGATTCTCGGCATCCTCGGCGGCATTTCGTTCGCCGCGCTGGCGACGCTCTTCGGCGTCGTCATCGGCCAGATGATTCTCGTGGGCTGGCTCGCGGCGCGCGTGCTGAAGGGCGAGCGATCGGAATTCATCCTCGAGCTGCCGCCGATCCGGTGGCCGCGCGTCGGCAATCTGCTGACGAAGACGCGGCTGCGCGTGTGGTGGTACCTCGGCGAGGCCGTGCCGCTGTTCCTGATCGGCACCGTGCTGCTATTCGTCCTCGATCGCGTGGGCGCGCTCGTATGGCTGTCGGCGGCCGGACGTCCGATCGTCACTGGCCTGCTCGGTCTGCCGCCCGCGACGGCGCAGATCCTCGTGATGGGATTCCTGCGGCGCGATTACGGCGCGGCCGGGCTGTTCCAGCTCGCGCACAGCGGGCAGCTCACGGGCGTGCAGGCCGTCGTGGCGCTCACCGTCATGACGCTCTTCGTGCCGTGCGTGGCGAATTTCCTGATGATGGTCCGCGAGCGCGGGCTGAGAACCGGTCTGGCGATCATCGGCGTCATCACGCCGATCGCGATTTTCACGGGAGCGGGGCTGAACTATGTCCTCCGTGCACTTGGCGTTCAGTTCTAGCGCGGGCGTCGCGCTGTCGTCGCTCGCCGAAGGCGCGCAGGGCGTCATCGTCGAAGTGCGCCAGGTGCGCGGCGCGCATCCCGTGAGCGAGGCAAGCGTCGAGCGGCTGCTGTCGCTCGGCGTGACGCCCGGCGCGAGCGTGACGCTGCTGCAGCGATTCCCCGGCATCGTGTTTCTGTGCGACCAGACGGAACTGGCCGTCGAGCGCGGCGTGGCTGACGCCGTCCTCGTGCGGCTGCGGGAGAACCCTTCATGACTCAGACGCCGTCACCGCTGCGCCTCGTCTTCTGGGAGACCACGAAGGCGTGCAACCTGACCTGCAAGCACTGCCGCGCCGTCCCGCAGAAAGCGCTCGGGCCGACCGAGCTGACAACGAGCCGCGCGTTCGATCTCATCGACCAGATCGCCGAGGTCACCAGGCCGGTGCTCGTGTTGTCGGGCGGCGAGCCGCTGTTCCGGCCGGACCTGTTCGACATCGGGGCGTACGGCGTCGAGTCGGGCTTCCGGATGGCGCTGGCGACCAACGGCACGCTCGTCAACGAGCGCGTGGCCGCGCACATCGCGGACACCGGGTTCTCGCGCGTCGCGATCAGCCTCGACGGCGCGAATCCCGACACGCACGACCGCTTCCGCGGGCTGCCCGGGTCGCACGCGCTCGCGCTGCGCGGGCTGCGCAATCTCCGGGACGAGGGCGTGTCGGTCCAGGTCAACTCGACGATCGCGAAGCACAACGTCAGCGAACTGCCGGGACTGCTCGACCTCGCGCTCGAGATCGGCGCCGACGCGCTGCATCTGTTCATGCTCGTGCCGGTCGGCTGCGGACTCGAGATCGCGCCGGCCGAGATGCTGCCGGCCGACGAGTACGAGCGCGTGCTGCGCTGGTTCGACGATCAGTCGAAGGACTGCCCGATCGATCTGAAGGCGACGTGCGCGCCGCACTACTACCGGATCCGCGCGCAGCGGATCGAGGAGGAGCGGAGTCGCGGTGACATGACGTCCAGCTTCATCGCCCCCGGCACGCGCGCGAAAGCGGCGCCGGTCGTGATGGGACATGGAGGGGCCGGTGGGGCAGGTGGGGGACATCATCAGCATCTGTCGGCGATGACGCGCGGCTGCCTCGCGGGGACGAGCGTCTGCTTCGTCTCGAACGAGGGCGCGGTGTACCCGTGCGGCTACCTGCCCGTCTCGGCGGGCGACACGCGCGTGCAGCGCTTCAAGGACATCTGGGACAACTCGACCGTGTTCAAGCAGCTGCGCGATCCGGACGCATACGAGGGCAAGTGCGGCGAGTGCCGCTACGAGGCGATCTGCGGCGGCTGCCGCGCGCGCGCGTTCGCCGCGACCGGCTCCTTCCTCGCGGAGGAACCGTTCTGCACCTATCGGCCCGATCTCGACGAGTCCGCGCCGAAGCGCGAGCGCGCGGGCGGCCCGTCGCACCCGAAGATCGTCCCGATGTCGCTGCAATAAGAGTTGCGGCGCGAGCCTTTCAGGCGAGCGATCTGGTTCGGAGGCCCCATGTCGGAAGAGCGCGCGCATCACGTGACCGTCAGCCTGGCCCGCAAGTACGAGTTCGTCGCCGAGTTTCCCGACGTGCCCGAAGCGGCCGCGATTCTGTTCGACGAACCCGCGCCGCTCGGCGACGGCCGCGCGCCGAACGCCGCGGCGATGCTCGGCGCCGCGGTCGGCAACTGCCTGGCGGCGAGCCTGACGTTCTGTCTCCGCAAGTCGCGCGTCGACGTCGACGGCGTCACGGCGCACGTCACCACGCACGTCGCGAAGAACGAGCAGGGGAAGTTCCGGATCAGCGGAATCGACGTCGAGCTCGCGCCCGAGTTCGATGCCGCCGACCAGGCGAAGTTCGACCGCTGCGAGCACCTCTTCGAGGATTTCTGCATCGTCACGCAAAGCGTGCGGCAGGGCATCCCGGTCAACGTCACGATCAAGGAGCGGGAAGTCGCGCCCGCGTCGTAGCCCCGATCGCTCGCCCTCGGCGTGGATGCTAGACTCGGGCCTGAGGAGCCGATGGCTGACGAACGCGACAAGGGACCTGGGCTGAGCCGGGGTTTGCGGGCGGGGCTCGAGGTGACGACGATCGTCGCCCTCTGCGCGCTGGGCCTGTCCGGGCTCAACTTCTACCGCAGCTACATCTACGAGAAGCAGCAGCTCGATATCACCGTCACGGAAGTCTCGTACGTCACGAATCAGGGCGAGTTGTACATGACCGTGGCGTTTGCCAACGGCGGCAATCGCGACGCCGCGCTCCTGCGCGTGGAGCCCGCTCTGTGGGGGCGGCGCGACAAGAAAGACCCGGAGTGGATTCCCCTGACCGACAGAGTGCATCCCGACATTCCCGTGACGGTGCCGAAGACACCGACGGTCGTCAGAGCGGGCGGGGTCGAACTTGTGACGTTGTCGGCCAAACTCGATGCGCAGGATGCCGAGCAGGCCGTTCAGTCGTCGTACGGCGCCGCCTTCGTGGGCATTCGCGTCGCCACCATGAACTCCGGCGGCAACCTGTTCCTCGTACATCATCCGGTCGCGCGCCTGGTGCTCGATCCGCAGGGCAGAATCCACAGCGCCGAACCGACGATTCACCGGAGCCTGAGCGGCTTCGTCGACATCGACGGCGCGCCCCCGGGGGACATGCTGCAATCCAACAGGAAGACGCCGTTCGTGTGGGCGGACGAGCATTCGTCATAGTCCGGCTGAAACCGGACGCTACGAAAGCCGGAAGACCTGCACGTCAGCCGGCAGCTCATCGTCGAAGACGAGCGGGAAGTCACGCCATTTCGCGCGTCGCCAGCGTCGCAACGCAAAGGCGACGGCCGACAGGACGGCCACGATCACGACGCCGGGCGCCGGCGAGGGCTGGCGTAGCGCGCCCATTTCCAGCGCGCCGCCGATCGCGCCGGGAACCAGGTACAGGAACACGGCGGCGAGCGTGGACTGCTGGACCGAGTGCTTGCCCGGCATGTAGGAACACGTGAACGGAATCCGCCGCCAGTCGCGCAACAGCGTCTCGACGCAGAGCAGGCCGAAGACGCCGGTCATCGCGGAGGCGAGCAGCGCGCGCGGGCCGGCGACCGTCCACTGAATCGGCAGCGTCAGCGCGACCGGAATCAGCGCCGCGAACAGCGTCAGCATCCGCTCGGCCGTGTGCAGCTGGTCGGCGCGCGTGTCATCGCGCTCCGTCATCCGGAACACCCAGTTCGCTTTCGGCTCGATCGGCAGCGCGAGCGATGACCTCGCCGCGAGGCCCAGCACGATGATGAGCGGGAGGGGGATCCACGCGACGGTGCTCAGGATTCCCGACGGCGGCGCGCCATCCCCGAGACGCCACGTGCACACGCCGTTGCTGAGCAGACTGTTGACCGCGAGCGCCACGCCGCACGCCGACAGCCCGACGAGGACGCCCTGGTGCAGCGCGCTGCGGCGCAGCGTGGCGGCGGTGAAATCGCGGACGGCCGCACGCGCACGGTTCGTCACGTGACGCCGGCGTCCCGAGTCCCGCCTCGATCCCTCGAGCGCGTGCAGCATCACGCGGTCGAAGCGGCGGTAGAGGATCACGTAGCTGCCGAGTGCGATGGCGGCGACGGAGACGAAGGCGACGGCGGCCGCGCGCGCCAGCGCGAAGAAGTACGGGTCGTCGTAGCCCAGGAGAATCCGCGCGACGCCCATGAACCACGCCGGCGGCGCGAGGAACATCAGGCGCGAGTGCTGCGCGAGGCGGACGCTCTGCGTCGGCAGCGCCATGACGAATGACAGCGCCAGCATGAGCGCGCCGAGCATCGCGCTCCGCATGGCGGCTGTGGCCGCGTGCACGTGGCGCCCCGGCAGGCAGACGGTGATCGCGCCGTTCATCGCGACGACGGCGAGCAGCGCGAACGCGGAGGCGGGAACGCTGACGATCCAGTACACGAGGATGCCGAGTGGCCGCGCGGCCGTCGACCACGGCCCGCCCGAGATCAGCATGACGAGCGGCGTGAGCGCGACGTGACTCGTCACCGTGAACACGCCGGCGAAGAGCGCCAGCGCCAGCAGTTTCGCGCCGAAGACGAGACCGCGGCCGATCGGCAGCGGCATCAGCACGCGAAAATCGGTTTCGTCCGGAAACAGCGACTGGCTGACGAGGACGGTCACCAGCGCGACGATCCACATCGGGAACGCGATCGCGAGCGTCGTGTCCGCCAGCACCGCCTGCAGGTACGGCTCGGCGCTGATCGCGTGGAACAGGAGGGCGTACTTCCTCGCGTACATGCGGATGAGCAGCAGCCCGAGGCAGACGAGGAGACTGAACAGACCGAGCATGACGCGGACGAACGCGTCGGCGCCTTCCTGCGTGAAGACGCCGAAGTCGAACAACGCGTGAAAGAAGTGACGGGTGAGCAGGCCCGTCCGGCGGTCGCGCCACTCGTCGATCATGCGTCCTGCACCACGTCGAGAATCCGGCGCGCGACCGGCGCGTAGTCCTCCTGCGCGGTCACGCGCACGAAGAGCGCCTCCAGCGAATCCGACTCGCCCGCGCGGCCGCGCGACACGCGATGTTCGGCGGCGAGGCGTCCCGCGGACAGGATGACGACGCGCGAGCACATCTTCTCGACCATGTCGAAGCGGTGCGTGCTGAAGAGAATCATGCGCCCCTCGGCCGCGAACATGCCGATCAGCGACCGGAAGAGCAGGCTCGCGTTCACGTCGAGGCCGGAGAACGGCTCGTCGAGGACGAGCAGATCGGGATTGTGGAGCAGCGCCGCCGCGAGGAGCACGCGCTGCCGCATGCCTTTGGAGTACGCCGCCATCGTGCTGTACCGGCTGTCCCAGAGCAGGAAGAGCCGGAGCAGTTCGGGGACGGCATGATCCAGCCGCGCCTGAGCGATGCCGCGCAGGCGTCCGACCAGCGTCAGGTATTCGGTGGCTGTGAGGTGCGTGTAGAGGTACGGCTCTTCAGGCACGTAGCCGATGCGCCGCTTGTAGGCGACCGGGTCGTCCGACTGGCTGCAGCCGTTCAGAAGCAGCGTCCCGGCGCTCGGCTCGAGCAGTCCGACGACCATGTTGACCGTCGTGCTCTTGCCGGACCCGTTCGGACCGAGATAGCCGACGATCTCGCCGCGGTTGACGGTGAAGCTGACGTTGTCCACGGCCAGCAGGCCGCGGTACCGCTTCGTGAGCGCGCGCACGTCGAGCATTTCAGCGCTCCGATGCGTCCTCGCGTCGGGCCGTGAGCGTCGTCAGCATCGTGACGGTCACGGCCCACGCGGCGACGTGCATCATCATCAGGACGGTGGCGAGCGGCCACGTCGCGTTCGGGAATCGGCCCGGCAGCAGGAGATCGGGGACGAACGAGACGAGGAGCGCGACGAACGCGATCCGCCGATAGAGCCGGAACGGGCGGGCGGACGCACCCGCGACGAAGGCGAAGACGATCAGCGCGGCTGCGACGAGAACGGCCGTATCGAAGATGGGCGGGCCGACGTCGAGCGGCTCGAACTTCCGCGGCTTGACGAGCAGTCGCAACGCGACGGCGCGCACGCCGAGCACGGCGGCAATCGAGGAGAGAATCGTCAGCGGCCCGACCCAGAGGAGCCGGCGCGGATCGATTTCACGTTCAGGCACGCGCGTGCTTGCGGTACGAGGCGAGCACGACCATCGCCGCGACGCCCGCGGCCCCGAGGACGAGGGCGCCGGCGCTCTTCTTCGTCATCACGAGGCCGATGATGAAGATGACGACGCCGAGGCCGACCGTCGCGTAGCCGCCGACGCGGTGCACCTGCCGCCAGAGCCGAGCGTTGGTCAGCGTCCGCTCGGTGCGGACGCCCACGGCGACGTTGGGCCGCGTGCGGGGCAGGAGGTTGCCGATCGCGATGAAAGTCAGCCCGAGGATCACGATGACCATGCGTCCCGCGACGGTGCGGATGCCGGCGGCATCCATCAGGTCGGTCAGCTCGATCATCACGATCGCGTGGAGCGCGACGACGAACAGCAGCGCGCGCAGGACGATGGCGCGGTAGGTGGACGCGAAGGCGCCGTTGCCGCTGCGCACGCGGTCGTGCTTCCACAGGTTCGTGAAGACGGCGTAGATCACGAGCGCGGTGGTCGGCAGGGTGAACGCCACCATGAGTCGCGCCGAGAGCGCGTTCTGCAGGAACGGACCGGGAAGGTACGGGTAGGCGACGAGGCCGACGAGGTAGCCCGTCACGAGTACCGCAATCGCGCGCGCGTCGACGTCGTGTGTCGTTGTTCTCGGGGCCATCGCTACGCCTCCTGCGCGCGGCGTCTGAGCGGAGCGCTGCGCCGCGCCGGTTTCATGCACGCCACGAGATGCTGCACCAGATCCTGGAAGACCGACGTGTTGAGCTCGTAGTAGATCGCCTGGCCCTTGCGCTCGGCGACGACGAGGCCGCCCGCGCGCAGGACCGCGAGGTGGCGCGAGATGGTGGGCCAGCTCGAGTGGAACTGGTCGGCGATCTCGCCGGAGGTGCGCGGGCCCGCGCGGAGGTAATCGAGGATCTGCCGCCGCGTCTCGTCCGCGAGCGCGCGGAAGACGGCGTTGGGCGGCCGCTTGCGTCCTTGCATAGTTAGCATATTAGCTAATAAGCACCGCGGCTGTCCAGACGGGGCCGCCGCGGCTGAGGTGGCTGGTGGCTGGTGGCTGGTGGCTGGTGCTGCACATCCCGCGATTGACTTCGCTTCGCCGCCCTTTACGACTGCTTCTCATGACATCGCGCTGGAAGCGCCGTGCGCCGGTCCTGTTTCTGACTCCGTGCGCGCTTGTGGCCACACTCGTATTCGCGACGAGTTGTAAGAAGAAGGCACCGCCATCCGCCATTCATGAGAGCGCAGCATCGGTCCCGTGGATCTGCCTGCGTGGTGGCATCTGCCGAAGCCCAAGGCACAACTCGCGATCATCAAAGAACTCGATCGGCGAGTCGCGACGAGCAGCGAGGAAGAACTGCCAGCGGCGCTCCTGCCGCGGGTTGTTCGGACGGTCGACCACGCACGCCGAGGCGACGTTGGCCCGCGCCGTCTGAGTTACTGATTCAGCTGATCGATCGTGAAGCGGCAGGGCGGGTAGCCCTCGGCGGCGGCCGCGGCCAGCACGTCGTCGGCCGCGCGCGCGAGCGCGCCGTGCGCCGGCTGCGCTTCGGCAACAGCCAGCCGTCGCGCGACGTTCGCGAACAGCGTCATCGACGACACGAGCTTCAGCGCGTCGATCGACGATCCCATCAGCCGCTCGACAGACGTCCCCGCGCGCAGCTGGTCGGCCACAGCGGCCGTGATCGTCAGCAACCGTTCGCATAACTCCGGATGCCGAAGGTACTCGACGGCTTCTTCCACGCCGTCCACGCCGTAACGCTGCGCCATCGCGGAACCGCCCAGTCCTGACAGCTGCGGGAAGACGTACCAAATCCAGTGGCCGGTCTTGCGGCCCGCGCGGATCTCGCCGAGCGCGGCGTCGAAGCCGGAATACGAATCGTTCTGCGCGGAGAGGAAACGCTGCACCGGCATCTGCCGAATTCTCGTGACGAATCGTCGGCATTTTCCGCTCGTTCGCTCGCAGTGGCAAGCAGTTACGACGGCGCGCTTCGTGCTTCTTTCCCTATGGAGTTCCTCCATGAAAACGATGAAAGCGGTTCTGTTCAAGGGGAAGGACCGCCTCGCCGTCGAGGAAGTGCCGAAACCCAGACCGCGCGCAGGCGAAGCCGTCATCCGCATTACGACGACGACCATCTGCGGCACCGACGTGCACATCGTGCGCGGCGAGTATCCGGTCAAGCCGGGTCTGGTTCTCGGACACGAACCCGTCGGCGTCATCGAGGAACTCGGTGACGGGCTCGTCGATCTCTACACCGTGGGCGAGCGCGTCATCGTCGGGGCCATCACGCCGTGCGGGCAGTGCTTCTACTGCCTGAACGGATCGCACTCGCAGTGCGGCGGCGCGCTGGGCGGCTGGAGGTTCGGCAACACCATCAACGGCGCATGGGCGGAGTACCTGCTCGTGCCGGATGCGAAAGCGAACCTCGCTCCCATTCCGCGCGGGCTCACGGACGAGGACGTCGTGCTGTGCCCCGACATCTTTTCCACCGGGCTGTCCGGCGCCGAGCGCGGCCGCGTCAGCGTCGGCGACAGCGTCGCGGTTTTCGCGCAGGGGCCGATCGGGTTGTGCGCGACCCTCGGCGCGAAACTGAAAGGCGCGTCGCTCATCATCGGCATCGACGCGATGTCCGATCGACTCGAGGTCGCGCGCCGCTTCGGCGCCACCGTCACGCTCAACACCCGCGACGGCGATCCGGTCGCGGAAATCAAACGGCTGACCCAGGGCCGCGGCGTCGACGTGGCGATCGAGGCGCTCGGGCAGCAGGACACGTTCGAGAGCGCGCTGCGCGCGATTCGTCCCGGCGGCACGCTCTCGAGCCTCGGCGTCTACTCGGGCAAGCTCGTCGCGCCCTACCAGGCGCTCTACGCCGGCCTCGGTGATCAAACGATTGTCACGACGCTCTGTCCCGGGGGCAAAGAGCGGATGCGACGGCTGATGGCGATGATCGAGCATCGCCGCGTCGATCTCACCCCGCTCATCACCCATCACTTCGCGCTCGACGACATCGAGTCCGCGTTCGACCTGTTCAGCCACCAGCGCGACGGCGTGCTGAAGGTGGCGCTGCATCCTGCCCCGGCCCACAAGACGCGCGCGGAGACGTTGGTCGGAATGGGCGTGGATCAGGAATGTTGAAGGCAGAAGGCAGAAGGCAGAAGAAGGAAGGTAGTCATGAACACCACACTGGTAAAACCGGAATTCCCGATGCTCAGGCGACTGAGCCGGGACATCGACTCGTTCTTCGATCGGTTCGGGTTCGACCGGCCGATCACGATGTCCAGCGAATTCGCCTGGACGCCCGACCTCGAGGTGCTCGAGAAAGGCAACGAGTTCATCGTCAAGGCCGACGTGCCCGGGATGAAGCGGGAAGACATCAAAGTCGAGCTCACCGACAACGAGCTGACCATCAGCGGTGAGCGGAAGATGGAGAAGGAAGAAAAGGAGAAGGGCTTCTATCGCTCCGAGAGGAGCTACGGCTCGTTCTTCCGCACGATCGCGCTGCCCGAGGGCGTGAAGACCAAAGAGGCGAAGGCGATCGTGAAGGACGGCGTGCTCGAGGTGAAGATGCCGATGGCCAAGATCGAAGAGACCAAACGGCGCCTCGAGATCGCTGCGTGACACGAGGGTGCTGGGTGCCTGGTGCGAGGTGCGGAGTGCACCTGGCACGGCACTCAGCACCTCGCACGAGGCACCCATATGCGCGCGACATCCTCGTTCATCATCGCCCTTTGCGTAACGCTCCTGGCCTCTGCAGCGTTCGCGCAGACGACCACCAGCCGCTGCGCCGAATGTCATTTCGCCAACATGTCCAGCGTCCCGGCGCCGCAGCACCTCGGCGACTGGCAGCAGTCGCCGCACGGCAAGCGCGACGTCGGCTGCGACAAGTGCCACGGCGGCGATCCGATGACGTTCCAGCCGGCCGAAGCGCACCGCGGCGTGCTCAGCTCGGACAATCCCGCGAGCCCGGTCTATCGCGCGAACCTCGTGCGGACGTGCGCGCCCTGCCACGAACGGAACGCGCTCGCGTTCGGGCAGAGCCTCCACCAGATTCTCGTGCGCGCCGACGATCAGCGCGCGCCGACGTGCACGACGTGCCACGGCGTGATGATCGCCCGCGTGCCGTCGCCCGTGGCGCTCGAAGCCCGCTGCGCGGCCTGTCATCCGTCCGGCTCCGCCCGCGGCGAATACCCGAGCCTGATGCGCGACGGCGTCGAGCGCCTGAACGCGCAGCGCGCGCGCGCCGACGAGTTGCAGGAGGCGATCGAGCGCATCCAGGATCGCACCCGGCGCGTGGAGCTGCTGGCGTCGATCTACGACGCGCGCACGGCGATCAAGGAAGCCATCGCCGGCGTCCACACCTTCGATCTGCGCACGCTCACCGAACGCCTCGATACGGCCAAGCGACGTCTGGATCTGATCACGGCGGCCGTCGTCCCCACGGGCCGCTGACGTCCGGCGCATACGGCGTCGCCCGGTGTGGTTGGTCCTGCAGCGACGCCGTTCCAGAATGGAACTCCGGCGCTAATCTCGTTGTTCCCAGCGACTTGAAAACAGCGACGACGAAAAAACGTCCGATTGTGTCCGCCGAAAAATCATCCAGACCCGGTGGTGCTTTTTTCGCGGCGCCGGGGCGCGTGAACCGTTAACTGTCTCCATCGCAAGCGACTTGCGACTGCGCCCGCCGCGCGTGTGTCGATTTGGCGGGCCGTTTGCTGTGTCTATTTCTGGTATGACGCAGCAGGGCTTTCATATCTGCCAGAGATGGAAGGCCGTCTGGACATCCCGCCGACCGACGCGCGGGGTGCCCCTGCGAACCACCCTGGTTGCCACGGCGCTGTCGATCCTGTGCACATCCGCGTTCGCGTCTGAGCGCGATCGCCTCGAGCTAGCGGGAGCCTCGCCGTGCGCCGTCTGCCATATCGCGAGCACGTCGCCGGAAGTCGCCATGGAGGAAGTTAAAGCCGGACAGTGGCTGGATTCGGTCCACGCCGCGCATGGTGTGGGTTGTGAGAAGTGTCATGGCGGGGATCCGGCCAGCACTGATCCGGTTCAGGCGCATCGCGGCGTGCTCGCGCCCGCCAATTTTCGGAGTCCGATCAATCCCGCCAACCTGAGCGACACCTGCGGCGCGTGTCATCGGCGGGAGGCGTTCGCGTTCGGCAAGAGCCTGCATCAGTCGCTCGTGGTGGCCGGCGATCGGCGCGCGCCGACGTGCGTGACGTGCCACGGATCGATGGGCGACCGCGTGCCGACGCCCGCGGCGCTCGAGGCGCGCTGCGCCGCGTGTCACGTGCGCGGATCGGCGCGGGAGGATTACCCGGCGCTGATGCGCCGCGCCGTCGAGACGCTGAACCAGTTGCGCGAGCGCGCCGACGCGTTCGGTCCCATCGTCGCCGCGATCGGCGACCGCGAAAACCGCGCCGAGCGGACGGGCATGATCTACGACGCGAAGGACGACCTGAGTGAGGCGATGGCCGCGCTGCATCGCCTCGATGCGCCCGCCTTACGGCAACGGCTCGAGGCCGCCCGGCAGCGCCTCGATGCGACCGCCGGCGTCTGGGGGACTCGGACTCCGGCACGCTGATTTCGTCTTTCCGGCACCCGCACTGCTCAATCCGGCAAAACGGCTCGCTTCCGTCGAAAAACGCGCCGGAATCCCGTTCCGAGGATGGCATTCCCGTTGCTGACGATCCGTTCAAACCGCCGTGGAGGTGCGTCCCAATGCTCGCCCCGGTTTCATTCGACTCGCCTGCTTCCCAATCGCGACGTGATTTCGTGCGGCTCTGCACGCTGGCGGCGGCCGCCGTCGGCCTGGGACCGCTCGCCGCGGAACGCTTCCTCGAAGCGGCCGCGCGCGGCGCCAAGCCCTCCGTGATCTGGCTCCAGTTCCAGGAATGCACCGGCTGCACGGAATCGCTGCTGCGCACGACGCATCCCGCGGTGGACGACCTCATCCTCGATCTGATTTCGCTCGACTACCACGAAACGCTTTTCGCCGCGGCCGGCCATCAGGCGGAAGCCGCGCTGAAGCAGGCGATGAAAGCCAACGCCGGCAAGTACGTGTGCGTGGTCGAAGGCGCGATCCCGACGAAGGAAAACGGCATCTACTGCATGATCGGCGGCCGCACGGCGATCGAGATCATCAACGACGTGGCCGGGCAGGCAGGGGCGGTGATCGCGATCGGATCGTGCGCGTCGTGGGGCGGCGTCCCCTCGGCTGATCCCAATCCGACCGGCGCGGTCGGTGCGCACGAGATCTTGAAAGGGAAGACGGTCGTCAACATTCCCGGCTGTCCGGCCAACCCGTACAACTTCCTCGGCACGGTTCTCCAGTACGCGACGTTCGGCACGCTGCCCGCGCTCGATGCGCAGAACCGGCCGAAGTTCGCGTACGGGCAGACGGTGCACGAACACTGCTCGCGCCGCGCGCACTTCGACGCCGGACGCTTCGCCGAGAAGTACGGCGACGAAGGCCACCGCAACGGCTACTGCCTCTACAAGCTCGGCTGCAAGGGGCCGGTGACGCACGCCAGTTGCTCGGTGCAGCATTTCAGCGAGGTCGTCGGCGCGTGGCCCATCGGGATCGGTCATCCGTGCGTCGGGTGCACGGAGCAGAAGATCGCGTTCCGCGTGCCGATGCACACGACGGTGGAGATCGAGCGGCCGGCGCCGCCCGACACGTATCCGGCGGTCCAGCCGCCGGAGAGCCACATCAGCCCGCTCGCGACCGGCGTCGCCGGCGCGGTGCTGGGCGCGCTCGCCGGAGCGGGGTACGTCGCGTCGCGCAAGCTGAGCACGACCGACGATCTCATCCCGACGCCGTCCGCGGGCGCGAAGGACGATCGCCATGTCGATCAGTAGACGCACCGCGCTCAAAGGGCTCCTGACCGCCGGCGCCGTCGCCGCGACGGGAGGCACGGCGCGCGCCGCGCTGCCGCCCAAGCGCCCCGACCCGGAGGCCGTCGGTCTTCTCTACGACAGCACGCAGTGCATCGGATGCCGCGCGTGCGTGACCGCGTGCCGAGACGCGAACGGCCTCGCGCCGCAGCCGACGTCGCTTCGCGGCGCCGCGTACGACGCGCCGACGGATCTCAACGCGCACACCAAGACCATCATCAAGCTGTGGAACACGGGCGACGCGCACGGGTACGTGAAGACGCAGTGCATGCACTGCGTCGATCCCGCGTGCGTGTCGGTCTGCATGTTCAGCGCGCTCCACAAGACCGCCGGCGGCATCGTCGCGTACGACAAGGACGCGTGCATCGGCTGCCGCTACTGCCAGGTCGCCTGCCCGTTCGACGTGCCGAAGTTCGAGTGGGCGAGCGCGACGCCCAAGATCGTCAAGTGCGAGCTGTGCCGCGATCGCCTCGCCGAGGGCAAGGAACCCGCGTGCACGGCGGTGTGCCCGCGCAAGGCCGTGATCTTCGGCAAGCGGAGCGATCTGCTGCGTGAAGCGCATCACCGCATCGCCGCGTCACCCGATCGCTACGTCCCGACGGTCTACGGCGAGCACGAGGCCGGCGGGACGCAGGTGCTGTATCTCTCGAGCGTCTCGTTTGCGGCGCTCGGACTGCCGGCGCTCGGCGACCAGGCCATTCCGTACTTCACCGAGAACCTGCAGCACGCCATCTATCAGGGTTTCATCGCGCCGGTCGTGCTCTACGGCGCGCTGGCGGTGGTGATGTTCAGGAACAGAAAGCTGACCGAAGAGAGCCAGGAGGGCCAGCCGTGAGAGCCGCGGAGTTGAACGGTGACGCGCGTCCGGTCGGCGGGCCGATCTTCACGGCCGGATTCAACGCCCTGCTCGCCATCGTCGGCGCGTGCGGGCTCGTGATCGTCTGGCGGCTGTTTCGGGGCCTCGGCGCCGTGTCGGCGATGAACGACGGCTACCCGTGGGGAATCTGGATCGCGTACGACGTCGTGTCCGGCACCGCGCTCGCCTGCGGCGGCTACGCCGTCGCGCTGCTGTGCTACGTGCTGAACAAGGGCCAGTATCACAGTCTCGTGCGGCCGGCGGTGCTGACCAGCGCGCTCGGCTACTCGCTCGCCGGCTTCGCCGTGCTGCTCGACCTCGGGCGGTACTGGAACATCTGGAAAGCGCCGTTCCTCCTCAACTGGAACCGCAACTCGATCCTCCTCGAGGTCGCGCTGTGCATCAGCGCGTATACGGTCGTGCTCTGGATCGAGATCTCGCCGGCGTTCATCGAGCGCTGGCGCGACAGCACGTCGCCGCTGCTGCGCGGCATCGCGGAGCGGCTGACGCCGTTCCTGAACCGCACGCTGTTGTGGTTCATGGCGCTCGGCATCCTCCTGCCGACGATGCACCATTCGTCGCTCGGCGCGCTGATGCTGATCGGCGTGAGCAAGCTGCACCAGCTCTGGTTCACGCCGCTGCTGCCGCTGATGTTCGTCGTCTCGTGCATCGCGATGGGCTACGCGGTCGTCGTGTTCGAGGCGACCGTGTCGGCGCGGCTGTTCAAGCGGCCGCACGAGCACAAGATGCTGACGTCGCTCTCGGGCGTCATGGTCGGCGTGCTCACGACGCTGGTCGGCATGCGGCTCGTGGACCTGATCTCGCGCCAGCGCATCGGCCTCGCCTTCACTCCCGATCGGTACGCGCTGTTCTTCTGGCTCGAAATGGCGGCGTTCATCACGCCGGCGATTCTCCTGGCGCCGAAGGACTGGCGGCGCGATCCGGGCATTCAGTTCCTGAGCGCGCTGATGATGATGGTGGCCGGCACGCTGTACCGGTTCGACGTCTTCCTGGTCGGATTCAATCCCGGCCCGCAGTTCTCGTACTTCCCGTCCGCGTTCGAGACGCTCGTCACGCTGGGCCTGATTGCGGTCGAAGTGGCCGCGTATCTTGCGATCGTCAAGCGATTCCCGATTCTGAGCGGCGCGCCGGTGGCCGCCGGCCCGCCCGGACTGGTTTCAGGGTTGAGGGCTGCGAGCTGATAGCTGAGGGCTGCTAGCCGATAGCTGAGAGCGTCTTATGTCCACTCACATCACCGTCGATCCCATTACGCGCATCGAGGGGCATCTGCGCATCGACGTCGAGGTCGATGGCGGTGTCGTGAAGAAAGCCTGGTCGTCGGGACAGATGTTCCGGGGCATCGAGCGGATTCTCGTCGGCCGCGACCCGCGCGAGGCCTGGCTCTTCACGCAGCGCTTCTGCGGCGTGTGCACGACGGTGCACGCCATCACGTCGGTGCGCGCGGTCGAGAACGCGCTGAAGCTCGAGATCCCGCCCAACGCGCAGTACATCCGCAACCTGATCGTCGCCGCGCACGCGATGCACGATCACATCGTCCACTTCTATCAACTCTCCGCCCTCGACTGGGTGGATGTCGTCTCGGCGCTGAAGGCCGACGTGCCGAAGACGGCCGCGCTCGCCGCCAGCCTGTCGGACTGGCCTGGTAACAGCAGCAAGCAGTTCCAGGCAGTGAAGGACAGGCTGGCCGGCTTTGTCGCCAAGGGCCAGCTCGGGATTTTCACCAACGGGTACTGGGGCCACCCGGCGATGAAGCTTTCACCGGAGGTGAATCTGCTCGCCGTGTCGCACTACCTGCAGGCGCTCGAGTACCAGCGCACGGTGAATCAGGTGGTGGCGATCCTCGGCAGCAAGACGCCGAACATCCAGAACCTCGCCGTCGGCGGCGTCGCCAACGCGATCAATCTGGACAACGACGCCACGCTGAACATGGCGCGGCTCTATCAGGTGAAGGATCTGCTGGATTCGGCGAAGCAGTTCATCCAGCAAGTGTACTTCGTGGACGTCTGCGCCATCGGCGCGATGTACGCCCCCTGGCTGGGGCACGGCGCCGGTGTGACGAACTACCTCGCCGTGCCGGATCTTCCGACCGATGCGAAGGCGACCACATTTGATTTGCCGGGCGGGACGATCTTCAACGGCGATCTCGCGAAGGTGACGCCGATCGCGTCGTTCGAAGATCCGTACTTCCAGAAGAACGTGTCGGAGTCGATCGCCCACTCGTGGTACGACGGCGACTGGCAGCGCCACCCGTACGAGGAAGACACCGTCCCGAAGTACTCGCCCTACAGCGCCGACGGCAAGTACTCGTGGATCAAGTCGCCGCGCTTCGATGGCCACGTCATGCAGGTCGGACCGCTCGCGCAGGTGCTCGTCGGCTTCGCGCAGGGCCACGAGCCGACCGTGCGCTGGGCGAAGAAGACGCTCGAGACGGCGGGCAAGGTCGCCGGCGTCACGCTCACGCCCGCGGTCCTGCACTCGACGCTCGGCCGCCACGCCGCGCGCATGATTCGCACGTGCGTCATCTCCGAGCTCGCCGACAAGCACTGGGGCCTGCTCGCCGAGAACATCGGCAAGGGCGACACGCGGATCTTCAACGAGCCGGTGTTCCCGAAGGGCGAGCAGCAGGGCTTCGGCTTCCACGAAGCGCCGCGCGGCACGCTGTCGCACTGGATCGTGATCGAGGACGGCAAGATCAAGAACTACCAGGCGGTCGTGCCGTCGACGTGGAACGCCGGACCGCGCGACGCGAAGAACCAGGCGGGACCGTACGAGGCGGCGCTCGTCGGCAACCCGATCGCGGATCCGGAGAAGCCGCTCGAGGTCCTCCGCACGATCCACTCGTTCGATCCGTGTATCGCCTGCGCGATCCACACGCTCGACGTCGAGGGGAACGAAATCGCGAACGTGAAGGCGCTCTGATGATCTACGTGCTCGGCCTCGGCAACGTGCTGATGGGCGACGATGGGTTCGGGCCGACGGTCGTGCGCGAGTTCTCGGCCACGCACGTTGTCGGCGCCGACGTCGAGGTCGTCGATGTCGGCACGCCGGGCCTCGACATGATGCCGTGGCTCTACGATGCCCACGCCGTGATCATCGTCGACACGATCAAGAGCGACGCGCGGCCCGGCACGTTGCGCGTGTACGACAAGAAGGAAATCCTCCACCATGCGCCTTCCGTCCGCGTCGGTCCCCACGATCCCGGCGTGAAGGAAGCGCTGCTGACGCTCGAGTTCGCCGGCCGCGGCCCTCGCGACGTCGTGCTCGTGGGCGTCGTTCCCGGCGACGTAGGGATGGCGCTCGAACTCACCGACCCGGTGCGCGACGCCGTGCCTGCGGCCGTCGAAGTCATCGCCGGCACGCTGCGCCGCTTCGGCGTCCCGGTGGCGCACGTGCACGCCGAGCCCGGACCGGCTCCCTGGTGGCAAGATCGCCACGTGTGATGAATTCCTTCTGGCGGGACGTCCGCTTCGGCTGGCGGAGCTTCCTGAAGCGTCCGGCGGCGGCGTTCGCCGTCGTCGCGATTCTTGCGTCGGCGATCGCGACAGCCACGGTGCTCGGCGCGCTGTTCGCGGCCGTCGTTCACGACGTGCCGCCCATCACTGCGCCGGACGAGGTGGGCCACGTCTGGTTCGCCGACGAGACGATGCCCGCCGGTCATCGATCCGCGTCGGTTGCGGAGTTTCTCGCGTGGCAGGATTCCACGCAGACGCTCGCGAACCTGACCGCGGTCGCGCGCGAGCAGGCAATTCTCGGCGATTCCGACGGCGTCGCCGTCAACGTTCAGTTCGTCACGTCTGAGTACTTCCGGCTGACGGGCCGATCGCCACGGCTGGGCCGGCCGTTCACCGATGCGAGCGCACACGGTGGCGGGCTCGTGGCGTCCGGCTTCAGCCGGACCGTCGCCATCATCAGCGACCGCTTGTGGCGCGAGCGTTTCAACAGCGATCCGGCGATCGTCGGCCAATCGGTCCGTCTCGACGCCGAACCGCGAGAGATCGCCGGCGTCATGCCCGACGACTTCTGGTTCCCGTCGCGCGGCGTGGATGTGTGGCTGCCGCTCGCCCTCGACGGACACGCGACGGTCGACGTCGTCGGCCGCCTGCGGCCCGGACGATCGTGGAGCGACGCGCAGGCGGAGTTCAACGTGCTCGCCCAGTCGCGCACGCTCGTGCGGTCGCTCCAGCAGGAAGGGTTCATCAGGCTTCGGCCCGGCCTGCAGGGCTTCGTCGCGCCGGCGATCGTGCTGCTGCTCATCGCGTGCGCGAACGTCGGCAATCTCCTGGTGATGCGTCTCGTTGCGCGCCGGCGCGAATTCGCTATCCGATCGGCGCTCGGCGCGACGCCGCTCCGGCTGGCGCGGCTCTCGTTCGTCGAAGCGTCGATGCTGATCGCCGTCGCCGGCGCAGCGGGCTTGATCTTCGCCGTGTGGGCGATCGCCGCGCTGCGCGTCGCCCTCGCCTCCGCCATTCCAGCGCTCGCGGGCGCCGTGCGCGTGGATGCGCTCGTGGTGGCCGTCGCGGGTGTCGCGACGATCGTCACCGTTCTCGGCGTCGGACCGTGGCCGGCGCTTTCCGCAGCGCGTTCTGACGTCCTGTCGGCGCTGACAGGCCGGACACGCCGGCCGATCTTCAGGCGGTTCCAGTACGGCGCGGGTGACGTGCTCGTCGTCGTGCAGGTCGGGCTCGCCGTCGCCCTCGTGCTGACGAGCGCGTTCATCGTGCGCATGGGCGACGAGATCGGCCGCGTGAGCCGTCCGCCGTCCGGCGATCGCGCGATCGTCTCGCAGATCACCGCCGGCAAGACGCTTGCCGCGGCCGCGCGCGCCGGCGCGTTCGAGCGCCTGCTCGACGAGGCGCGCGGCGCGGCCGGCATCGACGCCGCGGCGTTGTCGAGCACGCTTCCGCAACTCGGCGGCCAGCAGCGAGTGGAAGTCGCCGTCGCAACACCGGCCGGGGAGACGAAGTGCCGGGTGAAAGTCGCCTCTGTGACGCCGGCGTTCTTCAGCGCGCTCGGATTGGCCTTTCAGCGCGGACGGGTGGCACCCGGCATCGTCGCGATCGTGAGCGAAAGCGCCGCGGCACGATGCCTCGGCGGCGACCTGGCCGGCGACGCTCACGTTCGCGCGACCGTCGACGCGCGCATGACGGAGTGGATTCCCGTGACGGGAGTCGTGACCGATCCGTTCGCGTCGACGATCTCCGGGACGGCTGATGCCGCCGCGTACGTGTGGATCGTGGGCGCGCGCGAGTGGCCGGCGAGCGTGTATCTGCTCGCGCGCACGGCGGCGGGTCCGAAAGGACCCGCCCTACCTATCGAAGGACCCACGCTTCGTGCTGTGCCAGGCATCGCGACCGACGCCTGGAGCACCTTCGAGGCGCGCGTCACGAGCGATGGCGTGTGGTTCGTGATCGATGTGCTTGGCGCGGTGGCGGTGCTGTCCCTTGTGCTCGCGTTCACCGGCGTCTACGCGGCGATGAGCCAGTCGTGTGCGCTGCGGCTCGTCGAGCTCGGGATACGGCTGGCCCTCGGCGCGGATCCGCGGCGCCTTGTCGCGACCGCCGTCGCGCGCGACGCGCCGCTGGTCATCGCGGGCATCGCTGTTGGTGTGGTCGGAACAGTGTGGGTGACGGCCGCCGTCTGGCGCGATCTCCTGTTGCTCAACGCACTCGACGTGCGGGTGTGGGTAGGCGTGGGTGTCGTTCTCACCGGCGCCGTGCTGCTCGCGACGCTCGGCCCGGCACTGCGAGCGATCCGCGTCGACCCCATCGAGGTCCTGCGGTCCGAGTAACGACCAACGACCAACGACCAACGACTAACGACTATTCGTCTCCTGCCGGATTTTCGGCACGCCCTCTCGAATTCCACACAATTCGAACGAATCTCGCTGGCAGTTCTCTTGCCTTCGGTACTGGCGCACGATTATGGCTGCCGCGCAGGTGGAGGGGCGCTCTTCGACAGGCTCAGAGCGGCGTGAGCATGTCCAGGGCAGACGCATTCGAATCCAGGGCACGGTGCAGGGCGTTGGATTCCGGCCCTGGGTCTACAGGACGGCTCGCCAGACGGGCGTCGCGGGCCGCGTGCGGAACGATTCGGCCGGCGTGACCATCGAGGCGTTTGCCGACGATGCCCGCCTCAGCCGCTTCATGGACGCGCTGCATTTCCCTCCGCCCGCCGCGCACATTCTCGCGTTCGACTTCACGGTCATCGATCCCGAACCGGTGACCGATTTCGTCATCGTGCCGAGCGACGTCGTGGTCGAGCGGCGCGTCTCGATTCCCCCCGAACTCGCGACCTGCGACGACTGCGTCGGCGAGATCTTCGATCCGGCCGATCGCCGCTACCGGTATCCGTTCACGAACTGCACGAACTGCGGCCCGCGCTTCACGATCGCGCGCGACATTCCCTACGACCGCGCGACGACGACGATGGCGCCGTTCGAGATGTGTCCGGCGTGCCGGCGCGAGTACGAGGACGTCGCCGACCGGAGGTTCCACGCGCAGCCGAACGCGTGTCCCGTGTGCGGCCCGCGGCTGACGCTGCACGCGCACGACGGCGGTCTCATCGACGTCGACGATCCGATCGCGTCGGCGGCCGAGGCGCTGAGCCATGGCTTGATCGTCGCGATCAAAGGCATCGGCGGATTCCATCTGGCCTGCGACGCGACGTCGGACGGCGCCGTCCGAATTCTGCGGCAGCGAAAGCATCGCGACGAGAAGCCGCTCGCGGTGATGGTGAAGGACCTCCGGGCGGCGGCCGCGCTGGTCGACGTGGACGATGAAGCGCGGCGGCTGCTGACGTCGGTCGAGCGGCCGATCGTGCTGTTGCTGAAACGAGGCTCTGTAAACGCGCACGTTTCGGAGTGTGTTGCGCCGCGCAATCGCCTGCTCGGCGTCCTCCTGCCGTACTCGCCGCTGCATCATCTACTGCTGGCCGACGCGGGCCGGCCGCTCGTCATGACGTCGGGCAACCTGTCGGACGAGCCGATTGCGTTCACGAACGACGATGCGGTCACGCGGCTCGGCGAGATCGCGGATCTGTTCCTCCTGCACGACCGCGAGATCGTCACGCGCGCGGACGACTCGGTCGTCGCGATCGTCGACGGGCGAGGCACGGTCCTGCGGCGGTCGCGCGGCTACGTGCCGCGGGCGGTCACGCTCGCGCGCGGCTTCGCGCGCCCGGTGCTCGCGTGCGGCGCGCTGCTCAAGAACACGTTCTGCGTCGGCGCGGGCGCGAGCGCCTGGCTCGGGCCGCACATCGGCGACCTCGAGAATCTCGAGACCTACGAGTCCTACACGAGCGCGATCGCGCGGATGGAGACGTTCCTTCAGGTCCATCCGGACGTGATCGCGTACGACATGCATCCGGACTATCTGTCGACGACGTATGCGAAGAGCCGGCCCGAGCGCATCAAGATCGCCGTGCAGCACCACCACGCGCACATCGTCAGCGCGATGGCGGAGCACGGCCTCGACGGCCCGGTCATCGGCCTCGCGTACGACGGCACCGGCTACGGCACCGACGGCACGATGTGGGGCGGGGAAGTTCTCGTCGCGAGCGCCGCCGGCTTCGAGCGCGCGGCGACGTTCCGGCCGATTGCCCTCGCGGGCGGCGATCACGCGATTCGCGAGCCGTGGCGCGTGGCGCTCGCCCTCGTGCTCGACGCCTGCGGCGGCGATCTGCCCGCGGAAGCGTTGGAGATGCTCGGCGACGTGCCGGTGCGCGAGATCGATCTGATCTGCCAGTTCCTGCGGGCGGGCGGCCCGGCGCCGCTGGCGCGCGGTGTCGGGCGGTACTTTGACGGCTTCGGCGCGCTGTTCCTCGGCCGGACGCGCGCGAGCTTCGAAGGGCAGGTGGCGCTCGAGTGGAATCAGGCCGCGGATCCGCGCATGGGACGGAGTTATCGCTTCGCGCTCGACGAGCGCGACGGGTGCTGCGAGGTCGATCTGCGGCCGGCCGTCCGCGACGCGCTGTTGGATCGCGTGCACGGCGAACCGGTCTCGACGATCGCCGCCGCGTTTCACAACACGCTCGCGGAAGCGACGGCGGCCGTCGTCCGGCGGACGGTGAAGCGGGTCGGCGCGCTGCCGATCGTGGCGTCGGGCGGCTGTTTTCAGAACGCGCGGCTCGCTGAAGGCGTGCGCGCGGCGCTCGCGCCCGAGCACACGGTGCTGTTGCAGCAGTCGGTGCCGCCCGGCGACGGCGGGATCGCGCTTGGGCAAGCCCTGATCGCCGATGCCCAAGCGGGAATTTAGAAGTTAGAAGTTAGAAGTTAGAAGTTAGAAGGCAGAAGGCAGAAGAGAGGGTGCGATGTGCTTAGGCGTACCGGGACTCGTGGTCGAGGTCGATGACCTTTCAGCGGTCGTTGATTTCTGGGGCGTGCGGCGACGCGTGCGGCTCGATCTCGTCGACGAGCCGGTCGCCACGGGCGACTACGTCCTGAATCACGTCGGCTTCGCCATCCGCCGCATTCCGCCCGAGGACGTGAAGCTGACGCTCGAGATGTACGAGCAGCTGCTGAAGGAAGCGGATCGGAACGATCTGATGGCCGCCGATGTCCGCGGAGAAATCGGCGGAAGCGCAAAGCCAGAAGGCAGAAGGTAGAAGTGGCGAATCTTCTCGAATTCCGCGATCCGATTCGCGCAAGAGCGCTGGCTGACGCGCTTGCACGTGCGACCGGCGATGTGGGCCGTGAAGTGTCGCTCATGCACGTCTGCGGCAGCCACGAGCAGGCGATCGCGAAGTTCGGGCTGCGGTCCGCGTTCCCGCGCCGCCTCAACGTCATCATGGGCCCGGGCTGCCCGGTCTGCATCACCGACCAGCCGGAAATCGACGAAGCGGTCGTGCTCGCGCAGCAGGGCGCGCGCATCGCGACCTACGGCGACATGGTGCGCGTACCGGGGACGGCGGGATCCCTCGCGGACGCGCAGGCCCGCGGCGCGACGATCGACACGGTCTACAGCATCGCGCAGGCGATCGATCTCGCGCGCGAGACGACCGATGAGGTCGTGTTCTTCGCGACGGGCTTCGAGACCACCGCCGTCGCGACCGCGGCCGTGATCCTCGCCGGCGTGCCGAAGAACTTCTCGATCCTCTCCGCGCACAAATACATTCCGCCCGTGATGGAGATCGTCGCCGAGATGCCCGACACGCGCGTCGAGGGATTCCTGGCGGCCGGCCACGCCGCGACGATCACCGGCTGGGGCATCTTCGAGCCGTTCGTCGCGCGCCACCAGCTGCCGGTCGTCGTCGCGGGCTTCGAGCCGCTCGACATCCTGGCGGCGCTCCTCAAACTCGTCGAGCTCGTCCGCGATCGCGCGCCGGCGGTGGTCAACATGTTCCCGCGCTGCGTCACCCGCGAAGGCAATCGCAACGCGCAGCGCCAGCTCTGGCAGGTGTTCCGCCCGATCGGCGGGCGCTGGCGGGGCATCGCGCACATCCCGAACGGCAACCTGCGCCTGCGTGACGAGTGGGCCGCGGTCGACGCGCGGCGCCGCTTCACGATCGACCTCGCGTCGCTGTGGCGGCACGCGCCGTCCACGCTCGCGCGCCAGTGCATCTGCGGAAACATCATGGCGGGCATCGCGTCGCCGGCGGACTGCCCCCTGTTCGGCGGCGCGTGCGTGCCCGATTCGCCGGTCGGCGCGTGCATGGTGAGCAGCGAAGGCACGTGCCGCATCTGGCATCAGTACGGCGGTGTCCCCAACCTCGGAGACGTGACATGTCCCATCTAGTCGCCGACGACCGCATCATGCTCAAGCACGGCGCGGGCGGCCGCGCGATGCGGCGCCTCATCGAAGAGGCGTTCCTGCACGCCTTCGAAACCGATCCCGAAGTGCCCGCCGGACTGGTCGGCGTGGCGGCCATGGACGACGGCGGCGCGGTCAGGCTCGGCGATCGCTGGCTCGTGATGACGACCGACTCGCACGTGATCCAGCCGCCGTTCTTTCCCGGCGGCGACATCGGACGCCTGGCGATCGCCGGCACCGTCAACGATCTCGCGATGATGGGCGCGCCCGACATCCTCGGCCTCACCTGCGCCGTGATTCTCGAAGAAGGATTTCCGCGCGCCGATCTCGAACGCATCCTCGCGTCGATGCGCGTCGCGTGTGAAGAAGCCGGCGCGACGGTGATCTGCGGCGACACCAAGGTGATGGGCAAGGGCGAGCTCGACGGCATCGTCATCAACACCGCCGGCATGGCGCTCGCGCCGCATCTCGTCCGCGACGGCGGACTGCGGCCCGGCGACCGGATCATCGTGACCGGCACGCTCGGCGATCACGGGATGGCGGTCATGGCGACGCGTCACGGCCTCGCGCTCGACCTCGATCTGCGATCGGACGTCGCGCCGATCAACGGACTCATCCGCGCGGTGCTGACGGCCGCTCCCGATGCGATCACCGCCATGAAGGATCCGACGCGCGGCGGCGCGGCCAGCGCGCTGCACGAGATGGCGTCGAAGAGCGGCGTCGGCGTGACGCTCGACGAGGCGGCGCTGCCGGTCCGCGACGCCGTGCGCGGCGTCTCGGAGCTCGTCGGCATCGATCCGCTGCTGGTCGCGAACGAAGGGAAGGCGCTGCTCGGCGTGCGCGCGGCCGCCGTGGGGCGCGTGCTCGAGGCGCTTCGCGCGCATCCGCTCGGCGTCGATGCCGCCCTGATCGGTGTCTGCACGGAAGACCGTCCCGGGATGGTGATTCTGGACACCGGGTTTGGCCGCCGGCTCGTGGCGGAGCCGGAGGGCGAACTGCTGCCACGCATATGCTGATCAACGACTGCCGCCTTCCGATCCGGGTCGCCGTCCTCTGCTCGCATCGCGCGCCGGGGCTGGTCCACCTGCTCACGCGCTGCCCGGATCGCGGCACGTCGTTCGAGATCGTCTGCGTCCTGACGACGGAGACGGCGTTCGGGGAAGACGTCGGTCGCGGCATTCCCACGCTGACGCATCCGATCCGCGAGTTCTACGACTCGCGCGGCGCGTCCCTCTACCGCGATTTCGAGACACGGCGCGCGTACGACGCCGAGACGCGGCACCTCCTCACGCCGTACCTGCCCGATGTGATCCTGCTGGACGGCTATCTGTATCTCATCACCGCGCCGCTGCTCGACGCGTGCAAGAACCGGATCCTCAACCTGCACTACAGCGATCTGTCGCTGCGCGCCGGCACGGGAGGACCGCGATTCCCCGGCGTCCGCGCCGTGCGCGATGCGCTCGCCGCGGGATGCGCCGAGACGCGCGCGACCGTGCACCTCGTCGACGCGCTGCCCGATGACGGCACGCCGATCGTGCGGTCGTGGGCGTTTCCCGTGTCGCCGCTCGTCGCCGAGCTGCAGTCGATGAACGCCGGCGACGTGTTCAAGGCGTACGCGTTCGCGCATCAGCAGTGGATGATGCACACCGCGTCGGGACCGCTGCTGTCCGCCGCGCTGAAGCTGGTCGCGACCGGCGCGGTCGATCTCGACGAGCTCGCCGACGTGGATCCACGCGACAGCACGCCGTGGCTGCTCGACCGCCAGGGCTTCCTGCTCGCGCCTGAAGTAGGTCCGGTGGGGCGGGTGGGGCGGGTCGGGCAGGTGGGGAGAGCCACGTCAGTGGCGGAGATGTAGCGCGATGACACATATCCGGATGGAACGCGTCGACGGCATCGGGCTCATCACCATCGACCGGCCCGCGCGCTTCAACTCGCTCGACGTGCGCACCGCGCAGGACTTCCGCCGCGCCGGCCTCCAGTACGCGCGCGAAGACGACGTCCGCGTCGTCGTGCTGCGCGGGCTGCCGGGCATGTTCTGCAGCGGCGCCGATCTGAAGTTCATTCGCGACGGCGGCGACGCGGGCGATCTCGGGTACCTGGCGCCCGACGCGCCTCATGCGGGCTACGGCGAGACGTTCAAGCAGATCCTCGAGTACATCCACAGCACGATTTCCGAAATCCGGCGCGCGCCCAAGCCGTTCATCGCGGCCGTGGACGGCATCGCCGCGGCCGGCGGCTTCGGCATCGCGATGTCGTGCGACCTCGTCGTCGCGTCGACGCGGGCGACGTTCGAGTGGGCGTACTCGAAGACGGGCCTCACCGGCGCGGAGAGCTCGACGTTCCTGCTGCCGAAGTTGATCGGCTTGCGCCGGTCGATGGAGCTCATGCTGCTGAACCCGCGGCTGTCCGCCGAGCAGGCGCTGGACTACGGGCTCATCACGGCCGTGTTCGAGGTGGAGGATTTCGATCGGCGGACGCTCGAGATGGCGCACCGCCTCGCGGCCGGACCCAAGCGCGCGTTCGCGATTGCGAAGGAGCTGCTGAATCAGGCGGCCGGCGTCGATCGGCTGGACGCGCATCTCGATCAGGAGCTGGACGAATTGGCGCGCGTCGCTGATGGACCTGAATTCGCTGAAGGACTCGAGGCGTTCTTCCAGAAACGGCCTGCGCAGTTCGGAAATGGAACCACCGAGGACACGGAGGACACGGAGGGGAAGCAATCAAAACAAGTTTCTTCCTCCGTGTCCCCCGTGTCCTCCGTGGTCAATAGGTAGCGGCATGCACGAGTACAGCCTGGTGCAGGCGATGTTCGACCAGATACGGCGCGTCGCTCACGCGCGGGGCGCGATTGCCGTCCGGCGCGTGCGCGTGAAGATTGGCGCGAGGGCCGGCGTCGAGCCCGAGCTGTTCCGGACGGCGTACGACGTGTTCCGTATCAAGACCATCTGCGAGGACGCGCCGCTCGAGATCGAGCCGGCGTCGAGCGACGAGCTCACCCTCGAGCAAGTCGAGCTGGAGGTGCCGTGATGTGTGAATCCTGCGGCTGCGGCGATCCGACCGTGATCCCGTTCGCCGTTCATGAGCGAATTCTCGCCGGCAACGATCGCACGGCGCGGCACAACCGCGAGCACTTCCGCGATCACAACGTCGTCGCGATCAACCTGATGGGTTCGCCTGGCGCCGGCAAGACGGCCGTGCTCGAAGCGACGGCGCGCGCCCTGGGCGGCGCGAAGCTCGGCGTGCTCGCCGGCGATCTCGCGACCGACAACGACGCCGCGCGCATCCGCGCGGCCGGCATGCTGGCCGAGTCCATCACGACCGGCACCGCGTGCCATCTCGACGCCGAGATGGTCCACCGCGGCCTGCATCATCTGCCGTGGCGGACGCTCGACTATCTGTTCATCGAGAACGTCGGCAACCTCGTCTGTCCCGCCATCTACGACCTCGGCCAGGACGCGAACGTCGTCGCGCTGTCGGTGACGGAAGGCGAGGACAAGCCGCTGAAGTATCCGACGATGTTCCACAAGGCGGACCTCGTGCTGATCACGAAGATCGATCTGCTGCCGGCGCTGCCGGAGGTGCGTCTCGACGTGATCGAGGCGAACCTGCACGCCGTGATGCCGCGGCCGGCGGTGCTGAAGGTGTCGGCGAAGTCCGGAGTGGGCATCGCGGATTGGATCGGCTGGCTGCGCATGCACGAGCAGCGGCCGAGAACGCTGTGCGCCACGGGCGCGGGAGTGTGAGATGGATCGGACGCTGACGCTGGCGCTCGTCGCGGCGGCCGTGAGCCTCGGGTCGATCCACACGCTCGCGCCGGATCACTGGGTGCCGTTCGCGGCGCTGGCGCGATCGGAGCGCTGGTCGCCGCGGCGCACGGCGCTCATCACGGCCGCGTGCGGGCTCGGCCACGTCACGGCGTCGGTCGCGCTCGGCCTGCTCGGGCTGCTGTTCGGACTCGAGCTGCTGCAGACGTTCGGTCAGCGGATGGAGAGCGTGTCGGGCCTGCTGCTCATCGGTTTCGGCCTCGCATACGGTACGTGGGGATTACACAGAAGCTTCCGCGCACGTGCGCATGATCATGCGCATGCCCATGGACACGCGCATGGGCATCTCATCGACCACCAGTCACCAGCCACCAGCCACGACGATCTCCATCGCCCTCTGACCGCGTGGACGTTGTTTCTCCTGTTCTCCGCCGACCCGTGCGTCGCGGTGATTCCGCTGCTGTTCGCCGCGGCGCCGCTCGGATGGCCGGGCATTGTCGCCGTGGTGCTCGCCTACGAGGTCGCGACGATCGGGACGATGGTCGCGCTCGTCCTGCCGGCGCGCGCGGCGGCCGGAGCCGTGCACGGCGCGTGGGTGGATCGATGGGGCGACGCGATCGCCGGCGGTGTCGTCGCGCTTATCGGGATCGTCGTCGTCAGTCTTGGAATCTGAAGACCTGGCTCCGAACGCAGCGAGCGATCGAGCGTCGGGTCGTGAGCCGATTGCGCGGCCTGGCGGGACTTCTACGTTCGTCCGAAGTGCCGCCGCCACCGGAACAGTTCTTCGAGCACGCGGCGGATCGCGTACACCGATTCCGCCATCTGTTCCTTCAGCGACTCGTCGTCTCTTGATTCCTCGATGCGGCGCTCGACGTGGGCGATGACCTGCTCGGCGAGACCGTTGATCAGGTCGAAGCTCGCCTGTGACATCTCGGCGTGCGGATAGTCGGGCACGGTCGCGAGCGTCTCGGTGAACTTGCTCACGCTCGTCTCGAACGCCTTCCCGCGCGACGCCGCCGCGACGCCGTTGCTGTGTTCGACGAGTTGATCGACGAGATCGGGAATGTTCATGACGATCATCTCTTATAGTCCCAACGCCGCCGTAAATCCCAACATCGCGACGAGACCCACCGTCACGCCCCACGCGGTCTCGAGCCTCGAGCACCGCTCGAGCGCTTCGGGCAGCAGCTCCGCGACGACCAGGAAGATCATCGCGCCGCCGGCGAAGCCGAGGCTCGCCGGCAGCAGCACCTGCGCGACCGAGATCAGCATGAACGCAGGCACGGCGACGATCGGCTGCGGCACGCTCGTCAGCACCGCGTACCAGAAGCACGACCACAGCGACGCGCCGTGCTTGCGCAGCGGCAGCGCCACGGCCGTGCCCTCCGGAATATTGTGCACCGCGATGGCCGTCGCCAGCAGCAGGCCGAACCGCATCTCGCCCGTCGCGTAGCCGACGCCAATCGCCACGCCCTCGGGAATGCTGTGCACGAACATCGTCCCGATCACCACGATCGACTGGCGGGACGTGTCCTCGCTCCAGCCCTGGAGGCGCCAGCGGCGCGTCGCGACGAGCCGCGCGCTCCACGCGAAGAAGGCCGCGCCGGCGAGCATCCCGGCGCTGACTTCCACCGCGTTGCCGCGCCTGAGCGCCTTGTCGGCGAGCGCGAACACCGACGCCGAGAGCATCATGCCGCTCGCGATTGCCGTCGCGAGCCCGGACCAGCGCTCCTGCGCACGCTTGAAGAAGGCAAAGGGAAGGATGCCCAGCCCCGTGGCCAGGTCGGTGAGGAGCGCGACCCAGAAAACTTCCGCCATTCTTAATTCTGAATTCCGAATTCTGAATCAAGAAGTGTCACGGATGCGCCCGCACCTTTACTCGCGCATCCACGATCCTGCACCCGTGCCCGGGCGACATCGCCATCACCGGATTCAGATCGAGCTCGACGATCTCCGGCACCTCGACGGCGAGCCGCGACACGCGGAGCAGCAGCTCGCGCAGCGCGTCCAGATCCGCGGGCGGATGCCCGCGGTAGCCCTGCAGCAGCGGCAGGCCGCGAATCTCGTGCAGCAGCTCGTCGGCGTCGCGATCGGTCAGCGGGGCGATGCGGAACCGCACGTCGCCCAGGATCTCGACGTGGATGCCGCCGAGGCCGAACGCGACGAGCGGGCCGAACAGCGGATCCTCGGTCGCGCCGATCATCGTCTCGACGCCGCCGGTGATCATCGACTGGATCAGCACGCCGTCGATCTGATCCTCCGTCACCAGCTTCCGGGCGCGGGTCATGATGTCGGTGAACGCGCGGCGGACCGACTGATCGCTCGTCACGTTCAGCCGGACGACGCCGGCGTCGGTCTTGTGCGGCAGGCCGCGCGCCGCCAGCTTCACGGCGACGGGAAATCCCAGCACGAGCGCCAGCGCGGCCGCTTCGTCCGCCGAGTGCGCCATCGTGCCCGCCGCCAGCGGCAGACCGAAGGCGCCGAGGAGCGCGTGCGTCTCGTCCGAGGAGAGCCACCCTTCGCCGCGCGCGTCGAGCGCGGTGCGGCAGATCGTGCGCGCGTCCTCGGCGCGGATGTTCTCGAAGCTCCACAGGAGGCCCGCCGGCTTCGCGCGCCACTCGGCGTGCGTCGCCACCTTCGCGAGCGCGCGCGCCGCGTTCTCGGGGAACGCGTACGCAGGAATGCGCTCGCCTTCCACGATCAGCGGCTGCGGCCGGTTGCCGTCGGCCATCACGCACATCAGGATCGGCTTGCCCGTGGCGCCCGCGTGACGCCCCGCCGCGACACCCTCGCGGATCGCGTGCAGCGTGTCGCCGGCCCGGGTGGCGTCGACCGGCGTGTAGATCACGATGAGCGCGTCGGTCTCCTCGGCGGTGAGCACGGCTTCCACCGCGCGGCGGTACTCGTTCGGCCCAGCGGACGCGACCATGTCGACGGGATTCCCGACGCTGGCTTCGGCCGGCAGGAACGCGGCGAGCCGCTGGCGCGTGGCGGGGGAGAACGGCGTCACCTGCAGGCCCGCCGCCTCGCACGCGTCGACGGCAAGAATGCCCGGTCCGCCCGCGTTCGTCACGATCGCGATGCGGCGGCCGGACGGAAGCGGCTGCGCCTCGAGGCACGACGCGAGATCGAACATCTCGTCGATCGTGTCGGCGCGGATCACGCCGGACTGGTGGAACAGCGCGTCGACGGCCGTGTCGCTCGCGGCGAGCGCCGCCGTGTGGCTCCCGGCCGCGCGCGAGCCGGCGCGCGTGCGGCCCGCCTTGACGGCGACGATCGGTTTCTTCCGCGCGATGCGTCTCGCCAGCCGCGCGAACCGCCGCGGATTCCCGAACGATTCGAGATACAGCAGGATGACCGACGTGTGCGGGTCGGCTTCCCAGTACTGCAGCAGATCGTTGCTCGAGACGTCCGCCTTGTTGCCGACGCTGACGAAGGTCGACAAGCCGACGCCGCGCTCCGACGCGAGCGCGAGGATCGCCAGGCCGAGCGCGCCGCTCTGCGACGAAAACGCGACGCGTCCGCTCGGCGGAACAATCGGCGAGAACGACGCGTTCAGCCGGACCTCGGCCGTCGCGTTCAACAGGCCCATGCAGTTCGGTCCGACCATGCGCAGGCCGTAGCCGCGCACCTTGTCTGTCAGCTGGTGCTGGAGCGCCCGGCCGTCGTCGCCCGCTTCGGCGAATCCCGCCGTGATGACGACGAGCGATTTCACGCCGGCGGCGGCGCACTCGTCGACCACACGCAGGACAACCTGCTTGGGCACCGCGATGATGGCGAGATCCACGCCGCGGGGCGCGGCGGTGACCGACGGATAGCAGGCATGGCCGTCGATTTCGGCCGCCTGCGGATTGATGGGGTAGATCGGGCCGGCGAAGCCCGCGCCGGTGAGCGCGCGCAGGATGCGGTGGCCGATGCTGCCCGGATCGCGCGACGCGCCGACGACGGCGACCGCGGTGGGCTCGAGCATCGGCCGCAGCGACGCGGCCGTCGCGAGCGCCTCGCGCCGCTCGGCGGCCGCGACCGTCGCGATCGTCGGGCTCAGCGAGAGCTGGACGTTGATGGCGCCGCTGTCCGACTTCGACCGGATCTCGAAGCCGGAGTCGTGGAACACCTCGAGCATCGCGCTGTTGTCCGCGAGCGTCATCGCGTCGAAGCGCCGGAAGCCATGCGCCGCCGCGATCGCGGCGAGCCGCTCGAGGAGGATGGTGCCCAGGCCCCGGCCCTGGAACTGATCGTCGACGGCGAACGCCGCCTCGGCGGCGACCGCGTCGATGGCGACGAACGAGCCGACGGCGATCGGCCGCGACTCGCCGTCGCGGACGCGCAGGACGAGCAGCGTCGCGGCGCGCGAGAGGTCGCTCGAGTCGCTCAGCCGGTCGAGCAGCGCGTCGGTCGGCTCGCCGTATCCGTGGAAGCGGCGGCGCCGCGATTCGGGCGACAGATCGTGGAAGAAGCGCCGGAGGATCTCGCGGTCGCCCGTCTGGGCCAGCCGCAGCGTCGCGACCGTCCCGTCGCGCAGCACCGCCCGCGAAGCGGAATCGTCTTCCGAGGGCAGCGCGGGCGTGACGATCTGCATCTCAGGCTTTGGCGACGGCGACGAGCGCATCCGGCAGCACGAACTCGTGTTCGGGATGCCGCACGGTCAGGACCGGACACGGCGACGTCCGGACGACGCGCTCGGCCACGCTGCCCATCAGCAGGTGCGCCATCGTGCCGCGCCCGTGCGTGCCCATCACGATCAGGCCGGCGCCGGCGTCCTTCGCGTAGCTGACGATGGCGATCGCGGGCGTATTCGACGTAATAACGATAGGACGCGCGCGCAGCATCTTCCGGTCCTCGTCGCTGACCAGGGCGTCCAGGTTCCGCCGCGCCGCCTCCTCGACGTCGCGCTGCAGCTCTGGGTAGTTGGCGACGTAGCCTTCGGCGCCGAACCCGCGGGTCAGCACGTTGTCGGCGACGTGCAGGACGTCGAGCTGCGCGGAGAACATCCGGGCCAGCTCGCGGCCGTAATTGAGCGCCGCTTCGGAGGCCTCGCCGAAATCGGTCGCGACCAGAATGCGATTGAGCTTAATCATACTGACCTCCCACAATCAGTGGCCGGCGGCGGCCTGTTCGGTCCGCCGCCAGGACTGGAGAATCCGCACGTAGTTGCCGCGTTCGAAGGCCTCCGGATCGGGGCAGCGCGAGAGGCTCATGCTGCCCCGCATCTGGGAGACCGAGTCGTACTCGTGCTCCTCGCCCCACGCCTCGAACCCGCGCACGATCTGCGCGAGGGCCCCGGGGCCGCGGCGGAGCAGCAGCGAGACGATCTGCACCGCGTCCGCGCCGGCCATCACCGCTTTCACGGCGTCGACCGGCTCGTGCACGCCGCCGCTCAGCGCGAGCGACGCCTGGAGACGTCCCGAGAGAATCGCCAGCCCGCGCAGCCGCAGGTGCAGCTCCGCGGACGTCGACAGACGCAGCGCGGGCACGGTCTCGAGCAGCTCGGGGTCGATGTCCGGCTGGTAGAAGCGATTGAAGAGCACGAGACCGTCGGCGCCGAGCTGATCGAGCCGCCACGCCAGGTTCGGCAGCGACGAGTAGAACGGCGAGAGCTTGACCGCCAGCGGAATCGCGATCGTTTCCTTCAGGACCGCGACGATATCGATGACGCGCCGCTCGACGGCCGCGCCGTCCTCGAGCAGATCGGTGGCGACGTGATAGAAGTTCAGCTCGAGCGCGTCGGCGCCCGCCTGCTCGATGAGGCGCGCGTACCCGAGCCAGCCTTCGGGCGTCGTGCCGTTGAGCGAGGCGATGACGGGCACGCCGACCTGCGCTTTGATCCGCGCGACCTGCTCCAGGTAACGATCGGGCCCGAGCGCGAACGCCGCCGGCTCCGGGAAGTACGAGGCCGCTTCGGCCGACGAGTTCGCGTGGACCCCGAGGTGATGGGCCAGACCCTCGCGCTCGTGCTCGATCTGCTCCTCGAAGAGCGAGTGCATGACGATGGCGGACGCGCCGGCGTCTTCGAGACGGCGCACCGCGTCGATGTCGTCGACGAGCGGCGAGGCGCCCGGCATGAACGGGTGGCGAAGGTCGAGACCCAGGTAGCGTGTGGACAGATTCATCGTTGCTCTCAGCGGCTCTCAGTGCGCGCCGACCGGGTGCGGGACGTCGTTCGCGTCGCGCGCGGGGCTCGACGCGGCGCGATGCGCGAGCTCCTGATAGGCGGCGAGGCGCCTGGCGATCTGCTGCCGCGCGGTTTCGACGAGCGCCGCATACCGGATCTCGTCCTGCTGCGCCGTCAGCTGGAACCTGGTCTCGATCGCCATGAGCTTCGAGACGTCCGTCTTCGGCGCGAGCGAATCGATCACGAGCGCCGGCTCGCCGGACGCCGCGCGGCGCGGATCGAAGCGGTAGAGCGGCCAGTAGCCCGAGTCCGCGGCGAGGCGCTGGTGCTCGAGGCCAAAAGCCATGTCGTAGCCGTGCGCGATGCAGTGGCTGTAGGCGATGATGAGCGCGGGCCCCGGATACGCCTCGGCTTCGAGGAACGCTTTCAGCGTCTGCGCGTCCTTGGCGCCGAACGCCACCTGCGCGACGTAGACGTGGCCGTAGGCCATCGCCATCAGGCCGAGATCCTTCTTGACGCCGCTCTTGCCGGCGACGGCGAACTTCGCCGCGGCGCCGGTCGGCGTCGACTTCGACTGCTGGCCGCCGGTGTTGGAGTAGACCTCGGTGTCGAGCACGAGGATGTTCACGTTGGCGCCGCTGGCGAGCACGTGATCGAGTCCGCCGTAGCCGATGTCGTACGCCCAGCCGTCGCCGCCGACAATCCACACGCTCTTCTTGACGAGGTAGTCCAGCACGTTGAGATCGTAGGGGCCGACACGTGGGTCGGCCCCTACGCGTCGTCTCACTTCGGCCACGCGGTCGCGCTGGGCCTTGATTCCCGCTTCGCTGGTCTGATCGGACGAGAGGATCGCGTCGACCAGATCGGCCGGCAGTTCAGGCGCGAGCTGCGCCAGGACGGCCTTCGCGCGCGTTTCGTGCTGATCGATCGACAGGCGCATGCCGAGGCCGAACTCGGCGTTGTCTTCGAAGAGCGAGTTCGCCCACGCCGGCCCGCGGCCGTCCCGATTGGTGGTGTAGGGCGTCGTCGGCAGGTTGCCGCCGTAGATCGACGAGCAGCCGGTCGCGTTCGCGATGACGGCGCGATCGCCGAACAGCTGCGTCATCAGCTTGATGTACGGCGTCTCGCCGCAGCCGGCGCACGCGCCCGAGTACTCGAACAGCGGCTCGAGGAACTGCGTGTTCTTCACGTCCAGCGTGATCTGCGCGCGGTCGGCCTCCGGCAGCGCGAGGAAGAACGTATAGTTCTCGCGCTCGGCGTCGCGCAGCGGCGCCTGCGGCGTCATGTCGATCGCCTTGTGCCGCGGATTCGACTTGTCCTTGACCGGGCACATCATCACGCACAGCGAGCAGCCCGTGCAGTCCTCGGGCGCCACCTGGACGGTGTATGTCGGGGAGTGCGGGGACGGGTGTCGCCCGTCCGTGGCTGCGACACCCGTCCCCGCGGTCTTGAACGGCACGTGCTTGAACGTGCCGGGCGCGCCGTCGAGCGCGTCGGACGGGTAGAGCTTCACGCGAATCGCCGCGTGCGGGCAGACGAGCGCGCACTTGTTGCACTGGATGCAGATCTGCGCATCCCACACCGGGATCTCGGTCGCGATGTTGCGCTTCTCCCATTTCGCCGTGCCCGTCTGCCAGGTGCCGTCGATCGGGAACGCGCTGACCGGCAGGCGATCGCCCTGGTTGGCGAGCATGACCGCGGTGACGCGCTTGACGAAATCCGGCGCGTCCTCCGGGACGAGCGCGGGAACGTGGCGCGAGGCGGTCGGCGACGTTGGCACGGCCACCTGATGCAGGTGGGCGAGCGTCGCATCGACCGCCTCGAAGTTGCGCTGCACGACGGCCGGGCCGCGTTTCTTGTAGGTCTTCTCGATCGCGTGCTTGATGTGCGCGATCGCTTCCTCACGCGGGAGGATGCCCGAGATCGCGAAGAAGCACGTCTGCATGATCGTGTTGATGCGCGTGCCCATGCCCGCCGCTTTCGCGACGGCGTAGGCATCGATCACGTAAAAGCGCAGCTTCTTCTCGACGATCCGATCCTGGATCTCGAAGGGCAGCTCGTCCCAGACCTCCTCGGGACCGTGCGGCGCGTTCAGCAGGAAGACGCCGCCGGTTTCGGCCGCTTCGAGGACGTCGTAGCGTTCGAGGAAGCTGTACTGATGGCAGCCGATGAACGACGCCCGCGCGATCAGGTACGGCGCGCGCACCGGCGTCGGCCCGAAGCGGAGGTGCGAGATCGTCGACGCGCCCGACTTCTTCGAGTCGTACACGAAGTAGCCCTGCGCGAAGTTGTCGGTTTCCTCGCCGATGATCTTGATCGAGTTCTTGTTCGCCCCCACGGTGCCGTCGGCGCCGAGGCCGTAGAACAGCGCGCGGACCGAGCCTTCGGGCTCCACCTGGAACGTCTCGTCCACCGCCAGCGACAACCCCGTGACGTCGTCGACGATGCCGACGGTGAAGTGACGTTTGGGTGAGGGGCGATCGAGCTCTTCGAAAACCGCCCTGACCATCGCCGGCGTGAATTCCTTCGACCCGAGACCGTAGCGGCCGCCGATCATCGTCGGGATCGCGCGTCCCGTCTCGGCCAGCGCGGTCACGACGTCCTGATACAGCGGCTCGCCGATCGCGCCGGGCTCCTTCGTCCGGTCGAGGACGGCGATCTTGCGGACGGTGGGCGGCAGCGCGGCGGCGAAATCCTTCACGCTGAACGGGCGATAGAGCCTGACGTTGACGACGCCGGTGCGCGTCCCCGGCCCGAGCGCGTCGATCGTCGCGCGGACGGCGTCGGCGCCCGATCCCATGATCACGATCACGCGCTCGGCGTCAGGCGCGCCGTAGTACTCGAAGAGCCGGTGCGCGCGTCCCGTCAGCGCGGCGAATCGATCCATGACGTGCTGCACGACGCCCGGCGCGACGTCGTAGAAGCGATTGACGGCCTCGCGGTTCTGGAAGAAGACGTCGGGGTTCTGCGCCGTGCCGCGGACGACGGGGCGATCCGGCGTCAGCGCGCGCGCGCGGTGCGCATCGACGCACGAGCCGTCGATCAGCTCGCGCAGCGCCGCCTCTTCGAGCACGGCGATTTTCGCCAGCTCGTGCGACGTGCGGAAGCCGTCGAAGAAATGCAGGAACGGCACGCGCGACTCGAGCGTCGCCGCGTGCGCAATCGCCGCCAGGTCCTGCGCGTCCTGGACTGAAGACGAGGCGAGCATGGCGAAGCCGGTCGAGCGGACCGCCATGACGTCGCTGTGGTCGCCGAAGATCGACAGCGCGTGCGTGGCGACGGCGCGCGCCGTCACGTGAAACACCGCGGGCGTGAGTTCGCCGGCGATCTTGAACATGTTCGGGATCATCAGCAGCAGGCCCTGGCTCGCCGTGAAGGTCGTCGCCAGCCCGCCGCCCTGCAGCGCGCCGTGGACGGCGCCCGCGGCGCCGCCTTCGCTCTGCATCTCGACCACCGTCGGGACCGCGCCCCACAGGTTCGGACGTTTCGCGGCCGACCACGCATCCGCCGCCTCGGCCATCCCGGACGAGGGGGTGATGGGGTAAATCGCGATCACGTCGCTCAGTTGATAGGCGATGTCCGCGCAAGCATCGTTTCCGTCGACAGTGGTCCACCGCTCTGACATGCCGTCATCCCTCCGTGACTGGCTGTTACTGCAACCCGCGTGCTGGGACTGCAACCGGCGTGCTGGCTGGGATCAGGCGGAAAACCAGCCCAAAGTCCGCTTCCTGCCGGGAATCCGGCAGCGGGATGGGCAAGATTTCACAGATGCCGGGAAAAAGGCGTGGCACTGGCCTTGCGGCCTATCGAGCTTCGTCGATGCCCCTGAACGCCTGCGAGCTCGAAATTGATTTGTTCTGTCACGGCCTGCGCGTGCCGGACGATGTGTCCCTGGCCGGCGCGCGAGGCGTTTCGCGGACGCGAGCGGGCCTCGGGTCCGGGCTCGAACTGGCGATTCCGGCCGGTTCGCGGCTGAAGCGCGAAATCTGGGTGAACGCGCCCGTCGTCGAGCGCTTCGCGACGCTCTCGCCGTACCGCCTGTCCGGCGGGCCGGACAGATACGAAATCGTCGACGACCGCGACGCGACGCGCTACGCGGTGCGGCTGCCGCCCGAGCCGACGTGGTATGCGCGCCTCACGTCGCGTGAGATCCCGATGCATCGCATCGGCGTCCTGCAGGGCACCTATCTCGCGATCTACGCGAACCCGACCTGCGCGTTCTGGAACTACTCGCCGCCGGCCAATTGCAAGTTCTGCACGACGGGGCAGAACGTCGGCCCGAACGAAGCCTCCGTCAAGACGATCCAGGACGTCGTCGAGACGTGCTGGGCGGCCAAGGAGGAGTCGGGCATCACGTTCGTCCACCTCAACGGCGGCTTCCAGGGATCGAAGGGCCTGGAGTTCATCACGCCGTACGTGAAAGCCATCAAGAATCAGGTGGGGCTCCTGGTCGGCGTGCAGCTGGCGCCGGAGCGCGACTTCACGCGCTACGACGCGCTCATCGCCGCTGGCGTCGATCACTTGTCGTTCTGCATCGAGCTGCTGGATCCGGAATGGTTCGCGCGCATCTGCCCGGGGAAGGCGCGCGTGCACGGACAGTCGCTGTATTTTTCGGCCATGGCGCACTGCGTCCGGCGGATGCCGTACGGCGCGGTGTCGGGCGAGATCATCGCCGGAATCGAGCCGGTCGCCAAGACGCTCGAAGCCATCGATCGCATCACCGGCATAGGCGCGTTTCCCACCGTGTGCATTTTCAGACCGACCGTCGGCGCGGACATGGAGGACTGGCCGACGCCGCCGTATCACGAGATGCGGACGGTGATGGAACACGTCTATGCCTCGTGCCGGCGCCACTGGCTCCCGGTGGGCGCCGCGCCGAACATCGAGGTCAGTCTCGTCGTGAATCCGGACGAAACGGCGCTCCTTGCCGAGCGGACGATTGGGTTCTGGGCTTACGAAGCCTACCGGCGAATTGCCCGTCTCGCCGCGGGGCCCGTATTCCGGCGCCGGATGTTCCCCGCAGCATGACGCGCCTCCGCCGAAGCGGCGGCGGGGCGGGCGCGTTGTCGGGATTCCGGCAAAAATCCGGGTACGTCCTTTGCTTTTTGAGGGGTCGAGCGCAACTCGAATCATGACGAGCCGAATCCTCGCTACACCGCGCAAGTCAACTGCCTCGAGCGCGCGCGACGCCGGCAGCAGGAGAGAGACCATGATCGACCGACAAAAGCTCGAAACGCTGCTCTCTCGGCGCTTTCCCGGGGCGACGCACGATCAAATCGCGGCGGCCGCCAACGCGATCATGGGACTCGAAGACGAGTGGGAAGAAGTGAGTACGGAGCAGGACTTCGGCTTCAACTACGCGGTGCAGTGCACGGACATCTGCGCTCTGGCGCGCGAGGCTGAAGCCGGAACCGAGTTCCGCCTGCTGCGGCGGCGCATGAACAGCTGAGAGCTGACAGCTGAGAGCTGGGAACTGTCAGCGTGGAGGGTTGACGTATGAGCGGACCGACGGTAAGCGTGGCGCTCCGGCATCGCTTCGACGCGATCCGGCGCGCCGAACTCGAACGGCTCGACAAGAAACTTCGCGGCCTCAGCGAAGACGACCGCCGCTCAGTCGAAGCGATTACCGCCGACATCATCCACGCCATCGCCCGCGTTCCCGAGCGCGCGCTCGGTGAAGACACACCAAAGCCCGCGCTCGATGCTGTAGTGAGGCTGTTCGAACTCTAGAAACTGAAAAGGGAAAAGTGAAAAGAGAAAAGTGAAGACTGAAAGTTCTTCAGTCTCCACTTTTCAGTTTTCTCTTTTCCCTTTTCAGTTTCTAGAGTTTAGCTCTCGCGTCGGCGAGAAGGGACTGGACCTTCTGGATGTCCGGATAGCGGGGATTCGTCTTCAGCAGCGTGTCCCACGCGGCGGCCGCGCCGCGGTAGTCGTGTTTGCCGTCGCTGCGCACGATCCCCACGTTGAAAAGCGTCTGCGCGTGGGTGGCGTTGATGGCCAGCGATTTCTCGTACTGGGCGAGCGCTTCGTCCGCGCGCCCGACGTACCAGAGCGCCGTGCCCAGGTCGGTGCTGAGGTTGACGTCATTGGGCATCAGGGCAAACGCCTGTTGGTAGAAGCCAATCGCCTCCACGTAGCGCTGCGCGTCGTAGAGCAGGTTGCCCGCCTTGAGCGCGGCCTGGGCATTTTTCGGATCGCGCGCGAGAATGTCCCGGTAGGCGCGCAGCTCGGATTCGTCCACGATCGGCGTGGCCACGCCGGCCGTAGCGGCAGCGGCGACGTTCAGCGACGACCGGGATTGCGCGCCCTGCAGCGAAAGGATGTAGCCGGCCATGCCGCCGACCACCATCACGGCGACCGCGTAGACAATCCATGAATACTGATTGGGCGCTTCGTAGCGTTCTCTCATGCCCGGAGCAGAGCAGGAGGCGTGCCAAATTCAATCGCCACCACGGTCCCCCCTCCCAGGGCCGGCCTGATGCCGATGTGCCCGCCGTGCGCCTCGACGACCCGGCGCGCGATCGGCAACCCGAGTCCCGTGCCGCGATGTTTGGTCGTAAAGAACGCATCGAACGCCTTTTCAATGACCTCGGGCGTCATGCCGGGCCCGTGATCGCGAATGTCGATCCGGCAGGTGCCGGGCTCGCACGACAGCGCGATCTCGATCGCGCCCTGGCCGCCCATCGCCTGCGCCGCGTTCATCAGGACGTTCTGCAGCACGAGCCGCAGTTGTTCGGGGTCGGCGGACACCGGCTGCGGCTCGCCGCTGACGTCGACCTGCATCGCGGCGAACGTGGGGTCCCGGCGCAGCAATCCGATGATGCTCGTAATGAGGCTCCTGAGATCGACGGGCTCGCGCTTGAGCTGGCGCGGGCGGGCGTAGACGAGCAGGTCCTGCACGATGCCGTTGAGGGCGTCGAGCCGCGCGATGATGTCGCCGATGACGGAGCGGTCCCGCGGATCGCCGGTCATGCGCGAGACGATCACCTGCAGCGCGCCGCGGATGCCGGCGATCGGATTCTTGACCTCGTGCGCCACGACGGCGGCCATCTCGCCGAGACGGGCGAGCGCCGCCTGTTCGCGCAGCAGCTCCTCGGATCGCTTGCGATCGGTGATCTCGTACCGGATCGCCATGTACTGGTACGGCTTGCCGAGGTCGTCGAGGAACGGCACGATGGTCGTGTCCACCCAGTAGATGGCGCCGTCTTTCGCGCGGTTCCGGATCTCCCCGCGCCAGATGCGGCCGTTCGCGATCGTCACCCACAGGTCCCGCATGAACTCCTTGGGGTGAAAGCCGGAATTGAGGAGGCGGTGGTCCTGCCCGAGCAGCTCCTCGCGCGGGTACTTCGAGATCTCGCAGAACTTGTCGTTGACGAACGTGATCGTGCCCTTCGTGTTGGTCGTCGCGACGATCGCGGATTGATCCAGGGCGTACTTCATGTCGGCGAGGTCGCGGGCGATCGCCGAGCGCTCGGTGGCGGTCTGGCGCAGGCGGTACACGATCGTCGCGGTGGTCCAGACGACGACCAGCGCCGTGAAGCGATTGATCGGGACCGCCGGTTGCAGCTCGGCGAGCGGGTACGGCAGGAGCCGCACCGCGATCAGCAGCGACGAGACCCATGCGCCGTAGAAGGCGTAGTACGGCGGCCCCGCGTACGACACGAGCAGGACGGGGACGACGTAGAGCGCGCCGAGGCCGGTCCCGGGGCGAATCTCGAAGTCGAGCGCGAAGATGACGACGGTGAGGATCGACGCGATCGTCAACGGTCCGAACCGGGGGCGTTTTGCCTCAATCGTCAGCAGGTCGTCGGGCTTGGACATATGGCGTGACTCTTGAACACGATCAAGAACAGGGCCGCCCAACGCCGGGGTGCGGCCCATGAAAAGGCGGGGTCATCGTGGAACTTGCGGCCGTGACATCGAGAGATATTTCGCAAATGCCGAAAAAATCCCCATCCTTGAAGGTGCTGGTCGTCGACGATGAGCCCCTGATGCGGTGGTCGGTCGCGGAAACCCTGACCGACTGCGGCTACGAGGTCATCGAGACAGGGGATGGGCGCGGCGCCAAGACGGCGGTCGGCGCGGCTTCGGCCTCTCACGAGTTCGACGTCGTCCTGCTCGATTTCCGCCTCCCGGATTCCACGGACCTGTCGCTGCTGGCCTCGATTCGGAAGATGTCGCCGCACGCCCAGGTCATCCTGATGACCGCCTTCGGGACCCCTGAAGTCGTTCGCGGCGCCCTGGACCTCGGCGCCTTCCGGGTGGTCAGCAAGCCGTTCGAGATGGACGCCGTGGCCGAGCTCGTGGCCCAGGCGTACGCCGCCAGAATCACCCACTGACCCTCTCGAGACGTAGGGCGAGCCTTTCAGGCGAGCCTGACGCTCGGCTGAAAGCCTCGCGCTACAATACCTTCGCATGCAACGTCCGACCGTGCTCGTCGTCGACGACGAGCAGCTCATCCGCTGGTCGCTCAGCGACCGGCTCACCCAGGAAGGCTACCGCGTCGTCGAGGCCGAGACGGCCAAGGCGGCGATCGAGAAACACGCCGAGGGCGTCGATCTCGTCCTGCTCGACTACAAGCTGCCGGATGGCGACGGTCTGACGGTCCTCAAGAAGATCAAGGAAACCGACGCCGACACGTTGGTCATCCTGCTGACGGCCTATTCAACCATCGACACGGCCGTCGAGGCCATGAAGCTCGGCGCGTATCATTACGCGAACAAGCCGTTCAACCTCGACGAGATTGCGCTGCTGGTCGAAAAGGCGCTCGAGACGACGCGTCTGCGGCGCGAGGTCCGGGCGCTGCGCGCGAGCCAGGCGCAGCCCTACAGCGTCGACCGCATCGTCGGCCAGAGCAAGGCGATTGCCGAGGCGAAGGCGCTGCTGCAGAAGGTGGCGGCGAGCCCGGCGTCCACGGTGCTGCTGACGGGGGAGAGCGGCACCGGCAAGGATCTGGCGGCCAAGGTCCTGCACTACCAGAGCGACCGCGCGACGCGGCCGTTCATGAACATCACGTGTTCGGCGCTGGCCGAGACGATTCTCGAGAGCGAGCTCTTCGGCCATGAGCGCGGCGCGTTCACCGACGCGCGGCAGCAGAAGCGCGGGCTCCTCGAGTCGGCCGACGGCGGCACCGTGTTTCTCGACGAAATCGGCGAGATGGCGCCGGGCCTTCAGTCGAAGCTGCTGCGGTTTCTCGAGGAGAAAACCTTCAAGCGGGTGGGCGGCGTCGTCGACATCCGCGTCGACGTCCGGGTCATCGCGGCGACCAATCGCAATCTCGAGGAGGACGTGAAGAAGGGCCGCTTCCGCGAGGATCTGTACTACCGGCTCAACGTCCTGCCGATCGTCCTGCCGCCGCTACGCGCGCGCGCGGACGACATTCCCTCGCTCGTGCACTACTTCGTCGACGTCTACAACACCGAGTTCCGCAAGCACGTGCGCAGCGTGTCGCCGGACGCGATGAAACGGCTGCAGACGTACGGCTGGCCGGGCAACATCCGCGAGCTGCGCAACGCCGTCGAGCGCTCGATGCTGCTGGCCGAAGGCGACGAGCTGACGGCCGATCTTTTCCCGGTCGCGTCGGGCGGCACGCCGAAGCTGACCGAGGGCGTCGATCTGCCCGCGACCGGCATCGATCTCGAGCAGCTCGAGCGGTCGCTCGTCGTCCAGGCGCTCGAGCGCAGCGGCTGGAATCAAACTCGCGCGGCCGGCTTGCTGGGCCTCAACCGGGATCAGATCCGATATCGCATCGAGAAGTTCAAGCTCGAACGGCCGGGCGCAGAGTAGCAGAGGAGCGTCAAGTCTCCGTTTGTCTTGGCCAAGGGTTTTTCCAGCGTCTCGGGGAATAATCCGCACCCTTCGTGATTCCCTTCACAAGTTCTCACGGATTTCCGCCTGTTTTCGGCTTCCCGCTGCCGGAGAACTGGCACGGCAGATGCTCATAAGGACCCCGTAGCCAAATCTGAGGGGATTCATGATTACCAAAGACCGCATTGAAGCCGTCCTCGATCGCGTGCGCCCGTTCATGCAGGCTGACGGCGGCGACATCGAGCTCATCGATGTCACCGGCAACTCTGCCGAAGTGAAGCTGACCGGCATGTGCGCCGGTTGTCCCAGCGCGCATATGACGCTGTATCTCGGCGTCGAGACCGCCCTGCGCGACGAGATTCCTGAGTTCGAAACCCTGCGCCTGGTCTGAGGTCACCACCATGACACCAGTTCCGCTGTCGTTGGATTCCGTCGTCGTCGGCCGCAGCGCCCGCATGCGCGCGGTGTTCGAGTTCCTCCGCGTCATCGGCAACAGCGATAGCACGGTGCTCGTGACCGGCGAGAGCGGCACGGGCAAGGAAGTCACCGCGACGCTGATTCACCAGTCCAGCCGCCGCAAGCATCATCCGTTTGTCGCGGTCAGCTGCGCCCTGTTCTCGGAAACCCTGATCGAGTCCGAGCTGTTCGGACACGAGCGCGGCGCCTTCACCGGCGCCATCAAGGATCGCCCCGGCCGGTTCGAGCTCGCCGAAGGCGGGACGATCTTCCTCGACGACATCGACGACGTGCCGATGTCGATGCAGGTGAAGCTGCTGCGCGTGCTGCAGAACCGGACGATCGAGCGTCTCGGCGGCACGCGGACCGTGCCCGTCAACGTCCGCATCATCGCCGGCAGCAAGCGCGACCTGAAGCAGATGGTCGCCGACGGCAAGTTCCGCGAGGACCTGTACTACCGGCTCAACGTCCTGCCGGTGGCGCTGCCGCCGCTGCGCGAGCGCCGCGAGGACATTCCGGTGCTGATGCAGCACTTCCTCGAGCGCTACTTCCGCCGCGCCGGCGAAGACGTGCCGGAGATCTCGCCGGCCGTCACGCAGGCGTTCATGCGCTACGGCTGGCCGGGCAACGTGCGCGAGCTCGAGAACGCGTGCGAGCGCATCGCGCAGACGTGCACCTGCGGCACCGTGCGCATCGGCTGCATGTCGGCGAGCATTCTCTTCCGCGCCGGCTCGCAGCCGGCCGATCCCGCGCTGCCGGCGCCGTCGCTGCCGCAGCAGGCCGCGCCGATCGCGCTCGACGATCGACTGCGCGAGCTCGAATCGAATCTGATTTCGTGGGCGCTCAAGGTGAGCAACGGCAACAAGTCGCGCGCCGCCGAGCTCCTGCAGATCAAACGGTCCACGCTGGGCGACCGCATCGCCCGCTGCGGTCTGGGCCGCTCCCATCATCTCGTCGAAGACGTCGACCTGTCCCACGAGGAAGTCGGCGCCGTCGAGCAACATGCGTAGAAGGAAGTCCGATGGTCACCTTAACGGCGCCCGTGGCGGCCCCGTCGAATATCGAGAAATGGATTCGGCTCGTGCAGGCGGAGTACAGAGAAAGTCCAGGCCTGCGGCTCACCAAGCCGCAGGTCCGGCGCTTCTGGAATCTCGACGACGATACGTGTGACGCGGTGCTCGACGAGCTCGAGGCGTCGAGATTTCTGCGGCGGGCGCACGACGACCGCTACGTGCGGACCGGTGTGATGTAGGCCGGGTTCTGTTTCTGAATCCGGCGGGCCAGGCGGGTCCTTAACGGACCCGCCCTACATCCTCAAATCCTCACATCCCTACATCTTCAAATCGAACTGCAATCCCAGACTGCCTGTCGCGCCGCTCAGCTGCGTGCCGTTGCGGTGGTCTCTCGATACCGCGCGATACCCGACACCTCCGGCGAGCCGCACGCCCTTCGTCAAACGCACGGTGAGATTCGCCTCGGGCTCCGCGACGAAGAATCCCTGACGCACACGCACGGACGCTGTCGTGGTCGTCAGCGTGGGATGCATGAGCGGATCGCCGGTCAGCATGTGGCCGTCCGGACCGAAGGGGAAGTTCGGCGGGTACAACACCTCCGTGACCGTCTCGGCGGTCGTGGCGCCGCCCGCCCCCAGCAGGCCTTTCACGCTGAAGCCGACGCGTTCGTCGGCGCGCGCGAGCCACTGCACGACCAGCCCGCCGTACGCCATCTTCCGCGTGCTCGACTGATTCGCCAGCCAGTAGCCGCCGCCGCCGATGAAGAACGTCTCGTCGGTCACCCAGCCGGCGGATCCGCCGATCAGTCCCGAGGTGGTGTGATCGACCTCGGTGAGCTTGACGTCGGGCGCGATCAGGAACCCGTTGTGCAGCCGCTCGACGGTCATCGGTCCCTGCGTGACGGGCGCCGTGTTCGCCTGCGCTGAAGCGAGACTCGGCATCACACAGATGATGCATGTCGCTGCGATTGGGAAGACTCTCACGTTCGCACTCCTACTGGGCTCGTAGACTGACATTGACCTGCTTGGTCTCGCCGCGCCGCACGTCCACGCCGGTGACGTAGGTACGGTAGCCGGCCTTGCGAATCTCGATCGTGTGCTGACCTTCCGCCACGTCGACGACGAGGCGATCCTGACCTTCGGGCCCGTGCCACAGCTCGCCGTCGACCAGAATGTCGGCGCCGCCCGGCTGCACGCGAATCGCCAGCGTTCCGTACTCCGACGGCTGCGCGCCGCCCGGCGCGCCCGGCGGCGGCTGTTGCGGCGGCGGTGGACCGGGTTGCGGTTGCGGCGGCGGCATCCGGCGGCCTCCCGGTCCGCGCTGCGGCGGCATCGGATACGGCTGTCCCGGGCCCGGCTGTCCAGGCGCGGGCTGCGCGCCTGGCGGCGGCGCCGGCGGCTGCGGACGCGGCTCCGGCGTTTCGCCGCCCGCGAGCCGCTCCATCGTGTACTTGATCTTGAACGTGTTGTCCGGCGTCAGATAGATCTTCTGATGCACGGCGCGATAGCCGTCGAGGTAGAGCTCGATGTCGTGTTCGCCCGGCGGGACGCGCAGCCGCTGGAAGACGCCGTCGAAGTCGTCGACGATGCCCGCGTAGTAGCCGTCCACGTAGACTTCGGCTTCCTTCGGCTTCACCTCGAGCTTGATCGCGGAGTCCGCGTTGGCGAAACGGTACGGGTAGGGATACGGATACGGTCCCCACTGCGCGCCGTACCACGGGTCGTACCAGAACGGATCCGCGTAGAAGCCGCTGACGACGACCACGCGCCGCGGCCCATATCGTCCCTGCGCTTCGGCGCGTGACGCCCAGCCGATGCCGAGCAGAACGGCCGCGAATGTGAGCGACCAGACGATGTTTGTTCGTGACGACACGGGAAGCCTCGAGCGGACAGGCGGTGGCGTCTCATAAATGAGCAATGCGGATGCCAGACACGGCGCCCTCGCGGCGCCGGCCGGATCTCATACGACATCAGGGACTTGACGACGATCGCCAATCTCGCGGCCATCAGGCGTCCGTCGTCGCCAGTAGACACGCGCTGCCGGCGCTGCCGCCTTTCTGCGACGGTTTCCCGTCGAGTCACGATCAGCGTCCGCGTACGCGAAGCCGTTTTCGCGTGCGCGCGCGTGGCGCGTCTTGTGCTTTGTACAGCCCTGAGTACGCCCATGCTCACCACCCAACACGACGTCGACCTTCACGACTGGGAACAGCTGATTCGCGCGGAATACCAGGAGATTCCTGGACTCTGTCTCACGCGAAAACAGGCGCAGCGGCTCTGGAACCTCGACCCCGACACGTGTGACACGCTGCTCGAGGAAATGGTGGCCGAGCATTTCCTGCGCCTGACCTCGACCGACCGCTACGTTCGCGCGGATATCGGTCACTGACGGCGGCCCCGAAAGGGCCGCGCTACGGGTCTCCATCCGGTCTGGCGCTTGCAACGGCATGGCGATGGGAGACCATCGCATGCCGATTCGTCCGGTCTGCGCGGCGGCCATCGCCGCGTTCATGACCTTCGGGGTCCCATCCGGCTCCGCCGCGCGCGTCCAGCAACATCCCACGCCGCCCGACGTCGACGCCGTGCTCGCGCGCCTCGACGATCTCTACCGATCGAAAAGCAGCATCGCGCGCATGGAGGTCATCGTCACGAGCCCGCGGTCCACGCGGACGATGCGCCTCAAGGCGTGGACGCGCGGCGAAGACGAAGCGCTGATCGTGATCGAGGCGCCGCCGCGCGAGGAAGGCACCGCGACGCTGCGCGTCGGCGCGAACCTCTGGAACTTCCTGCCGCGCATCGCGCGCACCATCCGCGTCCCGCCGTCGATGATGCTCGGGTCCTGGATGGGCACAGACTTCACCAACGACGATCTCGTGAAGGAGTCGTCGATGCACAAGGATTTCGCGTCGCGCATCGACCGGCGATCGGACGCGCCGCAGGGCTGGTGGCTCCGGCTCGACGTGAGGCCGGGCATCGTCGGCCGCTGGGCGCGAATTGACATCCTGCTGGACGAAGCCGAGCTGCCGGTCGAGGAGCACCACTTCGATCGCAAGGGCCGCCTGGCGCGCGTGATCACGTTCGACGAGATCAAGACGCTCGGCGGACGGCGGTTGCCGTCGCACATGACGCTGACGCCCGTCGACACGCCCGGGCAGCGGACCGAGATGCGCTATCTCGAGGCGCAGTTCAACGTCGCGCTTCCCGACGACACGTTCAGCCTCTCGCGGCTCGAGCGGGGCAAATGACGATGCGCCTCCGCCTGCCGACGACGTGGCGCATCGCGTGGCGCAATCTCTGGCGCAATCCCCGCCGCACGGCGCTGGCGCTCGCGGCGATTGGCCTGTCCGTGACGCTCGTCCTGCTCTACGACGGCATCCTGCGGTGGGAGGCCGACTACCTCATCGACACGATCACGGGTCCGATGCTGGGACACGTGCAGGCGCACGCGCCGGAATGGCGCCATACGCGCGCGATGGACAAGACGATGGGCCGCGTGTCGCAGGCTGTCGAGGCGGTGCGCCGCGATCCTGACGTCGCCGGCGTCGACGTGCGGGTCTACGCGCCGGCGCTCGCGGCGCTCGGCGAGGAGGGGTTCGCCGTCGTCGTCGTGGGCGTCGACATGGCCGAGGCCACCCGTCCGTCGCGTCTGCTCCAGGGCTTGAAGGTGCCGCTCGGCGGCCGTCGCGTGCTGATGGGCCGGCTGCTGGCGGAGCAGATGGGAGCGACGCAGGGCGCCGAGATCGCGATCGTCGGACAGGGCATCGATGGATCGCTCGCCAACGATTTCTTCACCGTCGCCGCGCTCGTCGACACGTCCGTCGACCTCGTGAATCGCCAGGCGATCGTCATGCCGCTCGCCGACGCGCGCGAGCTGTTCGCCATGGGCGACGAAGCGCACGAGCTGGTCATCTACGCGCGGGATCCGGCGCGAGCGCAGTCGTTGGCGACGCGGCTGGGCGGATCGCCGGAGCTGGCCGGCGTTGAAGTGCTGGACTGGAAGACGGCGGCGCCCGGCATGAACGATCTTGTCGAGCTGGTGGCGGTCATGTGGGTGTTCATCCTGCTGCTGGTGTTCGTCGCCGCGGCGGCGGGCGTGGCGAACACGGCGCTGATGTCCACGTTCGAGCGCACGCACGAGTTCGGCATGCTGCTCGCGCTCGGCACGGCGCCGTCGCGCATCGTGGCGATGATTCTCGTCGAGTCCCTCGCGCTCGGCGTGACGGGCGCGCTGCTGGGCACCGCGCTTGGCGGCGCCCTGGTCGCGTGGGCGCACCACGTCGGCGTGGACTACGCGAAGCTGACGGGCGTCGGCCCGAGCAGCGTGTCGGCCTGGGGCGTGACGTTCACGATGATCATCCGTCCACGTCTGGCGGCGATCGACATCGTCCGGGTCGTGCTCGCGGTGATGGCGACGGCGATTCTCGCGTCGGCGTGGCCGGCCTTGCGCGCGGCGCGGCTCCAGCCGGCGCGCGCGTTGAGAGAGTGACCGCGACTTGTAGCGCGAGGCTTTCAGCCGAGCGAGGAGCGTTGAGCGCGTGAGAATGGTCTCGACGAAATACGCGGCGCGCAGCGTCGGACGCAATTTCAGGCGGACGATCCTGTCGATCGTCGGCATCGCGATCGGCTGCGTCCTCGCGCTGTTCATGGAAAGCCTGAACAAGGGCCGCGGCGAACTGTTCGCCCGCGCGGGATCCGCCAGCGGCATGGGCCACGTTCGCATCGTGCCCGCCGACTGGCGCGGACGGCGCGAGCCCCGCCTGCGGCTGGCCGACTGGCGCGCCGATTTCGCCGCGGCGCAGGCGCTCCCGGGCGTCGCCTCCGTCACGGCGCGGGTGCGCGCGCAGGTGCTGCTCGCCGTCGGCACGCACGTCGTGCCCGTGGAACTGGCGGGGGTGCAGCCGGACGTCGAGCCGCGGACGTTCCGCTACGTCCGGACGCTGCAGCGGGGACGCTACCTCCGCGCCGGCGAAACGGGCACGCTCGTCGCGGGCCGGGCGATCGCCGATCGCCTGACGGCGGATCTCGACGATGAAATCGTGGCGACGACGGTCGGGCCGGGCGGCGAGATCCAGAGCGCGCTCTTTCGTCTCGTCGGCATCGTCTCGACCGGCAGCGACGACACCGACCTCGCCGTCTGTCAGGTCGTGCTCGAGGATCTGCAGCGCCTGAGCGGATTTCCCGGCGCCGGCGAAGTGTCGATCGTGCTGAACGACTACCGCGAGATCGATCGCGCGCGCGCGCGTCTGGTCCAGTCCGTCGCTCACGGAGACGATGTCATGACGCTGTCGGAGCTGGCGCCGGAAATCGAAGGGCACCTCGAGCAGGACGCGGCCATGACGCGCTTCGTGAGCGGCATCATCCTGTTGATCGTGCTGCTCGGCGTCGCCAGCGCCCAGCTGGCCGCGGTGCTCGAGCGCCGGCGCGAATTCGCCGTGCTCGCCGCGCTCGGCATGAGCGGTCCGCGGATGGTCTGGCTGATCGTGCAGGAAGCGCTGATGCTCGGCGGCGGGGGAGCGCTGCTCGCGGTGGCCGCCGGACTGCCCCTCGTCTGGAAGCTCGCGCACACGGGGCTCGACTTCAGCCGGTACGTGGGCGGCACGTACGCGTTCCAGGGCGTGCTGTTCGATCCCGTGATCTACGGCGACTTCGGCTGGTGGATCGTGCCGTACATCAGCGCCGTCGCGATGGGCGCCACGATCCTGGCGTCGCTGTATCCCGCGTGGTACGCGGCGCGGACCGATCCGGCGGTCGCCCTGCGGGTGGCGCAATAGTGGAATGTCGAATGACGGTGACGCCATGACTCAGACATCCGACCCCATCGTGCGCGCGCGCGGCGTGACGAAAGCGTTCGTCACCGGCCGGCAGGAGGTGTGGGCGCTGCGCGGCGTCGACCTCGAGGTCGGCGCCGGCGAGTTCCTGGCGCTGGTGGGACCGTCGGGCAGCGGCAAGACGACGCTCCTCAATCTGATCGGCGCGCTCGACGTGCCGACCGCCGGCGAGCTGCTCGTGCTGGGCCGCCCGATCGCGTCGCTGTCCAAGCACGAGCGCGCGCACCTGCGGCTGCAGTCGCTCGGCTTCGTCTTCCAGGCGTACAACCTCGTGCCCGTCCTGACGGCGCGCGAGAACGTCGAGTTCGTGCTCGAGCTGCAGGGCGCCGATATCGATCGCCGCGCGCGCGCGCAGGAGGTGCTCGCGGAGCTCGGCCTCGCCGATCTCGCGGATCGCCGCATCAACGAGCTCTCCGGCGGCCAGCAGCAGCGCGTCGCCGTCGCGCGGGCCGTCGCCGCGCGGCCGGCAATCGTCCTCGCCGACGAGCCGACGGCGAATCTCGACGGGGAGAACGCCGAGACCCTCATGCACCTGATGCGCGACCTGCGCGACCGTCATGGTATGACGTTCATCTTCTCCACGCACGATCCGCGCGTCGTCGCGCACGCGGTCCGCATCGTGACGCTCGTCGACGGCCGCATCGCGCGCGACGATCTCACCGGCGGCGAGCCGCCGCACACGATCCTGCCGGCCGTCGCCGCGCGGACGGTCGGAGTGTGATCGTGCGCCCGCGACCCTGGCGCGCGGCCGCGATCGCCGCGATCGTCGTCATGGTGGGCAGCGGCCGGGCGTCCGGACAGACCGTGCCCGCGCCGGCCCCGGCTGACGACACGTCGGCGTTCGCGCTGCGGTCGTCGCTGAAGAGCAGCGTCCTGCTGTCCCAGTTGCCGGACGATCCGTTCCTGTTTCCGGATCGCGGCAGCGCGACCGGCTTCTGGCGCTTTCGCCTCGAGCCGTCCGGGCGTGTGAACGACATCGTGACCGTCGAAGGCGCGTTCGAGCAGCGGTTCCTGGTGTTCTCGACGACGTCGACGGGCGTCGGCGCGGGCGTGCTGCCGGCCGAGGCCGCCGCGCCGTACCGCCTGCGCCAGCTCGACTGGAGCGTGGCGTCGTCGGCGAACGCCGACTGGCGCGCCGAAATCGATCGCGCGGCCGTGCACGTCCGGCTGCCGCGCGCCAACGTGACGATCGGCCGGCAGGCGATCGGCTGGGGCCGCGGCGTCCTGTTCGGTGCCGTCGATTTGTTCGCGCCGTTCACGCCGCTCGAAGCCGATCGCGAATGGCGGCGCGGCGTCGACGCCGTGCGCGCGGACGTGAAGCTCGCCGATCGCGTGTCGCTCGACGCCGTCGGCGCGTTCGGCGACTCGCTCGATCGGTCGGTCGCGGCGGCGCGGCTCCGCGGGTACGCGGGCACGGCGGACGTCGAGGTGATGGCGGGGAAGCGCGCGAGCGACGCGTTCGCGGGCGCGACCAGCTCGATCGCGATCGGCGACGTCGAGGTCCACGGCGAGGCCGCGCGATTCGGCGACGTGATGAAAGCAGTGGCCGGCGGCTCGTACCGCTTCCCGTTGGGGCACGGCCTGCTGACCTTCGTCGAGTATCACTACTCCGGGTACGGCGCCACGTCGCCGGCGGCCATCCTCGCGCTCCTGCAGGATCCCGCGTTTCGGGAGCGCTACCTGCGCGGCGACACGCAGATCCTCGGCCGTCACGCCGTCGCGGCGCTCACGTCGTACGAGGTGTCGCCGGAGATCTCGCTGGCGGGACAGTGGCTGCACGATCCGGCGGACGGATCGGGCGTCGTCGCGCCGTCGCTGACGATCACGCCGGGCGATCGCTGGTCGGTCCTCGTGAGCGGCTACGCCCCGTACGGCCGCGCGCCGTCCGCGCTGCAGCTCGGCAGCGAATTCGGCGCCTCCCCGCGCGCGTTGTTTCTACAGCTGAGGATGTACCGCTGATACCGCAGAAAGAAATGTGGTTCCCTTTCTACGGCCACTGCACGACCGTCGCCTTGATCGTCACGACCGCCTGGCCCTGCGGGCACACGGCGCCGGGATCTTTCGTCAGCGGCGGCGGCACGCCCACCATCGTGAACCGCACTTTCACCGCGTGATCGGTGATGTTCTCGACCGTGAGGTCGCCCAGCCGCAGCGACTTCGGATTCGTGAACTCCGCCGTCGCATCGATCAGCGCCTGACGCGGCGCGAGCTGGACGGGCACCTGGACCGCGCCTGTCTTCACGTCATCGCAGGCGACGGTCAGCACCGGCCCCGGCATCTCGCGCCCGATCACTTCGTACTGCGTCGTGCGCGTCGGCGTCGCGTCCCATCCCGGCACGTGATCGGCGATGAACGCGCGCGCCGCCGAGAGCCGCGAGACGACGGGCGGCAGGCCGCTGCCGCATTCGCTGACGAGGCCGAAGACGCCGGCCGGCAGCAGCGCGGGCGCGCCCGCGCAGTCGTGGAGATCGGTGATCGGGCGATCGCCGATCAGGAATGTCGTCGCGCTGAACAACACGTGCTGCGCGCCGGCCGCCGCCACGTCGGCGGGATCCAATCCCGAGACGACGAACACGCCGCCCGTGGCGGGCGCGTCGAACACGATCGGCACGGTCACGAGCCCCGCGTACGCGCCGGCCTTCGTCGTCGCGCGCAGGATCGCGATCTCCCCGGGCGGCCCCGGCCGCGATGGCGGGATGAACGTGCCGTCCGCGCCGATGTCGATCGTGTCCCACGCGTTCAGCTTCACGCGCACCCGGTACGGACCCGCGTCTTCGAACAGGTGCGCGGACGTCAGGAAGTACAGCGCGGTCTCGTCCTGCTGACGAGCCTGGTGGATCAGGACGCCCGTGCCGTCGATGGATCGCGCGGCGCTGGTGACGTGGACGCGCACGATCGTGCCGCCCCCGGGCGGCGCGGCGATCGCGCGCGCGGCGAGCGCGCCCCCCATCACGCTGGCGGCGCAGAACACGAAGAACGACAGGCGCAGTCGAAGGTGTACTCTCATAAGTCACACTCGCTTTTTCGTCATCTCCATCCAGAGCACGGCCGCGACGCCGGCGAGCGCGCAGACGGCGAGATCGATCGGGTGCGGCTGCGCCAGCGCGAACAGATCCTGAAGCGGCGGGACGAACAGAATGAGCGCCAGCAGCGACAGCGCGATGCCGGCCAGCCACCAGAACGTCGGGTTGGGCGACCGCCATCCGCTCCACGACGGCCGCGTGAACGAGCGGTTCGCGAAGATCAGCGACAGGTTCGCGATGATCAGCGTCGTGAACGTCAGCGTGCGCACGTCGCGATCGCCGAGCCCCTGCGCCTGCGCCGCGACGTAGACGATCGCCGCGACGGCGAACGCGCCGACGCCCTGCAGCAGGCTTCTCGTCACCAGGCGCCGATCGAAGAGGCGCGCCGCGGGCGGACGCGGCGGCCGGCGCATCACGTCGGCCTCGTCCGGCTCCGCCTCGAACGCGATCGAGCACGCCGGGTCGACGATCAGCTCGATGAAGATCACGTGCAGCGGCAGCAACAGAAGCGGCCGCGCGAGGATCACGGGCAGCAGCGCCATGCCGGCGATCGGCACGTGAATGGCCAGCACGTACGACATGGCCTTGCGGATGTTGTCGTAGATGCGGCGGCCGAGCCGCACGGCGCGCACGATCGACGTGAAGTCGTCGTCGAGCAGCACGACCGCGCCCGCTTCGCGCGCGACGTCCGTGCCGCGGCCGCCCATCGCGATCCCGATGTCCGCCGCCTTGAGTGCCGGCGCGTCGTTCACGCCGTCGCCGGTCATCGCGACGACCTCGTCGTTCGCCTTGAACGCGGTCACGAGCCGCAGCTTCTGCTCCGGCACCATGCGCGCGAAGATGTTGACCGTCGCGATGCGCCGCCGCAGCTCGTCGTCGTCCATGCGGGTCAGGTCTGATCCCGACAGGCATTGCGCGGCGCCGTCGAGGCCAATCGCGCGGGCGATGTGCAGCGCCGTGGCGGGGTAGTCGCCGGTCAGCATCACGACGCGGATGCCCGCGCTCGCGCAGTCGGCGATCGCCTCCGGCACGCCCGGCCGCACCGGGTCGGCGAAGGCCACGAGTCCCAGGAACTGGAACGCGAACGCGTGAACCGAGTCCGGCAGCGGCCCCGGCATCGCGCCGGCGCGCGCGACGCCCAGCACGCGCAGGCCGCGTCCGGCCATCATCTCGACACGCTGCATCACGCCGGCCGCCGTCGCGGCGTCGAGATGGCACAGCGCCGCCACGGTCTCGGGCGCGCCCTTGAGGGCCACGCGCCGACGGGCGTCCGCGTCGTGACGCCAGACGTTCGCCGTCGCGAGGGTCTCGTCCGAGATCGGGTATTCGTGGACGAGAGCGCTCGCGTCCAGCGGGGCGATGTCGAGGCGGGGGGCGAGATCGCGCAGCGCGCGCTCCATCGGATCGAAGGGCGACGGCTTGCTCGACAGCGCGGCGTGCTCGATGACGCGGCGGCCCGGCGGCGACAGCGGCGCGTCGAGCTCGTTCTCGCGTCCGTCTTCCGCCGACCAGACCGCGGCGACGGCCATGCGGTTCATCGTCAACGTGCCCGTCTTGTCGACGCAGAGCACCGTCGCGGCGCCGAGCGTTTCGATCGCCGGCACGCGCCGCGTCAACACGCGGTGCTGCGCGATGCGCCAGGCGCCGAGCGCGAGGAAGATCGTGAGCACGACCGGGAATTCCTCGGGCACCATCGCAATCGCCGCGGTGAGACCGGCGAGCACGCCGGCGAGCCAGTGTCCGCTCGTCGCCCCGTGCCCGATCGCCACCAGCGCGCACACCGACAGACCGGCCGCGGCGAGGAACAGCACGACGCGGCTCACTTCCTGCTGCAGCCGCGTGCGGCCGATTTCGATCGTCTCGAGGGCGCGGCCGATGCGGCCCATCGCCGTGGCGGCGCCGATCGCCTGCACGCGTGCCACGCCGGCGCCGGCGACGACGACGGTGCCCGAGAAGACGAACGGCCGGTCGTCGCCGCCGGGACCTTCAGGGCCGCCGGCGGGGCTCGGCGGCACGAGCGCGATCGGACCGGGCCGCGCGACCTTGCGCACCGGCACCGACTCTCCCGTCAGCAGCGACTCGTCGACGCGCAGGCTGGCCGTCGACTGCACGACGGCGTCGGCCGGCACGCGTCCGCCTTCTTCGAGGATCACCAGGTCGCCGCGCACGACGTCGCGGCCGGCGATCCGGCGCGTGATGCCGCCGCGGATGACCAGCGCGCGCGGGCTCGACAGTTCGCGCAGCGCGAAGAGGGTCCGTTCAGTCCGATTCTCCTGATAGAGGGTGATCGCAATCACGACGACGATCGCGCCGACGATCGCCAGCGCTTCGGCCGCATCGCCAAGCAGCACGTACGTTCCGCCCGCCGCCAGCAGCAGGAGCAGCATCGGCTCGCGCACGATGCCGGCCAGAAGCCTCCAGGGACTCCGCGGCCGCGTCGTGGGGAGCTCGTTGGGGCCTTCCGCCTCGAGACGCCTCGCGGCCTCCTCGTCGGAAAGGCCGGTGTCGGTCACCGCCCGGTCCTTCCCGGCAACGGCACGACCACGACGGGAATGCGCACGTGACGCACGACGGAGTTCGCCGTCGATCCGAACAGCAGCGCGCGCGCCTCGCCGACGCCGCGCGTGCCGACGACGACCATGTCGGCCTTCTGGCGGCGCGCGAACCGCGCGATCTCCGGGCCCGGCTCACCGACGGCCGTGACGCACTCGACGCGCGCGCCTGACGCCTTCAGCGCGGTCGCGACGAAACGCGCGAGCGCCGCGCGCGTCTTGCGCCCGCCGTTGCCTCGACCCTGCCGCGCAGCCGCGGCGACCAGCAGCGGATCGTCGACGAAGAGAACCGTCAGGCGGGCGCCGGTAGCCGACGCGAGCGCGGCCGCGCAGCGCAGGGCCGCGCGTGAGTGGCGCGAGAAATCCACGCCGCAGAGAAGGAACCGGAGCCGATTGTGAGAGGAGCGGCGTCGCAGCATGGACAACTCCAATCAAGGATGGTCGCAAGCAAAATGCCACGAATATCGTCGCCATCCACTAGTCAATCCACGGACTTACCGAAAAACCGGCACGGCGTGCCGTTTTCCTGTCGCGCCCGGCCGCCGGCGGCGCGCAACCTCGCTGAAAACAAGGAGGTTGGGGCGATCTGGTACGGATCGAGGCTTGCTGATTGGTATGGCTACCATCAATACCGTCCTGTGCCCGCTTGATTTCTCGGACGCTTCCCGCCACGCGCTTGACCACGCCATCGCGATTGCCGGTTGGTATCGCGCGAAACTGGTCGCGCTGCACACGTACCACCCCGTGTTTCTGCCGGTGCCCGGCCTGGCGATGGCCGGCGCCGTCGACAACTCGATTCCTGACGCCGACACCGTCGAGCAGATGACCGACGACATGGCGGCGCTGCTGCGGCCAGCCAAGGCGCTCGGCCTCGCCACCGAGACGCGCGTGCAGATGGGGACTCCGGCGGCGGAGATCCTCGCGGCGGCCGCGTCGCTGAACGCGGACATGATCGTGATGGGCACGCACGGCACGACCGGCTTCGATCACGCGGTCCTCGGATCCGTGACCGAGAAAGTGCTGCGGACCGCGCGCTGCCAGGTGCTCACGGTGCCGCCGCACGCGCGCGCGACGTCGAAGCTGCCGTACAAGCGGCTGCTGTGCCCGGTGGACTTCGCGGATCCGTCGCTGGCCGCGCTGGAGTCGGCGTTGTCGCTCGGCCAGGAATCGGACGCGCACGTCACGATTCTGCACGTCCTCGAATGGCCGACCGACGAGCCGCTGGTCAACCGTCCGATCAACGTGCCCGAGTACGGGCTCTATCGCGAGCAGGACGCGAACGAGCGCCTGGCGAAGCTGGTGCCGGACGGCGCCGCGAACTGGTGCTCCGCGTCGACGCGGCTCGCGCACGGCAAGCCGTACCGCGAGATTCTCGCCATCGCGGCCGAGGAGAGCGCCGATCTGATCGTGATGGGCGTCCACGGGCGCAACGCGATCGACCTGATGCTGTTCGGATCGACGACGAACCAGGTCGTCCGCCGCGCGACGTGTCCGGTGCTGACGATTCGCCGCTGACCCGTCAGACGAAGAAAAGAGAAATGAACCACGACCATGCCGAAGGTCCCACGCGCGCGCGCGCTGCCGTTCACGACCGAGACCGTGTGGAACTCCGGCCTCGTGGGGACCGGCGTGTCCGGCGACGGCCGATCGCTCACGGTCGGTCACGAAGGCGAGTGGAGCCCGGAGCATCTGCTGCTGCTCGCGGCCGAGAGCTGCTTCATGAGCACGCTGCTCTCGCTGGCGCGCGCGGAGGGCATCGAGGTGCTCGGCTACGTGTCGAGCGGCCAGCTGCACGTGCCGGATGACCCGCACGCCGCGCTGACGGTTCTGCTCACGCCGTGCATCGTCGTGCTCGCCGACGGCGACACGGAACGCATCCGCGCGCTGGCCCGGCAGGCGCGCGAGGAGTCCGTGGTGGCGCGCACGCTGGGGCCCGGGCTCACCGTCGCGCTCGACGTGCGCGCGGTGCCGGCAGACCCATCGTGAGGGGGCCGGAGATGTCTCGCATCGCCACCCTGCTCGAGTACTACGCGGATCCGTTCGTCCGCGAACGCATCCTCGAATACTGCGGCGCGACGGACGGAGCAGGACCGACGTGCGTCGATCTGGCGGGACTGACCGACCACGCGCGGCGGATTGTCACGTGGGGGCGCGCGCCGAGGTACGAGACGACGCAACTCGACACGCTGCTCGCCTCCGGCGCGGACATCTCGCGCTCCATCTGGGACGCGGCGAGCCTGCTCATCCATCTCGATTTCGACTACCAGAACAGCGACAGCCCGGGCGAGGCGTATCACCATCCCGCCGAAGTGTTCTTCAAGCTCGAGCCGGCGTATCGCGCGGCGCAGCACGTGTTCCATCGATTCGGCCTGCCGCTGCTGACGCTGATGACCGGCCGCGGTTATCACTTCACGGGCCAGGTTCCGCTCGACTCGCCCGTCGTCGATCGCCTCGCCGCGCTCGCGCCCGGGCCGCCGCGCTGGCTCGCGACGCTGCCGGCGCGACGTCCTCCCTGGCTGACGGCCGAGTTGAGCGAGCGTCACGCGAAGGCGCACGTCGGCGCGGGGATGCTCGTCGAGTACCTCGCGCACCGGATCCTGCGGCGGGCCGAGCCCCGGTCGCCGATTCCGCTCGTGCTGAATGGCGTGATCGTCGGGACCGGCCTCGCCGGACGCGAGTGCACGTCGATCGATCTGTCGTACGCGGGCGATCCGATGGACGTGCGGCACCTGCGCGTCGCGTTCGGCGCCTACCAGAAGCATCGCTTCCGTCCCGACATCGTCGCGCACCGCGGCGCGTCGGAGCGGCCGCCGTTCATCGCCGTGCCGCGTGGGGACGAATCGCTGGAGCATCTGCTGTCGCACGGCCGCGAGTTCGCGCACGCCGCCCGCGCCGCGCGCCTCCGCTCGACGCGGCTGCCCGTGGTCACGTCCGGCATCGCAGCGCTGCTCGACGCGTACGCGGCGTCGCGCCTCGCGCACTCGCACCGGCAGTTCTACGCGTCGCCTCGGCGAGACGTGGCAGAGGGCGACGCGCTCTTCCGCGCGCTGCCGGCGTCGCTGCCGGGCTGCGTCACGCGGCCGCTCGTCACGCCCAACGACTGGCTGCTGCAGCCGACGAGCCTGCAGCACGTCACGCGCGCGCTGATGGCGGACGGCATGCCGCCGCGCGACATCGCCGCGATCGTGCACGCGCGCTACGCCGCCGACTGCGGCTGGGGCCGGCGATGGGCGTGGCTGGACGCGGAGACGCGCGCGGAATTCGACGTGCGCGTGTTCGCGGGCCTGATCGAGGCCGGCGTCGATCGCGCGATCGACTTCAACTGCACGTCGGCGCAGGAAAAGGACCTCTGTCCGCGGCTGCCGTGCGGCCTCGACCTGCGCGTGGACCGTGACCGGCTGCTCGAGGCGGTGCCCGCATGACGTGGCGCCTGGCGGCGTCCACCGGCTGCTGCGTGAACACGCCCATCGCACAGACGCTCGACGGCCTCCACGGCGCCGGCGTCACGGCCGTCGAGCTCGGCACGCCGCCGCGTCATTTCGATCCGTGGCATCCCGATCAGATCGTCGCGCTCGGCGAGCGCCTCCGCCAGCTCGGCATCGAGCCGATTGCGATTCACGCGCCGTTCGGCGGCCTGCTCGACCTCTCCGATCCCAATCCGCATCACCGGCACGCGGCCATCGGCGCCATTCTCGCCGCGGCCGCCGCGCTGCGTGAAGTCGGCGGCTCCCGCATCGTCGTGCACGCGACCGACGTCGTGCGGAACAGCCAGAACGTCGACGAGCGCCTGGCGCACTGCGCCGGGTCGCTGCGCGTGCTGGCGCGGGCGTGCCTGCACATGGACGTCATGCTGCTCGTCGAAACGCCCCTGCCGCATCTCATCGGCGGTCACCCGGACGAGTTCGCGACGCTCGTGACGCCGCTCGACCGCGCGGTGGGCGTCTGCTTCGACACGTCGCACGCGACGCTCGGCCACCACTGGGATCGGTTCTGCTGGGTCGTCGGCGATCGGCTCAGGCACGTGCACGCGAACGATCATCGCGGGCAGTTCGACGATCACTTGCCGCCGGGCGACGGCATCATCGACTGGGGCCACATCCGCGAGACGCTGGAGCAGCTCGAGTTCAAGGACTGGATCGTGCTCGAGCTGTCGTGCCCGACCGGCCCGCTCTCGGAGTACATGGGCCGGGCGCTGACGCGCGCGCGCGAACTGTTCGGCGGAGATTCGTAGCGCGAGCCTTCAGGCGAGCGACGATCCAGTCACCAGCCACCTTTTATCGATGCGTCCAGAATCTCCATCGGATGGAGGATCCGCACGTCTTCACCGCGGCGCCGCGCGGCCGCGGCGATCTGGAGCGTACAGCCGGGATTCGCGGACGCGATGACGTCCGGGTTCACGGCGGCGATGCAGCCGGCTTTGCGATCGCCGAGCTGGCGCGCCGTGTCCGGCTCGACGAGGTTGTAGATGCCGGCGCTGCCGCAGCACACGTCGGCCTCCGCGATCGGCAGCAGCTCGACGCCGGGGATCGACGCCAGCAGATCTCGTGGCGCCTGACGGATGCCCTGCGCGTGCGCGAGGTGGCACGCGTCCTGATACGCGACGCGCAGCTTCAGCGGATGCCGCGTCGCGCGCGGCGGTCCCAGCTCGTCGACGAGCTCGCTCGCGTCGCGCACCTTCGACGCGAACGCGCGCGCGCGGTCGGCCCACGCGGGATCGTCCGCGAGCAGCTCGCCGTATTCTTTCATCGACGATCCGCAGCCGGCCGCGTTGACCCCAATGCGATCGACGCCGGGCTGTTCGAACGCCGCGATCGCGCGGCGCGCGAACGCGCGCGCTTCGTCGAGCCGGCCCGCGTGCAGCGCGAGCGCGCCGCAGCAGCCCTGCGCCGCGGGCGCGACGACGTCGCAGCCTTCGGCCGCGAGGACGCGGGCGGTCGCCGCGTTGACCTGCGGGAACATGACGCGTTGCGCGCAGCCGGTCAGCAGACCGACCGTCAAGCGGCGCTCGCCGATCGCGGGCGTCCGCTCGGGTACGGCCGGCGCGAAGAGCGACGAGAACGTCACGCGAGGGGCAAGAGCAAGCGCCGCGCGCAGACGCGTGAAAATAGTCGATGGTCGATGGTCGTTGGTCGTTCGTCGCTGGTCGACAGTCGTTCGTCGTTGGTCGTCTGGGGCTCTTCGACCAACGACCAATGACCAGCGACTGACGACTGACGACCACATGGCCAGCGGCGCGAGTGCCACGCGCAGCCGTCCAGGATAGGGAAGCACAGCGAAGATCGCGCTGCGGAACAATCGATCGGCGAACGGTCGCGGATGCTGGCGATCGATCTGGCCGCGCGTGGTTTCGATGAGCGGCCCATATTGCACGCCCGACGGACACGCGGTCACGCATGCCATGCATCCGAGGCACGCGTCGAAGTGGCGGACGAAGCCGTCGGTCATCTGCGCGCGGCCCTCGCGCCCGGCCTTCATCAAATAGATGCGCCCGCGCGGCGAGTCCATCTCCTCGCCCCACAGCATGTAGGTGGGGCAGGACGGGAGACAGAACCCGCAGTGGACGCACTTGTCGATCTGGTCCTGTAGCGCGAGGCTTTCAGCCGAGCGTTCGATCACAGCGGCCCCCGCCCGGCGTTCAGGGTCCTCTGAGGATCGAGCGCGTGCTTGAGCGACGCGAGGAGCCGCTCGCGATCGCCCATCGGCCCCCAGACGTCGACGGCCGCTTTGAGCGCCTCGGATCCGCGCAGCACGACGATGTTCCCGAAGGACGTCGATTGACGGAGTCGCGTGATGACGCGCGCCTGCGTGCCGGTGTCGCCATCGATCCGCAGCAGCCCGGCGCCTACCGCGGCGCGGCCGACGAGATCGATCGGCGCGTCCATCGCCTTCAACTCCGAGAGCGCCGTCGCGATCGAGGCGGGCAGCCAGGCGGCACGAACGATCGCGACATTGTCTACGGGCGCGTCAAGCGCGCCAGCCGCCGACCACATCCGCGCGTTGTGATCGCGCCACAAGGTCTGCTCGGCGTCGCCGTCGATCACGTCGATGGATGGCGCCAGCGGGCCGAGCAGCGTGCGCGCTTGCGCGATCTGCGCGTCGACGACGGCGGGCAGCGACGCGACGCGGATGGTGATTTCGTAGCGCGAGGCTTGAGCCGAGCGAAGCTCGAATGCGAGCGGTTCGAGCTGGCTCGCCATCATTTGCCTGACGATCTCGCCGAGCCGCGCGTCATTGTCAACAGCGACGATGAGCGTCTTCGACGCTTTCGGCAGCGGCGACAGCTTGAAGGTCGCGCTGGTGATCGCGGCCAGGCTGCCGAACGATCCCGTGACGAGCTTGCCGAGGTCGTAGCCGGCGACGTTCTTCACGACCCGTCCGCCGGCTTTCGCGAGCGTGCCGTCAGCGGTCGCGAGCTGCACGCCGATCACGAGGTCGCGCGGCGTGCCGTAGCGATGCCGCAGCGGACCGCTGTCGTTGGTCGCGAGCAGACCGCCGATCGTCGCGCGATCGGCGAACGCGGGATCGAGCGGCAGCCACTGTCCGTGTTGCGCGAGCGCCGCGTTCACGTCGGCGAGCGACGCGCCGGCTTCGATCGTCGCCGTCAGGTCGCCGTGCTGGTGCGCGAGGATCTTGTTCAGTCCGCGGGTTTCGAGAAACGCGTCGATCCGTCCGGCGGGCCGGCCCCAGTCCATCTTGGTCCCCGCGCCGCGGATGACGATCGACTGGGTCTGCGCGGACGCCTGACGCAGCGCCTCGGCGAGGGCGCCAGGCGTCTCGGGCTGAACGGAGGGGACGGGAGTCGGTACAGGGGGGACGGGTGTCGGTGTCTCGTTTTGAGAAAGCACGCCGTTCCCGTCATTTTCTTTGGACATCTTGCTGTGGTCGACTCCCGTCCCCCTACAGCCGCTCGGCCAGGCCGGCGGCTTCGGCCGGATGCTGGCGATACGGGCCCGGCACTTCGCCGCACAGACGAGGCGTCGGGAAGACCTTGCCGGGATTCGATAGCCCGTGCGGATCGAACGCGCATCGCACGCGCTGCATCAGATCCAGATCCTCGGCCGTGAACATCGTCGGCATGTACTGCGATTTGTCGGCGCCGATCCCGTGCTCGCCGGTCAGCGATCCGCCGGCGTCGATGCAATACGACAGAATCTCCGCCGCCACGTCGACCGCTTTGTCCGCCTCGCCAGGCACGCGCTCGTCGTAACAGATCAGCGGATGCAGGTTGCCGTCGCCGGCGTGAAAGACGTTGCCGATGCGCAGACCGGATCGCGCTTCGAGCTGCCGAATGCGATTGAGCACTTCCGGAAGCCGCGTGCGCGGGACGACGCCGTCCTGCACGTAGTAGTTGGGCGAGACGCGGCCCATGGCGGCGAACGCCGCCTTGCGTCCGCGCCAGATGCGCGCGCGCTGTTCGTCGTTCTGCGCGACCTCGATCGTCGTCGCGCCGCGCCGCTCGCAGATGGCGTGGACGAGGCCGAAGAGCGCCTTGACCTCGGACGCCGGACCGTCGAGCTCGACGATGAGCACCGTGTCGGCCGGCGGAAAATTCGGATGGACGGCCGCTTCGGCCGCCTTGATCGCGAGCGCGTCCATCATCTCGATCGCGGCGGGAATGATCCCGGCGCCGATGACGTCCGAGACGACCGCGCCGCCCGCGTCGATCGTGTCGAAGGCGGCCAGCAGCGTCTGCACGGCTTCAGGCCGCCGCAGGATCCGAACGATGATCTTCGTGACGATCGCGAGCGTGCCTTCCGATCCAATCAGCAGCCCAAGCAGATCCGGTCCCGGCGTGTCGACGAGCGTGCCGCCGATGTGGATGAGCTCGCCGTCCGGCAGCACGGCCTCGACGCCGAGCACGTGATGCGTCGTGAATCCGTACTTGAGGCAGTGCGCGCCGCCCGAGTTCTCCGCGACGTTGCCGCCGATGGAGCAGACTTGCTGGCTCGACGGATCGGGCGCGTAGTAGCAGCCGAACGGCGCGACCTGCTTCGTGATCTCGAGATTCGTCACGCCCGGCTCGACCGTGACGCGCTGATTCGGAATGTCGACGTCGAGGACGCGGTTCAGCCGCGCGAGCGCGATGACGAGACCGCCGGGAACGGGCAGCGCGCCGCCGGAGAGGCCGGTGCCGTGCCCGCGCGCGACGAACGGCACGCCGTGCCGCGCGCAGAGGCGAACGACCGCCTGTACTTCGGCAGCCGAGGCCGGCAGCACGACCGCCGCCGGCGATTCGCGCAGATGCGGCAGCGCGTCGCACTCGTACGTCAGCAGCTCGAGCGCATCGTCGAGCACGTGCTCGGTGCCCACGATGCGGCGGAGCTCCGAGACAAATGCGGCGTCCATCAGTCCGCCGCGATTATATGACGTTGGATCAGACGAAAAGCGTGAACCACGGAGGATACGGAGGAAAGGAGGCGAGATGTAGCGTGGTAGCATCCTGCCGTTCCAGCGAGAGAAAGCCAGGAGGGTTCGAAGGAAGGATCCGCCGTGCCATCACGCTGGGCGAAGCCCGAAACGAAGCCGTCGATCAGCGGCTGCACCCAACGGCGGCCTGCGCCCGTCACGCACCGGTCAGCGCGCTTATGAAAGTCATCTCCGTGAACGTCGGTGGGCCACGCCGCGTGGAGTGGCAGGGGCGATCCATCCTCACGTCGATCGTCAAATCACCTGTCACCGGCCCCGTCATCGTGGAACCGATGAACCTGGAAGGCGACAAACAGTCTGGTCTCACCGTCCACGGCGACGGATAGATGTAGACGGCCTTGTTCGCGCCGGCCGGACATCATCGGACGCTTTCTCGAGAGCGGCCGGCCCGGGTTCTATCTCAGCGTCGCGCACGAAGGGATCCTTCGCGCCGGCGACGCCGTTACGCTGGTCTCGCGCGACGAGGAGGCCGTCACCGTGACCGACATCTTCGCAAGGCGTCGCGAACAGGAAGCGTGGTGAGAACTCTTTCCCGTCGCGGCCGCGGCTAGCGCCCGAGAATTCCCGCGGCGATCGCTTCTGCCTCCGCCTCCGAGAAATCGCCGTCGATCACCGCCGACGTGCTGATCGTCGCTCGCACGACGGGCGCGACGACGACCTTGCCGTCGACGACGATCGCAAGCGGTCTCCCCATGTGGCGGCGCGTGGCGTCCCGCAGCTTGGCCGCGCCCTCGGCGCTGAACGTGACGGCGACGCTGAACGTCGATGCGTGGCCGGGAACCGCGTGCGCCTCGACGATGTCGCCGTTCGAGACGACGACGTCCTGCGGAATGTAGATCGTGGCGCGGGACGCGGTGACTGCCGCCGCGCGCAAGCCCTCGGCCGGACGCTCCTCGGCCAGCCGCACGTCGAAGCGAATCGCCGCGGCTTCGACGTCCACCGTCGCATGCGACCACACACGGGAGCCGATCGTCACTGAGGCGACGAGAGCCAGCGCCGCGATCGCCACCATCGCCATCCCTGGTCGAGGAGAGCGCGCGGCCGGAGACAGCGCCGCGAGCGCGGCCTCGCGGATCGCGCCACGTTGATCATCCGTCCATTGGGCCTCGCGTCCAAGCGGGTCCGCGTCCTTGAGCAGATCCTGAAGCGTGGTCATTTCGTCTCTCCCATGCGCGCCTTGAGCACACGTGTCAGATCGCGTCTGCCTCTCGAGAGATGCCAGCGCACGGTAATCGCGCTGATGCTCAGCAGCGCCGCGATGGCCGGCGCGGTCATGCCTTCCAGTTCGTGCATGATGACGATCGCCCGCCGCCGCGGATGGAGCATGTCGAGCGCGCGCCACACCGCCGTGCGCGCGATGAGCGCGGACTCTTGATCCGATCCGGGCGCCGTCTCCTCGCGCCGAAGCCGATCCTCCGAGCGCCTGCGGACCGCGATCTTCCGCCAGTGGTCGCGCTGCAGATTCACGAGCACGCGGACCAGCCAGGCTTCCTCGTCTCTGGGGCCGTGCGGGACGGACGTCAGCGATCGGGCCGCCTTCAGAAACGTCTCCTGCACCAGGTCGCGCGCTTCGTCCGGCGTCCGGACCAGGCGGCGCGCGAGGCGGAACAGGCGATTGTGGTGCGCGTCGAACAGCGCGGCGAGCCGCGCGGTCCGATCGCCGGCCCCGACGTCGACAGCCATCGTGGACACCGCGGACTGTCCGTGCATATCTCCTTAAACGTCCGGTGGCCCGATTCTGTTGGCCGAGGCGTCCGGCGAGTGTCGGGCAGGCGGCACCGCGATGGTAATCTACGGCGCGGCACCACCTGACGTGATCCGTCCTCCGATCCTCGTCGCCGGATTCCTGGCCCTGGCGGCCGTGGCCTCATCGTCCGCCTGCTCGCGGTCGAACGCGACGGCGGGCTTCTGGTTCGATCGCGACGCATTCATCCTGCCGTCTGAAGCGCTCGCGCAGCTCGGCGGGCCGCTGACGGCGCCGGAAATCGTCACCATCGATCGCATCGCCCGCGCGGAGATCGAGCGCGCGTTCGCGGGGCTCCGCATCACGCTCACGTCGAAGCACGACGCGTTCTGGCGCGTCACAGTCCTCGCGACCGTCCGGAACAAGGGTCCGATCCCGAGCGCGGGACAATCGATCGCGCTGGGGCCGCTCGGCGGCGACGGCTCGGTCGGTTTCGGGATTCTCGCGCTCCACGCGATCAGGTACGCGCCGAAGGGCGCGTCGCGTCACGAGGTGATCGAGGCGATCGGCCGCGGCGTCGGCCGCGCGGCCGTTCATGAATTCGCGCATCAGATCGCCGGCACCGCGGACAGCGACGCCGACGAAAACAGCTACGAGTTCGGGCGTTCGGACCGCGCCTCGCAGTACTATGGCGAGCTGCACTGGACGACCGCGCTGCCGGTGCTGCGGCAGAAGCTCGGCCCACAGCAGTGACGATGACGTCGCGATCCGTGTCGCCGTGGCTCGCCGTGCGCGGCGTCGCGTGGACGCTGCCGCCGTTCATCGTCGCCGGCTACGTGCCGTGGACGTTCTTCGGCCTGAGTGACGCGCGCGTCGACGTCAGCAACCCGGTGCATTGGCTCGGCCTTGTGCTGATGGCCTCCGGCGCGACGCTCCTGCTCACGTGCATCTGGGAATTCGCCGCGAGTGGACGTGGGACGCTCGGTCCTCCCGATCCGCCGAAAGCGCTCGTCGTCCGCGGGCTCTATCGCTACGTCCGCAATCCGATGTATCTCAGCGTCGCGACGCTGCTCATCGGCGAGGATCTGCTGGTGCAGAAGCTGCCGCTGCTGCTGTACTTCGTGATCTGGTTCGCCTTCGTCAACTTCTTCGTCCTCGCGTACGAGGAGCCCGCGCTGCGCGCGAAGTTCGGCGACTCGTATGAGCAGTACACGCGATCGGTCGGACGGTGGCTGCCGCACCTTTCTCACAAATGAGGGCCATCATCTTCGGCGCGACGGGCATGGTCGGCGCGGGCGTGCTGATCGAGTGCCTCGACGATCCGCGCGTCGGCGCCGTGCTCGTCGTCGGACGCCAGCCGTGCAACGTCGTCCACCCGAAGCTGCGGCAGCTGATCCGGTCCGACTTCTTTCACTGGGACGATGCGCGCGCGGAGGTGACGGGATACGACGCGTGCTTCTTCTGTCTCGGCGTGTCGTCGGTCGGCATGGACGTCTCGATGTATTTCCACCTGACCTACGACCTGACGACCGCCGTCGCCGAGACGCTCGCGAGCGTGAATCCCGGGATGACGTTCTGCTACGTGTCGGGCGAGGGCACCGACAGCACGGAGCGCGGCCGATCGATGTGGGCGCGCGTGAAGGGAAGAACGGAGAACGAGCTGTTCCGTCTGCTGCCGAAGGCATTTGCGTTCCGGCCGGGCTACATCCAGCCGCTCAAGGGCGTCCGCTCGAAGACACGCTGGTATCAGGCCGTGTACGACGTGATGGGGCCGTTCTATCCGCTGCTGTCGCGCGTGCTCGGCTCGCACATGACGACGACGGAGAATGTCGGGCGGGCGATGATCAACGCCGCTGCGCACGGCTACCCGAAGCGCGTGCTGGAAAACGTCGACATCAACACGCTGGCGGCGCGCGAGCGGCACCCGTGAGATGACGCCGGGAGCTCGAGTTGCGCGCGATCCCGGGACAGCAACGGCCGCGACGCCCGCCGGCGCGTCTGAAATCCTGATGCGACGTTGTGCGCTGCTTGCGGTGGTCATTGGCTTGATGGTCGCCCAGTCAATGCGCGCACAGCCGGCGCTGACAATCAGCGGCCGTGTCCTGTCCGACGCGACCGGCGATCCGCTTGCCAACGCGCGCATTGCCGTGACGCCCGCCGTGCAGGGCGCGCCCGTCGCGCTCACCGACGGCAATGGCCGGTTCTCAATTTCGGTGCCGCCCGGCCAGGCGCGCATCGTCGCGTCGAAATCCGGTTACGCGCGCAGCGAGCTGACGCCGGCCGCCGGCCAGACGCTGGAGTTCAAGTTGGCTCGCGGCGCGGTGATCTCCGGCCGCGTCGTCGACCAACTCGGCGATCCGGTTCCCGGCACATCGGTCTTCCTTCAGCCGGCGCCGGCATCGGCGACGAGCCCGCGCCTCGCCATCACGTCGACCGACGATCGAGGCGAGTATCGATTGGCCGGCCTGGCGGCTGGAGCGTTTGCCGTTTCCGTCGTGCGAGCCAGCGTGATCGCGACGAACGGTCAGACGCGCACCAACTTCTACCAGGTCTATTACCCCGGTGTGACCGAGCCTGAGCGCGCTCCGCCGCTGCGGCTCCAGTCAGGCGAGGAGCGATCCGACGTCGATTTCGTCGTGCCCGTGGATCTTCAGATGCTGTACCCGGCCGTGATGCTGGCCCGATTGAGCCAGCAAGGCGGTGCGCCTCCGAAAGATCCCGCGGCCACCGGCATCGTCCGCGGCCGAGTCACGACGGCGGACGGTCGCGCGGTACCGCACGCGCGTGTGCGCCTGTTCACGCCGGCCGACCTCATGCGGACGCAGGTGACGCTCGCCGACGATGCCGGCCAGTTCGAGCTTCGCGAGATCGCGAAAGGCGCGTTCCACGTCGCCGCGCTCAGGGACGGCTACGCGACCACTGAGGCGTCGGACCGCGTGATCGAGTTGAGCGAGGGCGAAACGCGCGAGCGGGTCGATCTCACGCTCGTGCGGCTCGGCACGGTGTCGGGTGAAATCGTCGACGAGCTCGGCGATCCGCTGCAGGGCGCCAGCGTCCAGCTGCTGCGTCTGAAGTACGAAGCGGGACGCCGGCGTCTGGTGACGGCCGGCGAAGCGGCGCTCACGGATGACCTCGGGCGATTCCACGTCTTCGACATCTCTCCCGGCCAGTACATCGTCAGCGCAAGTCCCGGCAGCATCCTGGCCGCGGATCTGCCGGGGTACGCGCGATCGTATTTTCCGGGCACGCCGAATCCCGCCGCCGCGCAGTTCATCTCGATGGCGCCGGCGCAGGACATTGCCGGCATCGCGTTCGCGATGTCGCGAACGGCGACCGCGCGCGTCACGGGCAGAGCGCTCGGCGCAGACGGCGGACCTGCCGGCGGCAGCCTGACGCTCGCGCCGAGCCAGCAGTCGATCGTGGCCACGAGCGTCGGCGCGCGCAGGTTTCCTGATGGGACGTTCGAGTTCCCCAACGTGCCGCCGGGGCAGTACATCATCCGCGCCGATCGCGGGCGATCGAATTCGTCGACGGAAGGGGAATTCGGCGTGCTGCCGGTCAGCGTCGGCGACCGGGATGTGACGGGCCTGCTCGTGCAGACGTCGCCGGGTTCGGCTATCGCCGGCCGCTTTACGTTCGACACGTACAACAACTCGAAGCCGCCCGCACAATCCGCGCTCGAGCTTGTGCCGCTGCCGGGCGACGTCGATCAGGCGCCGCTGAATCACGCGTCGGCCGATATCCATGCGGACTGGACGTTCGAGATGAAAGGCATCAACGGGCCGCGGCGGCTGGAGCTGGTGCGGATGCCTCCGGAGTGGGCGTTGAAAGAGATCCGCGTGAATGGGATCGACGCGACCGATCGCGTGCTGCCGTTCGGACGGATCAATCAGTCGCTGACCGGCGTCGAGGTCGTGCTCACCGATCGAATCAACACGATCGCCGGCACGGTCGCCGACGATCGGGGGCAACTCGCGCCGGGATCGAGCGTCATCATCTTCTCGGTGGATCGAGATCGCTGGTATTCCTCGTCACGATTCCTGCGGATCGCCGCCGCCGGCGCGGGCGGCGCGTTCAGCGTGGCGGGTCTTCCGTACGGCAGTTACTACGCGGCGGCCGTCGACAAGCCGCCAAACGACGGCGACGATGCGTGGCAGGATCCGGAGTTTCTGCGGTCGCTCGTGACGCGTGCGTCGAGCGTGACGCTCGGCGACGGACACACGGTCTCCCTCAACCTCCGGCTGACCGCGCGCTGAGGCGCCCCCGGCCGGGCCCGCGCCGTCTTGTTCATTTGACATTCTAATAGAAACAGCTAGACTCTCCATTGGTATGTCTAACAGAGAGACGGCGAGAGCGGACATCCTGCAGGGCACGCTGGACCTCATGGTCCTGCACACGCTGGACACGCTCGGGCCGCTGCACGGCTACGCGATCGCCGCGCGCCTCGAGCAGGTCTCCGGCGGCGCCCACCGCCTCAACATGGGCACGCTCTATCCCGGGCTGATGCGCCTCGAGCAGCGCGGCTTCGTCCGCGCGAAGTGGGGCGTCACCGACAGCAACCGCAAGGCGCGCTTCTACACCATCACCGCCGCGGGACGCCGGCAGCTCGCGACAGAAAAAGCGGAGTGGGATCGCACCGCGGCCATCATGCAGACGCTCCTGCGCGAGTCACGCTGAGAGGGAAGAAAGAAGAAGGAAGAAGGAAGAAGGAACGCATGGCCGCAATGCGCGAATGGGTGATTCGGCTGTGGCAAACGGTGCGCGGCCGGCGCGCCGACGGCGACCTCGAGGAAGAACTGCGATCGCATCTCGCGATGGCGGCGGAGGACGCGCGGCGACGCAGCGCGTCGCCCGAGGTGGCCGTACGGGCAGCGCGCATCGGGGCCGGCGGCGTGTCGCAGACGATGGAGGCGCTGCGCGATCAACGGGGCCTGCCGTGGCTGGCCGATCTGGCGCGTGACCTTCGCTTCGGGTGCCGCATGCTCGCCAGGAATCCGGGGTTCACGTTCGTCGCGGTCGTGTCGCTGGCGATCGGCATCGGCGCGAACTGCGCGGTCTTCAGCTTTGCCGATGCCCTGTTGCTGCGGCCACTCACCGTGCCGCGTCCCGCCGAGGTCGTCACCGTCGGATCGACGACCTCCCTGGACAAGTCGCTGTCCGCCTCCTACCGCGACTACATCGACGTTCGGGATCGCAGCACGAGTTTCGACGGATTGGTCGCGTCGACGGAATCGTCCGTGGCGTTTGCGATCGATCCCGGCACACCGCCGAGGCCGCGGATCGGCATGCTGGTCAGCAGCGATTTCTTCCCGATCATGGGCGTGGCTCCTGACCTCGGGCGCGCCTTTCGGCCCGACGAGGATCAGGTGCCGGGACGCGACGCCGTCGTGATGCTCGGCCATGAGTTGTGGGCACAGGAGTTCGGCGCGGATCGCTCCGTCCTCGGCCGCAGGGTGCGGCTCAATGGGATCGAGTTCACCGTGATCGGTGTCGCTCCAGCCGGAGTCGCCGTCCTCGATCGATTCACGCGGTACGAATTCTATGCGCCGCTCATGATGTGGGCGCGCCTCAGGACGGATCTGAGAGTCCGGCCGTTCGAGGCGCGTGATTTCCGGCAGCTCGAAGTCAAAGGGCGCCTGAGGTCAGGCGTGACGATCGCGCAGGCGCACACCGAACTGTCGGTCATCGCGAGGGATTTGGCGCGGGCGTATCCGGACACGAACCGCGATCAGCGAATCGTCGTGCGGACGGAGTTGCAGGAGCGCTTCGCGGAAGCCCCGGCGAACGTCCTGCTGATCGCGATGCTGGCGCTCCTCGCGGCGGCCGTCCTCTTCGTCGCGTGCGCCAACGTCGCCGGATTGCTCGCGAGCCGGGCGCCGATGCGCGCGCGCGAGATCGCCCTGCGGCTGGCCATTGGCGCCGGACGCCGCCGTGTGGTGCGGCAGCTCATCACCGAGAGTCTCTTGATCGCGGTCATGGGCGGCGCGCTCGGCCTTGGCGTGGGATACGCCGGTGTGACGTTGTTCCGGCAGTTTCGCATCCCGACCGAGTTGCCCATTGCCGTGTCCTTCGAGCTGGATCGGCGCGCGTTGACGGCCAACCTCGTGGTCGCGCTGGTCAGCGCCGTCCTGTTCGGGCTGGCTCCGGCGTTGCGGGCGACGCGCGCGGACCTGACCGCGGTGATGAAGGCCACCGACGCGGCGGGCTTTGGCCGGCGCCGGCGGTGGGGCCGTGCGTTGCTCGTTGGCGGGCAGGTCGCGGTCGCGGTCGTGCTGCTGGCCGTCTCCACGTTCGTCTATCGGGACTTTCAGGGGCGGCTCGCAGGCGGTCCGGGCTTCAGGACCGATCATCGATTGATGATGACGTTCAATCCGAGCCTGGTGCAATACAGCGACGCGCAGGCGCAGCAGTTCTTCGCGCAGGTGGCCGAGCGCGCCCGGCTCGTGCCCGGCGTCAAGTCGGCCACGCTCACCTCGTTCGTGCCGATCGACGGAGGCGCGCGCCCCGTCACCATCGTGCCGGAAGGGTTTCAGTTCCAGGCCGGGAACGAGAGCGCCACGCTCTACAGCGCGACGGTCGACGAGCACTACTTCGAGACCCTGGGGCAGTCGATTCTCCACGGACGCGGTTTTCACGCCACCGATGCCTCCGGCTCGCCCAGGGTGGCCGTCGTGAACGAACAGGTCGCCCAACACTATTGGCCCGGTCAGAATCCTCTGGGCAAGCGTTTCCGGCTCACTGACCACTCGGGGCCCTGGGTGGAGATTGTCGGCCTGGCCAAGACGAGCCCGTACTTCTTCCTGATCGAGTCGCCGTTCGAGTTCGTGTACTTCCCGTACGGTCAGCGTCCGCAACAACGGATGGCGCTGGTCGCCGAATCGATCGGCGATCCATCGAGCCTGGTTGCGCCGCTGAGCGAAATGGTCCGGCGCCTCGACGCGAACCAGCCGATCTACAACATTCGTACGCTGGATGAGATGTATCGCATGCGCGTCGTCACGATTCTCAACGTCGTCGTCAGCCTCGTCGGCGCGATGGGCCTGATGGGGCTGGCGCTGGCGATCGTCGGCCTCTACGGACTCGTCGCCTATGCGGCGAGCCGGCGGACCAGGGAGATCGGCATCCGGCTGGCGATCGGCGCCGGCCGATCCGATGTCGTGCGGATGGTGCTGCGACAGGGCGTGGTGCTCGCGCTTGGCGGGCTGGGCGCGGGTCTGCTCGTGAGTCTGGCCGCGGACCGCGCGCTGGCCACCGTGTTCCCTGGTGGCGGCGGCGGCCACGGCCGCATCGATCTCGTCGCGTTCGTGTTGGTCACGTCCGTCGTGCTGGCGGTCACGTTGCTCGCCGCCTACGTGCCGGCGCGCCGCGCGTCCCGCATCAATCCCACCGAGGCGCTGCGCTGCGAATAGAGAAAGAGAATCCGATGGCCCTGCTGCGCGAATGGCTCATCCGGTTGTGGCAGACGCTGCGCGGCCGGCGCGCCGACGGCGACCTCGAGGAAGAACTGCGATCGCATCTCGCGATGGCGGCGGAGGATGCGCGGCGACTCGGCGCGTCGCCCGATTTGGCCGCACGGGCGGCGCGCCTGAACGCCGGCGGCGTCACGCAAACGCT
>JAIQFX010000151.1 GCA_020073005.1 Terriglobia bacterium | reverse complement strand
GGACGACACGGGCGCCGACATCGGGAACACGGCGTGCTTCATGTTCAACTCACGCGGGGTGCCCGTCGGTCCAGCCCCGGGCTTCTCGCCGGTCGCTGAAGACGCGCTTTACCTGACCGACGGGTCGGCCGTGTACGCGGTAACGGCCGCCGCCACCGGCATGATCCGCCTGTGGCGCACGCTGCCGACGGTGACGCCGGCCTGGGTGCTCAATTGATCGCGCGGCTTGGATCGGAGCGCGGCACGACGCTGATTGAGACGGCGATCGCGTCGGCGATCCTGCTCGTGGTGATGACGGGTCTGCTGTCGATGGCGGCCCTCGCGACGACCTACACCGAAAACCACGGTCATCTCGAAGCGCGCACCACTGAGTACGCGCAGGACAAGATGGAGCAACTGCTTGCGCTCGCCTTTCCCGACGGCGTCAGCGACACTGTGACGTTTCCGGCGGGTGTGACCGGCGGCTCAGGGCTGGCGACCGGCGGCGGCACGAACACGGCGGCACCGGTCAACCTCTACGTGGACTGGCTCGCCTCGGACGGCAGCCTGCTCGGCGGCGGCACCGCACAACCGGCGACCTGGTTCTACGAACGTGTCTGGGAGATCTGCTACCTGCAGGCCGACGGCGTGACCTGCCTCCAGCCGTCGGCGAATGCGACGGGCGTCAAGCGGATCACGGTGACGGCCACCGTGCGCTCGTCCGTCGGGCACACGCTCATTCCGAAGTCGTCGGTCGTCGCACTGAAAGCGTCGCAGTTCTAGGAGCGCGAGTGATCAGGACGTATTCGGAATCCGGCTTCTCGCTCATCGAGCTGCTCGTGGCCATCACGCTGCTCATGGTGGTGTCGAGCATCGTGACGACGGCGTTGATGCAGATGACGCAGGCGCAGCAGACGATCTGGAACCGCACCGAGATGCACAGCGGCATCCGCGGCGCGACGGAGTTGCTGCAGCAGGAAGTCGGCCAGGCCGGGCGCGTCAGCGTGCCGGGCACGGTAGCCCAGCCGGGCGTCATCGTGATGACCCAGCCGGTAGCCGCGCAGCCCAAATGCGACCCTGGAACGCCCACCTTCAATGCTGTGGCGGTCCCAGTCAACACGACCACAGGGATCTTTGCGACGGCCGGTCCGCCCGCCGCCTACGAGTTGTTCACCACGCTTGATGGGAATAATCAGGAGTTGGTCAAGGTGGCGTCGGTGGATACGGCCGCTTCACAGATCACAGCGTGCTTTCTCTACGCCCACGTCGCGAACACCGTGCTGATGCCGATGGGCGCCTTTGCGACCGGCATCGTCCCGCCGACCGGCATCGCAAACGGGTCTAGCGCGAGCGTCCTCAAGTTATTTGGCGACATCATGGGCGACGGCAACATGGTGTACGTCGAGTACACGTGCGACACGGTGAATCACAACCTGTATCGGAACGTGATGGCGTTCGATGCCGCGATCAAGCCTGCCGTAACGAATTCGCAGATTCTCCTCAGTAACATCATCGACAATCCCGGCGGCACGCCGTGCTTCACGTATCAGACGACGACCTTGACGGCGCAGGGCACGGTGTTCACGTTCGTCCTGGACGTCGCAGTCACGCTGACCGTACAAACGGAACAGATCGATCCCATCACGAAACAATTTCAGACGGAAACGAAGGCGCTCCTGAACGTGTCGCCCCGCAATGTCTTCACCGCGTGGGAAATGGCGAGCCTCACCTTTACCGATCACGTTCAGTCGACGCCGGTCACCGTCACGGCCCTCTTGCCGTGAGCGCGGAGCCAAGACTCATGCAAACCAAATCCGAACGCGGCATCGCTCTCGTCCTCGCGCTCTTCCTGGTGGCGGCGCTGTCCGTGCTCGGGGCGTCGCTGATGTTCCTCTCGCAGACGGAAACGTACTCGAGCATGAACTACAGGATGATGTCGCAGGCGCGGTACGCGGGAGAGGCCGGGATTCAAAAGGCCGCAAACTTCCTGCTCGACTCGAGTGGAACACAGTACATCCTGCCCACCGAAGCCCAACTGGCGGCGGATTACAACTACGATGTCTCGCCGGTGACCCGCAAGTCCAACAATTCTCCGGTGATCCTGTCCGCCATAAACGACGCTTGCACAGGGTCGAACTATCCGGATGCGGCAATGCAGACGGCATTCTGCAATGCGGCCAAGGGATCGTTGACGGCGTACAATGCGTCGATCTCCTACCACACGTCTGCGAAACTGCTCGCGATGCAGTCGTTTGACTCGTACGAGAGCGGAAAAGTGGTGATTCAGACCTGGGAAATCACCGGCGACGGCACACTTACCGGCTCGCGCAGCGCGACAGTGGAGGTCGTGGCAACCGTTGAGACGCCGAAGATGCCGGCGTACGGGTACGCCGCGTACGGCACGTCCCCTGGGTGCGCTTCCTTGACGTTCCAGGGCAACACGGGGACCGACAGTTACGACCCCAACGGTTTGACCGGCAACACGGTACCGGCACCGATCGGAGACGGGGGGGACCTGGGCTCCAACGGCAACCTCAAGCTCACCGGCAACACTATTGACATAAAGGGCAACCTGACCACGCCGCGCACTGGCGTGGGAGCCTGCTCTGAGGGGCACCTCACTGCAATTGATGGGAACGTGAATCTCTTGGACTCCAGCAAAGACGTGCAACTGCCCGCGACGATGCAGTTCCCGACGCCGACGATCCCGGCCTTTTCTCCGCTTCCTGCAGTCACGAAAGTGGACGCGACGACTTGTGCCGGCCTCGGGCTGCCGATAACCGGCACCGCAGCGCAAGTTGCCTTAGGGACTGCGCAATGCAACGTCACGGGAAGCACGGTCACGATCAACAGCACTGGGTTCCTCGGGACCCTGCCCGGTGTTGAACTGAAAGGGAGCGACAGCATCGTCCTGATCGCCGGAGGTCCGGATCCGTTGTCGTACAACTTCAACAGTCTTTCGCTTACCGCCAACGCGACGCTCGGCGTCAGCGCGACAGGTCCGACGCAGGGTGCGATTCTGAATTTCTCCGGGCAGGACAACACCGGCACGGCTATCACTTCCCCAAAACAAGTGATCGACCTTGAGGGTGGTGGGTTCGTAGGAGTTACGGGTTGCCCGGCAACCTGCTCGGCCTACGACGCCTCGATGGTCCAGTTCGTTTACGGAGGAACCGGCTTGGTCACTCTGACAGGGCATTCGGGCGCCGCCGCCGCGTTCTACATGCCCAACGCGAACGTAACGCTGCAAGGCAACACTGCCCTTTACGGAGCGGTGGTGGCCGGCACATTCACTGATGCGGGAAACGCGAACCTCTACTACGACGCCCAGCTTGCGGGTTCGGTGTACGTGAAAGGCAATCCCATCATCGGCACGTTCACCTGGAAACGGTACTGACGGGGATGGGCCGAGCAAGCTCGGCCCCTACGCTCCTACGCGGTGCTGAGCTGCCGTAGAATGGCCGGCGATGTCATCGGGGTTCTCCGTCGTCGCGATCATCGCCGCGTTCAACGAAGCGGATATCATCGGCCACGTCGTCGGCGACCTCATTAACCAGGGCGTCCACGTCTACTTCCTCGACGACGGATCCACGGATCGCACCGCGGCGGCCGTCGAGCGATACCTCGGCCGCGGCGTGGTGGCCATCGAGCGTCTCGCATCCCCAGGCACAGGTGACGCGCGGCACGGCTTCGAGTGGGAGCGGATCCTGCTCAGGAAGACGCAGCTCGCGCGCGAGCTCGACGCCGACTGGTTCATCCACCACGACGCCGACGAATTTCGGGAAGGCCCGTGGTCCGGCGTGCCGCTGATCGATGCCATCCGGCGCGTCGACGCGCTCGGCTTCAACGCAATCGACTTCGCAGGCCTCGACTTCTTCCCGGTACACGACGGCTTCCGCGCCGGCGACGATGTGCGCGAGGCGTTCACGTCGTACGCGGAGCCGGCGTCCTACGATCGCCTGCAGATTCGCTGCTGGAAGAAGACCGACGAGCTCGATCTGGCGTCGAGCGGAGGACATGAAGCGCGGTTCCCCGGCCGCAACGTCTTCCCGCTGCGCTTTCTTCTCCGGCACTACCCCATCCGTGGGCAGGCGCACGGCGAACGCAAGGTGTTCCGCGAACGGCAGGGCCGCTTCAACGCGCAGGAGCGCGCCCGGGGCTGGCACGTGCAGTACGACGATGTCCGCGAGGGCGCGTCATTCCTCCGCGATCCGGCGACGCTCACGGCCTACGATCCCGAGGCGGTGCGGCTTCAGCTGGCGCTGCGTCACCGCGGCGTCGAAGCGCTCGAGGAGTCACTCCGCTGCTCCACGGCAACCGTCGAGCATCATCGGCAGGAACTCGCGCGGACACACGCGGAGCTGGCGAGGACGCAGGCCGAGCTCACCCGAACACGAGCTGAGCTCGCGCGGACGCTCGCGGACCTGCGGCGCGCCCTGCAAGATCGGTTGGACGAGATCGAACGCTGGCGAGCGGCCGTCGATGATCAGTCCAAGCGCATCGACGCGCTTCACAACTCGCTGAGCTGGCGGTGGACCGCGCCGGCGCGCGCGGTGTATCGCCTGCTCAGAGGACGCTGACGATGCGCGAGTGCTTCGCATGACTCCCGACGTCTTTCTGGTGCTCGTCGAGTACGGGCAGTCGCGCGAGCGGGCGGCGCTCGATCTGCTGATCCCGACGCTCCAGCGCGTCTTCCCCGGCGCGACCGTGCGCACCGTGGTCGTGGACAACGCGCTCGCCGGAGCGCCGGACTGCGCGATCGATCGCGCGTGCGATCGCGTGAGCGGCGACAACACGCTGCACGAGTTCTCCGGCTGGGATCGCGGTCTCGCCTGGCTGGACGGGCGCGGCGCGCTCGAGCCGGAGTCGATCGTCGTCCTGGCCAACGACACGGTCGTGCGCGCGGAGAAGCGCGAGCGCGTGCGAAGCCTGGCGGCGGATCGCGCGCGGACCGCGGCGGACGGCGCGCTCGTCGGCTGGGTC
>JAIQFX010000078.1 GCA_020073005.1 Terriglobia bacterium | reverse complement strand
CGGATCGATGCGCAGCTGACTGAAGTACATCGGCCGCGCGTTGCAGTTGCCCATCACCGTCCACGTCCCGCCCTTGTTCTCCGAGCGGAACACGCCGCTCTTTGCCGGATCGACGGCCGGCGGTTTCCAGTCAGCGGGCGGCTGCTGCGCGGCATTGCCTACAGGGCCGCCACCACCGCCGCCGCCGCGACCGGCCTGATAGCCGCGCGTCGGACCCGCGTTGTTGCACCAGTCGAACGACGGACCACCGCGTCCACCGCCAGCCTCGGCAACCGGCTGCGCTTCCTGCCCGGTCACGCTCGGCTGAAAGCCTCGCCCTACATCTCCCCCGCCAGCCGCACCCGCCCCTCCCGCCGCTGCAGCCCCTCTTCCCGTCGTCACCGCCGTTCCCGTCTCGCCCGCTTCAATCTGCGCGTACACGACGTTCGGATTCGAGCGCGAGACGTCCAGCGCGATGCGCCCGTACGTGCCGGGCGGCAGGCCGTTGCCCGTCAGCTTGTTCCACGTCTTGCCGGCGTCGGCGCTCTTCCACACCGCGCTGCCCGGACCGCCGCCGTTGAAGCAGCAGCCGCTGCGCCGGCGCTGATAGCTCGCGGCGTAAATAATGTTGCTGTTCGACGGATCGAGCACGATGTCGGTGAATCCGGTGTCATCGTCGATGAACTTGATCTTGTTCCAGGTCCTGCCGCCGTCGGTCGTCTTGTAGACGCCGCGATCCAGATTCGGTCCGAACAGATGCCCGGGCACGGCGACGTAGACGGTCTCGGGATTCTTCGGATCGATCACGATGCGCGCGATCGTCTGCGTCTCCCTGAGGCCGATGTGCGTGAAGGTCTTGCCGCCGTCGGTCGTCTTGTAGAGGCCGTCGCCGAACGACGACGTCTGCCGGTTGTTCGCCTCACCTGTGCCGATGTAGACGATGTTCGGATTCGTCGGATGGATCGCGATGTCGCCGATCGACGCCGTGCCGTACGTGTCGAAGACCGGCTCGAACGTCGTCGCGTTGTTTTCGGACTTGAAGACGCCGCCGACGGCGTAGCCGATATAGATGATGTTGGGATCGCTCTCGGACACCGCGATGTCGTCGATGCGCCCGCCCATGCTCGCCGGTCCAATCGAGCGGAACCGGAACGGCGCGAGCAACGGATCGGCCGACTGATTGACGGCGGGCTTCGGCGCCGCGCCTCCCTGGCCGCGCGGGACGACGAGGAAGAGCGGGAGCACGAGCAGCGCGAGGGTGAGCGCCGCGCGAATGGACCGATGAAAGCGATTCGACATCATGACCTCACCTCGCTCGCCTGAAAGGCTCGCGCTACACCTGCACAAACAGCTTCTCAGTATCCTTCGAAAACAGCACCCAGACTCCGTAGATGCCGAGCACCGTGCCGAACGGAACCAGCATCATGCCGAAGATGGACAACACGATGCCCGCGACGCGCGCCCACGGCCGGTAGCCAATCAGTCCGATGCCGACGATCACGCTCGGCAGCGACAGCGCGAGCAGGAACAGGACCAGTGCGATGCCGGTGATCCCGATGATCGGGACGGCAATCGTCGCCTGCGGATCGCCGCTGGCGCCGACGATCCCGGCCACGCCGCCGAAGACCAGGACGAGGATACACGCGCCGACGAGCCCGAAGACGCCCATCGCGATCTGGAGAGCGCCGAGCACCTTCACGTGCGTTTCCATCGGTACCTCCAGGTCCGGCTGAAGCCGGACACCACGGCCCTGTTAGCGCGGTTTCTTGAACGTGCGCGCGATGTAGCCGCGAATCGTCTCCAGCGTCTCGGCCGACTCCCAGATCCTCGTGACGGCGGCATCATACTGCCAGCCCTCGCGGATCCGCCGCATGGCGGGCGCGCGCAGCTGCGTCTTGGTCGCCGCGAACGCCGCGGGCGGCAGCGCGGCGAACCGGCCGGCCATGTCGACCGCCGCGTCCAGCAGCCGCTCGCCCTCGACGGCGTCGTCGATGAGTCCGTGCGCAATGGCCTCGTCCGCGGACAGCGTGGCGCCGCGATACGCGAGCGACTGCAGGCGCTGCGGCGCGGCCGCGAAGCGCATGATCTCGAGCGGCACGATCGGAAACGGCACGCCGACGAGCAGCTCGGGAGTCCCGATGCGGCCCGGCCCCTTCGCCATCAACCGGACATCCGACGCGCACGCCATCACGCAGCCGCCGGCGATCGCGTGTCCGTTCACGGCCGCGACGACGGGCTTGGGAAACGTGAAGAGCGATTCGAAGGTCCTGCTGACGGCCGGCAGGAAGGCGCGCACGTACGTGGCGCCGCCGTCGACGACGCGCAGGAGATCGACACCGGCGGAAAAGATCGTGCCGGTGCCGGTCAGGACGAGCGCGGCGCTCGCGGACCGCCGGCACTCGTCGAGGCGGGCGCTCAAGGCGTCGCAGAATTCCAGGTCCAGCGCGCTGGCCTTGCCGTGCGCCATCCGCAGGATCGTCACGCGGCCGCTCGACTCGATGTGGATCATGGATTCAGTGGCGTCCGCCCCTTCAGGCGGACCCATCCGTCAGCCGCCCATCGGCACGTCATGTTTGCGGAAGAATTCCGCCGCCCACTCGCGCGCGCGCAGCGCCTCGGCACGCACGGTCCCGACGGCGTCGGCGGCCGGCACCTGGCGATCGAACTGGCTCTGGAGATCGAACGCGGTAATCTCGAACGGATTCTTGGCGTAGCCGTGCTGGATGAACCCGATGCAGTACGACAGAAAGTAATCGTCGAAGCCCAGCGTCTTCACCTGCACGGCATGACACAGTTCGTGGAAGTGCGTGCTCTCGGTCGCCATGTCCTGGTGCACGAAGATGACGTCGGTGAAAGTGATGGCCGCGATCGGCATCTGCCCGAGCGCCGCCAGCTCGGGCAGATCGGCGGCGTTCGTAAATGGAGGAAACGGTATCTTCTTGACGCGGGCGACTCGCGTCTCTCGAAGCACCGGTTCGGGAAAGTACAACGGCAGGCGGAGAAAACCCGCATCCGCGACTGGCGACATCTTCGCGGCGTGTTGAGCGTGAAGTTTGTCGACCCAGGCGCGCGCTCGCGGGAGCACGCGGTTCAGCCGCTCGAGGAGTTCGGTCACGAGTCGTCGGGTTCGCCGGGATATTAGCACGAGCGCGCCGCCGACACGCGTGGAGCCGGCACGCAGGCCGGCCCTGCGATCGCGCGCCTATCGCTCGAGCGGGACGACGGTGAACGCCTGCGGCTGACCGAGCGGCGTGACGTCGGCGCCGCTCTGCCGTCCGAGCTGCGCGTGATAGCGTCCCGGCGTCACGACCGGTCCCTGCTGCGGACCGCGTCCTCCGCCGGGGCCGCTCGGCTGAAAGCCTCGCGCTACATCCCCACCTGCCCCACCCGCCCCACCTGCCCCACCTGCCCTACCCGCCCTACCTGCCTCTTGCGGCGGCACGTCCGCGCGCAGATTCCAGGCCACGCGACGCAGTCCGACGCCGTTCGCGACGTCGAACCTCCGAATCTGCTTGCCGGCATCGTCGGTGATCGTCATGACGAGCTTCGCGCCGCCCGGCGGATCCTGGCGGACGTTGAACGTGAACACGGCGCCGAACGGCGGGTTCGGCGACGTCCAGTTGCCGGCCATGGGACCGATGCCGGCCGCGCCGGCTGGATTCTGACCGAGCAGGTTGAACAGATACGCGTCGCGCAGCGGGAACAGGTGCGCGTCCTCGCTCAACACCTGCGCGCTCATCTCACGCAGCGGACCGTAGTCGTCGAGGACGTAGAAGCCGCGGCCGAACGTCGCGAGCACGAGATCGTTTTCGCGCTTCTGGATCGTCAGGTCGCGGATCTGCGCCACGGGCATCCCGCCCTTGAGCTGCACCCAGTGGCCGCCGCCGTCGACGGTCGCGAACACGCCGAACTCGGTGCCGGCGAAGAGCAGATCGCCGTTCACGTGATCCTGCGCGATCGCCCACACGTCGTGGCGATCGGGAAGATCGCCGGTGATCGCGGTCCACGTGCGGCCGCGATCGGTGCTCCGCACGAGGTACGGCTTGTAGTCGCCGCGCTGCCAGTTGTTCAGCGCGACGAAGACGGTGTTGACGTCACGCGGCGACGCGAAGACGTCGGAGACGTACGTCCACTGCGGCGCGCCGGGGAACTGCTCGATCCTGCGCCAGTTCTTGCCGCCGTCCTCCGTCACCTGCACGAGCCCATCGTCGGTGCCGGCGTAGATCAGTCCTTCGAGCAGCGGCGATTCGTCGAGCGAGACGATGTTGCTGAGCGGGGTCGTCGCCTGGTTGCGCGACACGGCGTCGGCCGGCCAGACCCTGCCCATGATCGGAATCTCGTCGCGATTCAGATTGCGCGAGAGGTCGCCGCTGATCGCGACCCAGTTGTCGCCGCGATCGTCGCTGCGATAGACCTTGTTGCTCGCCCAGTACAGACGGCGCGACGAGTGCGGGCTGATGATGTACGGCGCGTCCCAGTTGGGACGATCAACGGGTCCTCTGCCGCCGCCGCTCGGCTGAACGCCTCGCGCTACGTCTCCGCCTTCCCTTCCCGCCCCTTCGGCCCTACCAGCCCCACCTGCCCTTCCTTCGTCGCCTTCACCCACTGGCGCCGCTCCCGCCTGCCGCGGCCGGATGTTCTTCACGTCGCCGTTCTTCAGATCGACGCGCGTGATGTTGCCGCCCTGCGACTGCGCGTAGACGATGTTCGGATCGTCGGGATCGACGCGCGCCTGGAATCCGTCGCCGCCGCCGACGATCTGCCAGTCGCTCGTCCGGATGCCCCAGCGATTCATCGTGCGCGATGGTCCGCACTCGGACCAGTTGTCCTGCGCGCCGCCGCAGACGTGGTAGAACGGCTTGGCGTTGTCGACCGACACGCGGTAGTACTGCGTGACCGGAATGTTCGCGAAGAAGCGCCACGTCTTGCCCTCGTCGTAGGTTTCGTAGAGGCCGCCGTCGTTGCCGACGAGTATGTGATGGCGATCGACGGGATCCCACGCGACGACGTGGTGATCGACGTGCATGCCGAGATCTTCGAAGCCCGCGCGCTTGAAGTTCTTTCCGCCGTCCGTGCTGACTTCGAGATTCGTGTTCACCGACCAGATCGTGTCGGGCTTGTGGGGGTCGACGAAGATTTCGAAGTAGTACTGCGGATCGCCGCCGCGATAGAAGTCGTCCGGCGCACCGCCCGTCGGAAACGCGTTGGGATCACCACCACCCGCCCTACCCGCCCTGCCTGCCTCACCCGCCCCACCTGCCCTACCCCGCCCTTGCGGCTCCATGTGACCCACGCGCGCCCAGTTCGCGCCCGCATCGTCCGATCGATAGAAGCCGGCTTCCTTCTGCTGCGCGTTGATGAGCGCGAAGACCGTCGCCGGCGACTTGCGACCGTCGGTCGCGAGCGCGATGCGACCCATGTCGCCCGTCGGCAGGCCTTTCGACAGCTTCGTCCACGTCTTGCCGGCGTTCGTGCTCTTGTAGATGCCGCCTTCCGGTCCGCCGCCGATCAACTGTCCGACCGCGCGCCGCCGCTGATAGGCCGACGCGTACAGGATGTCGGGGTTCTTCGGATCGAAGACGAGATCGTTGACGCCGGTGTCGGCGCTGATCGTGAGGCTCGCCGTCCACGTCTGGCCGCCGTCGGTCGTCTTGAAGACGCCGCGCTCGCCGCCCGCGGAGAACAGCGGGCCCTGCGACGCGACGTAGACGACGTTCGAGTTGCGCGGATCGATCACGACGCGGCCGATGTGCTCGGACGAGGCGAGGCCCATCCGCTTCCACGTCTTGCCCGCGTCAGTGGACTTGTAGATGCCGTCGCCGAAGTGCGCGCTGCGCTGGCTGGTGTTCTCGCCGGTGCCGAGCCAGACGACGCTGGAGTCCTTCGGATCGACGACGACGCAGCAGAGCGTGAACGATCCGCCCTCGTCGAAGATCGGCGTGAACGTCGTCCCACGGTTCACGGTTTTCCAGAGGCCGCCGAACGCGGTGGCCACGTACCAGACGTTGGCGTCCTTCGGATCGATCGCGACGTCCTGAACGCGTCCGGTCGCGAGCGCCGGTCCGATGCTGCGGAACTCGAGGCCCTTCAGCGCGTCGGCGGTCAGCCCGCCCGAGGCGGCGCCGGGCGTCTGGCCCGACAGCGCCGACGGCCGGACGATGGCAGCGCCGAGCAGCAGCGCGAGAAAGAGGACGTAGCGCGCAGCGAAAGGGATGCTGTAGCGCGAGCCTTTCAGGCGAGCGAACGAGAGCGTCATAAGTGGCCGCAATTCTCGCACGAGTCCCGGCGTTTGGGCTATTCTCCACGCATGCTGCGGTCGCGTCCGATCATCGCGTTCGTTGCGACAACGAATCCCGCACGCGCGAAAGCGTTCTACGCGGAGACGCTGGGCCTGCGTCTTGTCAGCGAAGATGGCTTCGCGCTCGCGTTCGATGCGGGCGGAACGATGCTCCGCGTCGCGATCGTGCAGACGCTGCAGCCCGCGGGCTACACGGTGCTCGGCTGGATCGTTCCGGACATCGCAGGCGCCGCGCGGGATCTGATGAAGCGGGGCGTCGTGTTTCAGCGGTACGAGTGGATGAAGCAGGACGAGCTCGGGATCTGGACATCGCCGAGCGGCGCGCGCATCGCGTGGTTCACCGATCCGGACGGCAACACGCTCTCGCTCACCCAGATCGATCGGCCCCCAAAGACGCGGATCGCACCGAAACGCGAAGCCCGCCGGGCTACCGCGCGGCCGCGTTCTCGCGTTCGAACGCGCCGACGTCCGAAAAGTACTTGAGCACGATCGCGCCGTGCTGCGGGTTCGTGTAGATCTCGGCCTTCGGGTGCGCGATCAGCTCGACGATGGCCGCCGCGACTTCGTCCGCCGTCTGAATGCCAGGCGCCGTGCCCAACCTCACCTGCGGCGTGCCGCCGATCGCGTTCTTCTGAAACTCCGTCGAGACCAGGCCCGGCATCACGAGCGAGACGTGGACGTCCTGATGCTTCGCCGCCAGATCGACGCGCGCGTTCGCCGTCAGCGCGTTCAGCGCCGCCTTCGCGGCGTTGTAGGCGGACCGGAACGTCGCGAACGGCACGCGGCTCAGGAACGACGACACGTTGATGATGTGGCCCCGCCCGCGCGCGATGAAGTGCGGCGCGATCGTCTGCATGCCGTAGAGCGCCGACTTCACGTTGACCGCCATGATCGCGTCGAACTCGTCGTCTTTCAGGTCGAGCACGGGCCGCGTGATGCCGCGGCCGGCGTTGTTCACCCAGACGTCGACGTGGCCGAACGCCTCGAGCGCGCGGTCGCGCAGCCGGTCGACGTCGGCGCGCCGCGTGACGTCGGTCGCGACCGCGATCGCCCCGGCGCCGCAGCGCGACGCCACCTCTTTCAGCTCCGCTTCCCGCCGCGCGGCCAGCGCGACGCGATGACCGCCGGCGCCCAGCTGCACGGCAAGCGCCGCGCCGATGCCGCCGCTGGCGCCCGTGATGACGATGTTCCTGGTTTCTTTCATAACTCGCGATTATAGAATGGCACTCAGGGTGCGAGACTGGTTCCCTACTCGTTCATCTTCTGGGTCCCGACGTTCGCGTCGCTGGCGCTGCTGGTGATGCTCTGGAACGTGAACGAGCTTCCCGGCTGGAATCCGGCGATCTTCGGGATCTGGTTTCTTGCGGCGCTCATCCTGCAGTACTTCCTGCCGGGCGTCTGGCTCTGGCTCGCCGGTCTGCTCCTCCAAGCGTCGCTCGCGACCGTGCTGAGTATCAAATGGCGAATGAGCGCGTGATTTCCCGCCGGGCTGTATTGGCCGCCGTGCTCGTCGTCGCGGCGCTGCAGGCGTGGACCGCGCGGGCCGCCGACCCGCCACCGATCAGCTACACGATCAGGTTCGCGTCACTCCCGTCACATCTGGCCGAGATCGACGCGACCATTCCGACCGACGGCCGCGCCTCGATCGATCTGATGATGCCGATCTGGTCGCCGGGTTTCTACCGCGTCGAGAACTACGCGACGCGCATCCAGGAGATCTCGGCGCGCACGACGACCGGCACGCCGCTCGCGATCGATCATCCGCAAGGCAATCGCTGGCACGTCGACACGCGCGGCGCCTCGTCGATCGTCGTGTCGTACCGATTGCTCTGCAACGAGCGATCGGTGACGACGAACTTCGTCGGCGAGGACTACGCCGTCCTGACGGGCGGCGCGACGTTCATCACGCTCACTGAGCGAGCCCAGGCGCATCGGCCGCATGACGTGAAGCTCGAGCTCCCGCCGGGCTGGAAGCAGTCGATGACGGGGCTCGACCCGGCGCCGGATCGCGCGGCCAATCACTACCGCGCTCCGGACTTCGACACGCTCGTCGACTCGCCCATCGTCGCGGGCACTCCGATCGTGCAGACGTTCGACGTCGCCGGCAGCAGGCACGAAGTCGTGGAAATCGGAAACGTCGGCGCGTTCGACTCGGCGCGCGCGGCGGCGGACCTGAAGAAGGTCGTCGAGGCGCACCGGCGGATCTGGGGCGAGCTGCCCTTCAAGGAGTACGACTTCCTGCTCGTCTTCCGGCAGGGCGGCGGCGGCCTCGAGCACAAGAACTCGATGCTCGCCACGTCGAACGCGACCGCGACCGACACCGCCGCCGGCTACCTGCGCTGGCTCAATTTCATCAGCCACGAGTACTGCCACGCGTTCAACGTCAAACGGCTGCGGCCGGTCGAGCTCGGCCCGTTCGACTACGAGCGCGAGCCGCACACCGAAAGCCTGTGGATCTCGGAAGGCTTCACGAGCTATATCGGCAACCTGGCGGTGACGCGCGCGGGCCTGAGCACGCCGCAGGAATTCCTGGACTCGCTGTCGGCGCAGATTCGCCAGCTGCAGAACGCGCCGGGCCGGCTCGTGCAGACGCTCGCGCAGTCGTCGCTCGACGTGTGGACGAGCGAAGGCGTCTCCGGCGTCAACACGAACGCCAACACGTCGGTCAGCTATTACATCAAGGGTCAGATTGCGGGATTCCTGCTCGACGCCGAAGTCCGCCGCGCGACCGGCGGCGCGAAAAGCCTGGACGATGTGATGCGGCTCGCGTATCGCCGGTACGGCGGCGGGCGCGGCTTCACGCCCGGGCAGTTCCGCGCGACGACGGCGGAGGTAGCCGGCCGTGATTTGAGCGCGTGGTTCCGGCGGGTCGTCGCGTCGACCGACGAGTTGGATTACACGGTCGCGCTCGACTGGTTCGGCCTGCGATTCGTGGCCGGCTCGTGGTCGCTCGCCGTGCGAGAGGATGCGACGCCCGCGCAGAACGATCATCTGCGCGCGTTGCTTCAATGACGCGGGCGTGAGTTGTGGCGCGAGCCTTTCAGGCGAGCGTGTTCAGGAACCCCAGCAGGATCTCGTTGAACTTCTCCGGCGCCTCGAGGTTGGCGATGTGCCCCGCGCCGGGAATCGTGACCTTCTTCGCGCCGGCGATGCCCTGTTCGAGCGTCGACGCGATGACATGGAAGTCGGGCGTGTCGCGCTCGCCGAGCACGATGAGCGTCGGCGCCGTGATCGCGCCGAGCCGCTGAATCGCGGGCGGCGTGAACGGGCGCCCGGGATCCGGATTCAGCCAGTGCCAGCCGGAGTAGCTTCCCACCTGCGCGCGGACGCGATCCGCGCTTGTCGAATTCTGCAGCGCCGGACCGAAGATCGGGAGCGACAGCCACTTCGCCCGCGCGGCGTCGACCCCGGTGTCGATGGCCGCCTTGCGAATCGCGGCCTGATCGGTCGTGAAGCCCTGCGACCAGGCGAAGCCGCCGAGCGTCGAGTCCACGAGCACGAGCGCGCGCACGGCATCCGGATGCTCGATCGCGAAGTTGATGGCCGCGCCGCCGCCAAGCGAGAGCCCGACCAGCACGACGCGCGACAATCCCAGCTGATCGACGATCGACTTCAGATCGCCCGCGTGACTGTACGGTTCGGCGCCCGCCGGAGATCGGCCGAACCCGCGCAGGTCGTACCGAATCACGCGGTACTTCGGCGCGAGCACCTGCACCTGATCGTCCCAGAGATGCAGATCGGTGGCGAAGCCGTGCAGGAGGACGATGGGATCGCCCGCTCCGCTGATGTCGTAATGCAGGTTGACAGTCATGTGGCTGGTGACTGATGGCTCCTTCAGTTTTCCGTTTTCACTTCTCTGTTTTTACTTCTCTCTTCCACCGTCATCTTCATGCCGTATTTTGCTCTCAACGTGACCAACGGCTGCGGCTCGACCGGATGGCCCGGCACCAGGCGCAGGCGCCAGCGCTGGGCGATCGTCGAGACGATCAGCATCAGCTCCATCCACGCGAACGACTCGCCGATGCACTGGCGCGGGCCGCCGCCGAACGGGAAGTACGCGAACTTCGGCAGCGCCGCGCGGAACTCTGGCGTCCAGCGATCGGGATCGAAGCGCTCCGGGTTCGGATAGTAGCGCGCGTCACGGTGCATCACGTACTGGCTCATGATGAAGAGCGTTCGCGCGGGCGCCACGTACCCTCCGACCGGATAGTCGGCCAGCGCGCGGCGGCCGGTGATCCACGCGGGCGGATAGAGACGCATCGACTCGGTGACGATGCGCTCGGTGAACGGCAGCGATCGCAGATCCTCAATCGCCGGCAGCCGCCCCTGCAGCACGCGATCGATCTCCTCGTGCAGCCGCGCTTCGACGTCGGGCGCGCCGCTCAGCAGAAACCACGTCCACGTCAGCGCGTTGGCCGTCGTCTCGTGGCCGGCGAGGAAGATCGTCATCGCTTCGTCGCGCACCTGCCGATCCGTCATCACGCCGCCGTCGTCTTCGTCCTGCGCGTTCAGCAGCATCGACAGCAGGTCGCCGTGGTCGCGTCCGCTGGCGCGGCGCTCGGCGATCATCGTGTAGATCATCGCGTCGAGCTGCGCGCGCGACCGGCGCGCGCGCCGCATCTGCGGGACCGGCAGGCGCTCGAGCAGATCGGAGAACGGCAGCATCATCGTCCAGAAGGATTCCATGACGCCGGTGAGCGCCTCGCCGACTTCCGCCGCCTGCGACTCGACGTCGGCGTCGAAGAGCGTCTTGCCGACGACCGACAGCGTGAGGCGGTTCATCTCGCGCGCCGCGTCGATCGTCGCGCCGGCGCTCCAGCTTCGCCGCGTCCGATCCGCGTACTCGACCATCGTCTTGCCGTAGCCGGCGATCCGATCGCGATGGAACGCCGGCTGCATCAGCCGCCGCTGCCGCAGGTGCACGGCGCCTTCGCTCGTCAGCAATCCTTCGCCGAGGATCCGCTTCGTCCGCTGCAGGCCGCGGCCTTTCATGAAGTTTCTGGCGTTGGTGACGAGGATGTCCTTGATGATCTGCGGATCGTTGACGAAGAACAGCTGCTCGCCGCCCATCCGGTAGGAGACGAGATCGCCGTAAGTGCGCGCGAGGTTCGTGAAGAACGCGAGCGGGTCGCGGCCAGGGCGATAGACGAGCGACCCGAGCAGGCCGAATGTCGGTCCCGGTGGCAGAACGTCAGCGTCGGCGGCCGTCATGAGACCTTATTATGAGACGTGGCCGCGTCGATCGACTCGAGTTTCCTGCTCGACCCCGAGCAGACCGCCCGACAGAAACGGCGGCGGGAACGCCATTTCCACCGCGTCGAGGTGCCGTGGCTGCGGCTCCTCGGGTTCGCGATTCTCACCGCGCTCGTCTGCCTGCACGAAGTATTCGCGCCGGCCGCGCCGGCGAACTGGCGGCTGCCGCTGACGCTTGGCCTGGGGCTGCTCGCGTACAGCCTGGCCTCGTGGGCCGTCCTCCACTTCTTCTACGAACGGGTGACGTGGCCCAATCTCGGCATCACGTTCCTCGGGATCGACATGATCGCGTTCGTCTGGATCATCTACATGACGGGCGCGGATCAGAGCTGGCTGTTCTTGCTGCTCTTCATGCGCGTCGCCGATCAGGCGAACACGAACTTCAGGCGCGCGCTCGCGTTCGGCCACCTCGCCGTCGCCGGGTACGGCCTGCTCGTCCTCTACATCGTCTTCGTCGAAGGACGGACGGTCTCGTGGCCGGCCGAAGCGTTCAAGGTCTTCCTGCTCTACGCCGGCAACCTCTATATCTCCCTGACCGCGCGGACAGCCGAACGGATGCGCGCGCGCATGGTCGCGGCAATCCGGTTCGCGCGCGATCTCGTGGCGCGGCTCCAGACGCAGTCGGCCGAACTCGAAGTGGCGCGGCAGCAGGCCGAGGAATCGAACCGCACGAAGAGCGAGTTCCTCGCCAACATGAGCCATGAGATCCGGACGCCGATGAACGGCATCCTCGGCATGACCGATCTCGTGCTCGACAGCGAGCTGACGTCCGAGCAGCGCGGATCGCTGCACCTCGTCAAGTCGTCCGCCGAGTCGCTGCTCCGCATCATCAACGACATCCTCGATCTGTCGAAGATCGAGGCGGGCCGGCTCAGCGTGGATCCCGCGGGGTTCCAGTTGCGCGAGCACCTCGCCCGCTGCGTCAAGACGATGGCGTTTCGCGCGTCGGAGAAGGACATCGAGCTGGTGTACGAAGTCGCGCCCGGCGTGCCGGACCATCTCGTCGGCGACTGGCTGCGGCTGCAGCAGATTCTGATCAACCTGATCGGCAACGCGCTGAAATTCACCGATCAGGGCGAAGTCGCTGTGCGCCTCGAGGTCCAGGAGCGGACGGCGGACGAGGCCGTCCTGCACTTCAGCGTCCGCGACACGGGCATCGGCATTCCCGTCGATCGGCAGGCGGCGATCTTCGAAGCGTTCACGCAGGCCGACGGATCGACCGCGCGCAGCCACGGCGGCACGGGCCTCGGCCTCACGATCTCGCGCACGCTCGTCGACATGATGGGCGGACGCATGTGGCTGGAGAGCGCGCCGGGCCGCGGCTCCACGTTCCATTTCACCGCGCGCGTCGGCGTGCGGCCGCCGGGGGAAGACGTCACGGACGCGCGACAGGTGAGTCCGCTGGCCGGACGCCGGGCGTTGATCGTCGACGACAACGACACGGCGCGGCGCGTGCTGCTGGAAATGCTGACGCGCTGGGGCGTGCACGTCGCGGCCGCGTCCAGCGGGCCGGAAGCGTTGACGATGATGCGCGAGGCCGCGCGCGCGGGCACGCCGTACAAGATCGTCCTGCTGGACATGATCATGCCGGACATGGGCGGCCCGTTCGTTGCGTCGGAAATCCGCGACGATGGCGCGCTCGGATCGGCGGCGGTCGTCATGCTGGCGCCGGGCGACGTGTGGTCGGGGACGCTGAAGGGGCGGTCGAGATTCTCCGCCGTCGTGCCGAAGCCCGTCGTCGAAGCGGAGCTGCTCGACGTCCTCCTCGAGACGCTGGGCCTGAAGTCGGGGTCGCGACGACTCGTCACGCGACCGGCGGCAGGAGCTGTAGCGCGAGCCACCGAGACTGTAGCGCGAGCCACCGAGACTGTAGCGCGAGGCTTTCAGCCGAGCGACAAGCCCGCGCTCCGCATCCTGCTCGCCGAGGACAATCCCGTGAATCAGTTCCTCGCCGTGCGGCTGCTGGAGAAGCAGGGGCACTCGGTCGAAGCCGTGACGAGCGGCCGCGCGGTCCTCACCGCGCTCGAGCACGACCGGTTCGACGTCGCGCTGATGGATCTGCAGATGCCGGAGATGGACGGCTTCGAGGCGACGGCGATCATCCGCGAGCGCGAGCGTGCGACGGGCGCGCACCTGCCGATCATCGCGCTGACCGCGAACGCGATGGTCGGCGACCGCGAGCACTGCCTCGCCGCAGGGATGGACGGCTACGTGTCGAAGCCGATCGATCTCGGCAGCCTCGTGGACGAGATCCGCCGCGTCACCGCCGCCGCATGACGAAGGTAGGGCGAGCCTTTCAGGCGCGACCGCGTGTGCATCCCCGGTGGGTCTGACGTCCGGCGAGGAGCATTTTTCCCAATGCTCCGATTGCCGACAGCGAGATCGCGCAACCGCCCCAGACGCTCCACCAATACAACCGATCGACCGGAGATCTCTCGATCAAGGCACTGTGCGCAAAAACTGGCGCGGCGGTTGCGGGCAACCTCCACCAGAGTGCGCTGCGGAGCAACTGACCGACCAGGAGGCACGCTCCGACGAGCGCGAGAATCGCAACCGCGGGGCGTTTGTGCATGTGTCGCGTCAGCACTTGGTCCACGCGGACGCAGCCGAGCCACAGCAGGGCGAGCACCGGCACCACCAACATGCGCGTGGTGATGCGCTCGGCGGAAAAACCCGGCAGATGGAAGAGGGTCAGGGCGTACACCCGGCCGGCCGACAGCAGGGTCAATACGCCGATCGGCAGATAGAACCGGTTGAGGTACCGCGACTCCCGCTCGCGTGTGGGCCACAGTCCCAGACACATCAGGACGAAGCCGACGCTGCCGATGTACGTTTCGTACTCCCAGTAGTCCAGCTGCCCCGTTGCCAGGCGCTCCTTGCCACCGAAGGCGAGCGCGTCGAACATCAGCTTCGGTGAATTGAAGCCCTCGAGAAAGTGGGAGGCGCCTCCGTTGAACGTCAACAGCGCCGGGAGCACACGAAACGCGGAGACGGCCGCCAGGATGATCGACACCCGGGCCAGAAACCGCAGGCCTGGCCAGGACGTCGCGCAGAAGAACACAACGAACAGGAAACTCCACACGAAGATGTGCCAGGCGCCGATGGCGATCATCCCCCCCAACGCGAGCGCGAGCGTCGCGCCGTTGCGCATCGAGGGATCACCGCGCGCTGCGCGCGTCAAGGTCAGGAACACCCATGGGAGAAGAAAGTAGCCCGCCCACATCGTGTGCCCCACGGAAAGATGCGAGGTGATGTGGCCGTTGAGCAGGAAGAGCGCGACGAACGTCACGAACGTGAACGACGACAGTCCGGCCTCCCGCCTCCATGCGACCAGCGCGACGTACCCGATCGCGAACATCAGCAGCACATGGAGCATGTAGAAAGCGTTGACGCTCATGAAGCCGAGCAGGAAGCTGTGCGGCCCAAGAGGCGCCTCCGGATTCGCCCAATACCGATCCGTGCCCTGCATCTGAACGCTGAGGTAGAACGGCATCCTGCCGCGGCGCACGGCTTCCTGCAGGGACCAGTAGTACGTGCCGTCCTTGTTGAAATCGAAGCGGTCCCAGGAAATGCCGCCCAACCGGAGAAACCACGACAGAGCCGCCAGTGAGGCGGCAAGGCAGATGGCGTCCACAACGGGGTCGGGGCGGCGCGGTTGCGTCTCCCGCATCTGGCGGAGCCACACCCCGCCCACCAAGACGGCGAGCGGGATGATGATGATGGGCAGATCACCCGGCGCGACGTACCCGCCGATGAGCGTCTGAAACAACGTCGACAGCATTCTCATGCGCAACGGTCAGAGCCGAGTGCCGTGGACGGGCGACCGGGTTCGTTCCGCGGCCCTGGCGGGCCGCCTATTTCAGCCGCGGATCCGGCTTCACCACGAGCGGCTGCGTCATCGCCTTCCCATTCACCGTCAGCCTGACCGTGTAATTCGCCGCCGCGACCGGAGGCGGACCGCCGCGGCCGCCGCCACCACCACCGCCGCCGCGGCCGCCGCGTCCACGGCCGCCGCCCGCCGGCGGATCGGGACGGAAATCCCACACGAAGCGATGCAGCCCCGCGGCCGCCGACAGCGGCTCCGGCGGACGCTGCCACACCGCGTTGACCGCGAGCGTGTTGACGTTGACCGCCGGCGCGGGATCGGCGCTCGAGTAGTGACGGACGACGGCGCCGCTCGCGTTCAGGATCTCGAGCGTGACCGGTCCCGCCTGCGCGGTCCTCAAGTAATAATCAATGACCGCTCCGGCGGGCGGATTCTCGGCTTCCGGCTCGTCCTTCTGCGTCGGCGTCCCATCGTCCGTGCTCGCCGGCAGGATGATCGCGTCGGACGGCTTGTAGAGAATGACGTCATCAGGGGGACGAGTCTCGGGTTGGCCGCTCGCCGAGACCCGTCCCCCTCCGATCTGACGCAGGACGCTGATGTCGTCGAGAATCCAGATGCCGCGGCCGTGCGTGCCGAGCACCAGATCGTTGTCGTGGAACTGCAGATCGCGCATGGATGTCGGCGGCAGGTTCAGCTGCAGCGACTGCCACGAATCGCCATCGTCGAACGACGAGAAGAGCGCGAGCTCGGTGCCCGCGACCAGGAATCCGCGGCGCTTCGGATCCTCTCTGATCGTCTGCACGTAAACGCCGGCCGGCAGGCCGTTCGTGATCTTCTGCCAGGTCTTGCCGCCGTCCTTCGTCCGGAAGATGTACGGCTCGTTGTCGGTCAGACGATGACGATCGATCGCCGCGTAGGCTTCGTTCGCGTCGAAGTGCGACGCCTCGAGCATGACCACCTTGCTCCAGGCGGTCACCTCCCTCGGCGTCACGTTCGTCCACGTCTTGCCGTCGTCCTGCGTGACGTGGATATAGCCGTCGTCGGTGCCGATCCAGATCAGCGGCGCGCGCACCGCTGATGGCGCGATGGAATAGATGACGCCGCGCCGTCCGCCTTCGGGCGCGTCGGCGGCCGCCGCCGCGTCGAGGTTCGACGGGACGCCAGGATTCTCGCGCGTCATGTCCTCGCTGATGCGCGCCCACGTCTTGCCGCCGTCGGTCGTCTTGAACAGATATTGATCGCTGAAGTACAGCGCGTGCTGGTCGACCGGGGAGAACACGACCGGCAGCGTCCACGTGTGGCGCGGCGGCGTCGGCAGATCGACTTCGGGCGACACGTTCTCGGTCTGGTTCGTCTGGACGTTGCACTTCGTCACCGTGCCGCCGTACAGAATGTCCGGATTCAGCGGATCGGGCGCCGTGTAGCCGCTCTCGCCGCCCGCGCACGCCGGCTCCCAGTCGCGCATCGTGATGCCGGCGAACTTCCCGCGCGAGCGGACGCGGACCGCGCCGCTGTCCTGCTGCGCGCCGGTCACCCAGTACGGAAACGCGTTGTCCACGGCGATGCGGTAGATCTGCGCCGTCGCCTGGTTCAGCCACGAGCTCCACGTCGGATGATCGTTGAGGCCGTCGACGCTGATGACCGCGCCTTGATCGCCGCCGAGGATCATGCGATTGCCATCGTCTGGATAGATCCAGAGCTGGTGGTAATCGTCGCCGCCCGGCGATCCCTTGAACGGCTCGCCCCACGTCCGCCCGCCGTCGCGCGACCGGTAGACGCCCGTGTTCGACGAGTAGACGAGATCGGCGTTCTTCGGATCGACGACGATCTTGCCGAAGTACCAGCCGCGTCCCCAGATGCGGTTGTCGTCGCCGGACACTTTGCGGAACGTCGCGCCGGCATCGTCGGAGCGATACATGCCGCCGTCCTTCGCGTCGACGATCGCGTAGACGCGATTGCGATTCGACGGCGCGACGGCGACGCCGATGCGGCCGAGGCCGTCCGTCGGCAAGCCGTTGGTCAGCTGTTGCCAGTTCGCGCCGCCGTCGGTGGACTTGTAGAGGCCGCTGCCCGGCCCGTACGACGGCGGATAGATGCTCCACGGTGGACGCTTCGTGTTCCAGAGCGCCGCGTAAATGATCTGCGACGAAGTCGGATCGAACGCGAGATCGATCGCGCCGACGTCGTTGTTCTTGAACAGCACCTTCTGCCAGGTCGCGCCGCCGTCGCGCGTGCGGAAGACGCCGCGATCCGGATTTGCGCCGTACACGTGACCGAGCGCGGCCACGAACACGACGTTCGGATCGCGCGGATCGACGATGACCTTGCCGATCTGTCTGGTGGCCTCGAGGCCGATGTGCGTCCACGTCCTGCCGGCGTCGGTGGACTTGTACATGCCGTTGCCGAACGAGATCTGCGATCGCATGTCGGCTTCGCCGGTGCCGACGTAGACCGTGTCGGGCGCGGACGGCGCGACGCCGATCGCGCCAATCGACGCGATGGGCTGCGAGTCGAAGATCGGCTGCCAGGTGCGGCCCGCGTTCGTCGTCTTCCAGACGCCGCCGCCGACCGAGCCCATATAGAAGACGTTGGGCTGCCCGGGGACGCCGCTCACGCCGTTCACGCGTCCGCCGCGGAACGGTCCGATCGATCGCCAGCGCAAGGCCGAGTAGAGGCTGGGTTCGATCCGTCCCGTTTGCGCCAGCAGGCGCGGCAGCGCGCCCGCGAGAAACGGCGCCACGAGCCCGACAGCCAGCAACGTGCGGACGAATGTCTGTTTTTTCATGATCGACCTCGCTCGCCTGAAAGGCTCGCGCTACAACTCCGGCCTACTCTCGCCTGAAAGGCTCGCGCTACAACTCCGGCCCACTCTCGCCTGAAGGGCTCGCGCTACAACGTCTATCTGCCCTGCGCGCGCAGAATCCCGGCGTACAGCTGCTTGCGCGTCTCGTCCTTCGCAATGAACAAATCGTCCGGCATCTTCGACACGTTGCGGAGCATGTCGGCGTAGATCACGTCGGCCTGATAGAGATTGAGGCCGAGCCCCGCCAGGTACTGCAGTCTCAGATTCTTGTCGCGGTTGATCTGCGCGTCGCGCAGCCACGACGCGAGATCCGGCTTGCGGCCGGCATAGGTCGAAAACAAATCGATCGCCGAGTTCATCCCGATCTGGTTGAGCGACCGCTTGACCGGCGCGTATTCCGGCCGCTGCAGTCTTGCTTCGATCGCATCGACGTCGATCTTCGACGGCTCGACCTGGCCGACGAGCACGAGATCGTAGCCCTTGCCCTCGTTCGTGTTGCCGAACACGATGCCGTTCGGGAAGGCTTCCATGAACGTGCCGATCTCGCTCTTCACGGCTTCGGTGTTGCTCTCGTAGAGCTGGACGAACAGCGTCACGACGCCGCCGGGATTGAGATGCTGCTTGACCATCTCGAAGAACTCGACCGTGTAGAGCATCGCCGCGCCCTTCACCCACGGGTCGAGCGGATCCGACGTCACGGCGTCGAACTTTTCTTTCGTCGTCTCGATGAAATGCCGCGCATCGTCGATCTGAACGTGGACCTTCGGATTCCGGACGACGTCGAAGTTGTGCTCGGCGAAGTAGGTGGAGACGACGCGGGGCACGAGCGGCTCGATCTCGGCGATGGTTTCGTGCTCGAGCGCCGGATCGACCGAGACCGCGCCCGCCGTCACGCCCGCGCCGCAGCCGATCACGACGACTTTCTTCGTCTGCGCCGGGATCAGCGTCGTCATGTGGCCGAGCATGCGCTGCAGCCGCATGTCCTGCGGCTCGCTCGACGCCTGCACCTTGCCGGCGTTGTGATAGTTGAGCACGCCGTTCGACAGCCGCGAGACGGCGACCGACGCGTTCAGCCCTTCGCCGACGTAGATGATCTCCGCCTGGCCGACGCGCGTCGCCGCGTAGCGGCCGTACGCGACGAGCAGCCCCGGCAGCTCCTGGACGCTGCGCGCCAGCAGGCCCGCCGCGATCATGCCGAGGGCGAGCACGGCCGTGCCGGCGAGACTCCAGCCGGCTTTCTGGTCCGCCTGAAGGCGGACGCCACTGGAACCTGCGCTGCCCCTGGAATCCGTGGTGTCCGGCGTTAGCCGGACCGCCGTCGCGTACGACGGCTCGAGCATCAGCAGCGCCGACAGCGCCGAAATGATGATGATCACCTGCTCGGTGTGCGAGCTGCCGATCCACGGCACGAGGACGAAGCTCGTCACGAGCGAGCCCGCGATCGCGCCGACGGTGTTCGAGGCGTAGACGGCGCCGGCGAGCCGCGCGGCGTCCTGCTCGGTCGATGCGACGGCCGCCAGCGCGAGCGGGAAGCTCGCGCCCCAGAGAATCGCGCCCGGCAGGACCACCCACAGGCAGCGGACGAGATCGAGCTGCAGCGTGAACCACGGCGTCGTCGCGATCGACGGGTTGATCGGCCAGTACGGCAGCGACTCGGTCAGCTGGTACGCCGACCACGCCATCGCCGCGCACAGCAGCAGCTGGCACCAGCCCAAGGCGCGGCGCGTCGCAACAATGTTTCGTGAGAGCGAGGCGCCGACGCTGCTGCCGATGCCGAGTCCGAACAGGAACACGGCGAGGATCAGCGAGAACGTGTACACGGTTGCGCCGAAGTGCAGCGACAGGAGCCGCGTCCAGATCACTTCGGACGCGAGCGCCGTCAGGCCGGAGAGCGCGATCGTGACGTGCACGGACCACGCGGCCTGCGGCGCGGCGGTGCGCGCGGTCGGCTCGTCGGCGGTGTACGGCGTCCGGCCCGCGAGCACGAACGCAGTCGCCGCGACGGCGACGTTGAACGCGACGGCGACCATCGTGGCGGTCGCGACGTCGTACTCGCGCAGCAGGTAGAAGCCCGCGGCCAGGCTGCCGAAGACGCCGCCGGCGATGTTGCCGCCGTAGAAGAAGCCGAGCCACGACACGCCTACGGGCGTCGCGCGCACCCAGCGCGAGATCGCCGGCAGCGTCGCGCCCATCAGGATCGTCGGCGGCAGCAGACAGATCCCCGCGATGATCGCGCGGAAGATGATGCCCGCCATCCCCTCGCCGGCCCACGCGGTGTAGATGCCGCCGACGAGCGGCATGCCGACGAGGATCAGCACGCCGAGCGCGCCGATGCCGGCTTCGAGCATCGCGTAGACGCGCAGCGGATGCTGGCGCGGCGCGATCAGGCGCGGCAGCAGCAGGCTGCCGAGGCACATCCCGCCCATGAACGTGCCGAGCAGGATGCCGAGCGAGATCGCCGACGATCCGATCACCAGCTGCAGCAGCTGGAACCAGACGATCTCGTAGATGAGCGCGGCGCAGCCGCTGCCGATGAACAACAGAAAGAGCGCGGGAAGAAAACGGCGTGTTGGCATGATGATGATGATGACCGGAGGGATTCTATAGCAGGAGCCGACGCGACGCGCCGTGAAGGGAAGAAGACCGGCGCGGGGGCGTTCGCCCGCCGCGCCGTCGATCGTCGGGGCGATCTACTTCAGGTGCTTGCTGACGAGCTTCGTCATCTCGAACATGTTCACCTTGGACTTGCCGCCGAAGACGGCCTTCAGCGCGTCGTCCGCGTTGATCATGCGCTTGTTCTTGCTGTCCTGCAGCTTGTTCTTCTTGATGTACGCCCAGAGCTTCTTGGTGACCTCGGTGCGCGGGATCGCCTTCGAGCCCACGACCTCGGCCAGCGTCGCGCTGGGCTGCACCGGTTTCATGAACGCCGCGTTCGGCTTTCTCTTGCTCTTCTTCGCCATGTCATCTCCTCTGAAAAACGCTTCCCCAAGGCGGGTGCGCGCTCGGAGAAGTATATGGCGAAACCCGCCGGGAGTACAGCCTTCATTCGAGAATTCTCGAGTAGCAGAGGACGTCCTGCGCCTCGCCGGGACTCAGATTCGGGAAGTCCGCATAGCGGCGCAGCGTGGCTTCCCTCGAGAAACCGCCTTTCTCGAGCACGCGCACGGACGCGCGATGCGCGTGATGACAGAGCGCGTACAGACGGAGAACGCCCGTTTTCCGAGCGAGATCGACCATCGCGCCCAGCGCTTCAGTCGCAAATCCCCTGCCCCAGGCGTCCTGCGCGAGGACGTAGCCCGTCGCCGCCCGCGACGGCGTCTCGAAGATGAGGCCCGTCGATCCCAGCAGCCGGCCGTCGTCTCGACCGAGGATCACGCACGGCCCGGCGGGCCACCGGCCCCAGAGAGATTCGCTGAACGCCAGGAAGGCGCGCGTGTCGTCGACGCTCGTGTGCCGCGGCCACCCGACGTAGCGCGTGACCTCGGGATCGCTCGCGTAGCGCGAGAAGATCGCCTCGGCGTCGTCGGCAGTCGGCCGCCGCAGCAGAAGACGTGGGGTCTCGATCAGTTCAGATGTTCGGCCTGTCATACGAAAAGAAGATAAGCCACGGAGACTCGGAGACACGGAGAAGAAGGACAGAGGACCGCGGGGCACGCGGCGATCGCAGAGAGCGCGCCATCGAGATTCGGTGTCTCCGTGGCTTATTCCATCGTTGTCTTGCTCTGCGGTCTCTGCGTTCCAATTCTTCTGTCAGACCTACGTCAGTTTCAGATACCCCGCGTGGTCCGTGACGCGATTGCGTGCGCCGTCCTGCATCGCGGCGCGGAGCGCGTCCGACATCGGCAGCTTGGTCAGCGTCCGCGCGTCGACGAGGACGTAGATCGTTTCGATCGTCGCGAGGATCCGCTCGTCGCCGGCGACACGAAACGTCGTGCCGATCGTGAACGACGTCGTGCCGAGGCGCGTCGCTTCGATGGACAGCTCGAGCACCTGGTCGAAGCGCGCGGGCGCCTTCCACTCAATCGTCTGCTTGACGAGCTGGAAATCGAGATCGCCGGTGATGAAGTCGCCGAGGACGCCGATCGCGCGGAGGAACTCGTTGGTCCCGACGTCGACGTACTCGCCGTAGCGGGAATTGAAGACGACCTTCTGCGCGTCGCACTCGATGTAGCGGACGCGAAGAAGATACTTGAAGGGCATCGATAAGTTTGAAGTGTGAAGGCCTGAAGTCTCGAGACCGGTTCGTCTTCAGCCTTCAGCCTTGAGACTTCACACTTATTTCACGCCGTTCACCCAGTTCGCCAGGGCCTTCCATTCGGCGTCGGACTGGGATTCCCAGTGTTTGCCGCCCGGATGGAACTCGGTCCCGCCCGCCTCGTGCGACAGCGGCATGACGAGCAGGCGGCTCTTCGCCGGCACGCCCGGCAGCACGAACCGTTTCGCCATTTCAAAGTTTTTCTGCGACTGCTCCTCGCTCCACATCGTTTCGCCCTTGGCGAGCGCCTGCAGGCGGAAGGCGGTGCCCGTCGAATGGCAGGTCACGCAGCGCGCGTGGCCGGGCCGTTTTTCGAGCAGCAGCGGCTCGACGGTGCTCTTGAAGGTCGCGAAGTCCAGGCCGCCGGCCGCGTTCTGCGCGCCTGTGGACGACGTCGCCTGGGGCCACATGAGGAAAAAGACGATCAACCACATGGCCGGGTAGTTTAAAGTGTCTCCCTATGAAGACCAAGCCTTCTCTTGTGGCCGCTGCGCTTTTCCTTATGTCGCTGCCGCTGGCCGCCGCCACGGTCCGGATCGTCCAGACCAACGCCGCCGGCGACAGCGTGATGCTGATTGATCCGGTGACGAACAAGGTCGTCGGCGAGATCGGCGGCATCGAGGTCAACCACGGCGCGCAGGCGGCGCCCGACGGCAGCCGGCTCTACATCACGGACGAGGCCGAGTCGACCCTCGACGTCGCGGATCTCAAGACGCTGAAGGTCATCAAGAGGATTCCGCTCACCAACCACCCCAACAACGTCGCGGTGAGCAAGGACGGCAAGCGCGTCTATGCGGCAATCGTGGCGGGCGCGGGCGCCGTCGACGTGATCGACGCGACGACCCTCACGCGCGTGAAGAGCATCCGCACCGAGGGCGGCATCCACAACGTCTACGTGACGCCCGACGGCAAGTTCGTCGTCGCCGGATCGATCCCCGGCAGGAAGATCATCGTGATCGATCAGCAGACCGAGACCGTGCTCTGGAGCGTGCCGACCGACGACGGCGTGCGGCCGATCACCTTCGAGAAGAACCCCGACGGATCGACGAAGCGGATGTTCGCGCAACTCTCGAATTTCAACGGCTTCATCACGATCGATTTCGCGACGCATCAGGTGGTGGATCGGATCAAGCTGCCGGAAGTCTCCGCCGCGGAGAAAGTGACCGAGGGGCTGCAGGGATCGCCGTCGCACGGCATCGGCGTCACGCCGGACGGCAAGACGCTGTGCGTGCTCAGCAAGATGAACACGCGGATGTACTTCTATTCGATGCCGGACCTGAAGCTGCTCGGCGAAACCAAGGTCGGCCACCATCCCGACTGGCTGACGTTCCATCCCGACAGCACGCGCGTCTACGTCGCGAACGCCGGATCGAACTCGGTCTCGGTGATCGACATCGCCGCGCGCAAAGAACTGATGCAGATTCCGGTCGGACAGGTGCCGAAGAGAAACTCGACGGCGGTGTTGCCGTAGACCGCAGTACTTTCAAAGTTAAAACTGAAAAGAGAAAACTGAAAAGTTAAGACGCCGACGGACTCTACGCCGTCGAACGCCTCGGCGTCCCATTGGCGCCTGAGGATTCGCTGGAGCGCCGTTGGGTGCCTGCGTCAGGTCGCAGGTTCCTACTGCCCTACTTCTGCGTGACGCTCGCGCAGGAGCGCTTCAGCCGGTCGATCTGACCCTGCGATCCGGGCATGAGGGCAATGCGTCCCAGCCGCATTTCCATATACGCAGCATCCAGTCAATAGGGGCGTCGCCGAGGAGTACGCGGAGCTGACGTTCCTTCGGGAGCGAGGCGTTGACGGCTCGCACGCCTCGAAAGAACTCCTCGTAGATCGGCACGTCCCACACGGTCCCGGTCACTGCGGCGTTTTCCCACACCTCGCGAAGAACCTTGTCGGCGACTCGGTCGCCGCGCGTAAATCGATCGATGACATCCTGGTATCGAGCATTGCCGCATTCCACCACGATGTCGTTGACAATGTTCGCAAATCTGGCGTCACGAATCAGTGACATTCGAAAGACGTGGCCTTGCTCGTTGTTGTGCGCGCCCTCGCCGAGCACGACGATGTCGTGGGAACGAAACGCGTCCAGGATTGTCGTAACGGGCTCGAGGGGGACTGCGCTCGCTGCCTGTTGCGCGAAGGTTGACGCTGCAGTGGCGACGGCCAGGAGCGTGATAATCAGCATTCCGTAGCGGAGACCCGTTGCGTGTCTCATCACAACAATTCGCCTGGAATTCTCTGCGGCCCAACGCCGGCGATAAGCCGCGCCGGGCACGATAATCTTAAGCCACGCCCGGCGTCGGCTTCATCGCTCAGTTAGGCCCCGTCATGCAGATTCCCAACACATACGCGTGTCGGCCTCCGACCATGTGTGGAATTGCTCACCAAGCAGGTCAAGAAAACACGTGAGGAACGTGGCGGCGTAGCGGAAGACATTGCCGACGTGAGCTTCATCAGACCGCGTCGACCATTCGGCGCCGTCAGGCCCAAGCTTCAGGAGATGATCAACCAAGTGGATGTCTGCGTGAGCGAACGATGAGAGGTAGGAATAGAACACGTCGTACGCTTCCTCGTGGTCGACCTCTCCTCTGAAATCCCGGAAGTACCGCCGCATAGCGGCGGTTGACTCCGTCTTCTCTGGCAGCCCACACGCCATCCCACATCAGTTGCATTCCCTCGCGCCAACTATCGTGCTTGCTCGTGCGATGCTTTGCGCAAGCGTCCATTTCCCGTTTCTTTAGGACGTGCACGAAGTTGATGTACTGCTTCGAGCGTTCCGCTGGTGCGACTGCGATGTAGTGAGCCGTGACCTCGGTTTCGCCGGCGGCGGCAAGCTGCCAGCTGATGTGCCGAACAACTCCAGGCTCCGCAGACATTTTGCGACAGAAGCGAACTACGTTGCAGGCGAATTGGAAGGTGCGTTCACTGAGATCGTAGGGCGGCTTCGTCGTCATGATCGAGCGCACGTGCAATCCGCGATCCAACGCCGACACACTGAAAACTGAAAAGAGAAAA
>JAIQFX010000077.1 GCA_020073005.1 Terriglobia bacterium | reverse complement strand
GGCACGGACCCGCCCGTGCCCGTGGCCATCAACAATCTGAACGGCGGCAATCCGTTCGGCACGAACGCGCAACACGCGGACTTGTTCATCAACAACGAAGGCGGGTCGATCGCGACTCAGGCCGACGGGTTGACGAAGGTGCTGACGCTGCAGGCCACGATCACGCACGGCCTGACGTATCACATGAAGATCGCGATCTCGGATACGGGTGATAGCGCGTTCGACTCGTGGGTGCTCATCAAGGCCCACAGCTTGTCCGTGGTGTGCCCGCTCATCCCGTAGACGAGCGCGCACACGTCCATCGATCTCGTCGAGCCGCCGCTCTCTGAGCGCGGTCTCGACGACGATCGGTGCCGGCGGTTGGCTCTGCGGGATCGAAATCGGATCACTGCCCCGCGCGACGGCGGACTTCCGGCAGGAGCGGGTCTTCCGTGGATTTGCCTCGGATCTCGAGGTACGCGCGGTACGACTTGGCGAACCCCGCGTCGTTCAGCCCCTCGCGCACGCGCCCCTGATAGTAGTACACGGGCGGGAAGTAGCCGTAGGTCGGCTCCTCGTCCAGGAACAACGAGAGCGCCTCGCCGCGGCGCTTGATGCAGCGGTCGAATTCCGAATCCGCTTGTGGAAACGCGCGGCGCTCGAGGTACGCGCGGCCAAGGTCGAAGTGACCCAACCACGTGTCCAGAAGCCCGTTGGCTTCGCCCAGGAGCGTGATCGCCTGGCGTGAATCTCCGTTCTTCAAGGCGATCTCGCCCTCGATGATCTTGCCGTACGCCTGGGGCTCGGCCGGTAACTCCGCTGCGAGACCGGCGGCCAACGTCCGCGCCTTGGCGACGGCGTTGGTCTCGACGAAGATCCGAGCCGCGAGAAATCGAATCGGCACGGCTTTGCTGTTCAGCAACGCTTTGTCGGCCGCGGCCGCGGCAGGGCCCGTGTGTCCCAGCAGCAGGTGCGCGTACGCCAGCGACGCCAGCTTGGTTGCGGCTTTGTCCGGGTTCCTGGCCGCGAGGTCCGCCGCCGCGCCTTGCTCGAACGTCCGCACGGCGTCCGAGAGGCGGCCCTCATATAACGCGAGGTCGGCGAGGCCGGACGTCGAGAACGATGCACCGAGCGCGCCGAACGTCCGCAATTCCTGATACGTGTCGGTCGCCTCCCGCAGCTGTCCCTGGCCCACGCGCGCGAACGCCAGGGCGAGCACGGCGTACGTATCCGGCGACTCTACCGCGCGCGCCTCCCGCTCCGCCGTCTGAAAATCGCCGGCATAGCTCGCGTAGAGCGACAGGTTGTCCCTGAACACCACGCGCTTCGGCAGCATCTGGACCACCTGCCCCATGTCCTCGACGGCGCCGCGCAGGTCGTGCAGCTTCGACAGGCAGAGGGCGCGTTGGTTGTGCCCGACCGCGTCTCCCGCATAGCGGGCGACGAGTTCGCCATATTCCTTCACGCATTGCGGATAGTCGCCCGTCACCCGGTAGTACATGCCGCGAGTGCTGAAACGCTCCCGCTCGGTCATCCCGTCGAGATACCGCAGCGCCTCTTTGATGTACTTGTCGGCATCGTCGAGTTTGCCCAGGTTCCGCGATACCACGGCCAATCCCTGGTAGCCGATGCCGAACTTCGGATCCAGTTCGACCGTCTTCAGGAAGCTTTGGCGCGCCTCCTCGAACTGGTTCTTGGATTGCGCCTCCATCGCGGCCGCATAGTTGTGGACGACGTCCAGGGACGTGGCCGAGAGACTGGCCATGGTGAACATCTGTGCCGACTCCGACGTCTGGTCGCCGAGCGCTTTGCGAACCGTCACGACCAGCTTCGTCGCCGTTCCAAGGACCTGGTCTTTGCTGGATGCTCGACTCTTGGCGGTGGCGATCGCGTTGCCGGTCACCGTCTGGGCGGCCTTGACCGAGATGTCGTAACCGTTGCCCTGGCGGCCGATCGAACCGGAGAGGACCACGCCCAGCCCTTGCTTCACGGCGAGCTCCCGCGCTCCCACCTCGTCCATGTTCTCGGGCGGCCGCACACCGAGGATGCGGGAGATGGCGTTCCGGTCGTACGCGCTGATGAATCCCGCACCTTCGAGCGCCCGCTTGACCATCGGCTCCAGCGCGCGGTCCAGCGTCGGATCGCCGGTCTGGTTCTGGAAGTCGGCGATCAGCACCGACACCGGCTCATGCGCGGCCGGCGGCGTGAGCAGACGCCGCGTGCCGAGGTACGTGCCGCCGAGCAGCAACAGCACGACCGCCGCGGCCGCCGCCATCATCGGCTTCGTCAGGCGTCGAGCGATCGGAATCAGCTCGCCCGCGTCATCGAGGGCCGCGAGCGCGGCGACGAGCTCGGCCGTCGTCTGAAACCGTGCGGCGGGGTCGCGCTCGACACAGCGCATCACCACCGCGTCGAGCGCGGCAGGGATGGAAGGGTCGACCGAGCGAATCGGCGGCAGCCCTTCCGTCGTGCGGTACTTCATCGCCTCGATGCGCTCCTGCGGCGTCACGGAGGCCGTGAGCCGTGGCCCGGTCAGGAGCTCGTACAGAATCAAGCCGAGCGCGTAGATGTCGGCGCGGCCGTCGACCGCCTGGCCCGTGCCCTGTTCGGGCGCCATGTACTCGAGCGTGCCGACGACGCCGCCGGTCGTCGCCTGCTCGGCCGACGCCGAGATCCCGAAGTCCATGATCAGCGCGAGATCGTCGGCGCCGATCATGATGTTCGCGGGTTTCAGATCGCGGTGGACGACCCCCGCTTCGTGCGCGGCCTCGAGGCCGGCGGCGATCTGCCGCGCGAGGGCAAGGGCGCGCGCGATCGAGAACTTGCCGTCACGCCGCAGCAGGGTCGAGAGATCGTGACCCTGAATGAAGGACATCGTGATGTACTTCGTGCCCTCGATCTCGCCCAGATCGTGAATGCGCACGACGTTCTTGTGCGTCACCGAGCGGGCGAGGAGCAGCTCGTTCTTGAACCGCTTCTCGAGCTCGGCCGACACGCGGCGCTTGCTCGTGCGGATGACCTTCAGCGCGACGGCGACCCCGAGCTCCGCGTCCCACGCCTGATAGACGGCGCCCATGCCTCCGGCGCCGAGGAGTTTGATGATGTGGTAGCGCGGGCCGAACGACTGGCCGACCTTCAGCGGACCAGCCTCTTTGTGCGCCGCGACGCCCGTGCCGCCCATCGTCGGCGTCGGGCCGATGGTCGCGGCGTCGCCCAACGTGGGCGCCGTCATCGGGTTCGTCGGGCCGCTGATCGTCGGCGCGAACGTTCCGCCGGGTGGCAAACCGGTGGTGTCGATCGGGATCACACCCGTCGCGACGAGGTTTTCTGCGAAAGGCGCGCCGCATTTGGGGCAGCGGCCGGCGTCAGAGGACGAAGTATGGCCGCAGCGTGCGCAAACCATGGGCAAGTGGCTGATGTAGCGCAGATTATGGCTCTGCGCCGCACAAAATGCCAAATCGAAATTGGCCGGTCTCTCTAGGACGCGAGGCTGCCGCCGCAGCTGGATCCGGCGCCCGCCGTGCAGCCGAAGCAGTGGCGCCCGACGACGATCGACCGGGTGGCGAGGGCCGCCGGATCGAAATCCCGGATGTGGCGCGCGGACGCCGCGTCGACGCCCAGGTCGAGCATCTGATTGAAATCGCAGTCGTAGAGCAGGCCGTCCCAGCCGACCGACAGCGTGTCGCGACACATGAGGCCGGACACGGTCGATGGATTGAACGCCGTCACCAGGCGCTCCATGTACGCGGCGAGATTGTCAGACTCGATCAGCCATTCCAGATACCGGCTGATCGGCATGTTGGTGATGCAGTACAGCGCGTCGAAGGCGACGCCGTGCAGGCGCAGCAGTTCGCGCTTCCATTCCGCCTCGAGTGACGCCTGCGATGGCGGGAGATAGGCGCCGACGGGATTGGTGACCAGGACCAGCCGCAGCCTCGATCGTCCGTCGCCGTAGCCGGCCTCGTTCAATCGCTTCAACGCCGCGATCGATTTCTCGTACACGCCGTCGCCGCGCTGTCGATCGGTGTTGGTCGCGCGGTAGTGGGGAAGTGAGGCGACGACTTCGACGCGGTGCCGCGCGAAGAACTCCGGCAGATCCGCCTGGCCGGCGGTCGTCAGGACCGTCAGGTTGCAGCGATCCATCACGTGACGGCCCATCGCCGTCGCCTGCTCGACCAGCCACCGGAAATGCGGATTCAGCTCCGGCGCGCCGCCCGTGATGTCGACGGCGGGAATCGTCGTGGACGCGAGCGCCCTCAAGCAGAGCGCCATCGTCTCGCGCGACATCATCTCCTGGCGATCAGGGCCCGCGTCGACGTGACAGTGGCGGCACGTCTGGTTGCACAGCTTGCCGACGTTGATCTGCAGCGTCGCGATCGCGTGCGGCCGCAACGGCCACGCGCCGGCTGCCTGCGCGGCGTCGCCGAACTCGCGCGCGAGAGGCAACGCTGTCAGCGTGGCGCGCTGATGTTCGGCCGACGCCAGCGGCGCCTGTCGCGAGAGCAGGGAAATCGTGCGAGGCATTACATCCCGACACGCTCGGTGTGCTTGCGCATTTGGACGCCGTGGACGAGCGACGCGCCTCCGCGGATCGCGGCGGCGACGTGCACGGCCTCGGTCATCTGGTCGAGGTCCGAGCCCTTTTCGAGCGCGTCCTTGCTGTACGCATCGATGCAGTAGGGGCATTGCACGGCGTGCGCGACGGCCAGCGCGATGAGCGATTTCTCTCGCGCCGACAGCGCGCCGTCCGCGAAGACCGCGCCGTACCATTCGAAGAACTTCTTCGCCAGGTCGGGTGCGTTGTTGCCGATGTCGGGGAAGTGGGGCAGGTCGTGCGCGTCGTAGTAATGGTCGGACATGCGGGGATTCTACCCCTCCCGACCCTCCCGCCTATCCTTCCGCGGCGTGGTGCCTCACGTCCTTCGCCGACACCATGAAGATCACGTCCTCGGCCACGTTCGTTGCGTGGTCGCCGATCCGCTCGAGGTGGCGTGAGATCAGGATCAGCTCGAGCGACGCTTCGATCGTCGACGGATCCTGCAGCATGTAGGTGAGCAGTTCCCTGAAGATCTGCGTCTTGAGCGCATCGAGCGCATCGTCTTCGTTGAGCACGCGCTGCGCGAGCTCCGTGTCGCGGCGGACGAACGCGTCCAGCGCGTCGCGCAGCATGCCTTGCGCGATGGATCCCATCCGCGGGATGTCGATCAGCCTCTTGACCGGCAGATGCTCCGCGTACTTCTGCGCGGCCTCGGCGATGTTGACCGCGAGATCGCCGACGCGCTCGAGGTCGGTGTTGATCTTCACGGCCGCGACGATCGCGCGCAGGTCCACGGCCATCGGCTGATGCAGCGCGAGCAGCGTGAAGCAGCGATCGTCGACCTCGATGTGCAGCGCGTTGAGCGGGCCGTCGCCGGTCAGCACGCGCGCGAGCGTCGCGCGATCGCGATCGACAAGGCCCTTGATCGCAAGGCGGACCTGCTCCTCGGCGAGCCCGCCCATTTCGAGCAGGCGCGCTTTCAGTTGTTCGAGCTCTTCCTGGAAATGCCGGACGATCTGTTCGGACGAGGACATTTATCCAAACCTTCCGGTGATGTAATCCTCGGTCAGCTTCTCGGCGGGTGCCGTGAAGATCTTCGTCGTCAGCCCGCACTCGACCAGGCGCCCGAGCCAGAAGAACGCCGTCACGTCCGACACGCGCGCCGCCTGCTGCATGTTGTGCGTCACGATGACGATCGTGTAGCGGCTCTTGAGCTGGTAGATGAGCTCTTCGATGCGCTGCGTCGCGATCGGATCGAGCGCCGACGCCGGTTCGTCCATGAGCAGCACCTCGGGCTCCACCGCGAGCGCGCGCGCGATGCACAACCGCTGCTGCTGGCCGCCGGAGAGCGCGAGCGCCGACGTGTGCAGGCGGTCCTTGACCTCGTCCCAGAGCGCCGCGGCCTTCAGGCTCGCTTCGATGCGCCCCTGCAGATCCTCGCGCGATCGCGTCATGCGATTGATGCGCAGGCCGTACGCGACGTTGTCGAAGATCGATTTCGGAAACGGATTCGACTTCTGGAACACCATGCCGACCCGCCGCCGGAGATCGACGACGTCGACGGACGACGCGTAGATGTCCTGGCCGTCGAGGACGACGGACCCGTCGATCCGCGCGCCCGGCACGATGTCGTTCATGCGATTGAGCGTGCGCAGGAACGTCGACTTCCCGCACCCGGACGGACCGATGAGCGCCGTCACTTCATTCGGGCGAATCTGGACCGTGATCTGTTCGAGCACGCGGCGCGCGCCGTAATAGAAGTTGAGTCCGGAGACGGCGATCTTGGCGGCCGCTTCGGCGGGCGCCGGCGCGGGCGGAGACGACGCAGACGGCGAGGGAAGCGGCGCGACGGTCTGCAGCACGGTTCACGATAGCGCGCAGGCGCGACGGGTGTTTTTCCGGCGTGTTAAATCGCATCGGGGCGGGATCGGCGGTCTGGGCTTGACACGAGTGTTATTGGTAAGTATTGTCTTACGGTAAGTGACTGCTTACCAACAACACCACGCGCAGATGGACGCGCTCGGGGATGCCACCCGCCGCGCGATTCTCGAGCGGCTCCTCGAGGGCCCGGTCGCGGTCGGCGAGCTCGCGCGCGAGTTCCCGATCAGCCGGCCCGCGATCTCCCAGCATCTCCGCATCCTCAAGCACGCGCACCTCGTGACGGATCGAGCCGTGGGAACGCGCCGGCTCTATCAGGTCAACCCGGCGGGCATCGAGGCGCTGCGGACGCATTTCGATTGGTTGTGGAGCCATGCGCTGATGGCGTTCAAGAAAGCGGCGGAGAAACCGACGACCAAGGAGGGACGATGACGAGTGTGGCGAATACACCCGCGGGGACTGCGGGTGCCGTGGCTCCAGTGCGCAAGTCGATCACGGTGAAGGCAACGGTCGAACATGCCTTCAATGTGTACACCGAGGGATACGACACGTGGTGGCCGCGCAGCCATCACATCGGCAAGTCGCCGATGAAGAAAGCGATCATGGAAGGCAAGGCCGGCGGCCGCTGCTACAGCGAACAGGTCGACGGCACTGAATGCGACTGGGGCCGTGTGCTCGTGTGGGAGCCGCCCAACCGGATCGTCCTCGCGTGGCAGATCACGCACGAGTGGGGATACGAGCCCGATCTCGCGAAATCCAGCGAAGTCGAGATCCGCTTCTCGCCGGAGCCAGGCGGCGGGACGCGCGTCGATCTCGAGCACCGGCACTTCGAACGCCACGGCGCCGGCGGCGCGGTGATGAAGACCGCGGTCGATTCGCCGAACGGCTGGGGCGGGTTGCTGAAACTCTTCGCTGACAAGGCTGAAGAAGTCTGACGCCTTCACCCTTCGGACTTCAAGGTGGCCTCGGGCTCGAGAAATGCGGCCACTTGTTTGCGCAGCTCATCCTGAATCTTGTCGATCGATCGCCGCGCGTCGACGACGCGGAAATGGAACTCATCGGCCATCGACGCGTACTCTTTCAGGAGCTTGCTCTGGTACGCCCGGAAGCTGTCGTAGATGTCGTCGCCCACCTTCAGGTCCATGCCCGACTCCCAGAAATCCATGCCGCGGGCGGCGAGCACGCGCGCGATGAGCGTCTTCACGTCGACGTTGAGATAGAACACCAGGTGCGGCGCGATGCCGAACCCGTAGAGGTTGCGGAGCCACAGCCGGTCGACGCCGCGCACGCCGGCGCGCGCGAGCGCCGTGAAGATGTATCGATCCGACAGCACGACGAATCCGGCCTTGAGCGCCGGGATGATTTCCTTCTCCATCCGATCCGCGAAATCGGTCGCGTACAGGAGCACGAACGTCAGCTTGTTGAGCGTGTTGCTGGACTTGGCCAGTTCGATCGTCGGCTGCATCAACGGCGACCTGGTCCAGCCGGTTTCGACGACGCCGTAGCCCTTCACTTCGAGCCACTCGCGCAGCAGCTGAATCTGCGTGCTGCGCCCGACGCCGTCCGTGCCTTCGATGGCGATCAGCTTGCCCGGGTACCCGGCGATGGGAAGGTACGGAATGCCTCGTCCGTAGTACCGGCCCGCCTGGATGTCGCCGCTGGCGCCCGCATCCGTTGACTGGGGCGCGTCAGGCTGGTTGTTCATCGGGAATCTCCACGTGGTTGATCTGCAGCTGCTGGCTGACCAGCGCGCGCACGACCCGCTGTTGCTCGGTGATGCTGCCCACCGCGCTGACGACCTCGAGCCCGAATTCGTCGACGAGGCGGTCGTACTCGTCGAGGACCTTGCCCTGAAACAGCCGGAAGCTCTCGACGGGGTTCGAGCTCCAGCCCAGATCCATCCCGGCCTCGTAGAACTTGAGCTTCACGCGTCGCGCCATCAGGCGGTCCACCGACATGTCGATGGGCACGCGGAAGTAGAGCGCCAGATCGGGCCGCACGGCGAAGCTGTACAGCTCCCGGACCCACTGGCGGTCGACGCCGCGCGTCGCGTCGCGCGCGAACGCGGTGTACGCGTAGCGGTCCGCGAGGACGATCATGCCGGCCTTGAGCGGCGGGATGATCTTATAGAGCAGCCGATCCGCGAAGTCGGTGGCGTGCAGCAGGCTGAACGTCATCGGCGTGAGGGCGTTCTTCTTCTTGCCGGTCTTGGTCGCCGCCTTGACGAGCGCGGACGAGTTCCATTCGGTGACGAACACCCGGTGGCCCTCGGCGCTCAGCCACTTCGCCAGCAGCCCGAGCTGCGTCGTCTTGCCCGAGCCGTCGATCCCCTCGACGACGAACAGCTTTCCCGGATACGCGTGCGGTTGTGTGAGGTTGTTCAGCATATGTGTGGCCGCTGACTTCGATGCGGAGCGGCTTCCCCGTCAGGCGCTCGAACGGCGCCGCGTGGCGCGTCGCCGACCAGAGCTCGAGATCCGCGTCGCCCGTCGTCCGCAGCTGGAGCAGGTCGTCGTCGCCGCGATCGTGCAGCTCGAGTCCCGTGATGCTCTGCGAGTGGCTGCGGTCGAGGCTCTCGGCCAGACGCAGAATGGCCGCGAGCGTGCGTACCGTCCGGCGCGTCCGCCGGCCGAGCTCGCCGAAGCCGACGTGACGGCGCTTCGGCGTCGCCTGACGATGGTAGCGGGCGACGAGCGCGATGGTCTCGATCTCTTCCGGTTCGAATCCCCGAAGGTGGCCGTTGGTGATCAAGTAGTACGAGTGCTTGTGATGGCGCTCGTAGCTGATGTGGATGCCGATGTCGTGGAGCAGCGCGGCGTATTCGAGCCATTCGCGCTCGCGGTCCGTGAGGCCGTGGATGGCGCGCGTCTGGTCGAAGAGCAGCACGGCCAGCTTCGCGACCTGCTGCGAATGATCCGGAAAATAGTTACAGCGCTCGGCCAGCTCGAAGACGCTGCGCCGCCGGACATCAGGATAGCGGTCCGCCTGTGCGATCTCCTTCCGGTGCCTGGCGATGTAATCGAGGACGAGGCCTTCGCGCAGCGACAGATCGCACAGCGTGATTTCGTCCGCGCCGAGCCGCTTCAGGATCTCGTCGAGAAGAATCGCGCCGGCGACGGCGAGATCCGCGCGCCGCGGTTCGACGCCCGGCAGCCGGAGCCGTTGCTCGAGCGTGGCCGACGTCACACGTCTGCGGACGCGGCGCAGCTGTTTGGCGGGGATGCGGCGGTTGCGCAGCGACGTGCGGCCTTCGGTCGCGGCCGCACCCAGACTGAGAATGGTCCCGGACGTGCCGATCACGCGATCGAATCCGGCGCGCACGATCTGGTCGAGGTACTTGCCCAGCTCCGCGTCGATGTACCGGGCGAGCTTGCGCTCGTCGCGCGGCTCGATCGGATCCGACTTCACGAACCGCTCGGTCAGGCGGATGACGCCGAGCTTGAAGCTGCGGCCGAGCTCGATCGCCGGGCCGGCGCCGCGGGTGATCTCGACGCTGCCGCCGCCGATGTCGACGACGACCGCGACGTCGCCCGGCACACTGACGCCATAGACCGCGGCTTGATGAATGAGGCGCGCCTCTTCGGTGCCGGAGATCGCGCGCGGCCGAATGCCGGTCTGCTGCGTGATGGCGCGAAGGAATTCGCCGCCGTTTTCCGCTTCGCGCGTCGCGCTCGTCGCGACGGCGATCACCTCGTCGACGCTGTGCGATTCGGCCAGACGCCGGAATTTCGAAAGAACCTGCAAGGCCGCGTGCATCGCTTCGGGCGTCAGCTTCCGGCCATCCAACCCGCCCGCGCCGAGGCGAACCATCTCTTTTTCCCGATCGATCACGTCGAACGAGAAGTCGGCCCGTATGTCCACCACTATCATGTGGATAGAGTTCGTGCCGATGTCGATGGCGGCGATCCTCATAGCCCTACTATAATGGCTCTCTTCGGCCCGACCGAACACTCATGCCTGTCGCCGCTCGTCGCTCTGAATTGCTACGTCGCCAGCTCGAGCGCTTCACCAGCACGCTTTCCGGCGTGGAGCAGGGTGAAGTGCGCGCCTTGCACCGCGCCCGCGTGGGATCGCGCCGGCTCCGCGAGCTCGTGCCGCTGCTTCAGCTGGATGGCGACAGCGCGCGAAAGCTCGGTCGCCGGCTGAAGAAGGTGACGTCACGGCTCGGTGCCGTCCGCGAGCTCGACGTCCTGCTGCTCCTGATCGACGAGCTGTCGTCCGCGCGTTCGGCCCACACCGCCGCGCTCCGTCGCCTCAGGACGGTTGTCGACAAGGAGCGCGACGCCGCGCGCGCGCACCTGAACGCGCATGCGCCGGCCGGCGACATGCGCCGCATCGCCGGCAAGCTGGACCGCATCGTCTCGGAGCTGGACAGGAACCGGCGGCCGCGCGCCGCGCGCGACGAACATGGATGGCGATGGGCCGTCGACGCGCGGATCGCGCACCGCGCGGCGCGTCTCGCGACGGCGATGACCCGGGCTGGCGCGATGTACCTGCCCGAGCGGCTGCACGAGGTGCGCATCGCGCTCAAGAAACTGCGCTACGCCGCGGAACTCGCCGCCACCATCGACGGCCGCGCGCCGTCGGCCGGCGTGCGCGCGCTCAAACGCGGACAGGATCTCCTGGGTCGCATGCACGATCTGCAGGTCCTGATCGATCGCGCGCGGCAGGTCCAGGCGTCGCTCTCGCCGCCGAATCTTGCCGTGTGGCGCGAGCTCGATGCCCTCGTCGTCTCGCTCGAAGACGAGTGCCGCCGGCTGCACGCCCGCTACGTGCGCGCCAGAACGTCGTTCGCGGGCGTCGCCGAGCGTCTCGGCGCGAAGCCCGCCTCCCGCCGCCGGCGCGCCGGATAGCTGATGACCGTGTCGTACGAGTTGTATCTCATCCGGCACGGCGTGGCCGAAGAGCGGGGCGAGGCGTGGCCGGACGATGCGAAGCGGCCGCTGACCGACGAAGGCCTGTCGCGCATACGGAAGGTCACGCGCGGGCTGGCCGAGCTCGGCGTGTCGTTCGACCTGATCCTCACGAGCCCGCTCGTGCGCGCGCGCCAGACCGCGGACGTTCTCGCGGCCGGACTCGATCCTTCGCCGGCCGTCGCGGCCATCGACGCGCTGGCGCCCGGCGGCGCGTACGCCGCGCTCGTCGCCGAGCTGGGCAAGCACGCGCGCCGGACGAGAATCGCGCTCGTCGGTCACGAGCCCGGCATCGGCGAGCTCGCGGCGCGATTGATTGGATCGCGCCACCCGATCGAATTCAAGAAGGGCGCGGTGTGCCGGATCGATCTGGACGAGCTGCCGCCCAACGGCCCCGGCAATCTGCGGTGGCTGCTCCCGCCGAAAATCCTCCGCGCTCTCCGGTAGCGCGACGTCGCGCGCTAGGCGCGCTGCCAGTCCGCCTGCCAGCTCTTGATCCGCAGCTTGATGTCCTTCTGCTTGTCGAGTGTGCCGGCCAGCACGTCCCGCACCAGATCCGGCAGCTCCGCGTCGCTGGCAAACCGCAGCGCGACGAGATGTTTCGTCGAGACGTCGTTGATTTTCGCCTGCAGGTCGGCCGGCAGTACCTGCTTCAGCCGCATGCGCATCTCGAGGCGGATGACCCGGTCCTGAACAGCGAGCGCCTGCACCCGCGACAGGAAGCCCAGCATCAGCAGCGTGAAGGCGATCACGAGCTCCCAACCCGTCGTGATCGACACCCCGCGGGTGACGAGGTGGCGTCCGGCGTAGACGACGTTGGCGGCCAGCACCGGGATCACGAAGAAATGAAACGGCGGCAGGAATCGCGCGTGATTCTTGTACGTCTGTTCGCGTTCGGCCATCGGAATCCTCCTCACGCGGGCCGGAGCCGGCGCGCGTTGTGAGGAGCACTTTACCGCCGAACGGCGTCCGGCTGCACGGAATCAATCGACAAACCGGTACCCGAGGCCGACTACCGTTTCAATCTGGCGGCCGGCGGTGCGCAGCTTGCTGCGCAGGCGCCCGACGTGCACGTCGACCGACCGCGTTTCGACGAGGCGCTCGTAGCCCCAGACCCGTTCGAGCAGCCGGTCGCGCGAGACGACGCGGTTCTTGTTCTGCACCAGATACCGGAGCAGCTCGAACTCGCGCCGCGTGAGCTTCACGGGCGTGCCCTCGACGGCGATCGCGACGGCGTCGAAATCCGCCAGCAGCCGCTCGCCCTGGTAGCTCGAGGCGCGCCGTTCGTCGCCGTTGCCGCGGCGCAGGACGGCTTTGACGCGCGCGGACAGCTCGCGGAGGCTGAACGGCTTGGTCAGGTAGTCGTCGGCGCCCTGCTCGAGGCCGGTGACGCGATCGTCCTCGGTCGTGCGCGCCGTGAGCATGATGATCGGCACGCGCGGCACGTCGGCGCGGGCGCGCAGGATGCGGCAGACGTCGAGTCCGCTCACGACCGGCAGATTGAGATCCAGGATGATGACGTCGGGCGGGCGATCGGTGACGGCCTTGATCGCGGCGTCGCCCGAGCCGACGATCTGCGCCTCGGTCTCGCCGCCGCGCTCGAGCGTGTGCTTGATCACGCCGGCGATGTCTTGCTCGTCTTCGACGATGAGGACGCGGTGCTTGGCCATCAACTGTTAGTGAGCGTACGGGCCCGGGGTGTCGCCGTTGTATCGAGGCTGTTAATTGTGGGTTAACGGGTGCGCGGACCATGGTATCCTGCGCCCGTGAAGCAGAGAGGGGCGGTCCTTATCCTGCTCGTGGTCCTTGGCGCGGCGCCCGCCGCGGCGCAGTTGTTTCGATCGTTCTCAGCCGACCCCAAGAACATCCTCGAAGGCAACTGGCAGTCCTGCCGCGAGTCCGACGGCCAGTACGCCGAGCGCGTCTACGACCACGTCGTCAACGGCGTCGGGAAGTTCGAAGTCCACATGGGGCCACGGCGCGAGTTCGCCATCTTCAAAGGCATTCAGGACGCGCATCGCGATCACGACTCGCCCGAGAACCTGCTGAAGCCGTACCGCGTGCCGATGGAAGCGGGGCGCGCCAAGCAGCGGTGGGAGATCCCGTCGCTGAACCTCGCGTTCACGGCGACGCTCGCGGGCGGCTCGCGCACCGACTGCGAGAGCTGGTTCATCGTCCTCGAGCCGCTCGAAAAGACCTCGCACTAACGACGAACGACCAACGACCAACGACCAACGACGTTGACCGTCGTGCATCAAAACGTGTCAACAACGTGATCTCCCTGGTACGTCGGTGTTACAGGTGCCCCGTATCCTGTCGGGGATGGGAGCCAACACGCATTGGGTGTGACGATCACCGTGATCGTCTGCGCGCACAACGAGGCGCGCCTGCTCCCCGCCTGCCTCTATTCCCTTCGAGCCCAGACCCGGCCGCCTGACGAGATCCTCGTCGTCAACAACGCGAGCACCGACGAGACCGGCGCCGTGGCGCGCGCCGTGCCCGGCGTCCGCGTCGTTGACGAGCCCGCGAAGGGACTGGTGGTCGCGCGCGAGACGGCCCGGCTTCAGGCGCGGACCGACGTGCTCGCCTACGTCGACGCCGACTGCCGCGCGCCGATCACGTGGCTCGAGCGCGTGGAGGCGCGGTTCGCTCGCCCGGGCGCGCCGATCGCGGTGACGGGACCGTATCGGTTCTACGACTGGGACCGGAGCGGCCGCGCGCTGATCCGTTTCTACGACGTCCTCGTCGCGCCGCCCACGCACGCGTTGATCCACCACTTGCTGAACATCGGCGCGATTCTCTACGGCGGCAACTTCGCCGTGCAGCGCACGGCGCTCGCGCGGATCGGCGGCTTCGACCGCCGGATCGAATTCCACGGCGAGGACACGAATCTGGGTCGTCGCCTGACGCCCGTCGGCCGCATCGACGTGTGCGGCGACTGCTGGGTCTGGACGTCGGCCCGGCGCTACAACGCGATGGGGAAGCGCGCGGTCTTCAGTCTCTACGTGCGGAACTTCTGGTCCGAGATTCTCCATCATCGCCCGGCGGACGATGAGCATCTCGACGTGAGGGTGTAGCGTGCCTGGATACGAACCGTTCCTGCTCTGCGACTTTCACGTGCACACGCGCTGGAGCGACGGCCGGCTGTCGCTGCGCGAGGTGATCGATCTGTACGGGAAGACGCGGCGTTTCGACGTCATCGCGATCACCGATCACATCCTGATGGAGCGCGACCTGCTGGCCCGCGCCGGCCGTCTCGTGACGCTTGGCCGCCGTCAGTTCTCGGTCACCGAGGACCGGTTCCACGCGTATCTGGAGGAGATCGCCGCCGAAGCGCGTCGCGCGCGCCGGCTGTACGATCTGCTCGTCATTCCGGGCGCGGAGATCACCCAGAACCACATCCGCAGCAAGAAAAACTCGCACATCGTCGCGTTGAACATCACGGAGTACGTGAGCGCGGACCAGCCGGCCGAAGACATCCTGCGCGCGATCCGGCGGCAGGGCGCGCTGAGCGTCGCGTGCCATCCGCACCACCGGACGACGCGGCGGTTCGAGATCGGGACGTGCTATCTCTGGGATCACCGCAAACAGCTGGTCGATCTCGTCGACGTGTGGGAGGCGGCGAACCGCGATGATTTGTTCTCGGTGACGAGCCTGAAGCATTACCCGTATGTCGCGAACAGCGACTTCCACAAGCCGAAGCATTTGTATTCGTGGAAGACGCTGTTGCGCTGCGAGAAGAACTGGGACGCGATCGCGCGCACGCTGCGGTCGAACGTCGACGTGGCGCTCACGCTCTACCGGAACGGATCCTGGGCGGCGTAATCTCCGCGTCCGGCCTCCTGCTGAATCCGCCAGCCCGTCTTGATCGCGTCGAGGGTGTCGAAGCGGTCTTCGCCGTCCGCGCCGCTCCTGAACCCGATCCGGCGATACAGCGCCGCGAGCGACGGGGCGTCGACGACCGACGTCGCGTCGGCGATCTCCACCGCATGTTCCAGCTCGTGTCCGAGCAGCCCAAGCCGTTGCCAGCCCGAGTATTTCGGATCGATCGCCACGCGCACGTAGCGCCAGCCGCCGGCGGTGGAGACAAACGAGATGTGCGCCGCGACGCCGGGCCGCGGCGCGAAGTCGTAGACGAGGTAGACGACCACGTCCGACGAGGCGAGATGGCGCACCAGCCCAGCGAACGTGGCGGACTCGCGCGAGCCAGCGTCGACAGCATCGAGCAGAGCGTGATGATCGGATCGAATGTGCGCCCGAGCGTCACGGTGTCCTTCGTCCGCGCGCGCCGGCATGGTCATCGTGATGTTGAGCAGCAGGGTCAGGGAAACGGCGAATCGCGTCACGTCGGAGCCTCCACTGAAGCTCACGATAGAGCGCGGGCGTGACGGCGGTCAGACGCCGGCGATCCCGTTTCGCAACGCTGAAGAATTTACCGGCGCGATCCAAGCGTGACGGTGGCCGATGCGCCCCAGGAGAGCGGCGCGGCCGGACTCGACAGGTCGGCGTTCCACAGACATTCCCGCACCGTCATCGCGCGGGACGCCGCGTCGATCGTCACAACCTGAAAGGACAGCTTCGTCTCGTCCTTCTCCGAAACGTGCCCTTTCATCGGCGAGTCGGCGCGAAACGTGTGCAGCGCGACCGCGCGATGCGGCCCGCGCCAGTCGTAGAACTCGTTCCAGTTCGAGTTGCCGTGGAAGTACGCGACCACGTTCGCGTGCCGGGCGAGGAACGTTTCCCACGCGCTCTGTTCGGCGATGTCGTCGGCGCCGGTCGTCGTGCCGTCGGCCAGCGGGTCCGCGAGCAGGTTCTCGAACCTGTCGACGGCGTTGATGTCGTGCGCGCCGTTGGGGTTGGTGAAGTGCTTGCTCTGCGCGTCGGGCTGATCATGTGTGACGACCATCACGGGCGTCGTCGTCGGGACGCCGCGGAGATCGCGGTCGAGCCACGCACGCCCGACGGAATCGGGCCACACGGTGAGGAACACGAAGTGCGCGCCGCCGACGTCACGCGACGCGAGCACGCGGTCGGTCGCGTACTCGTAGGTCGTCGTCGTGCGCTGCGCGGGCGCCATCATCAGGTTGTAGATCCCGACCATCGCCGTGTTGTCGATCCGCGGGTGCATCGGGGCGTAGAAGCCGATCGCGTTCGACACATCGTGGTTGCCCGGCACGACGTACACCGGCGACCTCGCGCCGTCACGTGCCGTCAGCGTGAGGCCATCGAGATAATCCGCGCGGAATTGTGACCACGAGACGGCGGCACTCTGGATCGCGTGCGCCTTGTCGACTTCGGATCGATTCGCGACGTCACCGCCCTCCGCGAGGAAATCGAGCGGCCCGACGAGCGTGCCGGCGCGGAGCCCGCCGTCGTCGGGGAAGCGGGCGCCCGGCAGCTCGTTGATCTTCGCGATCATCGCCGCGTTGACGACGTGGGCGTCGACGTCCGAGGCGCCTCGAAATCGTCCGCGCGTGATGCCGTAGTGCGCGTCGGACGTGAAGACGAACTGTACGAACCGCCCCGCGGACGGCGCGGGCGTCTGGCGCGCGCCGACGACCGAACCGGCGCCCCAGACGATGAGCGACAATCCCGCCGTCGACGCGCAGAGACGCCTTACCACAGCACCTTCACACCGAGCTGCACCTGGCGCGCGTCGAAGGTCGACGTGATGGTGCCGAAATTGCTCGCGCTGCGGTTGCTCGCGGGCGGCGTGAAGTTGACGCGATTGAACAGGTTGAAGGCTTCGATGCGGAACTGCAGCCGCGTCGATCCGCCGAGCGAGACGTTCTTGCTCGCGGCGAAATCGACCTGCCAGAAGTTCGGTCCCCGGACGTTGTTGCGCGGCGCGTTCCCGAACGGCTGGCTGGGATCCGTTGGCAGGGTCACGCACGACGCATTGAACCAGTTCGTGATCGACTGGCCAGACGAAGGGTAGGGGTCGCACGTCATGTTCGGGCGGTAGTTGTTCGCGCCGGAGAAGTCATTGGTGATCGCCGACACCTGGAACGTGGCGGCCGGCGTGTAGGTGAACGTCACCATTTCGCCCGGCGTGATCGTGTTGATGCCCGCCACCTCCCAGCCGCCGGCGAGGACGTCGAGCGCCGGCGACATGCCGCCGCCCCAGCGCTTGCCGCGCCCGAACGGCAGCGCCCAGATGAAGCTCGTCGTGCTGTTGTACGGCTGGTCGTAGCCCGAGATGCCGTAATCCGCGTCGAGGTTGCGGAGATCCTGCGGCGCTGGGAAGTTGCCGTTCTGGTTCTCGAGCGAGCCCGCCCCGTTGTCCTTCGCCCTCGACAGCGTCAGCGAGCTCAGCAGCGTGACGTCCGCGCCGGCGCGCCACTCGTACTTCATCTCGAACGCGTTGTAGCGCGACTTGCCGCCGTTGAACACGTACGTGATGTCGCCGAAGGTGGGGATCGGGCGGCGCGCGGCGAGCGGAATCGTGCCCGCCGCGTTGTTGGGCACCGCCTGGTTGTAGTTCGCGATCAGCAGCAAGTCGTCCGCCTTGTTGCCGACGTACGCGAGGTCGAGCAGCATCCGCGGTCCGAACTCACGCTGCGCCGACGCGTACCAGCTCTGCACGGGGCTCGAGTGGAAGTCGCGCGGGATGTAGCTCACGAGCGCGGTCAGCGGGTTGAACTTCGACGGATCCGTCAAGCCCGCCGGATACCCTTGTTCGGTCGGCCGGAACGTCGAGGCAGTCGGATCGGACTGCACGACGGCCGCCCGCACCACCTGAGGCCCGTTGATGCCGAGCTCGTTCGCCGAGCCGATGCGGTTGACGTGCACGTAGCTCACGCCCCAGCCGCCGCGGACGACGGTCTTCGGCACGGGCGTGTACGCGAAGCCGAGGCGCGGGCCGAAGTTGTTGCGGTCCGGATCGACCAGCGCCCGCTGCGAGATCGATCCATCGGTCGCGGTGACCATCGTCTTGCTCGCCGGATCGAAATTCGTCAGCACGTTGTTGGCGTCCCACATCGGCGAGCCGTACTCGTACCGCAGGCCGGCGTTCAGCGTCAGGCGATCGTTGACGCGGAAATCGTCCTGCAGGTAGGCGAAGTGCAGGTCCTGCCGGACGTCGGTGATCAAGTACGTGCTCAACGCGTATTGCGACCGCAGTCCCAGCATGAAGTCCGCGAGGTTGTACAGATTGTTCGAGGCGGCGCCCGCCGGCCGGGTGAACTGCCCGGTGTACGTGTCCAGGCCGTAGAGCGGGTTCACGTCCTGGACCTCGACCGCGATCCGCTGGTACTCGTAGCCGGCCTTGAACGACTGGCGGCCCACCAGCCACGTGTAATTGATCTTCGGATTCCAGACGGTCGGGTACTGCCACTGCGGATTGGTCGCCTGACGCCCGAGCGCCGAGTACCCCGAGATGCTCTGCGACGGAAGGCCGCCGCTGATGCGCGCATCGGAGGGGAGACCGGTGATGCCGAACGTGTCCGAGGTCCCGAGCGCCGGCGGGTTCTTGCCGCCCTGCGTGTTCGACCAGCCGAACCGGACTTCGAGCAGCGCGCGATCGCTCGGAACGTAGGTCGTGCCCAGGACCAGCTGCTTGTTGCGCGCGTAGATGTTGCCGTTGCCGCCGCCGCCCGACGGCAGCGGGATCGACGCCTGGTCGTTCGTGTTCAGCTCGCGCCAGCCGTAGCGGCCGAACATCGACAGCGTCGGGCTCAGCTGCAGATCGATCTTGCCGCCCGCCTTGTCCGTGTCGTTGGTGAAGTCTGCCGCGATCGAGTAGTTGTTGGCGGTGCCGGCGACGTTTGGCGCGGGGAGCCCGCCGAGCACTTTGCGCGCGAACGCCGTCATCGGGATCGATGTGCCCGCGGGATAGACCACCCCGGTCCGCGGATCGCGAATGTCGACGGAGAGGATGCCGGAGTCCTGCGCGGACGCTGGCAGCGTCGAGAACGCCGTCGCCTTCTTATCCTGCCGGAAGCCTTCGAAGTCGCCGAAGAAGAACGCCTTGTTCTTCACGAGCGGGCCGCCGAAGACGCCGCCGTACTGATTGCGCCGCAGCGGCGGCTTCTGACCGTCGGGCGGAAGGAAGTACGGCAGCGCATTCAGCGAGGTGTCGCGAAAGAACTCGAAGGCGTCGCCGCGGTACTCGTTGCCGCCGCTGCGGTAGGCGACGTTGACGGTCGCGCCCGCCGCGCGTCCGTACTCGGCGCTCTGGTTGTTGGTGACCAGCCGGAACTCGCCGACCGCGTCCGGCGACGGCTGCATGACCTGATTCGAGAATCCCTGGTTGCTCGTGCCGTAGGCGTTGTTGTCGACGCCGTCGATCAGAAAGTTGTTGAACGTGCTCCGGAGGCCGTTGACGTTGAACGCGCCCTCGCGCGGCGTCCCGTTCGTGCTCTTGTTGAGCGCGGACTGCCGCACGCCGCTCGACAGCAGCGCGAGCGCCGAATACTCGCGGCCGTTGAGCGCCAGCTCGCGCATCTGGTCTCCGGTGACCACCTGCCCGCGCTGGCTCGAGTCGGTTTCGAGGAGCGGTGACGCGGCGGTGACCGTGATCTTCTCCGTCATCTGGCCGACGGGCATGGTGAGGTCGACGCGCATGCGCGCGCCCACCTGCACCTCCACGTTGTCCACGAGCGCGAGCGCGAAGCCGGCTTTCTCGGCCGTGACGACGTGAACGCCCGCCCGGACGGTGAGGAATTCGAAGCTGCCGTCCGCCGTGGTCATCTTCGACTGCGAGATGCCCGTCGCCGTGTTGGTGAGCGTGATCTTCGCGCCGGGGACGACGGCGCCGGACGCGTCGCGCACGGTGCCGACGACCGACGCGGTATCGAATTGCGCGACCGCGGATGCGGGCGCGAGGGCGAGCAGGACAATCGCGAAGATCGAGCGGACGACGAACGATCGCATCAGACACCTCCCGGATGACGTGCGTGAGTCAGGGGAGGCGATCGTAGTCAGGCGATATCACGACACGACGAACGCGACGTAAAAGCGGGATGACTGCGAAAAAAATGGAGGCGGGCGTCAGCGGTCGTCGTCGGCGTTGAGCGCGACTGGATTCAGCAGTTCCTGAAGAATTATCCGTCCCGCCGTCACGGCTTCGACCGAGTCGTACATCTCGCCGTCGGTGACCCGCTTGCCGAACCGCTTGTACATCGCGCTCAGCGTCAGGTTGTCGACGACTTCGGGATGATTGGCAATCTCGAGGGCGTGGCGGAGCTCGTGGCCGATCATCGCGATGGCGCGCGGATCGCTCAGGTGGATGTCGTAGCGGATTCTGACGAAGCGGCACGCCGGTGTGGCCGACATGAAGACCAGGTACGCGCTCAGCTCCGAGGGCATGTTCATCACGGGCTCGAGGAACACGACCAGGTCGCTCGTGGACAGCTCCTGGGCCTCTGAGGCGAACGTGGCGGAATGGGCGATGCCGTTCAGGACGAGCTGGTCAACCCAGGTGAAGTTGCTCCGGATTGCCGGACTTCCGGCACCATGGCAAAGGGCGGCGGCCGCCGACTGAATCTCCATTGGGGCGCCGGCTGCCGCGGAATCCACCGCAAGTAGCTGGCTCGCGAGGATTCCCACGAGAATCACTTGCCTGGCGACGGTGGTCGCAGACGGCACATCGCTCGCGTACGCAAAGTCCAGGCCGTGCCGAAATTGCGGAAAGCCGGCGCCAATCCCGATTTAACGGCCTCGTAACAGCCGCGAAGCACGGCAGACATATCCAGTCAGTAGCGTTCCCCTACGACACTCATGAGCCGACGCTCTGAGAAGGAGGATTCCTTGCGACGCTCTTGTCTCTTCGTTCTTCTGTTCGCGTTTATGTTGACTGCAGGTATGGCGTGGGCCGCGGATCCTCCAGCGGCGGCGGACAAGACCGACAAGGCCGACCAGCAGCCGGCGGCGGCGCCGCCGACGTCGCCCCTGTCCATTCACATCGGCGACTCGGACTTCACCATCGGCGGCTTCATGGACATGACGACCATCACACGGTCGTCCACCACCGGCAACGGCCTCGGCACCAACTTCTCGAACTTCCCGTTCAGCAGCAGCGCTGCGGGACCGAACGTGGCCACAGGTCTGCCGGAGACGCGGTTCTCGGCGCAGAACTCCAGGATCACGCTCCAGGCGACCAGCAAGGTGCACGGAGCGAACCTCAAGGGCTATCTCGAGGCGGACTTTCTCGGCAATACGGCCCAGAACCTGAACATCACGAGCAATTCGGACGGGCTGCGCATGCGGCTGTACTGGGTGCAGTACCAGCAGGGGAAATTCGAGTTCCTGGCGGGCCAGTCCTGGAGCTTCCTCGTTCCGGGCCGGAACGGCATATCGCCGATGCCCGGCGACCTCTTCTACTCACAGGACATTGACACGAACTACCAAATGGGGCTCGTGTGGCAGCGTGTTCCCGGATTCCGGTTCATCGCGCATGCGACCGACACGGTGACGATGGGTGTGGCCATCGAGAATCCGCAGCAGTACGTCGGTGGCGCCGTCGTGCTGCCCAAGGCGTTTCCGGTCGGTGAAGTGGACACCGGCTCCGGCGGCGGCGCCGTCGGGTCGGCCAGCCCGACGCCCAATTCCTATCCCGACGTGTCCTTCAAGATCGCCCTCGACCCGAAGACGGGGAAGACGCACCAGCACATCGACGCGGCGGGGTTCGTCCGCGGATTCAAGACGTACAACTCGGCCACGGATTCGACGTCCGGCGCAACCGGTTATGGCGGTTCGGTGAACGCGGTGCTCGAGCCCGTCCCGAACTTCCGGCTGATGGCGACCAACTATTTCTCGAAGGGCGGCGGCCGGTACATCGGCAACGCCGGAGTGCCCGACTTTATCGTGAATCCTGACTTCAGCATGTCGCTTGTCCAGTCGTGGTCGGGCATTTACGGCACGGAGATCACGGCGAAGAACACGATGGTGTACGGCTACTACAGCCTCACGCGGATCGACCAGAACACCGCGCTCGACGCCGACGGCAAGACGCCTATCGGCTACGGCATCGTCGGCTCGACGGCAGCCAACAACAAGATCGACGAATACACTGGCGGCCTCGTGCAGACGTTCTTCCGGGATCCCAAGATCGGCGGGATGCAGCTCATGCTTCAGTACTCGTACCTGAAGCGCACTCCGTTCTCCGTGCCGGCCGGAACACCGAGCGACGCAAACATGCACATGTTCTACGTGAACGTCCGCTACATCCTGCCCTAAGTGAAAACGCACACGCAGACGAAGGAGTTGGCTATGAAGAGATCATTCGCGGTTTCCCTGCTCGCGGCGGCCGTCGCCGTGGCGGGGCTCAGTGCCCAGACCATGAAAATCAATGGCGCGGGCGCCACCTTCCCGTACCCGATCTACTCGAAGTGGTTCTCCGAGTACAACAAGCTGCACCCGAACGTCGAGATCAACTATCAGTCGATCGGCTCGGGCGGCGGCATCCGGCAGATCACCGAGCAGACGGTGTTCTTCGGGGCGTCGGACGGCCCGATGACGGACGAGCAGCTGAAGGCGACGCCGGGACCGGTCATGCACTTCCCGACGGTGCTGGGCGCCGACGTGCCCGTGTACAAGATTCCCGGCGTGACCGCCGAGCTGAAGTTCACCGGCGCGGTGCTCGCCGACATCTTCCTCGGCAAGATCAAGAAGTGGAACGATCCGGCCATCGCGAAGCTGAACAGCGGCGTGACGCTTCCGGCGACGGACATCGCGGTCGTGCATCGCTCCGACGGCTCGGGCACGACCTACATCTGGGTGGACTACCTGTCCAAAATGTCTGCTGAATGGAAATCGAAAGTCGGCGTCGCCACCTCCGTCAACTGGCCGACGGGCGTCGGCGGCAAGGGGAACGAGGGCGTGGCCGGGCTCGTGTCGCAGACGCCGGGAGCGATTGGCTACGTGGAGCTCATCTACGCCCTGCAGACCAAGATGAGCTACGGGTCCGTGCAGAATCAGTCGGGCGAGTTCGTCAAGGCGTCCGAGGCGTCCGTGACCGCGGCAGCGGCGGGCGCGTCGAAAAACATGCCGGCCGACTTCCGCGTCTCGATCACCAACGCGGAAGGGAAGGGCGCGTATCCGGTGTCCTCGTTCACGTGGCTGCTGCTCTACGAGAACCCGAAGGACAAGGCGCAGGCGAAGGTGATGGTAGACTTCGTCAAATGGATGCTGAGTGACGGCCAGAAATTCGCCGGATCGCTCGGCTACGCCCCGTTGCCAGCGTCTGTGGTGAAGATGGAACTGACGGCGCTCGCGAAAATCAAGATTTCTTGAGCCTCCGTTCACGCGATCTCGGCTTCCGGATGGGGACGGGCGCGTTCGCGCTCGTCCTCGTTCTGATCGTCTGCGCGATCGGCTTCGAGCTGACGCGGCAGTCGATGCTGTCGATCGAGAAGTTCGGCTTCAACTTCTGGCGGACGCAGGTCTGGGATCCTGTCGCCGGACAGTTCGGGGCGCTGCCGTTCATCTGGGGCACGCTCTACTCGTCGGTTCTGGCCCTCGTCATCGCGACGCCGATTGCTCTCGGCATCGCGGTCTTCATCTCCGAGCTCTGTCCGGCCTGGCTCAGGCAGCCGCTCGTGTTCCTGACGGAGTTGCTCGCGGCGATTCCCTCGATCGTGTACGGCCTCTGGGGAATTTTCGTCCTCGTCCCCGCCGTGCGCGCGTTCGAGCTGTCCGTGCCCGCTCCGCTGCGCGAGCTGCCGCTGTTCAGCGGCCCGCCACTCGGCGTCGGGATGCTCGCCGCCGGCGTGATCCTCGCGATCATGGTGATTCCGTTCACCTCGTCTGTCGCCCGCGAAGTGCTGAAGTCGGTGCCACCCGCCCAGCGCGAGGGCGCCTACGCGCTGGGCGCGACGCGGTTCGAGGCGATTCGCGCCGCGCTGTTCTTCGCGCGGACCGGCATTGTCGGCGCCGTCATGCTCGGCTTCGGCCGCGCGCTCGGCGAGACGATGGCCGTCACGATGGTGATCGGCAACAACCCAAAGATTTCGGCGTCGCTCTTCGCGCCCCAGTACACGATGGCGGCCGTCCTCGCCAACGAGTTCACCGAAGCCGATACCAACCTGTACCTGAACGCGCTCGTCGAGATCGGCCTCGTGCTGTTCGTCGTCACGCTCATCGTGAACTCGCTCTCGCGCCTCCTGATCTGGAGCATGGCCCGTCCGCTGCGCCGCGAGGCCGCGGCCGTGGTCGTGCCGGCGGCGGAGTCTGCGGCATGACCAGGACCACCGGCCGGAAACTGATCTCGTCGCTCTTCGTCGGTTTCTGCGCGCTGTCTGTGCTGCTCGCGCTCGTGCCACTCGCGTTCGTCCTGTTCTTCGTCGTTCGTGAAGGCATTCAGGCGCTCAACTTCAATTTCTTCACCAAGATGCCGGCGCCGGTCGGCGAAGCGGGCGGCGGGATGGCGAACGCTATTGTCGGGACGTTCATGGTGACCGGTCTGGGGTCGATGTTCGCGATCCCGATCGGCATCGTGAGCGGCGTCTACATGTCCGAGTACGCGGGCACGCGCTTCGCGGCGCTCGCGCGCTTCGCCGCCGACACGCTGAACGGCGTGCCCTCGATCGTGATTGGCGTGTTCGTGTACGGGATTGCCGTCCTGCCGTTCAAGCAGTTCAGCGCGCTGGCGGGCGGCCTGGCGCTCGGCGTGATGATGATTCCGATCATCGCGCGGACGACCGAGGAGCTGCTGCTGCTCGTACCGGGCACGATGCGAGAAGGCGCGCTCGCGCTCGGCGCCACCCACGCGCGCGCGGTGTTCAGCGTCGTCCTGCCCGCGGCGCTGCCGGGCATCGTCACGGGCGTCGTCCTCGCGCTCGCGCGCATCGCCGGCGAGACCGCGCCCCTGCTCTTCACGTCCTCCGGCAACCGGTTCTTCACGACGAGCCTCACGCAGCCCATCGGGACATTGACGGTGATGGTCTACACCTACGCGATCTCGGCGTACGAGGACTGGCACCGGCAGGCGTGGGCCGGCGCGCTCGTCCTCGTGTCGATCGTGCTGATGTGCTCCCTCCTGGCGCGCTTCGCCACGCGAAAGATCGAAGGCCTGCAGTCGCAGTAGGACCGAGAATCCGCTCGCGCAGTCACGGCGCCCCGTCCGTTACCTCGAATTAACGTTCCCGACACGAGGCCGGCGTACCCTCAAGGCATCTTCGAGTCTCACGAACACGCATCGTTCTCTTCTTGTGAGGTCCGAATGACACAACGACTGCGCCGCTACCCGTCTCGACTCTCTCGTCCCCTCGTGATCCTCGCGCTGGTCTTCCTGAGCGCGCCGGCAAGCCTCCGCGCGCAATCCGACATCGGCCTGAGCGGCAAGGTCCTCGACCCCGACGCGAAGGTCGTCGTCAACGC
>JAIQFX010000150.1 GCA_020073005.1 Terriglobia bacterium | reverse complement strand
GCAGCACGTGTTACCCGAAGACCTGCGGCGGCGATGGGCAGCGCGCGTGCGCGCTCGACGAGCGGTCGGTCGGCCACCCCGGCGCCTGTGATCTCGGTCTGCTGGAGATTCCCGGCTGCAGCGGCGACTGTCAGGGTTTCGGGGCGAACCACTACGCGTCGTCGAGCATGTGCATCGGCAACGTGAACCAGCGCATTTCGGAACCCACCACCAACCGGACGAGCGTCGCGCCGCCGGATGCGTGCGCCGTCTCGGGCTACGCGGATCTGCACCTGCACCTGTTCGCCGACACCGCGCACGGCGGCGGCATCCTCGCGGGCGAGCCGTACGACCCGAACGGCGGCGGCGTCAACGTCGCGCTCCAGCAGGATTACGGCACGACGAAGGATCTGGTGGATTTCAACGGCGTGGACCAGGCGGCGATGAACGCCAGCATCTGTCCCTATGGGCTGAACAATTGCGGCACGAATTTCTTCCACAAGGATCACCTGCTCGACGATCCCGTCGGTTCGGTCGGTACCAACGACGCCGCCGGGTCGAATCTCGGCGCGCCGATCTTCAACGGCTGGCCGCGATGGACGTCGACGACGCATCAGCAGGCCTACTTCCAGTGGCTGAAGCGCGCGTACGAGGGCGGGATGCGCCTGACGACGATGCTCGCCGTCACCAACAGCGCGCTGTGCAAGGGCAACAAGCGCCTGCGCGGGTTCAACTGCGACGACTCGATGCACGAGATCGACAACCAGATCGAAGCCGCGAAGAAATTTGAAACCTGGATCAACGACAACGACGGCGGCTGGTTCAAGATCGTGTACTCGCCGGTCGAGGCGCGCAGCGCCATCGCGAACGGCAAGCTCGCGGTGGTCCTCGGGATCGAAGTCGACAACCTGTTCAACTGCTCGTTCCCGACGCAGCAAGTCCAGATGGTCGGCGGCATCGTCACCAGCTGGAATTTCAACACCGACAACCTGAACGACAACTGCAATCCCGTCGCGCTCGCCCAGAAGCTGGACCATTACTACGACCTGGGCATCCGGCACGTGTTTCCCATCCACAACTTCGACAACGGCTACGGCTCTCCCGCGACGTGGATGAGCGGCATCGAATTCGGCAACCGCGTGTCGGAAGGTCACTGGTGGCAGACCGAGAACTGCCCGAACAACTATGGCTTCAAGTCGAAGGTCGGCTCGTTCGGCAACTGGGCGAGCCTCTTCTCGCGCTTCATCGGGCTCGGTGTGCTGGTGCCCGACGAGATGCTCGCCGTGGACGTCCTGCGGGGTAACCAGACGACGACGTGCAACACGTGGGGGCTGTATCCGCTCGGCGTGGATCTGATCAACGGGCTGATGGATCGCGGGATGATCATCGACGTCGATCACATGTCCAACAAGGCGCTGGATTCGACGCTGACGATGGCCACCAACCGCGGCTACCCGGTGGTCGCCACGCACGTGCTGTCCTACGACATGCACATCCAGAACGACCGCCACGAGCGTATGCGGACGAAGGCGCAGCTCGAGCGCATTCGCGACGGCGGCGGCATGATCGCCGCGATGCTCAAGGACGACGTGCAGGACACGAACCGGCAGCACGACAAGGTGACGGTGCCCTACGGCGGCGTCATCACCGACGACTGCCAGCAGTCCTCGAAGAGCTTCGCGCAGGCGTATCAGTACGCGGTGGACGTGATGCGCGGGCCCGTCGCGTTCGGCAGTGACTTCAACGGCGTCGCGGCGCACATCGGTCCGCGCTTCGGCAGCGACGGGTGCGGCGGCATCGAGCCGATCATTGCGGCGGACCGCCAGACGCAGCGCGACGCGCAGTACACGACGTCGGGGCGCCAGCGCATCATGAAGAACCCGCTGAACTACCCGTTCACGATCGACGGCTTCGGCACGTTCGACAGGCAGGTGACGGGCATGCGCACGTTCGACTTCAACGTCGACGGCATGGCACACATCGGGATGCTGCCGGACTTCGTCGCCGAGCTGAAGACGGTCGGGCTGCCCGAGCCCTACATGAACTCGATCATGCAGTCGGCCGAGCAGTACATCCGGGTCTGGGAGCGATCGTGGTCGCACTCGACGCAGCCGCCGCTCGACGAATCCGGCGCCGTGTCGTGCCCGGTGCTCGGTTCGATCGCCGCCACGCCGAATCCCGTACGCGCGGGCAACCCGGCGCAGTTCAGCCAGAGCGGCTTCACGTCCGCCGGCGGCGCGACCTATTCGTGGAGTTTCGGCGACGGCGCGACCGGCACCGGCGTGGCGCCGCAACATACGTACGCCCACTCGGGGACGTACACCGCCACGCTGCAGGTCACGGGACGCACGGCGTTCAACACCGCGTCGACCAGCGTTGAAGTCTTCGCCGGCACGCCGCCGGCCGCCCTCTTCGTCCGGGCTGATCTGCAACTGCCGGGAGGCCAGGTCGGCCACTACACGTTGCAGGGCTATTCCACCGACAACGACGTGGTCAGCCTGACCAGCGTGTCGTGCGGCGGCAGCGCTCCCTGGGACGGACCCACCAATACGGGGAACGTGCAGAGCCCGAACCTCGAGGTGCAGTTCGCCTGCCTCATGCCGTTCAGCCAGTCTCAAATGATCGTCTCCGCAACGCTCCACGACCGCGACGGCGATCACGTGGAGTCGGTCACGGTCTCGAAGCTTGGGAGTCCGCCGCAGGGGCTGCTGGACGGACCGAGTCCGATCCTCGCCAGCCAGACGGGCCACTACTTCGTGCAGGGGTACTCGACCGACGGCGACAACGTCTCCCTGGTCAGCGTCAAGTGCGGCGCCGGCAATCCGGTCAATCAGGCCCCGGACGATCTCGCCGGCGCGAACCTGGACGTGAGGTTCGATTGCCGCTTCCCGAACGGCCCGTCGTCGGTGACGGTCGCGGCCACGCTGCGGGACGCCGACGGCGATCACATCCAGACCAAGACCGTGCAGGTCATCGACGACATTGCGCCCGTCGTCTTCCTGAACGGCCGGACGATCGGGATCACGCAGGTCGTCAAGGCGACCGATCCGGACGGCGCCAGGGCCAATTACACGGCGACGGCGCAGGACAACTTCGACGGCCCGCTGACGCCCACGTGCACCACGCCGTCCGGATCCACCTTCCCGATCGGGGTCACGACCGTGACCTGCCGGGCGACGGATCATGCCGGCAACACCGCGGCGCTCGACTTCGGCGTGTGGGTGCTCCGGGACCCGACGCCGCCGTCCATCACGGCGCCGCAGGCGTACTCGCCGCAGCATCATTGGAGGCTCGACGACGGCGTCCGCAACACCGGCTCCGACCTCGTCGTCGATACGGGATTCGCGCGGACGCTCGTGAACGGCAAGATTCCCAACGGCGGCCCCACGTCGTCGGTCGGCCGCGCGATCTGCGTCGGCGCCGACGAGCACGCCCTCGAGTTGAACGGGAATAGCAACTCCGTGGTGACCTTCGGCACCGACGTCGGCCAGTTCGTCCAGTCGGAGTTCACGACGGCGTTCTGGTTCAAGAAGGATCCGGATATCGATCAGTTCTCCGGCGGCCATACCGCGGTGCTGTTGTCGACGCGCAATTCGAACGGCGACCCCGACGTGGGGTCCTTCGAGGTGCGGTACCGACTCGATCCCGACGGCGTTGGCACGACGTACGTGGTGGAGGCCGAGCTCGATAAATCGTTCTTCTCCACGTTCACGCTGCGCAAGAACATCGGCACCGATTCGGACGGCGTCTGGCATCACGTGGCCGTGACGCAGCGTCCGGATCCGAACGGCCGGCCGGGCGACGTCATCATCGATCTTTACGTCGACGGCCAGCTCGCCCAGAGCGATTTCAACATCGCGACGCCCTACTCCAACGGCCAGATGCTCGTCGCCGGCGGCACGCCTCGCACGAGCGACGGAGATTTCATCGGCACTTTCAAGGGATCGCTCGACGAGATCGAGATCTTCGACCGCGCGCTGACCAGGTTCGAGATTGGCACGCTGTATCGTGCGTACTCGGACACGGCGAGCACCGATCCCTGCGAGCCGCTGGCCGACCTCGAGGTGCCGACGACTGGCACCGATCCCGCGGTCGCGACATTCACGGCCGTCGTGAACGACATCGTGGACGGCGTGACGACCGCCGAGTGCACGCCGGCCTCGGGTACCACGTTCGCGTTCGGCCCGACGCCGGTCGTGTGCGAGTACACCGACACGTTCGACAACTGGTCCAGCGTGTCGTTCGTCGCGGTCGTCAAGAAGTCCACGCGTCCCACGCTGACGATGCCGTCGGATATCACGAAGGAGGCGACAGGGCCGGACGGCGCAATCGTCACGTTCGAGGTCACGTCGACCGACTCGGAAGGCCATCCGCTGACGCCGTCCTGCTCGTTCGACAGCGGCGATCGGTTCCCGCTCGAGTCGACGACCGTCGAGTGCGAGACGAGCGATGGCGAAGAGACCAACGAGGGCTCGTTCGTCGTGAACGTCGTCGACACGACGCCGCCGACCATCACGCCGCCGGCCAACGTCGTGGTCGAGGCGACGTCGCCGAACGGGACGAGCGCGTCCTACGGCGCGCCGATCGTGACGGACATCGTCGACGGGACGAGCGACTTCGTATTCTGCTGGCCGTTCTCGGGCTACCCGTACTTCGGACTCGGCGCGACTGAAGTGTCGTGCGAGGCTACCGACCGCGCGTTCAACCAGGCGACCGCGACGTTCACGGTCACCGTGCGGGACACGATCGCGCCGGTGCTCACGGTGCCGAACACGATTAATGTCGCCGCGAATACGCCGGGCGGCGCGGTCGTGAACTTCAACGTGACCGCCACCGACGCCGCGACGTTCTTCCCGGCCATCAACTGCGCGCCGGCAAGCGGATCGACGTTCCCGTCAGGAGTGACAACGGTGCAGTGCACGGCCACCGATCTGGCCGGCAATGTCGGCCGGAAGTCGTTCGACGTGCACGTGACCGACAACACACCGCCGGTGGTGGCGCCACTGCCGAACCAGATCCTCGAAGCGACCGGACCGGGCGGCGCGACGGCCGCCTTCACCGCCACGGCGACAGACGACACGGGCGTGACGTCGGGACCGACGTGTGCACCGGTGAGCGGCTCGACGTTCGCGATCGGCACAACATCGGTGACGTGCGACGCGTCGGACGCGGCCGGTAACGTCGGCTCGATGA
>JAIQFX010000076.1 GCA_020073005.1 Terriglobia bacterium | reverse complement strand
ACGCGCTGGCGGCGCAGGTGTTCGCAGCGCATCGCGCGCGCTCGGCTCCCGCGTTGGTCTATGGCTTCCCGGGCACCGTCCTGATCAGCGTGAACGACGAGATCGTTCACGGGATTCCCGGCGCTCGTCGCATCAGCGGTGGCGACATCGTCAAAATCGACGTCACGGTGGAAAAAGATGCGTACGTGGCAGACGCGGCGCGCAGCATCGTCGTCGAGCCGGGGAACCCGATCGCCCATCGATTGGTCGCCTGCGCGACGGCTGCGTTTCAGGCGGCCCTCGCCGTGGCGCGCGCGGGCGTGCGTGTCAATGAGATCCGGCGTGCCGTCGAAGGCGAAGTACGTCGTCGGGGGTTCTCGGTGGTCGAGGGTCTTTCAGGACACGGGGTGGGTCGCACGATTCACGAAGAACCGACCGTGCCGAATCGCTACGATCCATTTCAACGGGACGTGCTGACAGAGGGTCTGGTGCTGACGATTGAGCCGATGATCAGCGCCGGCTCAGCCCGCGTGGTTCAGAGTTCGGACGGCTGGGCCCTGCGCACGCGTGACGGCAGCCTGTCAGCCCATCACGAGTTGGTGATTACTCGCGGGACACCCATCGTGCTGACGGGTAAGGCGGCATAACACGCGGCTCTGGAGGCGACAATGGTGAGCCGGCGCGAGTTTCTTTCGGCAGCCGCAGGTGCGGCGATGTTGACGCGCGCGCCGCGAGGATTCGCGGGGCAACCGGCGGCGCATGACCTGATCATCAGGGGCGGCCGCGTCATCGATCCCTCCGTCCGGCTCGACGCGATCCGCGATGTGGCGATCGCAGGCGGACGCATCGCCGCCGTCGAAGCCAACATCACTGCCGACGCGACCGACACCATCGATGCGCGCGGCAAGCTGGTCGTGCCCGGGTTGATCGACATCCACACGCACGTCGCGCGCACCACCGAGGGACCCGGGCTCGTGCTGCAGGACGGCGTGACGGGATGGATCGATGCGGGCTCGGTCGGCGCCGACCACATCGCCGACGTGATTGCCGCCGCGCGATCGGCGCCGCAGCCCGGACGCGTCCTCATCAATATCGGGCGCGCCGGCCTTCTGCCTGAAGGCGACACGATGGATCTGGCCCACGCCGACGTGGGCGCGGCGCGCGACGCGATCGCGAAGAACCGCGAGTGGATCGCCGGCGTGAAGGCGCGGCTGTCGCGAGAAGTCGCGGGCGCGAACGATTACGAAGTGCTCCGGCGCGCGCAGGACGTAGCGACCTCCTTCGGTCTGCCCGTCATGATTCACATGGGGCAGACGATCTCACCATTCTCCCGGCTCGTGGACCTGCTGAAGCCGGGCGACATCGTCACGCACATGTTTGCGCCGCCGCCCAACAGCATCATCGACGACAGCGGCCACATCCTGCCCGCGGTGCTCGCGGCGAGGCGGCGCGGCGTCTGGTTCGACGTCGGCAACGGGCAGACCGGCCACATGCGATGGGACACCGTCGAGGCGATCATGCGCACCGGCTTCTGGCCGGATACGTTCTCCACGGACTGGACCGCGAACAGCCGCACGACGGGGGTGATCGACTTGCCCAACTGCATGTCGAAGCTGTTTGGCTACGGGATGACGCTCACTGAAGCGATCGCGCGGGCGACGGTCAATCCTTCGCGCGTCTTCCCGTTGTTCAGCGACCGCGGCACGCTCAACGTGGGCGCGCCAGCCGACGTGGCGCTGCTCGAACTGCGGGAAGGGCAGTTCGAGTTCCTCGACAATTTCAAGAACACGATCGCGGGACGCCAGCGGCTCTTCCCGAGCGCCACCGTGCTCGCCGGCAAGCGCATCCGGCGTGCATAGCAAAGGTGTACACTCTTCGCCTGATGAGCCCACGGCAGCCATCGTTCGTGGCCTCGGTCCTCGTGCTCGCGACGACCGCCGGCGCTGTCGCAGTGATCGGTCAATCGTCGGTGCCCGAACGCAATCCCGTGCCGTACGCACCGGCGTCGGTCGCGCGGGGCAGGAGTTTCTTCCTGCAGAACTGCCAGTCGTGCCACGACGAGGACGGACGCGGACGCTCGGCCGCCGTCGCGATTGCCGCTGACCTGACCGATCCGTCGCGCTGGAAGTTCGGGACCGGCGACGCGCCGCTCTTCAAGACGATCAAGAACGGCGCGGGCGAGGCCATGCCGCCGTTCGACACGGACCTCAAGGACGATCAGATCTGGGACGTCGTCAACTTCATCCGCAGCATCGGGCCCGCCGCCAACCGGCCGCAGTAGCGTCGGCCGTCCCCAAGGAGCCTGTCAATGGGCGAACCGAAAAAACCACGGAGCGTGTCGCGACGGGACTTTCTGGCGCGTTCGGCCCGCGGGGCGGGCGCGGCAGCCGCGCTCACGGCGACCAGCGTTTCGCGCGCCGCCGCCACGGACGCCGCGCCGAACATGGCTCCCATCCGCGTGGCGGACCAGTTCACGAAGTCGATCGGCGAAGCGCCCGTCTCGTTCGACTTCGGCCCGAACGGGCTCACGGGCGCGGAAGTGTTCGCGCGCGTCTGCAAGGCGGAGGGACTCGCCGCGCTGTTCTGCTGCCCGGGCAACTACACGATGATCAACGCGATCTCCGCCACGGGCATCCCCGCGTACGGCGGACGCATCGAAGACATCATGTGCGCGGCCGCCGACGGCTTCTCCCGCGTGACGGGCGAAGTGGCGGCGACCTCCGGCACGGAAGGCCCCGGCTTCACGAACATGATCATGTCGATCGCCAGCGCGCAGCGGGCGCACACGCCGCTGCTCGTGCTGGCCAGCAACATGGCCATGGCCAACGAGGATCGGATCGGCGGCATCCAGCAGATGTATCAACAGCCGATCACCGAAGGCATCAAGAAGTACGGCAAGCGCATCACGATTCCCAATCGCATCCACGAGTACGCGCAGCATGCGTTTCGCGAGCTGAAGAGCGGCGTGCCCGGAGTCGTGCACCTGGACTTCCCGTCCGAGGTGCACGGCGCGCGGTTCAAGGACCCGTCGGAGCTGAAAGACTTCTGGGAGGCCTCGAAATACCGCACCGAGTGCGTGGCGCACCCCTCGCCCAAGGACATCGCGAAGGCGGTCGACCTGATTCAGAAGTCGGAGCGCCCGATGATCGTGGCCGGCCAGGGTGTGTTCCTGCACAAGGGATGGGACGCCCTGAAGCGCGTCGCTGAGATGAACGACATCGCGGTCGTCGAATCCGGTCCGGTCCGCGGCCACTTCGGCGACGAACACCGCCTGTCGGCCAACCTGGCGTCGGACGCGCTCGGGAGCGCCGACCTCGTGATCTTCGTGGGCCAGTACTTGATGCCGAACGTCGGCGAGTACCGCTTCAATCCCGACGTGAAGGCGATCCGCGTGCATCCGGTCGCCGAGGATCTCGGACGCAACTGGCCGCTCGATCTCGGCCTGGTGTCCGACGAGAAGGCGGCGCTCGAAGCCCTGGCCGACGCGCTGCCGAAGCGTCAGCGGGCCGCGTGGGTGGCCGAACTCGCGGCAGCGCGGAAGAAATTCGAAAGCCTGAACGACGAGTACTACGCCCTCGGCGTGAAGTACAGCCAGCAGACAGGCGTCGTGCACCCGGCTGTGATCGGCAAGGTGCTCGCCGACTTCCTGTACAGGGGCGACATTCCGAAAGAGCAGACCACGTTCGCGCAAGGCGGGTGGACGGGCGCATCGTGGACGCGCAGGTGGCTGCGGGCGTACCGGCCGGGACAGATGAACAACTGTCCGTACCAGTACTACCCGATCGGGCCGGACGTCGGTCATCTGCTCGGCGCCGGCGCGGCGATGCAGCTTGGCGTCGGACCGCAGAAGGCCTACCAGGGCGCGCCCGTCTTCGGCTTCACCGGTGACGCCGGCATCGCGTACTCCGTGATGGAGTTCGACACGCTGACGAAGTACAAGATCCCCGCGATCATGACGGTCTACAACAACAACGCGTGGGGCATGATCACGGCGGCGCAGGGACCGCGCTCGCACCACATGTACCTGTTCCAGGAGCACCTGCGGTACGACAGGATTGCCGAAGCGCTCGGCGCGCGCGGCGAATACGTCACGACGCCGGACCAGTACAAGGCGGCGCTCGGTCGCGCCTACCAGGCGGCGACGCGCGAGAAGATCTCGACGCTCATCAACGTGCAGTCGAGCCGCGACTTCCTGTCGACCCAGACGTTCCCGCCCGGAACGCCGCGGAACCTCGAGCCGGGCGTGACGGCGTACATGCACTGAGCCCGCAAGGCACAAACATTCAGTGAAGTCCGACGAGACAGCGGTCGTGCTCGACGCGTTTCAACACTATGCCGCGCGCGGCAGTTTTCGAAGTCTGACCGCCGTCAGTGCAGCGTCAAAGACCGAACTCCGGTTCATTTGGCTTCGCGACGTCGCATTCCGCGTCGTCTTCGATCCCGCGCGTCGCACGCTCACGTTCGTCGACATGCTTCCCGCGATCGCGCCGCGCTCGGAGATGGACCGGAGCCTTCGCGCGTTCGTGAAGTTACACGCCAGCCTGGCGGTGCCCGAGCATCGACGTGTCGACCCGCGCCGGGTCGCCGTGAAAGTGATCAATCGGGGAGGCGCCGCGTCGGTGACGTGTTCGTTCAAGACCCGGGATGTCAGCTACGGCGTACGAAAAGCCGTTCATCTGGCGCACGACATCCTCCAGGATTTCCTGAACGACGGACGCTACATCCATTACTGCGTGGAGCACTTCAACGTGAGCCCGGAGATGGCGTGAACGGCGCCGCGAGTGACGACGAGCGTTAGCTGCCGATCAGAATCTGAACAACGGCCGGCCGTTCGCCAGGCCGGGCCACGGCACGCCGATCGCCATCGCCAGCACTGAGATTCCAAAACAAATGTAGCGTCCGTTGCGCCGGGCGACAGACGTCTTCTCGCCCATCGCGAACACGCGGCCGGCGCGCACGGCGACGAGGGCGACGACCATCATCGCGACGTGCGTGACCGCCCAGAAGCGCAGCGCGGGATCGCGCAGCGCGGCGCCGACGTTGTTCATCGCCTCGCGCGTGAACGGACTCAAGCCCAGGTAGAGCAGCAGGCCGAACAGGACCTGCAGATCCAGCGCGAGCATGAAGAACGTGTCCCACCACCGGCCGCGCGGGCGCTCGGACGTGTCGGCGCGATGGCGGAACGCGTTGAGCGTCGCGGCCGCGCCCAGCAGCAGCGCCACCCACCGCAGCCAGGAATGAATTGTGAGAACGGCCGGATACACTGCGGAGTATTGTAGTGCCCGGCTTTAGTCGTTAGTCGTTAGTCGTTAGTCGTTAGTCGTGGGTCGTTAGTCGTGGGTCGTTAGTCGTGGGTCGTTAGTCGTGGGTCGTTGGTCGTGGGTCGTGGGTCGTTTGGGAGGGGCGTGATGGCGACAATCAGTCGGCGAACATTTGGGCGGACGGGAATCGCGGGACTGGCAGGGCTGATGGTCGCGAGAAGCCAGCCGTCGCGCGCGCAATCGGCTCGCGCCGGCCGCGCGTATAAGTACGTCCATCTCGACGTGTTCACCGACCGCCGCTATCAGGGCAATCAACTCCTCGTCTTCACCGACCCGGCCGGGCTCGACACTGAGATGATGCAGTCGATGACGAAAGAGTCGAACTACTCGGAGTGCACGTTCGTGTTGCCGCCGGAACAAGCGGGGACGGACTATCGCGTGCGCATCTTCACGCGGACCGCGGAAACGCCGTTCGCGGGACATCCGACGATCGGGACCGCGTTCGCGCTGGCGCACACCGGCGCGCTGAAGCCGGGCACGGCCAAGACGACGTTCGGCCTCGGCGTGGGGCCGACCGCGATCGATCTCGAATGGAAGGACGGGAAGCTCGTTTTCGCGTGGATGACGCAGCTCAAGCCGACGTTCGGCAAGGCTGTGACGGACGCGCCCGCGCTTGCTGCAGCGCTCGGGCTTGACGCTGCCGCGGTCCGGCTGAAGCCGGACCTGATCCCGGCGGGCCAGGAAGTCAACTGCGGATCGAACTTCTTCATCGTCCCGCTGGCGACGCGCCAGGCTGTCGACGCCGCCGTGACGATGTGACGGCGTACACGCGGCTCGTCGGCACGGGCGCGACCGAAGATCCGGCGACGGGATCGGCGGCGGGGCCCGCCGGCGCGTTTGCCGCGAAGTACGGCTTCGTTCCGCCGGATCGCGCGGGATCGATCGTCTTCCTTCAGGGGGTGAAGGTCGGCCGTCCGAGCCGGCTGTACGTCCGCATCGGCATGGCGGGCACGGACGTGACGAGCGTGAAGGTTGGCGGTCCCGCTGTCGTGGTCGGAGAAGGAGCGATGACGGCGTAGGAACTGACAACTGAGAACTGAGAAAATCATGAGGATCTTCCGAGGAGCCGTCGTCGTCGTGCTCGCCCAGGGACTTGTCGGTTGTGGCGGCGGGTCACCATCAGCGCCGTCTGTGCCAACACAAGTCCAGCAGCCGGTCGTGCAACCGACCGTCAGTCAGTTGACGGGCCTCGTGATGGATACCGCGAACCGATCGGTCGCCGGCGCCGGCGTGGAGGTCCTCTCCGGTCCGCAGGCCGGCACATCGACGACCTCCGACTCCGCGGGCAAGTTCTCGTTGACCGGGATCTTTGACGGGACAACCCGATTCCGCGTGTCCAAGGAAGGCTACGCCGCCGCAACCCAAGCTATCAATGTGGCCCCCGCTTACGGTGTCAGCATCCTCTTCGTGATGGAGGCGCTCGCCGCTCCCGTGAACATCGCGGGCGACTACACGCTGACGTTTATCGCGGACAGCGCGTGCGCCGATCAGCTCCCGAGCGAAATGCGGACGCGGACGTACCCGGCGACGATAGTGCCGCAACACCCGCTCAACCGTCCAGGCAACACCCGGTTCGCCGCGATGCTCAGCGGTCCGTCGTTTGACTCCTACTACCACATGATGTCGATTGCCGTCGCCGGCGATTACCTGTCGTTCGACCTCAGCGACAACTATCTGCTGGAGGAGGTGGCGGACGAGGCCTACTTCGCGATCGGTGGCGTGGGCGGGGGGTCCGCCGGGACCTCGGGCGCGTCCACGATCTCCGCGTCGTTCCAGGGCACGTTCGACTACTGCGTCATGAAATCCGAGCTGGAAGACGGCTCACACTACAACTGCACTCCAGACGTGGCCGTCGTGCACGCGCAGTGCGCGGCGAAGAATCATCGGCTGATCCTGACGCGGCGTTGACGCGGGGTCGGCACTGACCGCTACCGAAGAACCGCGGAAAGAAAATGCGGGCGCCGCGAAGCGGCTGATGGCGGCCTGCTACGCACGCCGACCCGCCGAATCGTCTGGCGCACTTCCGTTCCTCCGGGTCCGCCCCTACGGAGCTTCCTTCACGATGATTTCGTAGCGGAACGCGTCGGGATCGAGGCTGTCGAGACGGCCGTTGGCGGTCTGGCCTTGCGGGTACATGAAGTAGCCGATCGGCCGGCCTTTCGATCCGGGCAGCGTCACGTCGTTCGCGTAGTTGTACGCGATCCAGTTCATCTCCCACGATCCGAAGAGCTGCTCGCGCGCTGCTTGCACTTTCTCGTGCTCGAGCGGCAGATTGCCGGGCGGCTCCTCGAGCGCGACCTTTCTGACGTCGGCGGGATCGACCGGGACCCAGCCGTAGCCGACGAGGTAGACCTCGGCGCGGCAGTGTTGCGCCTTGCTCGCGTTCTCCGACGAGAGGCCGAGGCTGTTGTAGCCGCGATCGGACTTTGCGACGCGCAGGCCGTAGAGGTCGCGCGCGGGCAGGCCCGCCGCGCGCGCGAGGCCGACGAACAGCCCGTTGATGTCCGCGCACTTGCCGCTCAGGTTCTTCGTCTCGAGCATGAAGCGGATGTCGCCGAGGCCGCAGCCAGGCGTCTTCGGATCGCGGAACGTGTTCTCGACGATCCACTCGTAGATCGCGCGGGCCTTGTCGAAGTCCGTGCCTTTGCCGCGCGTAATCTCGTTGGCCGTCGACTTGACGATGCCGTCGGTCGGCAGCAGGCGGGTGGGCCGGAGAAACGGCGCGAACGTGGCCATGTCGGCCGGCGGCGGCACGGTCGGCTTCGTCAGGTCCGCGGCGTGATCCTTCGTCGCGACGCGGCTGACGATCTTCAGCAGCGGCGTCACACCGTCCGGCCACTCGGCGACGAGCATGTCGAGCTCGTCCTTCTCGACCATCGTCGTGCTGCCGCCCTCGGCGCGGTAGTTGTCGCCGAAGGTTTTCTGGTACGGCGCCGCGGCGAGCGGCGTGGGCAGCCAGACGCGCGTCGGACCCGCCGGCTGCAGGACTTCGATGCGCGTCGTGATTTCGAACGTGCGCCAGCGCTCGGTAAGCGCGTGGGGTCCGCCTTCAGGCGGACCACTGGTGGAGGATTGCGCGAACAGCCGCGACGGGTCGGTCAGCGCCAATCCGGTGGACGCGACGCCGGCACGCCGGAGGAACTCGCGGCGATTCATCGGACCTAATCTTCGCCCTGTCGGCCGCGGCTCCGCAACGACTTTACTTCGCTCCGCCTCTTTTTCGTTTCGAGCCGACGCTCGCGAGACGCCTTGCCAGGGCGCGTCTTGCGCCGCGTCTTGGGCCGGTGCGCGGCGGCCTGCAGCAGCGCGACCAGACGCGCGCGCGCGGCCTCGCGATTCATGGCCTGCGTGCGATGCTCGCGACTGTCGATCAGCAGCACGCCGCCGGCCGTCATGCGATGGCCGGCGAGCGCGACCACACGATCTTTCATATCCTGCGGGAGAGACGACGCGCCGACGTCGAATCGCAGCTCGACCGCCGTCGAGACCTTGTTGACGTTCTGTCCGCCCGGTCCCGACGCGCGCACGAAGCGCTCCTCGAGCTCGCTGTCGTCGATGGCGATGGCGCGTGTGATCTGAATCACGTCAATCTGAAATCTGAAATCTGAATTCTATCTGAGGGCCACGACGATCAGACATCCCCAGCCGGCCAGGAACGCGAGGCCGCCGAGCGGCGTAATCGCACCGAGGATCGTGACGCCGGTGAGCGCGAGCAAGTAAAGGCTGCCCGAGAACAACACGATGCCGGCGGTGAAGAGCCAGCCGGCGATCCGGACGAGCGAGCCGTCGCCGCGCGCCAGCGCCAGCGCGACCGCGAGGATCGCGAACGCGTGGTACATCTGATACCGGACGCCCGTTTCGAACACGGCCAGCATCTCCGGCGTCAGGCGTCCGCGCAGCCCGTGGGCGCCGAAGGCGCCGAATCCGACGCCGATGAATCCGGCGACGCCGGCGATCAGCAGAAACGTCTTGTCCATGGCCAACCATTCTAGTCTGCGCCCCGTCCTATAGCCGGACCAAGGGGAGCCATACGTACATGTGGGACAGCCTCCGGCAGGATCTGACTTACGCGATGCGGACGATGCGCCGTGCGCCGGGCTTCGCGGTCACGGCAGTCGCCATCCTCGCCATCGGCATCGGCGCCACGACCGCCGCGTTCTCCGTGACGGACTTCGTGCTCATCCGTCCGCTGCCGTTCCCCGAGCCTGAACGGCTCGTGAGGATGTACGAGCGGACGGCCGGCTACAGCCGGATGGAACTCTCGGCCGCGAACTATCGCGACTGGAAGCAGGCGAGCACGGTCTTCGAAAGCCTCGGTCTCTATCATCTTGCGATCGGCAATCTGATCGGGCCGACGGAACCGTTGCGTGTCGAAGGTGCCGCCGTCTCGGCGGATCTGTTTCCGACGCTGCGCGTGCAGCCGCTGATCGGACGCCTGTTCGCCGCCGGGGATGACCGCGCCGGCGCGCCCGGGACGATCGTTCTCAGCTACCGGCTGTGGCAGACGAATTCGGCGGCGACGCCGGCGTGATCGGGAAGCCGGTGCGCCTCGACTCCGAGTCGTACACGATCATCGGCGTCATGCCGCAGGCGTTCCGCTTTCCGACCGCCGATGCGCTGTACTGGACGGCGACCCGGTTTCCCGAGCAGGAGTACTCCGATCGCAACAACAATTGGCATTACCCCGTCGGGCGTCTTCGCGCCGGCGCGAGCTCGCGGTCCGCGCCGCGATCGGCGCCGGGCGCGCGCGGATGATCCGGCAACTGCTGACCGAGAGCCTGGTGCTCGCCGCCCTCGGCGGCGCCATCGGCGTCGGCCTCGCGTATGCGGCCGTGCCGCTGCTGAACCGGCTCGTGCCCGCCGTTGTCCCGATGGCGAGCGCGCCGACCGTCGATTCCCGCGTGCTGTCGTTCGCGATCGCGCTCACCGTGATCACGGGCGTCGGGTTCGGCATGGCGCCGCTTGTGCGCATCGGCGACGTTCGCCGCCGTCGGCGCGCTCGCGGTCGTGATGACGATTGCGGGTTCGCTCATGCCGGCGCTGCGCGCGCTAGCCGTCGACCCAATCACTGCGCTGAGAGCTGAGTAGGAAATTAAGAATTGAGAATTAGGAATTAAGAATGAGAGAGTCTCAGGTCGTTTGGAATTCCGTCATTCCTAATTCCTTAATCCCTAATTCCTAATTTCACGGCAGCGCGAACGCAACAATTGCGCTGCCAGACTCCGCGCCGTTCTTGCCGCCGCCGCACACGATGACGACGTACTGCTTGCCGCTGATTGTGTAGGTCGCCGGCGTGGCGTTGCCGGCCGCGGGCAGCGTGGTCTCCCACAGCAGCGTGCCGGTCAGCTTGTCGAACGCGCGGAACTTCTTGTCGAAGTTCGTCGCCCCGATGAACACCAGGCCGCCGGCCGTCACGATCGGCCCGCCGTAGTTGTCGCTGCCGGTGTTCTTCAGTCCCTTCGCGACGAGCTCGGGATACTCGCCGAGCGGAATCTTCCAGCGGATCGTGCCGGCGTTCAGATCGATCGCGTTCAGCGTGCCCCACGGCGGCGTGATCGGCGGATAGCCGTCCGGATCGCGGAACAGCGTCTCGCCGTCGATGCGGTACTTGAGCCACGCCGGATCGCTCTTGAACGTCGGATCCTCGCCCTTGTCGACGCCCGTGAGCAGGAAGTCCGTCAGGTCGGCGATGTTGCGGCCGCCCATATCGGGAAAGCCGGGCATGCGGCCCGTGCCTTCGCGGATCAGTGTGGCGATCTCTTCGCGGGTCCGCCGCTGGCCGATGTTCTCGAGCGACGGCGCCGACGGCGTGCCCTTGCGATCGTCGCGGTGGCACGTCGCGCAGTTCACCTTATATAAGGATGCGTCGTTGTTCGGGATCAGCCGCACGATCCACGGCATCTCGTTCGCGTTGACGTAGAGCAACGCCGAATCGGGATCGAACGCCGCGCCGCCCCACTCGGCGCCGCCGTCGAAGCCGGGAAAGACGATCACGCCGCGCTCGGTCGGTCCCGCGAACATGCCGGATCCGAACTGACGGAACCGTTCGAGGACAGCCGCGTGCGCTTCGGGCGTGCGCTTCGTCAGCATGTCCTCGGTGAGACCCTGCCGCGTGAACGACGGCGGCTTCAGCGGATACGGTTGCGTCTCGGCGAGCTTCTCGCCGTCAACTTCGGATGGCGGCACGCGGCGATTGGCCAGCGGGAAAAGCGACTCGCCTGTCTTGCGATCGAGGACGTAGACGTAGCCGAATTTCGTGATCTGCGCGACCGCTTCGACGCTGCGGCCGTTGCGCTTCACCGTGACGAGACTCGGCGCGGCGGGGAAGTCCCAGTCCCAGACGTCGTGCCGGATGCCCTGAAAATGCCAGAGGCGTTTGCCCGTGCGCGCGTCGAGCGCGAGGACGCAGTTGGCGAACAGATTGTCGCCGTGCCGGTTGATGCCGTAGAAGTCGAACGACGCGGAGCCGGTCGCGGCGAAGACCATCGCGTTCTTCGTGTCGACGGTGACGCCGGCCCACGCGTTGGCGCCGCCGATCAGTTTGTACGCGTCGGGCGGCCACGAGTCGTACGCGAACTCGCCGGGCTGCGGAATCGTGTGGAAGATCCAACGCAGCTTGCCGGTGTTCACGTCGTAGGCGCGGATGTGACCGGGCGTGCCGGGCAGCGTCTCCGGGACGCTGCTGCCCATGATGAGCATGTCCTCGAAGATCGATCCTGGCGTGCTGGCGCTGACGCTCGCGCGCTCGGCGGCCATGCCGAGGCCTTCGCGCAGATCGACGCGCCCGACATCGTTTCCATGTCCGAACGTCTTGATCGGCTGGCCGGTCTTCTTGTCGAGCGCGTAGAGCCAGTTGCGATACGTGACGAAGACGCGATCCTCGTGCACGGTCACGCCGCGGTGCCTGAACCGCGCGGTCGAGTTCGCGCCGCCGCTCGGGTCGAACTTCCAGATCTGACGGCCGCTCGCCGCGTCGATCGCGACAACCTTGAGCGTCGGCGTCGTCGCGTAGATCACGCCGTCGACGACGATCGGGTTGCTCTGCATCTCCGACGCCTTGAAGGCGTCGTGCGAGTCGTACGTCCACGCCGGCTGCAGCTTCGCGACGTTGTCGCGATTGATCTGCGTCAGCGCGGAATAGCGGATGTTGTCGACGCCGCCGTTGACCGGCCACTCGGCATCACTCGGCGCGAACGCCGCCGCAGCGATCATCAGGCTGATTGCGCCGATGACCCCGATCGTCCTCGCGATCACAGGCGCGTCACGTGCGCGGCGACGGCGAGCCAGTTCGCGCCGCGCTTCTCCCAGATGTCCGTGTAGCGGCCGCGTCCTTCCTGGCCGCCGAGCGTCGTGAAGCGCGTCTCGGCGTGGATGATCGCGACTGGTCCGAGGATGCGGATGCGCACATCGTCAGCCGTCAGGCGCGACAGCGTGCGCGGACCGCCCGTCCGCGCCAGGAACACATCCTTCGTCAGGAGCGCGCCGTCGGGCATCGACGCGAGGAAGTCGTCGGCGAGGATGCGCCTGAAGCCGTCGACGTCCCCGTGAAGCACGTTGTCGAGATAGGCCTGGTTCAACGTCCGCAGGACGTCGAGATCCGGAGTCGTCACCGTCGTCATGTCAGCAGCTCCTTGAGGGCACGGTCGATGAAGTCATTATCCACGGGATTGCCGCCGCGCCCGGCCGCATGTCCCCAGATGGACGGGATGGGCCGCAGCTCGGCGTTGGGCATGTGCGTGACGTCGATCTCGTTGTCCCGCACGCGGAAGTACAGGTCCGTCGCACTCGGCATCACGATCGCTTTCGCGGTGATCGACCTCAGCGCGGCCACGAAATCGCCGCCGAACCGCGGGTTGGCGCCGATGTCGGCGTGCTGCCACGTCGAGAGCATGGCGAGCAGATCGTTGGCGTCGCGCGATCGGTAGCGCGCTTCCGAAAAGCGGAGCACGTCCTCGATCGACGCGAGGCCCATCTTGAGGTACTCCTGCTCGCGATAGAAGTCCTGCGAGTACACCCAGCCGGCGTAGACACGGCTGAAGGCGATCAGGCCCTTCGTCGGCGGCGAGCCGTCGTCGTACCAGCCGTCCTGAAACGCCGCGTCGGCGGTGAGCGCCGCTTTCAGCCCTTCGAGGAAGACGAAGTTGTGCGGCGACGTGCGCGCAGTCCCGCAGATCGGCGCGATCGCCTGGACGATGTCCGGAAACAGCGCGCCCCACTGAAACGCCTGCTGCGCGCCCATCGAGAAGCCGGCGACCAGCTTCACGCGCGAGACGCCGAGCTTCCCGGCGAGCAGCCGATGCTGGCAGACGACGTTGTCGTAGACGGTGACCGCGGGAAACGCCGCGCGATCGTTCGGCGGCGGCGTGTTGCTCGGCGACGAGGACAGACCGTTGCCGAACATGTTCGGCACGACGATGAAGTACTTCGCGGGGTCGAGGGCGCGGCCCGGCGCCAGCATCACCTCGACGTCGGTGTGATGGCCGGCGTAGAAGGTCGGGATCACGACCACGTTGTCGCGCGCGGCGTTCAACGTGCCGTACGTCTTGTACGCGAGCGTCGCCTGTCGCAGCGTTACGCCGCAGTGCAGGACGACGTCGCCGAGACCGAAGACGTCGAAATCGGCCATGCTTACTCCGATCCGTCCGCGCGGCCGACGTCGACCGTGCGCTCGTCGCCGCGGCCGCGGACCCGCACGCGCCAGGGATTGCAGCAGACCTCACAGTCTTGAACAAAGCTCCCTTTGACGTCCGGTTCCAGGTAGACCTCGACCTGCTCGCCGCAATATGGACACGTGACAAAAAAGTGATCGCTCATGGGAGGGTTTACCGGCGCGAACCGATACTAGAATGCACCAGGAGGCGCCGGGGTGGCGAGGCATACGCTGTGGAGCAGCATGGATCGAGACGACCTTCTCGGCCGGTTCGAATCCCTGTCGCCCAGCGCAACGCCGAAGTGGGGCCGGCTGGACGCGCCACGGATGGTGACCCACGTCACCGACGCGCTGCGATCCAGTTACGGCGAACTGACGCCGGCCCCGAAGCCGAGCCCGCTGAGGTTCTGGCCGGTCAACACGCTCGTGATGTTCTACATGCCGTGGCCGAGGGGCGTGCCGACGGCGCCCGAGCTGTTGAGCCGGAATCCGCTGGAATGGACGACTGAACTGGCGACGCTGAGGTCCGCGATGACGCGCTTCGTCGCCCGCGACATCGACGGACCGTGGGCCGAGCACGTCGCGTTCGGCAGGATCGACGGGCGGCAATGGGGCCGGTTGATGTACCGGCATATGGACTACCATTTGGGTCAATTTGGAGGATAGGTGATGGCTCTGTCTCTCTGCGTGCGTCTGCGGCGTTTCGTCGGCTGGTCCGTGCTGGCAGTGATCGCGTCCGCCTGGCATCCCTCGCTTGCGTTCGCTCAGACGAACGCCTTGTTCTCCGACGAGCGGCCGGCAGCCGCGGGCCTCGCCGCCGCGCCGGGAGGGGCGAGCGGCCCTTCGATGGTGCGCCGCAGCCGGACCACGACAGTCAACCTGCAGATGCTGAGCGCGCCGGCGCCGGCCCCGGCTCTGTCAGGCTGGGCCGCGGCAGCCGCGCCGTCAGCCGCGCGGAGCATCGATCTCAATCTGTTCAGCGACGTGAACCTGGTCGCCTTCTTCGATCATCTGGAGATCGTGCCGGCGGCGAACGGGTCCGCGTGGGTGGGGAAGGTCGCGGGTGATGAGGACAGCCAGGTGATTCTCGCCGTGTCCGACGGCGTCCTCAGCGCGAGCGTGAGCGCGGCGGGCCGTCTCTATTCCGTGAGGCGAGAAGCTGACGGCGCGTACACGATCGCCGAGGTGAACCCGAGCGCGATCCCGCAGGGTGCCGAGCCGCTCGCGCCGGCACTGGACGCGCCCGCGGCGGACGTCCCGCCGACCGCCGGGGCGGACAGCGGCGACACGTTCGACCTGCTCCTGTACTACACGACCACAACCAAGAACGCGGCCAGCGGCGCAGCGGCGGTCAACGCGTTGATCACCGCCACGATCGCGGAGACGAATGCCGTCTACAAGGCGAGCGGAATCGGCACGCAGGTGCGCCTCGTCGGCGCGTTCGAGATGAACTACGCGGAGACCGGCGATCTCTTCACCGACCTGCCCGCGATTCGCGCGAACGCGACGGCGCAGGCTGATCGCAATCGGCTGGGCGCGGATATCGTCTCGCTGCTCGTGAGCAAGAACTCGAGCAACAGCGGTCTTGGTTACATCATGAGCAGTGGCAGCATCAATCAGAGCTTCGAAGGCAGCGCATATAACGTTGTCGTCTACTACAGCTTCACCGGCTACATCTTCGCACTCGCCCACGAGATGGGGCACAACATGGGCTGCCTGCACGAGCCGGGCAACAACGGCAGCAGCGATTCGGGCGGCGCGTATTCGTACTCGCTCGGCTACACGGACTTCACGCACAAGTTCTACGACGTGATGTCGTACGGGAACAACTGCACAGGTTGCCAGCAGATGACCCAGTTCTCGAGCGCGACGAACACGTACAACGGCTTCCCATCGGGGACCGCGACGCAGGACAACGCGCGCACGATCAACAACACGCGGAGTGTCGTGGCGAACTTCCGCCAGTCGGTCAGCGGCGCGCTCGGCGCGCCGACGAATCTGGCCGCGTCCTCGTCGGGATCCAACATCACGCTCACGTGGACCGCGGGGAGCGGCTCACCCACCGGATACTTGATCGAAGCCGGCTCGTCGAGCGGCAAGGCGGACCTCGCGAGTCTCAACACGGGCAACGCGTCGACGACGTTCTCGGCGGGCGGGATTGCCAACGGGCTGTACTACGTGCGCGTGTCGCCGACGTCCGGAGGGACGACGGGATCGCCGTCGAACGAGGCGGTGCTTCAGGTGGGCGGGTGCTCGTTGGCTCCGTCGGCGCCGGCAAACCTGAACGTCAACATCACCGGCAGCACGCTCGTCATCGCGTGGAACCCGAGCGCGCGCGCGACCAGCTACATCCTGGAAGCCGGGTCCGTGTCCGGAGCGTCGAATCTCGCGGTGCTCGACATCACGAGTGCGACCGTCGCGGTGCCGGGCGGCACCCAGGTGGGCGGCTTCCCGAACCAGCTGAGCTGGAGCTACGGTCCACTGGGCGGCGGCCCGTACTACCTGCGCGTCAAAGGGAGGAACGGCTGCGGGACGAGCGGCGCGTCGAACGAAGCCGTGGCACAGTTCCGATAGACAGTCGCTCGGCTGAAGCCTCGCGCTACCTCCGCGTTCAATGACCGGAAAGCGCGAGCGCTTCAGCGCGCCGGCTGTCGAGATCTACCTGGCAAAAGGACAGGGTATGCAGGCACGGCGTCGGTTGTTGCGCCAGGGCTGGCTGACGCTGGCCGCGCTGATCGTGATTGGGAGGCCGGTGGCAGCGTTCGCGCAGACGCCGAACGCGTTGTTCACCGACGAAGGGGGTCGACGCATCGCTGCGTCCTCGGTGATGCGAGGATCGATCGTGCGCCGGAGCCGAACGACTGCCGTGCATCTGGAGATGCTGACGGCTCCGGGGCCGGCGCCGTCAGGCTGGGCGTCGCGGGCGCCGTCGCCGGCGCGCAGCGTGAACCTGAATCTGTTCACCGACGTGAATCTGGTCGCGCAGTTCGATCGACTCGAGCGCGTGGCCGCCACGAACGGTACCGCGTGGGTGGGAACGGTTTCCGGCGTCGAGGCAAGTCAGGTGATTCTCTCGGTCGCGGGCGGCGTGCTATCCGCGGCGATTTCGGTTCCCGGACACTTCTATTCGGCGACCTGGCAGTCTGACGGCAGCTACACGATCGCTGATCTCGCTCCTGACGCGATGCTTCCAGGCGTCGAGCCACTCGTTTCCGGAGCGCCCGTGGACGCTGTGCCCGCAGTCGGCGCAACTGGTGCGGATTCGGGGGATACGCTCGATCTGCTCTTGTACTACACCACCGCGGCCAAGAACGCGATGGGCGGGCTCGCCGCCGTGAACTCACGAGTGACGGCCACTATCGCGTTGATCAACTCGGCGTACCTTTCGAGCGGAATCCCGACGCGGTTTCGCCTGGTGGGCGCGATCGAGATGGCCTATGCCGAGTCTGACAGCGCGGGGAACGCGTTGAGCGCGCTCGCGCAGAATCCTGCGGTCCAGAAGGATCGGGATCGTCTTGGCGCGGATCTCGTGACGATCATCGTCAGTCATGACCCGACCATCTCCGGCATCGCGTACCTGCTGACGAACGTCGATCCGAGTTCTCAGAGTCAGGCGTTCAGCGCGATCGCGTACCAAACCGGCACCAATACCTTTCCGCAGCCGTACTTCGGCCCGCTGCCGCACGAGCTCGGTCACAACATGGGCTGTCTTCACGATCCCGCGAACAACGGTGGCAACCTCGGCCCCCTGTTCTACGCCCAGGGGTTCACGGATTTCACGAACAAGTTCAAAGACATCATGTCGTACGGCACCGGCCTGGACTGCAGCAGCGGATGTAACTATCTGTTGCAGTACTCAAGTCCCAACAATACATATCAAGGCCATCCCACCGGGACTGCAACTCAGGATTGCGCGCGCGCAATCTCCACTACGCGGACGACGGTCGCGAATTACCGGCAATCACTGAGGCCGTCACTCGGTGCGCCGACGGACCTCACGGTCTCGTCGTCCGGCTCGAGTGTCTCCCTCAGCTGGGGCGCTGGGACGGGCGCGATCACAGGCTATGTGATCGCCGTGGGTTCGGTGACCGGCGCATCCGATGTCGCCCTGTTCAACACTGGATCGTCCGCGACGACGTTGTCGGCCGATGGCATCGCGAATGGCCTCTACTACATTCGGGTCATGGCGACAGACGGCGTGACGACGAGTGGCGAGTCGAATGAGAGTGTCCTGCAAGTCGGACCCTGTTCCGCGGCTCCTGTCGCCCCGACAAACGTCGTCAACATCGCGCTCGGTTCTACCGTCATTCTGCGGTGGACTTCCGGCGCGCGGGCAACCGGCTACGTGCTTGAGGCGGGGAGTGCATCGGGCCTGGCGAACCTTGCGGTCAGCGACATCACGAATTCGATGACGTCGTTCCAGGGCTTCATCAGTCCGTTCGCCCCTATCGGAAACTCGAACCAGGTTGGTCTGGTCGCGCCGGGGATTGGGGCCGGCACGTATTACGTGCGTCTGCGAAGCAAGAACGGCTGTGGTCTCAGCGGACCATCCAACGAGACGGTCGTCGTAGTCAAGTAGACAGGAACGCCGCGTCGCGACGCGGCTCAGACGTCGTACGCTTCAGCGACTGAAGACAATCTCGTTGGACGGCGGGCTCAGTCCGCACGAATTCTTAGCGAGGACGCGAACGTAGTAGGTTGCGCTCGGGACGTTGACAGCGGACAGCGAGGGCAGCGCGTTTCCGGTATCGATCGCGGCGATGTTGCTCGTGCCGAAGGTAGTGCCCGCTTGAACGACATATGATGACGCTCCGGCGCTCGCATTCCATGCGAGGTTGACTGTTGATCCGTTGAGGGTGAAGGTCAGATTGGCCGGCGCGACGGGCGGGGCAACGCATCCGGCAAGTACACTGACGGCAATTTCGTTGGACGGAAGGCTGGCGCCGACCGCGTTCGACGCAAGCACACGTACGAAGTACGTGCCGTCGGGAACGTCATTGGCCGTGTAACTGGTCAGCGTGGTGTTCGTCGAGACGTTCGCAAGATTACTTGTGCCGACGCGCGATCCTGCCTGAATAACGTACGAGGTCGGCGGACTCCCAGACGTTGGGGAGACCCATTTCAGCAAGACTGTCGAGTCGGTCACGCGTGCCTGCAATCCCGAGGCTGGTTCCGGCACGGACGGAACTCCAAGCGCGAACCTTGTCCCTACGGTCCGGGTGCTCGCGGTCGGATCGTCGGCGTGCCCGACCGAATCCGTCAAGGAGACGCCGTCCGTTCGCCAACCGTAATGCGGATCGCGGTTGCCGGCCTGGTCGTCGATGCAATAGGAAAGAAACCAGTCCAGGATGGGATACACAGCCGTTCCATCAGACGCGCGCATGTCGCTGAACCGGACGGTGCTCTTCTGCGCCTGGAGAATCTGCGAGGCCGAGCCGAACTGCTCGGGAACGAAGGTCAGGGGAGCGTAAGACCAGATGTACTCGGCCTTCTCGATCGGCAGGTAGTAGTCGGAGACGTCCGTGGTGACGCCGTTGATCGCCACTTGAAAATGCCAGATCACGAACGTCCCTGACAGGGGAACCCAACGGCCGAGAATGTCCTTGGAGAGACTCAGCGGCGGGTTCGTTGCCGTGCCGACCTTCTGCACCGTCCAGCGAACGCTGATTGGCCGCGCGGCCGACGGCACGCCGATGGTCTGACGTGAATAAATGTTCTTGCCACTGAATCCGCCGCCATCGACGTTCTGGAAGACCCTGCCGAAACGTGGAAACGCCTGAGGGTCAGCGCGCAGCGCGACTCCATGCTGATTGTCCCCAAGTCCCGCCTGCAGCGACGACAGGTACAGCCCGAGACCGGGAAAGGTGCCAACGTCCGCGGCCGAATCATCGGTGAACGTGTGACCCACATTCTGGATAGCTGTCGTGATCGACATGAACGGATACGGGTCGCTTGCGCCGAATCCCCTTCCCATGAAACCGACGTCCATGAAATCGATGCGGAGCCGAAATGGATTGGGATTGGCAGGAACGGAGTCGTACTCGAGGATATCCGCGGCCCAGGTGAGTTGTGTCAGGCCGGCGTGATTGAATGTGGCCGGGTCGACCGCCGCGTAACACCCGACGGTGTCTATGGCTTCCAGCGGTCGCGCGTGGAGAAGGGCGGCGACGAAACCGGCGGAGATGACGCGTCGAAGGAGTCGCCGGCCTTTCACGTCTTGGCGCAGACCTTACCACAAGCGCAGCCGCGCGGGGGCGCAGTCAGGTGTATCCTTTACAGCGGATGAGGAAGTGGCCGCGCGTCCCCCACGCGTTTCGACGCCTGGGCGCGTTGGCGCAGGCATTCCTGGTCGCGCTCTTCTTTCAGGCCTGCGGGTCGTCGAGCGCGCCAGCCACGCCTACCAGCACTGTAACCACCGGGCCGACCAACGGCGCGCCCACGATTACGACTCAACCACAGAGCCAGTCGATTGCGCCTGGACAAACAGCCACGCTGACGGTGGGAGCCAGCGGCACCGCGCCGCTCAGCTATCAGTGGTTTGCAGGCACCAGTGGCAACACCGCGAGCCTCGTGGCGAGCGCGACCGCGAGCAATTACACAACGCCGGCGTTGACGACCACGACCGCCTACTGGGTGCGCGTGTCGAATCCTGCCGGCGCCGTCAATTCTGCGACAGCGACCCTCACTGTCGGGACGGCCACGATTTCAGGCCGGCTCCTTTCGAACCCCAGCGGGAATCCAATTGCAGGCGCTCAAATCGTCGACTCGACTCGGGGCGGGACGCTTGCCACCACTGACAGCTCCGGGGCCTTCTCCTTTCAATATGAGGGGCCGGCCTCATTCCAGGTCACGGTGCAGGCGGCGGGTCACGCGACTCGTCTGACTCGAATCGCGAGAAGCACTCACGGCGTGACGATTGATCTGATCTCCCTGGCGCCACCATTCGACCCGACGTTCTATCGGCAACTTGCGCGTAACGCCAAAGACCTGAACGGATCGTTTGACCCTCGTGGGTTGGTAGTCTGGCCTGGAAATCCGAGTTTCTACATTCGAACCGAGCTTGTTGATCCCGGCCAGAATTTCAGCGATACGGGTAGACCTGTTCCAGGACATGCCATCGATCTCACAGTCTCCGGCATTCCAGTCATCGTCTCGGAGGTGACAGCGGGTCGCCTGCAACCCGGAAGCATCGAGATGGGGACTGACTTACGCCATCAAAGTGAGCCCGGATGGATTGTGATTCAGTTTTTTGATCGCGGCACGAATCCGCAGGCCTATTCGGGGATCGGCGGCAATGCGAGCATTGGCGGCGGCGTGGCGGGAACCGTGCTTGTGGGCGTCTATACGAGCCCACCGAATGGGTACTACTGTGCTTCAGGAATCGGTCAAGGGCTGATCTTCCATGAGACAGGCCATGCGCTCGGTCTCTTTCACATTCCTTCAGATGTGGACAGTCCAAACATCATGGGCGGCGGCCTTGGCGCGAGCTGTGATGTGGTTCACTTCTCGGCGCTGGAACGGTTTCATAGCGCCATCATGTACCTCCGGCCCCGCGGGAATCTGGACCCTGATAGCGATCCGTCGAGTTTCAGCTATTTGTCGTCGCCGCGTTGACGTTCGTCGGCTAGGGGCCGGCGAGCGCGAGGTTCTTCAACTCTTCGAACCAGTTCTGCACGACGACAATGGTCGAGGGCGTGGCCGTTTGTTCGGCCGCGCCCGTTGGCTTGATCATCAGGAAGCGCTGGCCGTCGGGTGACACGTCGTAGGTCCGCCCGACGCCGGCGCCGCCGAAGTAGTACTTGCCTTCGAACAGCTTCACCGGCGCCGTGCTCGTCCACTCGTTACCCTTCGCGATTCTCACGCTCATGATGGCGCCAGCGGGCGAGAGGTAGAAGAGCTCCGTCCCGCTGCGCGCCCAGAGCGGCTGCAGTCCGCCGTTCTTGGACACCTGCCAGCAGCCGCGCATCACGTCGGGGAACGGCCGCGCGTAGATCTCGTCTTTCCCCGACTCACTGGACTGATAAATCAGCCAGCGTCCGTCGGGCGACATCTCCGCGTTCTGTCCCGCGAACAGACTCTTCACGAGCGGCAGGCCCTGGCGGTCGTCGTCGAGCGCGAGCATCTTCATGTACGAAGCGGCCGGCGTCTGCTCTTCGTACAACAGCCAGATCCCGTCGGGCGACGTGGCGGTGGGGAACTGCGCGTTGGGACTCTCGGCCAGCCGCGCGACCGTGCCGGTGCCGTCGGCGGTCTGCCAGAAGAGATTCGCGCCGCCCGCGCGCGCCGACGAAAACACCAGCCGGCGGCCGTCAGACGACCAGACGGGATAGCGATCGGCCGCCTTGTCGAACGTGACGCGCGTGATCGCGTCGCGGCCGACGTCCCAGATCCAGATGTCGTCGTCCTGATCGCGGATGTCGAGCGCGATGCGCGATCCGTCCGGCGAGAGCCGCGCGTACTGATACGCGCGCGCCGGCGCGTTGATCGGTTCCTCGCGGCCCTGCCGATCGACCCAGACGAGCGCGCGCTTCGCCGCGACCTGCGCGCTGGCCGGCACGTAGGCCAGCGAGCCCTGCCGCGCGATGCTGAACTGCGCGGCGCCCGTCGCCTGCGTCGTCGCCTGCGAGATGCCTTCCAGCATCGGGGCCGGAACGGCGGTGAGCGTGCGCGTCGCGGCATCGAATCCGGCCGCGAAGAGCGTGCCCGCGCGCACGTAGAGGATGTGTCCCGTCGGCACGTACCGCGCGTCGGTGCCGCTCTGGATCACCGTCTGACGCGGGCTGCCGTCGAGCGGCTGCACGACGATCTGCGCGTTGTCCCAGCCGCCCAGCCCCATATGCAGCGTGAACAGCACGGCGGTGCCGCCCGGCAGCAGGTGCGGGCCGTGCGCCGCGCCGTCGCGCAGACGCACGAGGCAGTCGGCCGCGCCGCCGCCGTCGGAGACGCGCCACACGCCCTCGGATCCCAGGCCGAACACGATCGTTCCGTCCTCGCTCCAGTCGGCGCCCCACGGCATCTGCGTCTTGCAGATCGTGACCGCCTCGCCGCCGTGGGTCGGGATCTTTTTCAGCGAGCCGTCCTGCCAGAAGCCGATCCATTTGCCGTCCGGCGAGAAGAACGGGTTGCGTCCGTAGCCCGCGCCTTCAGTGCCGGGAATCGCCGCCGGCTCGAGCTCGTGCAGCTCGCGCAGGTACAGCCGATCGTTGGCGACGTACGCGAGCCGCGTACCGTCAGGCGAGAGCGCGACGATGTGGCGGCCCGTTCCAGAGAACTGATCGCGCGGACCCAGCGCGATCGCGAAGCGCGTCACCGGCCGCGCCGGTTCCGCGGTCCACCGCAGCTCGCGGATCACGTCCTCCATCGTCTGCCAGCGATCTTCGGGTTCCTTCGCGACGCACTTGCGGACGATGCGATCGAGCGCGGGCGGCGCCGACGGCTGCAGCGTCGTCATCGGGCGCGGATTGGGCGACATGATCGCGCCGATCAGACTCGCCTGGCTCTTGCCTTCGAACGCTTTCTTGCCGGTGACCATCTCGTAGATCACGGCGCCGAACGAGAAGATGTCGGAGCGCGCGTCGGCGTCCTGGCCGTCGAGCTGCTCGGGCGACATGTAGTGCAGCGTGCCGAGGATCGCGCCCTGTCCGGTGAGCGGCGCGGCCGTCGTCGCCATCGCGCTCATTCCGGTCACGACGCCTGGTGTCGACGGCCGGAGCTTCGCGAGACCGAAGTCGAGCAGCTTGGCGCCGGCCTTCGTGAGCATGATGTTGCCGGGTTTCAGATCGCGATGGACGATGCCGGCGCGGTGCGCCTTGTCGAGCGCTTCGGCGACTTCGATGGCGCAGACGAGCGCCTGATCGAGCGGCAGCGGGTCGTCTTTGTCTTTGCCGAGGCGATCGGCCAGCGTCTCGCCCTCGAGGTACTCCATCACGAGATAGTCGACCTCGTCCTGCCGGCCGACGTCGTGCAGCGTGCAGATGTGCGGATGGGTCAGCGCCGCGATGGCGCGCGCCTCGCGCTCGAAACGGGCGCGCAGCTCGCTGTCAGCGGACGGGAGAACCTTGATCGCGACGAGGCGATCCAGTCGGGTGTCGGTCGCCTTGTAGACTTCGCCCATCCCGCCCGCGCCGAGCAGCGAGACGATCCTGTACGGGCCGAGCGACGCGCCGGCGGCGAGCACCATTGGGGAGTGCAGCGAGCCGCCTATGCTAGCATGCCCGGTGTCATGAAGCGGGTGCTGGCGTCTGGCTGGCCGTTCGCATTCCTCGTGACCCTGCAGGCCGGTCCCGCCGGCCGGATGCCGCAAGTTCCCACAGCCGATTCTCCCGAGCGCCCCCTCGTCGAGCTGCGGGTCATCATCCAGGATCGAAGCGGACGTCTCCTGACGGACGTGGAGCCCGACGAGTTCGAGCTCGAGCTGGGCGGCCGGGTTCAGCGGATCGATCGCGTCGCGTTCGTGGACCTGACGGCCGCGCGTTCCCGTCTCTCACGCACGTTCGTCATCGTGTTCGATGAACCGCATCTGACGCCCGCGAGTCTCAAGCGCGCGCAGAGCGCCGCGAACGCGCTGATCGCGAAACAGTTTCGCACGGGCGACCTCGGTGGCGTCTACGCGGATGGCCAGCTCGTCGGCAATCGCCTGTTGACGGACAAGGACGCGCTCGCCCGGGCGATCAAGCGCGCGCGTGTGGCGCCGCGAGCCGACGACGCCCCGTTGCTCGAGCCGTTTCGACCCGCGTGCGATCCGGATCATCCGGCCGACTGCGCGCCCACGGGCGATCGATTTCAGGCGAACGCGGCGATGGCCGACGACGCCCGGGCCGCGGGACGCGCGACGGCTGTGCTTCCGGCGCTGATCGGCAGCTTGACGCGCGTCGTCGGACCGAAGGCCGTGCTGCTGCTCTCCGAAGCTCCGGCGCCGGGCGGATCGGCGCGGCTCCTCGACGACACGCTCGACGCCGCATCGCGCGCGGACGCGCGACTCTACGTCTTCGACCTCGGCGCCTCGAACGCCACCAACGGCGAGGCCGATCGGCTCGCCAGCGAGACCGGCGGCTTCGTCGCGCGCGGCGCCGGATCGTTCGACGCCGCGACGGAGCAAGTGGCGCGGGACGCCGATGCGTACTACGTGCTGGGATTCCGTCCCGATCGCGACGCGGACGGCGCGCAGCGCGTGACGGTGAAGACGCGCCGCGCGGGCGCGACCGTCAGGATGCGGCACGTGCTCGATACGGCCAGGACGCCGGCCGTCGCGTTGCCGGCGGGCGCGATCCGCTGGGAAGCCATGCGTGCGAAGCCGGTCGTCGTCGAGACTGCTGCGCCTGCGGAGGCGGCAGCGGCCCCGGACGTTCCGATCGCCGCGGGCGTCGTCGTGCCTGCCGCGCCGTCAGCGAGTCCCGCGATGCGCCTGCGTCCGATGGCGGCGCGCAGCGCCGATCGCGTGGACAGTGGCGGCTGGACCGACACGAACGCGGAGGCGGGCTGGCAGGCCTACCAGCGCGGCGATCTCGAGACGGCGCGGACGGCCCTCTCGGCCGCGGCCATGCGGCCGGGCGCGCTCACCTGGGTGCGCTACGCGCTCGGCACGTCGAACTACGCGCTGGGCCGCTTCAGCGAGGCGGCGGCCGACTGGGAGACCGTGCGCACGCGGCATCCGGAATACGCGCCCGTGTATTTCGATCTCGCCGACGCCTACGTGCAATTGAAGGATCGCGCGAAGGCGATCGCCGTGCTGCGCGCGGCGAAAGAGCGCTGGCCGCTCGACGCGGAGGTGTACAACGACCTCGGCACTGTTCAGGCGGCGGCCGGCGCGACCGACGAGGCGATTCGCACGTTTCAGGAAGGGACGCAGGTGGCGCCGAACGAGCCGACAACGTACTTGAACCTCGCCGCGGCGCTCGATCTCAAGTACACGTCGCAGCGGCGGTACAACGCCGACGCGAAACGGTATTTGGGGAACGACCGCGATCGCGACGAGGCGATCAGGACCTACGAGCGCTACATCGCGCTCGGCGGGCCCTACGTTGATCAGGCCAGGCAGGCCATCGAGCGCCTCAAGGCAGCGTCGCGTTGAATTACGGCGTCATCCGCTTCGGGCGCGCGCGTGAACAGAAGACGAAACGCTCGGACGAAGTGAGTTGGTTTCAAACGGCCCCGACGCTTTCGTTGCGTTTGATCGACGCGTGCGGTGTCGGCGCTGACAGCTGAGTAATTGCGCCATGGAGACCTTTGCCGAGGATGGACCGACGATGTGCAGCGGTCTTCCGAACATCACGCCGCGTGGCGCTGTGCACTCGTTCGTCTACGTGCGGCTGCGCGTGACACGCGATCGATGATCACGGCAGTGGAATGCGATACAGGTTGCGCTGCGTCGTCCCCTGCGAGAATGCGTAAGTGTCTGGTGAAGGTCCGGGGGCGACGTCGAACACTTCGATGCGCCGTGTGCCAGGCAACGCGGCGATCTCCGCCTCCGACTTGAATCCGCCAGCCGGGATGTCCGGGAACATCTGTCCGCGCCGCAACTCGACGATATACGTGTGTCCGGAAGTCGAGAGGCTCTGGGTCGTCGGGAACGACACGAACAACTGGCGCCCGTCGGCCGGCCACCGGAGTTGCGCAGCGTCGACGTTATCGGGGGACGCTGCCGCGAGAATCGGAATCGGGTCGCCTCCGGTCGTCGGGACAGCGAGCGCCACGGTGCCTCGACCCTCGGGCGCCCGGACGATCAGCCATTGGCCATCCGGAGACATGCCACGGACTCCGGCAATGGGTCGCTCGAGCACCTTTTCGCGTCCGCTGCCATCCTGCTTCATCCGGTAGGCAAACCTGGAGGCCCCCTCGCGAATGTTGAAGAGGATGTCGCCACCCGCGCCGAATAACGGATGGCCCCCTTGCACACCGGGAATCAGGTGCGGCGGCGACCGCCGGTCGAGCGCGGCAAGCCACAGCGGGCCGCGGTCGTTGTCGGTGGCAATGACCAGGTGCTGAGCGTCGGACGAGATGTCGTACGCCAGCGACAATAGGCCGGCCGCCGGTATCTCGGAGAGCAGGCGCTCGCTGCGTCCTGATTCCAGATCAACAAGGCGGAGTTCGCTCGAATCCGATGCCGCCAGGGTGCCTTTGAGAATCCGATAGATCAGCGATCTGCCATCGGGAGTGAATTTCGGATCAAAGCTGTAGCCTTCCGAGGAAATCTGACGATCGCCTTTCGATTCGTGCAGCCAGACGACGCTCTGCCGCTGCGCGACGGCCGTGATGAGGGATCGGCCGTCCGGCGCCATGGCGATGCCTTCAGCTTCTGTCGGGCCTGACGTCACTTGTTGAGGCTGACCGTGGGGGAACGGTTGGCGCCAGATCTGGAAACTCCCACTTGCGTTTGTCGTGAGGTACATCGACTTGCCGTCCGGTGACCACGCGGCCGACGTGCACGCGGCGCTTGACGGTCCAACCTGCCTGGATGCCGGGCCGCCGTCGAGCGACACCAGACGGCACGGCTGCCAATCACCCCGCGCCATCTCGACGACCAGCATCGACTTACCATCGGGCGACGGATACGAGCGATGCGCCATGTCGCGGACACCCGAGGGGACGTACACGTCCCGCGCGTCGCTCCTGCTTTCCTGCGACGTGACGATGCCCATGTGAATGTCCGCGTCTTTGACTTCCGAAAAAGCGATCCGGCCTTGCTTTCCGAACCACGTGAGACCGGACGCGTTGCGCATCCACAATCGGGGCTGGCCGCCGGGCACTGGCACGACCCAGGTGTCCCAGTTCAGGAAAGGGTCGTTGACGGTGTACGCGATCTGGGAGCCATCGGCGGAGAACGTCGGGCTCATCTTGCGGAGACCGTCGCGGGTCACTTGAACGGCCTCGCCGTCCGGCAGGATCTTGACGTAGATTTCTCCCTCGGCGGCGAACGTATCGGGACCGCGTACGAACGCGAGCATCCGGCCGTCGGGCGACAACGCCGGCTGACTGACCGAATCGGGGAAGTTCGTCAGCCGTACCCACTGGTCGGGACGGGCCGGCGGGCGAGGCCGCAAGAGGACAACCCCTGCTGCAGCAAGCGCGACAACGGTCGCCGCTGCCGCAGCCGCGATCCACCAGCGCCGTGTCGTGCCTGGCGCTTCTGTCGAGCGTTGCAGCCGCTTGAGATCCGCTGAGACGTCAGCGGCCGTCTGATAGCGCAGCTCGCGATCCGGTTCGAGCAGCTTCAGGACGATCGGCCGCAGCGGCGGCGGCAACTCCTGCACGGGCGGCGGCGTCCAGTCGAACGCCGTCGGGAAGGCCTGGCGGCCTGTCGCCATTTCAAACAGGACTGCGCCGAACGAGAATAGATCCGTTCTCGCATCGAGCGTCTCGCCGCGCGCCTGCTCCGGCGACATGTAGGCGAGTGTGCCCATGACCGCGCCGGGTTTCGTCAGGGCCGCCTCTCGTTCGCGCGTCTCCTTGTCAGGCCCAACGGCGGAGTCGACGAGCTTCGCCAGCCCGAAGTCCAGCACCTTCACGCGAACGGTGTCGGACTCGACCTGAATCATGATGTTCGCCGGCTTGATGTCGCGGTGGACAATTCCGGCGCCGTGCGCGGCCGCGAGGGCGCTTGCGATCTCCGCCGCATACTGTCGAGTCTCGATGGGTGTCAGCCTCCGTTGTGACATCAGCCCGTCGAGCGACTGACCGGGCACGTACTCCATGACCAGGAAGTCGGTCTCGCCGTCGCGCGCGATGTCATGGAGCGTGATGATGTTGGGATGATTCAGCGCGGAGGCGGATCGGGCTTCCTGCAGAAAGCGCTGTCGGCGTTCGGCGTCGACCATTCGGTCGCGCGGGAGAACCTTGACGGCCACCGTGCGGCCGAGCCGGGTGTCGCGCGCGCGGTAGACCTCACCCATGCCGCCCGCGCCGAGGGCGGACAGGATTTCGTACGGGCCGAGCCGGGTGCCGGCGACGAGGGCCACGGGATTTGCGTGGATTATACGGGCGGGAAGGCCTTCAAGCGCATTTCGAGCGTTACGCGTTACAGACTTCTTAGAACAGCGCGGCGTTGAACAGGACCTTGAACGTGCCGAACGGCTGACCGCGCCACTCGGGACGGAAGCCGATCAGAATGACGTGACCGGCGTCGAGCTGGACGTCGAGCGCCGCGGCCTTGCCCTGCAGATACTTCTCGCCGATCAGGTAGCCGGAGAGCAGCGGCGATCCGGTGTCCTGATACTTCGCGATCACGCTGCCTTTGAATCCGTCGAGCGTTTCGAAGACAGGACTGCCGTCCACGAACACCGCCGCCTTCTCGGGCATGCCGGCCATGACGGGATGCGCGCGATCCGGCGTGACCTCGACGATCGACCCGCGCAGGAAGAATTCTTCGGGCCGCAGGCCGGCGACGACGTTGCGCACGGGCAGCTTGAACTGCTGAATCGCGAACGTGCTCGCGCTGCTCAGGCAGACGAGCGTGCCGCCGCTGCGGATGAACAGCTCGAAGGCCTGCAGATCCGCCGGCGTCAGCTGATACGCGTACTCCGGTCGGGCCGTCGCGCCACGTCCGCCTCGACCGCCGCGTCCGTTAGCCTGTGCACCTTCAACAGGCACGCGCGCATCGTCGGCGACGATCACGACGTCAACCTTTTCCGACAGCGGCGACTTGAAATCCTCCGGGTGCAGCGTGACGAGCGGGAAGCCGTACTGTTCGAGCACCCAGCGCGACCAGCCCTCGTCCATGCTGCCGGTCCACGGCTGATACAGACCGATGCGCGGCTTCCTCACCGCGCGCACGTTCTGGCCCGCCGCGCCCGGCGCGCGCGTCGCCTGCAGCGCGAGCGCGCTGACGAGATCGTTCTGCGCCGCGTCGGGCAGTCCGGCGATCGCGTACTGACCGTTGACGAGCTGCACCGTCGCGCCCTGCGCCCACGCGCGGTTGAGCGCGCGGAACGTGTTGTTCTGCGCGGGATCGAGCATCAGCAGCGGACCGGATCCCGTGATCCGGCCGGCGGGCGGAACGATGGCCGCCGCGGCCGGGTCCGTGTCGAAGCCCGCGCCGGGAAGGCTGTCGAACGCGGCCGCATCCTTACTAATAGAGGAGTCGTACGGCCCCGGCTTGACGACCGGCGCCGGCATCGAGCCGATCAGCTTCATGGCGCCGCGCGCCTGTTCGCTGAGCGGCGTGGTTGCCGCGACAACGCGCACGCCCATCTGCAGCGGCAGCGACCAGCCGGCGGCGTCGTACGGCCGCTCGGGCGGTCCGCCCGGATACTGGCGCAGGTCCGGATAACGCTGAATGTCGAGGACCTCGCGCGCCATCGCGGCGAATTCCTGATCGGTCGGAATCACCCAGGTGCCGGCGGGGAAGGTCTCGGCGCCGATCACGCGACCGGATCGCGCTGCTCGCGCGGCACGATGTACGCGTACGGCGCTTTCTTCTGGCCGAGCGCGATCTGATCGCGGCCGGACTGATAGCGATCGTAGAGCAGCGACTCCTTGTACTTTGCCGCGAACTCGAGGACCGACAGCGACGCGGTCTCCATGTAATCGACAGCGTCGCGCAAGCGCCAGAGTCCCGGCGGCCACGGGCTCGAGTACAGGCTCTGCTCGCGCAGGTCGCGCATGTTCTGCGGGAAGTCGTCGATCGTGTACGTGTGCGGCGTCGCGTACTGGAAGAGCGCGGTCTCCGTCCAGAACGCCGCGATGTTCTTGAAGTTCGGCGCGTAGTCGACGTAGCCGGGATACCACGCGTCGAACGCGGTGCCCATGTGCGTCGCGCCGACCTGCCCGTGCTCCTCGAGTCCTTTCGCGATCGCCATCCCGATCATGTTCACTTCGCGCGAGATGACGTACGGCGCTTCGATGCCGACCGGCTCGGAGAACGGCGGCAGCCAGATGCGCGTGGGGAAGGGGCCCGACTGATGGTGGACGTAGATGATCTGCGGCTCCCATTGCCGCCACGTGTGCTCGAGGACGCGCGACTCGACCATGTTCAGCATGTAGGCGTCGCGATTGTTGTCGTGCCCGACGTACTCCTGGTACAGCCGCGGCAATCCGGACAGCTCGTACGGCGTGCCGACGTTCTTCATGTACCACTCGGCGACGATCTGCTGGCCGTCCGGGTTGATCGTCGGCCAGAGCATCAGGACGACGTTGTCGAGGATCGCTTTGACGTCGGGATCGCTCGTGCGCGAAACGAGGTCGTACGCCAGCTGCGGCGTGTGCTGCGCGCCCGCGACTTCCGTCGAGTGAAGGCCGCCGTCGATGTGGACGAACGCCCGGCCCTCGCGGGCGAGACGGTGCGCCTCGGCGTCGGTCAGGCCCTGCGGATGCGCGAGCCGCCGCGCGATCTCGCGATAGTGATCGATCTTCGCCAGGTTGTCCGGCGACGAGATCAGCGCGAAGGTCATCGGCCGGCCCTGGCTCGTCTTGCCGGCCTCGACCAGCTTCATGTGCTTCGTCGTCGCCGCGAGCTTCTTGAAGTAGTCGAGGGATTGCTCGTACGTCGCGAGCTTGTAGTCCGCGCCGGGCCGGAAGCCGAGTACAGATTCAGGCGTCGGCAGTCCCGCGGCGGCCAGCGGTGCGACGAGGGCGACGACGAGAAGAAAGCGAGCGCGAGTCCACATGGACTCGGATTCTACTAGTTCCAGCCTTCTCTCAGCAGGGCCAGGGTTGCCTTCATGTCCTCATAGAGCATCTTCGCCTGGCCAAGAATCTCGTCAGTCTTCACCAGAACGACGCGGCGAGTTTCTTCATCGCCGGCGCGAATCTCGGCTCGAAGGGACGTCTCGCTTGCAGAAATTGCCAGGTGCATCTCCTCGCGGAGTTGCACTATCTGCAACGTGAGATCATCAATTCGAGATGGAAGTTGTTCGAGCGCGGTCACACGCTGTTCCAGCCTTTCTACCCGTCTATCAAGCGGTTGCGGCTGCACGTCGCCTCCATTCACGGCTCGATTTACGCCTCAGATGTGTGAAGGCGCTTGCGAGTCGCGAACGGACAAGTGCGAACGGCGTGCCGACTCGACGACGCTAGCATCGTCGAGCGGGTCTGGCAAACAGCCGAAGAGGATTATTCCGTGCGGAGGGCGGTCATCGGATCGACGCGCGCGGCGCGGCGGGCGGGCAGATAGCTGGCAATCATCGCCGCCGCCATCAGCACGACCGTCACGATCGCGAACGTCAGCGGATCGGACGGCTGGACGCCGGCCGTCAGCCCCGAGAGAAGTCGCGTCGTCGCGAACGCCACGGCGACGCCGATGACGGCGCCGATTCCGGCGAGCGCGAGACCGCCTCTGAGGACGAGCTGGACGATCTCGGTTCGTTCGGCGCCGAGCGCCAGGCGGATTCCCATCTCGTGCGTGCGCTGCGACACCGTGTACGACACCAGGCCGTACAGCCCGACGGCGGCGAGCGCCAGGGCGAGCGACGCGAACGCGCCAAGCAGTGTCGCGTACACGCGAGGCGCGGCCGTCGCGCGGGTGAGGATCCTGTCCATCGTGTTGATTCGGATCAGCGGCACGTTCCGGTCTGCCGCTCGCGCCGTCTCCTTTACCGTCGCGATCAGCGACTCGGGATCCGCAACCGTGCGCACCGCGAGGACGCTCCAGGGCCACGGCAGCTCCGACTGCATCGCGTTCACGAAAATCTCCGGACGCGGCGGGACCGCGAGGCCCTCGTGGCGCACGTCGCCGGTGACGCCCACGACGGTCAGGATCACCGCGTCGGCGTCCGAGTCGCCGTCGCGCTCGTGATTGGCGGTCGGGACACGCGTCTCCCTCGGCAGGGCGATCCGCTGGCCGAGCGGCGACTGGCCGGGCCAGAAGCGCTTCGCCGCGGTCTCGTTGACGACGATGACGCCGGGCGTGCCGGCGCGATCGGCATCAGTGAACTCGCGCCCTGCGCGGACGGGAATCTCCATCGTCCGGAAATAGTCGGCGGACGCGACGTTGAATCCCGCCTCGAAGGATTTCCCTGGCGCGGGATCCGGCCGGCCGACGATGTGAAAGCCGAGACCGTCGGATCCGCCGTTGAGCGGAAGGTCGGCGACGAACGCGGCTGACCGTACGCCGGGAGTGCCACGCAACCGGCTGAGCACGGCGTCGTAGAAGCGCTCGCGATCGGCCTGCAGGGCGAAGCGAGGTTGCGGCAGCCGCAGATCCGCGGCGAGGAGATGATCGGACTGAAATCCAGGCGGCGTGGACCGCAGCGTGGCAAACGTCTTGAGCAGGACGCCCGCGCCGGCGAGGAGCACGAGCGCGAGCGCCGTTTCGAGAATGACCAGACCGCTGCGCAGCCGTGGCGCGCGCGCGCCCGTCGTCGATCGGCTGGCTTCGCGCATCGCGTCGGTCAGGTCGGGCGACGCCGACGACAGCGCGGGCACGACGCCGAAGATCACGCCGGTCGCGAGCGCCAGCACGAGCGTGAAGCCGAGCACCCATGCGTCCGTGTGCGTGCCGTCGATGCGTGGCACCGGGAAACTCGTCGACAGGATCGCGACGAGGCCGCGGGCGGTCCAGCTGCCGACGACGAGCCCCACGCCGCCGCCGGCGAGCGCGAGGAGAAGGCTCTCAGTCAGCAGCTGGCGCGCGATCCGGCCGCGCCCGGCGCCGAGGGCCGCGCGCACGGCCAGCTCGCGTTGCCGGGCGGCGCCGCGCGCCAGCGTCAGGCTCGCCACGTTCGTGCACGCGATGAGCAGCACGAGCGCGACCACGCCGATGAGAATGAAGAGCCCGGTTCTGACGGTGGCCGCCATCGCGTCGAGCAGCGGTATCACGGTGGCGCGCACGTTCTCGTTCGACTTCGGGAACGCCCTGGCGATCTGCCCGGTGACGACCTGCATCTCCGCCTGCGCTTCCGCTGTCGTGACGCCCGGCCGCAGCCGCCCGATGACGCGCAGGAATCCGTGGTTGCGGCTCGGATCGATCGTCAACGGGATGTAGAGCTGCTCGGCCGCATTCGAGGACACGTGAAAGCCGGGCGGCATGACGCCGACGATGGTGTACGGAGCGTCGTTGACGCGCAGCTCGCGGCCGATGGCGCCGGCGGCGCCGCCGTACTGCCGCTTCCAGAAGCCGTCGCTCAGCACGACGACGCGCGGCGCGCCCGGATTCTGCTCGTCGAGCGTGAAGCCGCGGCCGAGCGCGGGATTGACGCCGACAGTGTCGAAGAGCGTCGGCGAGACGCGGAGTCCGGACACGAACTCGGCGTCGCCGGTTCCGGTGACCGTCATGCCGCCGCCGGCGAACGCTCCCATGCGCTCGAAGCCGCGGGCCTTCGACCAGTCCAGGTAATCGGGATGCGACGCCACGTCGGTCGTATCGCCGCTCTTGATGTTGGTCGCGAAGATCATCACGAGACGATCGGCGGCGGGGAAGGGCAGGGGGCGCAGGAGCACCGCGTCGACCACGCTGAAGATCGCCGTGTTCACGCCGACGCCGAGCGCCAGCGTCAGGATCGCCGTGCACGTGAAGCCGGGATTCCTGCGCAGGACGCGGGCGGCGTAGACGAGATCCTGACGCAGCGTGTCGAGCATCGGCAGCCCGCGCTGATCGCGATAGCGTTCCTTCGTCGCCTCGACGCCGCCGAGTGCGATCAGCGCGTCGCGGCGCGCGGCGTCCGGCGACATGCCGGCGCGGATGTTGTCGTCGATGTGCAGCTGGAGGTGGCTCGCGAGCTCGTCGGCGATCTCGCGGTCGCGCCGGGATCCAGCGAACAGCCCGCCAAGCCGAAGCGCGAACGCGCGCAGGGCTCTCATCGCGACGGCTCGCCCGGCCAGAGGAACCGCGCGACGATCGCCGTGGTCCGCTCCCACTCGCGGGCTTCCTTTTCGACCTGCTTGCGGCCCGCGCGCGTCAGCCGGTAGAACTTCGCCTTGCGGTTGTTCTCCGACACGCCCCACTCCGAGGCGATGTAGCCCTCCTGCTCGAGCTTGAGCAGGGAAGGGTAGAGGGTGCCGTAGTTCACGGACAGGTGATTCGCGCTGGTCTGTTCGATGCGCCGGGCGATTCCGTAGCCGTGCAGCGGCCCGAGCGTCTCGAGCGTCTTCAGAATCATCAGCGCCAGCGTGCCTTGCCACACGTCAGCTTTTTCAGCCATGGTCTTCACCAGCCACCTATTGGAATCCCATATCAGCGTCGCACGACTTCTATGGGAATGCAATAGGAGAAGCTGCTCTAGAATACGCCGCATGAAACGCCCGGCATTCGTCGTTCTGGCGTGGGCCCTGTTGATCGTCGTGCCCGGAGTCTCCGGCCAGAGCGGGCCGGCCGCGCACTGGGTGGGCACGTGGGCGACATCGCCCGTCGGGCGGGCGCCGGCGCCGGCTCCGCCTCCCGCGGGCGCGCCGGCGGCGCCAGCCGGCCGGGGCAACGCGCCCGCGCCGCTGGTGCCCAACAACCAGACGCTCCGTCAGGTCGTGCATACGAGCATCGGCGGGGACGCGGTCCGCATCGTGCTCGCCAACAGCTTCGGCACCGCGCCGCTGCAGGTCGGCGCCGCGTCCGTCGCATTGCGCGAGAACGGCTCGGCGATCGTCACGTCGACGACGCATGCGGTGACGTTCGGCGGCACGCCGTCGACGACGATTCCGGCCGGCGCGGTGATGATCAGCGATCCCGTGACGTGGACCGTGCCGGCGTTCGCCGATCTCGCCATCGACGTGTTCCTGCCCAACGACATGTCGACGATGCCCGTGACGGTTCATTCGGGCGCGTATCAGACGAGCTATGTGTCGGCCGGCAGCCACGCGGGCGAGCACGAGCTGCCCGCGCCGTCGACGACGACGTCGTGGTACTACCTGTCGCGCGTCGAAGTACGCACGGCGGCGCCAACAGAGGCAATCGTCACGCTTGGTGATTCGATCACCGACGGTACCGGGTCGACGCTCGACGCAAACAGCCGCTGGCCCGATCTGCTGGCCCGTCGTCTCGCGGAGCAGAGGGGCGGCGTGACGACGGCCATCCTCAACGCCGGCATCGCCGGCAATCGTCTTCTCAGCGAAGCCGCGCCGAACTTCGGGATCAATATTCTGGCGCGGCTCGATCGCGACGTCCTCGCGCTCACGGGCGCGACGCGCCTCGTCGTGATGATCGGCATCAACGACATCGGTCTCGCGCGCGACAACGCGACGCCGAGCGCCGCGGATCTCATCGCGGCGCAGCAGCAGGTCATCGAGCGCGCCCATGCGCGCGGACTCAAGGTGATCGGCGCGACGCTGACGCCGTTCGAGGGCGCCGCGTATTTCACACAGACCGGCGAGGCCAAGAGGACGGCCCTCAATACGTGGATCCGGACGGGCAAGGCGTACGACGGCGTGATCGATTTCGACGCCGCGGTCCGCGATCCGCGTCAGCCGACGAAGTTCCAGCCGCAGTTCGAGAACCGCGACCATCTGCATCCCAACGATGCGGGCTACCAGGCCATGAGCCGCGCGATCGATCTGACCGTATTCAAATGATCCGCCGCGCGCGCGCGGCAGGCCTCCTGCTGCTCTGCACGACTGCGTCGCTCCGGGCGCAAACGGGCACCGGCGCCCTGGAGGCTCAACTGCCGTCGCTCGCCGGCGCGGCGCGCGCCCACGCGCTCACCGAGCTCACCGATCAGCTCAAGAACGACAGCCCGCGCAAGGCGATCGAGTACGGCACGGAAGCGCTGGCGTTCTACGCGACGCATCCGGAGCCGGCGTACCAGGTGCGGACGCTCGACGAGATCGCGTGGGCGTACATGATCGTCAGCGACTACGCGAACGCATCCGCGAGCGCGACCAAGGGGCGCGATCTCGCCGAGAAGGTCGGCGATATTAAAGGCCTGGCCCGCGCGCTGAACAATCTCGGCGTCATCGACCAGCGGCGCGGCGACGGCCCCGGCGCGATGACGCTGTTCGAGGCGTCGCTCCGCCTCTACCGCCAGGCCGGGCTGCAGCTGGAAATCGCGGCCGAGCTCAACAACCTCGGCTTCGTCGCGTCATCGATGCTCGCGGATTACGACCGGGCGCTCGCGTATCAGCTCGAAGCGCTCAAGATTCGAGAAGCGCTGGGCGACGAGAACGCGATCGCGCTGTCGATGAACAACATCGGCATCATCTACGACCGCACGGGCGATTTCGACAAGGCGATTGAGTGCTTCCGGCAGTCGCTGGAGCTGCGGAAGGGCACCAACGCGCAGAACCGGATTGCGGCCACGCTCACGAACCTCGGCGACGTCTACCTCGAGAAAGGCGATCTCCAGAAGGCGCTCGATGCGCAGCAGCAGGCGCTGGCGTTGCGCCGGCAGGTCGGCGATCCGGAGGGCACGGCGTTCTCGCTGTCGCGTCTCGGCAAGGTCTACACGCGGATGGGGCGGTACGACCTGGCGCGCCAGGACCTGGACGAGGCGCTGGCGGCCGCGGAGAAGACGGGCGACAAGAACACCATCGCGAACACGCTGCTGGGCTTGTCCGAAGTCGCGCTGCGTCAGAACCGTGCGCGCGAGGCCGTGCAGCTCGCGACGCGCGCCACGGGCCTCGCGCAGCAGACGTCGCTGCGTGACGTTTACCGGCGGGCGCTCGAAGCGCTGTCGGCGGCGCAGGAAAAAGCCGGCGACGCCGCCGGGGCGCTGGCGTCGTTCAAGACATTCAAGGAAGAGAACGACCGGATTTTCGACGAGGAGAAATCGAAACGGCTCGAGAACGTGGAGCAGCGGTACGAGCTCGAGAAACGCGAGGCGGAGATCGAGCGTCTGAAAGGCGCGGAGGCGGAGCGCGCACTCGACGCAGACCGGCACCAGCTCCAGCTCAACGTGACGATCGGCGCGACCGTCCTGCTCGGCGTCATCGGATTCGGCGTGTATCGCCGGCGCGTGGAGTCGGCGCGGATCGCGGAGCAGTTGAGCATCACCGACTCGCTGACGGGCCTGAAGAACCGCCGGTACGTGATGCAGACGATCGGCGCGGACCTGGCGGCCATTCAGCGCCGCCGCCGCGGCGCGCTGCCGGCGGATGCGGCCGACGCCGACCTGGTGTTCCTGCTCATCGACATCGATCGGTTCAAGTCCGTCAACGACGAGTTCGGTCATCGCGCCGGCGACGCGGTGCTGACGCAGATCGCCGCCATCCTTCGCGAGATCTGCCGCGCGTCGGACACGCTGGTGCGGTGGGGCGGCGAGGAATTTCTGATCGTCTCGCGGTTCGCGGACCGCCGGCGCGCGTCGGCGTTCGCCGAGCGCGTTCGCTCCGAAATCGAGCGCGAGGCGTTCAGCATCGGCGACGGCCGGACGATTCATCGCACGTGCTCGATCGGCTTCGCGAGCTACCCGTTTTCGCTCGCCGCTCCCGACGCGCTCTCGTGGGAGCAGATCGTCGCCGTGGCCGACGACGCGCTGTACATCGCCAAGCGCACCGGCGCGAACGCGTGGGTCGGCGTATCGGCGTCACCCTCGGCCACCGAAGAGGCGCTGCGGAAGCGCAGCAGCAACAGCCTCGAACGATGGATAGGCGAGGGGGTGGTGCTGACGGAAAGCAGTCGGGAGTCAGTAGTCGATAGTCGTTAGTCGTTCGTCGTTCGTCGTTCGTCGTTCGTCGTTCGTCGTTCGTCGTTCGTCGTTCGTCGTTCGTCGTTCGTCCTTGTGCGTAGGGGCGGAGCGTGCCCCGCCCGGAGGAGTCATATGGATCGCCCTCGCTTTGGATCGGTTCTGCGCGTCGTGCTGGTTGTCGCGGCGGTCACGGCGCTGGTGGCGCAGTCTTCGCTCACGTACCCGCAGCCACGCAAAGGCGACGTCGTCGACACGTACGCCGGCACGAAGGTCGCCGATCCGTACCGGTGGATGGAGGATCTCAACGCTCCAGAGCTCAAGCAGTGGATCGACGCCGAGAATGTGATCACGTTCAAGTACCTGGACGCGCTGTCCGTGCGCGACCAGCTGAAGAAACGCATTACCGAGCTGTATAGCTATCCGCGCGTCAGCGTGCCGTACTACCGCGGACGCCGCTGGTTCTATTCACGCAACACCGGTCTGCAGCGGCAGTCGGTGGTCTTCACGCGCGAGACGCTGAAAGGCACGGAGTCGGTCGCGATCGATCCGAACGTGCTCTCGCCTGACGGCTCGATCGCGCTGTCGAGCTTCGATCCGGCGCCCGATGGCCGGCACTTCGCCTACGGACAGTCGGAGGGCGGCTCGGACTGGTCGACGTTCTACGTCCGCGAGCTGACGACGGGCAAGCAGCTGCCGGACGCGATCAAGTGGGTGAAGTTCAGCTCGATCGCATGGACGGAGGACGGCAAGGGCTTCTTCTACGGGCGCTACCCGGAGCCGCCGCCGGGGAAGGCGCTCGAAGCGGCGATCAGCGACAAGAAGATCTTCTATCACGTGCTCGGCACCGCGCAGTCCGCGGATCGGCTGATCTACGAGCGGATTGACGATCCCTCGCTGTTCATCGACGTCGACATCGATGAGACCGGGCGCTACGTCTGGTTCGCCACGAACAAGGGCACGAGCAACAAGAACGAGCTGTTCGTGAAGGATCTCGGGAACCCGATGGCGCCGAACATGGACGCGCCGGTGCGCGCGCTCTATCCTGGCCACACCGCCGCGTACCAGCCGCTCGGCGTCGTCAACGGCACGCTGTACCTGCAGACGGATCTCGACGCGCCGACGAAGAAGATCGTCGCCGCGCCCATCGATCGGCCTGCCGCCGCGAATTGGACGCCGATCGTCCCGGCCGGCCCGAACGCGATCGATTTCGCGTCGCTCGTCGCGGGCAAGCTCGTGGTCAGCCGGCTCGAAGACGTCGCGAGCGTGATGCGGCTCTATCAGCTCGATGGGACGGCCGCGGGCACGATCGCGCTGCCCGGCCTCGGCAGCGTGACGGGCCTGTCCGGCCGCTTCGATCGTCCCGAGCTGTTCTACGCGTTCACGTCGCCGCTGTTTCCCTCCACGGTGTTCGCGTTCGACATGACGAGCGGGAAGAGCACGCAGTTCGAGACGCGGAAGCTGGCGTTCGATCCCGCGCCCTACACGACCGAGCGCGTCTTCTTCACCTCGAAGGACGGCACGCGCGTGCCGATGTTCATCACGCGCAAGAAGGACCTGAAGAAGGACGGCATGAACCCGGCGATGCTGTACGGGTACGGCGGGTTCGACATCGCGACGCTGCCGACCTACCGGAGCGATATCCCGGCGTGGCTCGAGCGCGGCGGCGTGTGGGCGACGGCGAACATGCGCGGCGGGAGCGAGTACGGCGAGGCGTGGCACGAAGCGGGCATGCACGAGAAGAAGCAGCACGTCTTCGACGACTTCATCGCCGCGGCCGAGTACCTCGTGCGTGAGAAGTACGCGTCGCCGCAGACGCTGGGCATCATGGGCGGATCGAACGGCGGGCTGCTCGTCGGCGCGGTCGAAGAGCAGCGTCCCGATCTGTTCGCCGTCGCGCTCCCGGCGGTCGGCGTGATGGACATGCTGCGGTATCACAAGTTCACGGGCGGCTCGGCGTGGGCGACGGAGTACGGATCGGCTGACGATCCGACGGCGTTCGCGTACCTCTACAAGTACTCGCCGCTGCACAACATCAAGGCGGGCGCGTGCTACCCCGCGACGCTCGTCACGACGGCGGATCACGACGACCGCGTCGTCCCGAGCCACTCGTTCAAGTTCACGGCGACGATGCAGCAGGCGCAGGGCTGCGACAAGCCGGTCGTCATCCGCGTCGAGACGCAAGGGTCGCACGGCTACCGGCCGACCGACAAGCGGATCGCCGAGCTGGCCGACGAGTGGGCGTTCGCGCTCGCGAACATGAAAGCGCGATAACGCTCGCCTGAAAGGCTCGCGCTACATCCGCTGGGCGGGAGCGTATAATTTGGCCGCGTGAGAGATATGAAGGACGCTGCGCGGCGGTTCCTCGATCGGCGGATGAGCCGCCGCACGTTCGTGTCGCGGCTCACGCAGGCCGGGGTGGCGACCACCGCTGCGGCCGGCCTGTCGCGCACGCTCGACGCGCAAGCGCCGCAGCCCGCCGTGTCGGCAGGCGTCGCGCCAAGCCGCGTCCTCCAGAACGTCACGGGCGGCGAGGCGATGGCGGAGTTCCTGATCGAGTGGAACGTTCCCTACATCTTCGGCCTCGCCGGCTCCGAGGAAGTCGGCTTCCTCGACGCGCTCGTCGATCGCGTCCAGCTGCAATACGTTCAAGGTCTGCACGAGAGCTCCGTCATGGCGATGGCCGACGGCTACGCGCGCGCATCGGGGCAGACGGCGTTCGTGAACGTGCACTCGGACGCGGGCACCGCGTATGCCCTCGGGCAGATCGCGAACGCGTTCCGCGATCGCATTCCTGTCGTCATCACCGCGGGCGGGCAGTCGACGCTGGCGCGCGGCGAGAACGTCTTCCTCGAGGCGCCGAATCTGGCGCAGCTGCCGCGCGACTACACGCGCTGGACGTGGGACGTGCTCAACGTCGAGACGATTCCGGAGGTCCTGCGCCGCGCGTTTCTGTTCGCGCGGGTCCCGCCCGGCGGACCGACGTTCGTGACGTTCTCGAAGGATCTGTGGGAGCAGAAGCTCTCGCGCGCAGAGATCCTGCCGCGCTCGCGATCCCAGCCGGACGAAGCGCTGCATCCCGATCCTGATGCCGTCGTCCGCGCGGCCGATCTGCTGCGCCAGGCGCAGTTCCCGGTCATCGTGTCCGGACGCGAAGTGAACCCGTACGGCGGGGCAGCGTCCATCCGCGAGATCGCGGAGCTGCTGGGCGCGCCGGTCTTCGCGGATCTGTTCGCGAGCCACAGTCCGATTACGTTCCCGTCGTTCCATCCGCATTTCTCCGGCTTCTTTGCGGAAGACGACAAGTACCCGAAGGACTACGACGTCTTCTGGAGCGTCGGCGGGACGATGTTCACGGCGGCAGGCGCATCCGCGCGGCCGATCGTGCCGCGGCCCGTGAAGGTGATTCACACCAGCATCGACACGAGCGAGCTCGGGCGCACGTACCCGGCGGACGTGCCGATGATGGCGCGCGTCGATCTGGCGGCGAAGGCAGTCCTCGAGGAGCTACGCAGACGTCCGCCGGCGGCGACGGCTGTCGCGGATCGCCGCCGCGCGACGGAACGCTACGCGCGCGAGCGGCGGCAGGTGCTCGACGATCAGGCGAAGACGGTCTGGAACGATTCGCCGATTTCGATCGAGCGGCTCTCGAGCGAGCTCAACCGGCTGATCGATCCCGGCGCGATCGTCGTCACCGAACTGATCAGCGAGGAACAAGCCGCGGACCCGTACTTCGAGCTCAATCGAAGCGCGCAGGGCCGCCGGCACTTTACGACGGGCGGCGGCTGTCTCGGTTGGGGCGTGCCGAACGCGATCGGCGCGAAGATCGCGCAGCCCGGGCGGCAGGTCGTCGCGCTGGTCGGCGACGGCAGCTTCCAGTTCGGCGTGCAGGCGCTCTGGACCGCCGTTCGCTATGAAGTGCCGATTGCCGTCGTCATTTGGAACAACGGCGCCTATCAGGCGAATCGCAAGTTCCTGCACGCCTACGGCGGGCGCGCGGCGGCGACGGGCCGGTATCCGGGCTGCTCGATCGATCATCCGTCGATCGATCACGTGGCGATCGCGAAAGGCTACGGCGTCGAGGCGGAACGCGTCGACGATCCCGCGAAGCTCGCAGCGGCGCTCGAACGCTGCTTCAAGACGACCGCCTCGGGCCGGCCGTACGTCGTCGACGTCAGGATCGTCAGACGCTACGGCGGCGCGGCGTCGACGTGGGTCGATGCGTTCTCCGTGGCGCGAGGAGTCAAGAGGCAATCGTGATGAATCGACGTTCGTTTCTCACCACTGGCGGCATGGCCGCGCTTGGCGTCGGCTTCGGCGCGTGCGCCTCAAATCCCAAGCCTGGTCTCGCGCCGTCCCGGCCCCGGGTCACGCTGACGCCGGTCGATGCGTCGTGGGATCGGATCATCCGCACGACGGTCGGCCTGCGTCCGCATCGCGACGCGGGCTTCGTGCTCAAAGCCGACACGCTCGACGACAAGCTGCTGGTGCACAACTACGGGCACGGCGGCGCGGGCATGTCGATCTCGTGGGGCACGGGCCTGATGGCGGCGGAGTTCGCGAGCCAGCAGCCGGGCCGTCGCGCGGCGGTGATCGGCTGCGGCGCGGTCGGCCTCACGACGGCGCGTCAGCTGCAGCGGCGCGGCTTCGACGTCACAATCTACGCGCTCGCCGTGCCGCCGAACGTGACGTCGAACATGTCGCTCGCGGGATTCACGCCGTACTCCGGTCTCGTCATGGAGGATCGCCGCACGCCCGAGTGGGACGCGCAGTTCACGCGCGCGGCCGGCATCGCCTACCGTCAGCTGCAGCTGCTGACGGGGGAGGCGCCGTACGGCGTGTCGTGGGTGGATTCGTATCAGCCGACCGACGAGCTGCCGCGCCCGCCGCAGACTCCGCCGGCGCGCCCGAATCTCCAGAACGGGCTCATCATCGGATCCGAGATCCTGCAGCCGGGCGAACACCCGTTCCCGACGAAGTATGCGATCCGCCGGGCCGGCATCCGCATCGAGCCGTCGATCTATCTCGACGCGCTCGTCCGCGACGTGTTGATGTTCGGCGGCCGCATCATCATGCGCAAGTTCGATACGGCGCGGGATCTCATGTCGCTCTCCGAGCCGGTCGTGATCAACTGCACGGGTCTCGGCGCGCGTGAGTTGTTCGGCGATCAGGAGCTCGTGCCGCTCAAAGGTCAGCTGACGGTGATGGTGCCGCAGCCGGAAGTGAACTATCAGACGAACGGCGGCGTGCGCAATGAGCCGCTGCCGCCGGGCGCCCTGGGGCTCCACATGATGCCGCGCCGCGACGGCATCATCCTCGGCGGCACGTCCGAGCGTGGCGTGACGTCCATGGAGCCGAACGAGGCCGAGCGCAAGCGCGTGGTCGACGGCCACATCGAACTGTTCTCGGCGATGCGATCGCCCGGCCGCGCCGGCGTTCGTACTTAATTGGCACAGACGGGGTCGCGTCGTGATAGTTGTGTTACGATCTTCAACACTCGACGATGGCCACTTGTCCAAAGTGCATGGGGTTCCTCGGGGAGAATCACAAGTGTCCCCGTGGTCCGTTCCATCGCCTCTTCGACGCGCTGGTCACGGTCATGGTCGGCGGACTCGTCGGCATCGTCCTCTGTTACGCCTCACAGGATCGTCCGGCGGACGCACTCCTCCTCGCCTCCGCCGCGCTCGGCGCCGTGCTGGCGTCGGCGGTCCGTCAAGCCGTCGCCGGCGGCCGTCCCTGATCAAACGCTCCGCGCCTTTCCTGTGTGACCGCGACCAACGCCGGCTCGCCGCTGTCCTTCGCTGAGTTCGGGCGCGTCGACGTGCGCGTCGGCCGCATCATCGACGTGCAGGATTTTCCGGAAGCGCGCAAGCCTGCCTACAAACTCCGCATCGATTTCGGCGAGGCCCTGGGCGTGAAGAAGTCGTCGGCTCAGGTGACGAAGTACTACCGCAAGGAGGATCTGATCAATCGGCTCGTCGTCGCCGTCGTGAATTTTCCGCCGCGTCAGATCGGGCCGTTCATGTCGGAAGTTCTGACGCTCGGCGTGCCCGACGCGGAGGGACAGGTCGTGCTGCTCGCACCCGAGCGCGATGTCCCGCTCGGCGGCCGGATGTTCTGACGGCTAGAGAGGCAGGCGCAGGTAGGCGCGGCAGCCGCGGCGGTCCGTGCGGTTGTCGAGCGTGAGCGAGCCGCCGTGCGCCTCGGCGATCTGCCGGCTGAGGACGAGGCCGATGCCGGATCCGCCCGGCTTCGTCGTGAAGAACGGCACGAACAGGTTCGACGCGTTCGTCAGACCCGCGCCCTCATCGTCGACCCAGAGCTCCAGCGTCGCGCCCTCGCGCCGCCATCCTACGGTCACGCTGCCGCCGGTCTGCAGCGCCGCGTCGCACGCGTTGTGCACGAGATTGATGAGCAGCTGCTCGAGCTGATCGGGATCCGCGCGAAGCGTGAGGTCCGGACCGGCTTCGATGCGGACGCCGAGGCGCGTCTCGATCCCGGCAACCCGGTGAACAAGGAGCGCGACCGCGACCGAATCGAGCCGCGGCGCCGGCAGCTTCGCCAGCCGCGCGTACGCCGTCGTGAAGCGGCTGAGGGAATCGGATCGCGCGGCGATGACCGCGAGGCCGCGGCGCATGTCGTCGGTCCAGTCGTCCGGCATGGCGTCGGCGGCGAGCATCGATTCGAGGCTGCCCGCGATCGACTTGATCGGCGCGAGCGAATTGTTGATCTCGTGGCCGATGACGCGGATCAGCCGCTGCCACGCCTGACGCTCTTCGTCGCGCAGCGGGCGGCTGACGTCGGCGAGCACGAGCAGCTGATGCGGCCGGCCTTCCTGCCGGAACGTCGTCCGGCGCAGCTCGAAGCGGCCCGCTCCGCCGGGGAAGGTGACGTCGGCGATTCGGGGCGAGACGCCGTCGAGGCACGCGCTGAGACCGATGGCGCTCGCAGTGCGCCCCAGGAGCTGTTCGGCTGACTGCGCGAGGAGCCGTTCGCCGGCCTTGTTCACGAGGCGCAGCATGAGCGCGCCGTCGAAGGTGAAGACCGCGACGTCGATTTCGACCATCACGGTCCGCAGCAGCGCGCCGGCTTCGAGCGCGCCGAGCCGCTGATCGTGCAGCGTCGATGCGAGGACGTTGACCTCCATCATCACGGCGTCGAGCGGATCATCGGTGGGCGCGCCCGGGACGCGCGCGGCCCGCGCGCGAATCGAAAAGTCGCTCTCGCGCAGCGCGGCGAGCAGGTTCGACAGGGTCTGCAACGGCTGGACGACGCGGTGGCGCACGCTGAAGGAGCAGCCGGCCCAGACGCCGACGACGAGCACGGTCAGCGTCCACTGGACCTTGGGCGTGAGATCGCCGGTCCAGAGCAGGATGAGCGCCACGAGCGCGGCGGGGAAACCGGCCGCGAGCGCCAACAGCAGCAGGCGCTGATCGAATCGAAGGCGCAGCCGGGACCGGCCAGGCCGCGTTTCGAATCCAGCCGCGATGACGTCGGGGGACGGAACGGCCAACTTGGTCATCGAGTCATCTGGTCATCTAGTCATTGAATTGGGAGATTGATTTTCAAATGACCAGATTACCAGATGACTCAGTGACCAGATTCAGCTTACCTAGAGCCCGTAGCGCTGCAGCCGGCGGTAAAGCGCGCTGCGGCTGAGGCCGAGGGCCTTGGCGGCCTGGCTGACGTTGCCGTCGAATCGCGCCATGGCCTTCTTGATGAGGAACCCCTCGACATCCTCGAGGCTCATGTCCTCGATGCGGGACGTGGCGTCGCGATCGATGCGGAGGCCGAGCTCGCCGGCGCGGATCGTGGACGCCTGGGCCATCAGCACGCCGCGTTCCACGGCGTGGTCGAGCTCGCGGATGTTGCCCGGCCACGGATGGTCGAGCAGGGCCTGCAGGGCGATGGGCTCGAAGCCCGTGATCGACTTGCGATAGCGCTGCGCGTGCTGCCGCAGGAAATGCGTCGCGAGCGCGGGAATGTCCTCGCGCCGATCCCGCAGCGGCGGCAGGTGAATCTCGATCGTGTTCAGCCGGAAGAGCAGATCCTGACGGAACCGTCCCGACGCGACTTCATCGCTCAGCGTCGAGTTGGTGGCCGAGACGATCCGGACGTTGACGTGACGCGTGCGCGACGATCCGACGCGCTCGAAGTCGCCGGTCTCGAGAACGCGCAGCAGCTTGGGCTGCAGATTGAGGGGCACGTTGGCGATCTCGTCGAGGAACAGCGTGCCGCCGTCGGCGAGCTCGAAGCGTCCGACGCGATCGGTCTTGGCGTCGGTGAACGCGCCCTTCACGTGGCCGAAGAGCTCGCTTTCGAAGACGCCGTCGGACAAGCCGCCCGCGTTCACGGTGACGAGACCCCGGCCCGCGCGGCCCGACACGGCGTGGACCGCCTGCGCGACGGTGCCCTTGCCCGTGCCGTTCTCGCCGGTGACGAGGATGTTCGCTTCCGAGGGGCCGACGCGCGCGATCAGCTCGAGCACCGGCCGCATCGACGGCGCCTCGGCGATGAGCAGCGGCCGGCCGTCGGGTTTGAGCGATCGGTTTTCCGCCTCGAGGCGCTGCTGGCGGCGCAGGGCGCGCGCCAGCTCGATCTGCGTGCGCAGGATGGTGAGGAGCCGCGCGTTCTCCCAGGGCTTCTGCACGAAGTCGCGCGCGCCGCGCCGCATGGCTTCGACCGCCACCTCCACGCTGCCCCACGCCGTCATCACGACGACGGGAAGCGTGGGATCGTGCGAGCGCAGCTGCGACAGGAGGTCGAGCCCTTCCTGGCCCGACGTGGTGTCGCGCGCGTAGTTGAGGTCCATCAGCACGGCGTCGAATTCGCTGACGTCCGTGGCTTCGAGGATGGCGGCCGGCGATCCGGCTGATTCGATCTTGTAGCCCTCGCCTTTGAGGAGCAGGCGCAGCGCTTCGAGGACGTCGGGCTGATCGTCCGCGATCAGCACGCGCGGCATCGCGAGTTCGGGCCGCGGCGACGGCGGCTCCGCGCGATCAGTCGGCGCCATCGTCGATTCTGCGGACTCTACAGGCCATCGGTGTGCAAATGCCACTTCGCTCTCCACGACCTTCGGCACGCTCGACCTGAGCCATGTCGAAGGGCGAAAACGGCCGCCGTTTAGACGCCGACGCGCGACCTTTGGTTGGACGGCTGGCGCTAGTCGTCCACGACCCAGCCGTCGCGCAACTGAATGATGCGCGTCCCATAAGACGCGTTGACCTCGGAGTGCGTTACTTGGACGATGGTCGCGCCGCCCTCGTTCAGCGAGCGGAACAGCTCCATGATCTCTTTTCCCTGCGCGGAGTGCAGATTTCCCGTCGGTTCGTCGGCGAGCACGACCTGCGGATTCGCAATCACCGCGCGCGCGACGCCCACGAGCTGCTGCTGACCGCCGGACAGCTGATTGGGATAGAGATCTTTCTTTCCGACGATCTGAAAACGGTCCAGGATGTCGGCCACCATGCTTTGACGATCCTTACGACTCACGTTGCGGTACGAGAGCGGAATCTCCAGATTCTCGTACACCGTCAGGTTGTCGAGCAGGTGATAGCTCTGAAAGACAAAGCCGATGTGCTTCTTGTGCAGTTCCGAACGCTGTTTCGGAGTGAGACGATGGACCGGCTGATCCATGAAGTAGTACTCGCCGGACCACGCGCTGTCGTGCATCCCGAGAATGTGGAGCAGCGTGGACTTGCCGGCGCCGGACGGCCCCATGATCGAGACGAATTCGCCTTCCTTGATATCCACGTTCACGCGACGCATGACATACGTGCGGCCGACACCGTGGGGGTAGGACTTTTCGACGCCGCGAAGGGAGATAAGCATTGATACGCTGCAGGAGGCCTTACGGTTAACGGCGCGCCCTCGGCGAGGGCGCGCCTTGACGTGTGCTACTCGGTGACGGCCATCTCCATTCGCTCCTCGACGACGCGGCCGTCGAAGAGGTGGATGCTCCGGTCCGCGTGCCGCGCGTAGCGCGGATCGTGGGTCACCATGCAGATGGTCGCGCCGGCCTTGTGCAGCTCGCGCAACAGATCCATGACGGCTTCGCCGCTGCGCGAATCGAGGTTGCCGGTCGGCTCGTCCGCGAGAAGGATCAGCGGCTCGCCGGCGACCGCGCGCGCGACGGCCACGCGCTGCTGCTGACCGCCCGAGAGCTGGCTGGGGAGATGCTTCGCGCGATGGGCCATGCCCACGCGTTCGAGCGCCGCTTCGACGCGCTGCTTGCGCTCGGCGGCCTTCATGCCGCGGTAGGTGAGCGGCAGCTCGACGTTCTCGAAGACCGTCAGGTCGCCGATCAGGTTGAAGCTCTGGAAGATGAACCCGATTTCGCGGTTCCGCACGCGCGCGCGCTCCGAGGCGGGCAGCTCCGCGACGGGGCGATTGTTCAGCAGATACTGACCCTCGGTGGGCGAGTCGAGCAGGCCGAGAATCGACAGGAGCGTGGACTTGCCGCAGCCCGACGGCCCGGCAATCGACACGTACTCGCCCTTGCCGATCTCCATGTGAATGCCGGACAGGGCGTGCGTCTCGACTTCGTCCGTAAAGAAGACTTTCGTGACGCCGTCCAGCTTGATCAGTGCCTGACCGTTCTCAGCCATCGTCATCTCCTGTTGAAAGCGCGCCCTACTTCAACCTGATCCGATCGTACGCGTCGTAGGCCGACATGTCGGACAGGATCACCTGTTCGCCGACCTTGAGCCCCGACAGGATCTCCATCGTGTTCACCGAACTGCGGCCCAGCTTCACCTGCACGCGTTCGGCGTTGACGCCATCGCTCAGAATCTTGAAAAGGCCGACGACGCTCTGCTCCTGACCGAACGCCGGACGGCCCATGAAGAGGACGTCATTCAGCCGCTCGAGCTCGATCGTGCCGTCGACGCTCAAATCGGGCACGGCGCCTTTCGGCAGCTCGCCGGGCAGCGTCACGTCCACAGTGCGCGTGCCGTTGATGACCGACGGATCGATCCGCGCGACGAGGCCCTGAACGACGCCGTTGCGCGTGTCGACTTCGGCCTTCTGGCCGAGCTGAATGTCCTTGGCCTGCGTTTCTGCGATCTTGATCTCGGCCTTCAGGCGCTTCGGATTGGCCACGCGCGCGAGGTTCGTGCCGGGCGCGACCTGCTGACCTTCTTCGACCGGGACGAGCTGCAGCACACCGTCGAGGCCGGCGCGAACGCGCAGTTCGTCGCGCTGCTGGCGCGTCAACTGGAGCAGCGCCCGCGCCTGATCGACGGAGGACTGCTGGACGGCGAGCTGCGCGCGCATCGAGTCGGCCTTGCTCGCGAGCTGATCTCTGGAAATCTGATTGCGAACGCCAAGCGAGTCGGCGTCCACCTGGGACTGCTTCAGGACCAGCTCCGAGACCAGCTGATCCTTGGCGAGCGCCTCGTTCATCTGGGCCTGCATCTTGGCTTTGTTGTAGTCCGCTTCGATGTTCGCCGACGCCGCGCGTTGCTGCAGCAGATCGTTCTGCAGCTGGACGCGCAGGTTGGCGAGGCCCGCTTCGGCCGCCGCCAGCTTCAGTTCGGCGTCCTGCAGTTGCTGCTCGAGCGTCGGGTTGCTCAGTTCGAGAATCACGTCTCCGCGTTTCACCGTCGTGCCGGGCCTCAGCACGATCTTCTCGACCCGGCCCTGCGTGGTCGCCGGAATCCACCGGATGTCTTCCGGCGTCAGGGTGCCGAGCCCGCGGACCTGCCGCACCATCGGCCCGCGTTTCACGGTGTCGGGCCAGACCACCGCGCGTTCAACGGTGGGAGCCGCCGGTCGCAGCCGCGACAGGCCGACGCTGACGAGGACAACGGCAAGAAGACCGACGCCGGCATAGACGGCCTGCTTGATCCTCTTCTTCCTGGCATTGGACGGACGCGCGATATCCATGGTTGTTGTCTGTGGTTAGACGGGTTCAAAAGTGAAAACGATCGTTGATCGCCGCAGGGCAAACGCCGGGCCAGACTCAACGCGCTTCGTAAACCATTATATAGCTGACGGTTAGATGTAAGCCCGCCCGCTTGGGTTGCATGGAAAAGTGACCGGATCTGGGACGGCCCGGTCCCACTGACGCGCTTAGTGCCGGCCGATGGTGGCCAGGAAGCCCGCGACGACGTCAGGGTCGAACTGGGAACGGCGGCAGCGGAGCAGCTCAGCGACGGCGTCGGCGGAGTCGAGCCGCACGCGATACACGCGATCCTGCGTCATCGCGTCGTAGGCGTCGACCACGGCGATAATCCGGCTGCTCAGCGGGATGTCGGACCCGGCGAGCCTGAGCGGATAACCGCCGCCGCTGAACCACTCGTGCGATGCCAGAACGGCGGAAGCGGCGGCACCCAGCGTGTGCGTCGACTGGAGGATCTCGGCGCCGACGTTGACGTGCCGCCGCATGATCGCCATCTCGCCGGCCGTGAACGGGGACGGCTTGGTGAGCAGAGCTTCGGGCATCGCAATCTTGCCGACGTCGTGCAGCCGCGCGGCGGTTTCGAGCGCGGAGCCGAGCTCGTCGTCGACGCCGAGCTCGCGGGCGAGCGATCGCGCGTATCGGGCGACGCGTTCGCCGTGGGCGGCCATCTCGGGCGCACGCTCGAGACACAGGGCCGTCAGCGCGCGCTCTTCGGACTCTCCGCCGGTCGCGCGCTCGCCGAGCGTGGCGATGACCTGCGCGGTCCGATCCTGGAGCTCCGTCGCGAGCCGCGCGTGCCACTCGACTTCTTCAATGGCGCGTTGACGCCACTGCCGTCCCCGATCGACGGCGAGCGCGAACCGCTCGCGCTGAAACGGCTTGATCAGGAAATCGGCCACCGGGCGCTGCTGCGCGTCGTCGTCCAGGAGCGCCGTGTAGGCCGTGGCGATGACGACCGCCGTGTGCGGATGATCCCGCTGGAGTTCGGTCGCCAGCCACAGGCCGTCGTGGCCGGGCATCATCACGTCGATGACCGCGAGGTCGTAGTGATGCGTGCGCATCGTCGCGAGCGCCTCGTCGGCGTTGGCCGCCGTCGCCGGGCGCAGGCCGAGCGATGACACCCAGCGCGCCATGATGTCGCGAACCGCCGGCTCGTCATCGACGATGAGGACCGAGTTAAGGGGAGTCATGGATCACCGACCCGGATGCGTGGCAAATTCATTGCCAAGGGGGCGTCCAACGGATCCACGCGGGCGGCGGCAGCGTGAGATTCTACTTGTGCGATTCCGCACAGTGGCGCACACTATTGCGGTCGCGGACGCACACGATCCTCGAATCGAGGTGCGATCTCGCAGGCTCGCACCGGATCCTCCGGGCACAGTTCTTGGACCATCCTCCCGGGACGGAGTTCAAGAATGCGCGAGTCGGTTGACGCGGCTGCGGAGTGGAACGGCGAGGTTTCCGCTCCCCGATGTCCCCACTGTGGGGTGGTGCCGACCGCCATGTCCGGACTCAAGCCTTCGACCGTTCGTCCGCTCCTGCTCGTCGTCGACGATGAGCCGGCGATCCTGAAAATCATCGAACGTCTCGCCGGGAAAGCGGGCTTCGACGTCGTCACCTGCGCCAGCGGCGCGGAAGCGCTTCGCACGCTCATGCGCCGGCCGGCGGACCTCGCGATGGTCGACCTGCGCATGCCCGACGTCAACGGACTCGAGTTGCTGCGGCAGATTCGGCGGAGCGTGCCGGGCTGCGAAGTGATCCTGATGACCGGCTACGCCGCGGTCGACAGCGCCGTCGAGGCGATCAAGCTGGGCGCGCGGGAATACCTCACCAAGCCGTTCGACTTCGATCGCCTGCGCGAGCTGCTGGTGAACATCCGGCTCGAGCTCGAGCGTCGCGCGCACATCGTGGCGCTCGAGAGCCAGGTCGCGCGCCAGCTCGAGTTCTGCGGCATGCTCGGCCGCAGCCCGCTGATGCAGGAAGTGTTCAGCCTCATTCAGCGTCTGGCGCCGCACGCCAAGATCGTGCTGATCAGCGGCGAAACCGGGACCGGCAAGGAGCTCGCCGCGCGCGCGTTCCATCAGGCCGGCCCGCGCCGCAATCGCCCGTTCGTGACGATTAACTGTTCCGCGGTCGTCGACACGCTGTTCGAAAGCGAGCTGTTCGGCCACGTGCGCGGTGCGTTCACGGGCGCCGTCGAATCCAAACCGGGCCTGTTCGAAGCCGCGCATGGCGGCATGCTGTTCCTCGATGAAGTCGGCGAATTGCCGCTGTCAGTGCAGGCGAAGCTGCTGCGCGCGCTCGAGCTCGGCGAAGTGCAGCGCGTCGGGTCGCTGCAGGCCAAGCGCGTCGACGTCAGCGTGATCGCGGCGACGAATCGGGATCTGCGCGCCGAAGTCGCGGCCGGCAGGTTCCGCGGGGATCTCTTCTACCGTCTGAACGTCGTCGAAGTCGCGCTCCCGCCGCTGCGCGATCGCCGCGAGGACATTCCGTATCTGACCGCGGCGTTCATGCGCGATGCGTCGCAGCGCATGGGCAAGCCGCTCAACGGTCTCACGCCCGCGGCCGAGCGCGCGCTGCTGACGGCGCGCTGGGACGGGAACGTTCGCGAGCTGAAGAACGTGATCGAGCGCGCGTGCATGCTGACGGACGGCACGCTGGTGTCGGACCGCGAGTTGATGGGCGCCTTCGGTCCGGAGGCACCGACCTCGTGGCCGCGCAGTCCGGCCGCGCCCGTCCGCGGCAACGGCGACACCGCGCCGCTCGAAACCGTCGAGCGCGGGCACATCCTCGAAGTCCTGCGGCAGGTCAACGGCAATCGGATGGCGGCGGCCAAGGTGCTGGGCATCAGCCGGCGCGCGTTGTACCGGCGGCTCGATCGCCATCGGCTGCTCGACGAAGCGCCCCGTCCCTCCTTCGCCAGGCGCCCCTCATGACCGACTCGCTCGCCGCCTCGGGCTCGATCGCGCGGCAGTTTCACGCAGTTTTCGCGGATGCGGCCGATGCCATGCTCATCGTCGACGATCGCCGTGCGATCGTCGACGCGAACGCCGCCGCCTGCACCCTGTTTGGCGTCTCGCCCGAGACCATCGTCAGCGAGTCGCTCGATGACCTCGTCGTCGATGCGGCCGACGACCTGGTGGCGGCGTGGCGGGAGCTTCAGGCGCTCGGCCAGGCGACCTTCGAGCATCGCGTGCAGCTCGCGGGCGATCAAACCAGCGTTCTCGAGTGCACCGTCCGCGCGCGGGTCCACGGGGATCTGCACCTGTGCATCGTCCGCGACGTCACCGGCCGGCGAGTGCTCGAAGAGCGGCTGATCCAGTCGGAAAAGATCGAGAGCGTCGGCCGGCTCGCGGGCGGCATCGCGCACGACTTCAACAATCTGCTGACGGCGATTCTTGGATACGCGGAGCTGCTGCTCGATCGCCACGGGGACGGCGATCCGGATCGGCCGGATCTTGTCGAGATTCAGAAGGCCGGCCAGCGTGCGGCGGCACTCACGCAGCAGTTGCTCGCCTTCAGCCGCAAGCAGATGCTCCTCCCCAAGGACGTCGACCTCAACGAGACGGTCGCCGGCCTGCAGAGCATGTTGGCGCGCCTCATCCGGGAGGACATCACGCTGACCTGCGTTCCGGCGCCCGAGCCCGCGATCGTGCGCGTCGACCCCGTGCAGATCGAGCAGGCGATCCTCAATCTGGTGCTGAACGCGCGCGATGCGCTGCCAGGCGGCGGCTTCATCCGCCTCGACGTCGCGCGCGTGAATCCTCCGCGTCTGGAGACCGGCATCGAGCCCGCGCCTCTGTCGGGCGAATGCATTCGCCTGCGCGTCATCGACAACGGCGTCGGCTTTTCCGCCGACGCGCGCAAGCATCTCTTCGAGCCGTTCTTCACGACCAAGACGCTCGGGAAGGGAACCGGACTCGGGCTCGCCTCGGTCTACGGCATCGTCCGGCAGAGCAACGGGTTCATCGTCGTGGACAGTGAGCCGGCCGCGGGCAGCATGTTCACGATGTACTTCCCGGCCGTCGCTGTGTCGGACTCGGCGGCGGATGTGCCACGGACGCTCGCCGAGACTTCCAATGAAACGGCGACGGTTCTGCTGGTCGAAGACGATGAGGCCGTCCGGCTGATCATCAGCGCGGTCCTGCAGCGGGAAGGCTTCCGCGTGCTGGAAGCGTCGACGGCGGGCGCCGCGGGCGAGATCTTCGAGCGGCAGTCGGCCGAGATCGACCTGCTGTTGACGGACGTGATCATGCCGGAGATGAACGGCCCGGCGCTGGCGCAGCGGCTCATCGCCGCGCGGCCGGAACTGCGCGTGCTGTTTATTTCCGGCTACGCCGATCAATCCACGTCGCCCGGGCCCGATCACCGGCACGTCGGTTTTCTCAGCAAGCCGTTTCAGGCGTCGATGCTCGTCCAGCGCGTGCGGCAGATGCTCGCGCGCCACGACCGCGTGGAGGCACAGCGATGACAGGCACGCCGCGCCGGATCATGAACGCACTCGTGGTCGACGATGAAGAATCAGTGCGCCGGTTCGTCGAGCGGACGCTCCGGGAGGCGGGGTATCAGACGGCCGTGGCGTCGGACGGTCCGGAAGCGATGGATGTTGCCTCGAAGCTGACCAGCTTCGACATTCTCGTGACGGACGTGATGATGCCGAAGATGACCGGCGACGAGCTCGCGCGGCGGCTGCGGCAGAGCGAGCCTGGGCTGAAGGTCCTGTATCTCACCGGGTTCAGCGATCGGCTTTTCAAAGAGAAGGTCACGCTCTGGCAGGACGAAGCGTTTCTGGACAAGCCGTGCAGCGTCAAAGGTCTGCTCGAGGCCGTCTCGCTGCTGCTGTTCGGCCGCGTGAGCGCCGGCCTGCCGACGCCCTGAAGACTTATCCGCCGCGCGTGTGCATCTCCAGGTGAGGATCCTTCCTCAGGAGATCCTGCACCGGCACGAACGCGCGCTGCGGTCCGAGCGCCAGACGGTTCTCCGCGCCTCGATCGTCGCGCGCCTGCCAGCCGCTCGCGACGAGCTCCTTCAACGCGTCGACCGACGCTCCTTGTCGTAGTGGCGCGCGCAGATCGAGGCCGCGCATCGCGTAGAGGCACAGGTACCACATGCCGTCGGCGGTCAGGCGACTGCGGTCGCACGAGCGGCAGAACGGCTCGGTCGTCGACGCGATGATGCCGAACACCGTGCCGTCGCTCAGCGTGAACTGCTCGGCCGGCGCGGAACTCTCGTGGACAATTGGCGTGACTGGTCCGTAGCGTCGCGTCAGCCCTTCGAGCATCTCGCGCCGCGACACGACGCGGTCGGGCGACCAGCGGCTGGCGCCGCCGACGTCCATGTACTCGATGAACCGTACTTCGCCGTGCACCGCGCGCCCGTACTCGATCAGATCGACCAGTTCGTCGTCGTTGACGCCGCGGATCACGACCGTGTCCAGCTTCAGCCGGCCGAAGACGCGCCGCGCGGAGGCGATGCCGGCATGCACGGCGTCCAACTGGTCGAAGCGCGTCAGCGTGACGAACCGGTCCGGGCGCAGCGTGTCGAGGCTGACGGTGACGCGGCCGAGCCCGGCGGCCTTGAGCGCGTCGATTTGATCGGCGAGCAGCACGCCGTTGGTCGTGAGCGCCAGATCCTTCAGCCCGGGCTTGGCGGCGATCATCTTCACGAGCGCCGAGACGTCGACCAGCGCGCTCGTCTCCTCGAAGTGCAGCACGTCTTCGCGCGGCAGCCAGACGTAGTCGTCCTCCGGCATGCAGTACTCGCAGCGCAGATTGCAGCGGTCGGTGACCGACAGCCGCAGGTTGCGCAGCGGACGAGCGAAGGCGTCGAGCAAGGCCACGGGCCGATTATATCGGGCGCGCGATGCGGATGGGTGCGGACGCGATCTGGGGCTCGAACCTGTCGCTCCAGCGTCCAGGAACCGTGGCGGCGCAGGATGGACATCGTCCGCCGGGCAACAGGCGGTACTCGCGGATGTGGTAGCCGCGGCGCGCGATCACGGTCTCACCGCACGAGCCGCACCGTGTGTTCTCGAGATCGCCGACCGCGCCCGGAATGTTGCCGGCGTAGACGTATCGCAGGCCGCTCGATCGCGCGAGGTCGGCCGCCTCGAGCAGCATGTCGACGGTCGTGTCCTCCGGGTCCGTCATCTTGTAGTCGCCGTGGAACGCGGTCACGTGCCAGGGAATGTCCGGGGACACGCCGGCCACGAACGACGTCAGCCGCGTCAGCTCGTCGCGCGAATCGTTGAAGCCCGGAATCAGCAGCGTGACGATCTCCAGCCAGACGCCCATCGCGTGCAGACGGCGGATTGTGTCCAGAATCGGCTCGATGCGCCCGCCAAGCTGACGATAGTGGCGATCGTCGAAACTCTTGAGGTCGACTTTGTAGAAATCGATCCACGGGCGCAGATATTCCAGCACTTGCGGCGTTCCGTTCCCGTTGGACACGTACGCCGTCGCCAGTCCGGCCGCCCGGGCGACCTTGAAGACCGCGACGGCCCATTCGCTCGTGATGAGCGGCTCGTTGTACGTGCTGACGATGACGCGCGCCTGATGCCGCAGCGCATCCAGGACGAGATCCTCTGGCGACGTGCGAAGCGGCGGCGCGACCGCGGCAGGATCGCGCAGCGCCTGCGACGTCACCCAGTTCTGGCAGTACGCGCAGTGAAGATCGCAGCCGAGCATCCCGAAGCTGTACGCGAGCGCGCCGGGATGCGCGTGGAAGAACGGCTTCTTCTCGATCGGATCGCACTGCACGCCGCCCACGTAGCCCCACGGCACGCGCAGTTTCCCGCCCTCGTTGAAGCGTACCTTGCAGACGCCGACCGCGCCCTCGGGAAGGGGACAGCAGTGGCCGCACGCGTAGCAGCGGAGCCGGCCGTCCGGCAGCACGTCGTACAACTCGCCCTCGCGCGTCTCTCGCGAGAGGACGTCAGCGAGCGTGGACATGGCTCACCTTCATTGTACTCGTGGCGTCCGGCTTCAGCCGGACCGTATAATTGAAGTCCAATGCGACGTATTCTCGTCACCAACGACGACGGCTATCGGTCAGCGGGCATTCATGCGCTCGCGCGCGAGCTGCGCCAGCTCGGCGCGGTCACCATCGTGGCCCCGACGCAGGAAGCGAGCGCGATCGGCCACGCGCTGACGCTCCGGCACCCGTTGCGCCTGGAAAAGATCGACGAGATGGGCGAGTTCACCTTCGGGGTCGACGGGACGCCCACCGACTGCGTCAACGTCGCCGTCGCCCATCTCTTCAAGGGCCTGCCGGACCTGGTCGTCTCCGGCATTAATAAAGGATGGAACCTGGGCGACGACATTACGTATTCCGGCACGGTCGCCGGCGCCCTCGAAGGCGCGCTGCTCGGGATTCCCGCCGTGGCCGTGTCGCTCCGCCAGACGAAGGGAGCGTACGACTTCAGCTACGCCGCCCGCGCGGCGACGACGATGGCCGAGGCGATCCTGCGGACGCCGCTGCCGGGCCGGACGTTTCTGAATCTCAACGTGCCGAAAGGACTGCCGAAGGGCTATCGCGTCACCGTGCAGGCGAAGCGGAATCACGTGACGTCGGTCGCCGAGCGCCACGATCCGAAGGGTCGCGCGTACTACTGGATCGAAGAAGGGCAGAACGAGTGGGAGCCGCACGATCGCTCCGACTACCAGGCCGTGCGCGACGGCTACGTGTCCGTGACGCCGCTGCATCCGGATCTGACGGCGCACGCGGCCCTGAGCGCAGTCGAAGGGCTGGCGTTCGAGAATCTCGTCCCGGCGAACGAAGTCACGAAGTGAAGTAAGGTTCCGCAGCAAGGAGGGCGCGTCGCATGCGTCGTCGACCCCACGCCGCTCTCGTCGCCCTGGCGATCCTTGCGTCCTCTTCCGCGCCGCGCGTCACGGCGGCAGGACCACCAGCCCGCAAACCGCTCAACGCCGTCGACCGCGCGGGACTGCTGTCGCTGCTGAAGGCTGTGGATCTGGCGCAGGAGACAGATGTCCTTTCCGGCGGCAGTCTCCCGTGGGAAAGTCACGTGTTGAAGTCGGCGAACGACACCGCGTACGTACCGTTTCTCCTCGAGCTGAACGATCTTCCGGACACGTTCAAGTCCGCCGCGATGTACGTGCGCGCCGTGTCCCGGCACGACAGCGTCCGCTCGGCCGACGAGCATTCGTCGATGCGCGAGCGGCTGGTGCGCGGCGATCCGCCGCCGCCCCGGACCGAGACGGTGTGGGTCGGCGCGGGCGAAATGCCCGTCGGCGGTCCGGCTTCGTCTTCGGCGCGGCGGTCGAATCAGGCGCCGGCGGAGAGCTCGATTGTGCTGACGTTGCAGCAACGGGAATTCGAAAAGCAGAAGGCGGCTCAGGAAGACGCGAGGAAGAAGGCGGAGGCGAAGCGGCACGACCCGTTTCTGTTCCCTTTCGAGGAGTACTACTTCTTCGACGTGAAGTCCGCCCGGGCGAGCGAGCCGCGCATCGTCGAGCGGGCGCTGGCCTTGCCGCCCGGCGAGTACGACATCTACGTCGGGTTGCTCGATCGCGCGCGCGCCAAGACCAGCAGCCCCGTCGTGACGAAGCACACGGTGACCGTGCCCGACTTCTGGAACGATCGACTGACCGTGAGCGGTCTCATGCTGGTCAGCGGCGTGGAGGTGCGGAGGTCGCCTCTGAAGACTGACGAGCAGGAAGAGCATCCGTACACGCTGGGCCTCACCGAGATGACGCCGAGGATCACGCGCGCGTTCACGCCGGACGATCCGTTCTCGGTCGTGTTTCAGATCTGCAACTACGGCGCGCC
>JAIQFX010000075.1 GCA_020073005.1 Terriglobia bacterium | reverse complement strand
GAGCACGTCGAGCACCGCGGAGATCGCCCGCAGCGCGCCGGGCCAGACGCGGCGGGGCGCGGCGCCCAGGACGAGCGCCGCGATCCACGACGTCATCTCGGCGAGCTGCCGAAGAAATTCCCTCAGACGTCAGCCTTCAGCCTTCACACTTCTTCGACTTCCACGCCGGCGCGCTCGGCCTTCGCGGCGGCGATGATCTTCGTCTGCAGGTGCGCCGGCACCTCGTCGTAGTGCGAGTACTCCATGTGGTAGGAGCCGCGTCCGCCGGTCGCCGACGTCAGGTGCTGCTCGTAGGTCAGCATTTCGGACATGGGCACCTGCGCCTTGATGATGGTCGTCGCGCCGCGGGTGTCCATGCCGGCAATCCGGCCGCGCCGGCCGTTGAGGTCGCCCATGAGATCGCCGGCGAAGTCGGAGGGCGAGTAGACCTCGACGTTCATGACGGGCTCGAGGATCGTCGGCCGCGCGCGCGTCATCGCGTCCTTGAACGCGAGACGGCCCGCCATCTTGAACGAGAGCTCGTTCGAGTCGACGTCGTGGTACGAGCCGTCGAACACGGTCACGCGGAAGTCGACCATCGGGTAGCCGGCCAGGTAGCCGCGCACTCGCGTCTCCTGGATCCCTTTTTCGACAGCCGGAATGAACTGACGCGGGATCGATCCGCCGAAGATGTCGTCGACGAACTCGAAATCTGAGCCGCGCGCGAGCGGTTCGACGCGGATCTTGCAGTCGCCGAACTGGCCGTGGCCGCCGGTCTGTTTCTTGTGGCGGCCGTGCGCCTCGGTGGACGCCTTGATCGTTTCGCGGTACGGAATGCGCGGCGGTTTCAGGTCGACGCCGACGCTGAAGCGGCGCTTGAGCTTGGCGACCGTCACCTCGATGTGCAGCTGCCCCTGGCCGGACAGCAGCTGCTCCTTGGTCTGCGGATCGCGGCTGTACTTGATCGACGGGTCCTCTTCCTCGAGGCGATGCATCGACGTGCTGATCTTGTCCTCGTCGCCGCGTGTCTTCGGCTCGATCGCGTACGACAGCACGGGCTCCGGGAACTTCATCGCCGGGAAGGTGATCGGATCCGCCTTGTCGCCGAGCGTGTCGTTGGTCAGCGTGTCCTTCAGCTTCGCCACAGCTCCGAGATCGCCGGCCTTGATTTCCGGCACGCTCGTCTGCGTCTTGCCCTGCAGCAGCAGGAGATGGCCGAAGCGCTCGGGCACATCGCGCGTCTTGTTGTGGATATTGGAATCGGCTTTCAGAGTCCCCGATGCGACGCGGAACATCGTGATGCGGCCCGCGAAGGGATCCGCGATCGTCTTCCACACGAACGCCGCCGCCGGCTTCTTCTCATCAGCATCGCGTGTGGTCGCCGCGCCGGCCTTGTCGAGTCCGCGCATCGGGCGTTCGGCGGGCGACGGCAGGTACGCGAGGATCGCGTCGAGCAGCGGCTGCACGCCGACGTTGAGCGTGGCCGAGGTGCAGACGAGCGGGAAGACTTTGGCGTTCATCGTCACGCTCCGCAGGCCGGCGATGAGCTCCGCGTCGGTCAGCGTGCCGGCCTCGAAGAACTTCTCCATCAGCGTCTCGTCGTTCTCCGCGACCATTTCAATCAGCGCTTCGCGCGCGTGATCGACCGCCGTCGTCATGTCGCCGGGAATCGCCCCTTCGGTGAACGTGCCGCTTTCGTCCGTTTGATAGATGAAGGCCTTCTTCGAGATGAGGTCGACGACGCCCTTGAAGTTCTTTTCCTCGCCGATCGGCAGCTGAATCGGAATCACCGTGCGGTTGCAGGCTTCGCGCAGCGACGCGAGCGAGCGCTCGAGGCTCGCGCGCTCGCGGTCCAGCCGGTTGACGACGACGAGCCGCGGCAGGCCGAGTTCCTCGGCGGCCTCCCACACTTTTTCCGTCTGCACCATGACGCCGCCGACCGCGTCGACGATCACCAGCGCGGCATCCGCGACCTGCAGCGCCGCGCGCGCGTCGGCGAAGAAGTTGCCCATGCCCGGCGTATCGATCAGATTGATCTTCTGCTTGTTCCACTCGGCGAACGCGAGTCCCGCTGAGAGGGTGTGCTTGCGGTTGATTTCTTCCTCGTCGTAGTCGGTGACCGTCGTCCCTTCGTCGACTTTCCCGAAGCGATTGACCATGCCGGCGTCGGAGAGGATGGCCGAGGCCAGCTGCGTTTTTCCGGATCCGCTGTGACCGACGATCGCGACATTTCTGAGGCTGGCGGCGTCGTAGACCTTCATAAACGGGGGACCCCTCTAATCAGATTGGCGTTTTTCCTGATCAGCGAATCATATTTCCCGCCGTCAGTGGCCGCAAGCGGATCGGCGGGTGAGGATTAGGGGCGCTTGGGCTTGGCGAGATCGGGCAGATTGCCGTCGCGATCCTCGGGATCCTGGGCCTCGGCCCGCTGTTCGACGATGATCTCGACGGCCTTGCGTTTGTCCTCGTTCAGCAGGTCGTAGACGATGCCGGCGGCGCCCGAACCCACGCCGCCGCGACGACGCTGCTTGCGCGTGCGCCTGACGGCCACGACCAGGAGCACGATGGCCGCCAGCCAGATCAGCGCGCCCGCGACTCCTGAGACGTCCATGGCGAGCGGTTACTCGTATCTGAGCGCTTCGATGGGATCGAGCCGCGACGCCTTGAACGCGGGATACATGCCGAAGAAGATGCCGACCGACGCCGAGAAGCCGAGGCCGATCGCGAACGACCACCACGGCAGCGAGATGGGGAAGCCGGAGACCAGGTGGACGGCCCAGCCGATGCCGGCACCGAGGCTGACGCCGAGGATGCCTCCGAGCGACGTCAGGAACGCCGCCTCCATCAGGAACTGGAACAGGATTTCGACGCGTCGCGCGCCGAGCGCCTTGCGGACGCCGATCTCGCGCGTCCGCTCGGTCACCGAGATCGACATGATGGCCATCACGCCGATGCCGCCGACCATCAGCGCGATCGACGAGATGACGAGCAGCGCGAAGAACGTGCCCTGGCTGATCTGATCCCACAGTTTCAGAAACGATTCCTGCGTGCTGATGTCGAAGTCGTTGGGCTCGTCGAGTTTGAGGCCGTGGCGGATGCGCATGATGCGCTCGACGTCGGCCATCGCGTCGGCGATCGGCACGCCGTCGCGCGGCAGCACCGAGATCATGATGTTGGTGATCGAGCCGCCGCGCGCGCCGCCGAACCGGCCGACGCGGAGGCCGAACACGCGCTGATACGTGGTGTACGGCACGACGACGAAGTCGTCCTGGTTGAGATTGAACCCGCCTGGTGCCGGCCGTTTGTCGAACACGCCGACGATCTCGAATCGCTCGCTGCCGACGCGGACGAACTTGCCGATCGGATCGGTCCCGCTCGGCTCGAAGAGCAGCTTGTAGGCGGTGTTGCCGAGCACGACGACGTTGCGCCGGTACTGGACGTCGGTGCCGTTGAAGAACCGGCCCGACAGAAACGGAATGCGCGTGCCCTCGGCGAAGTACTCGCCGGTGCCGAAGACGATGAGGTTCTTCGTCTTCTGCTCGTGGTAGAAGATGCGCCGCTGCGTGACCGGGCCTGGGCCGCCGGCGCCGAGCTCGAGGTCGACGTAGCGCAGCGTCGTGTTCTGCGTCTCGAGGACGCGCGCGTCGGTCGCGGTGAGGTCCGGGCGCTTGAGCAGATCGCGCAACTCGGCGCCGCTCGCGAAGCTGGCCACGCCGAAACGCTGGACGTAGATGATGTCCGATCCGCTCTGCGCGATGAGATCGCGCAGCGATTGATCGAAGCCGCGGATGAGCGCCGTCATGCCGACGATCGACGTGATGCCGATGACGACGCCGAGGACGGTCAGGCCCGACCGCATCTTGTTGGCGCGGATGGTGTCGAACGCCATCACGACGACTTCTTTGAAGAGCCCGAGACGAATCGCCATGGTCCGCTGTTACTCCCGCGCTATTCTCGCCTGAGCGCTTCGATCGGATCGAGCCTGGCGGCGCGCATCGCCGGGTAGAGGCCGAAGAACAGCCCCACGACGGCGGTGATGCCGATGCCGAGCGCGACCGACCACACTTCGACGGAGGCCGGAATCGGCGTAAACGCCGCAATCGTGACCGCGATGGCGCCGCCGAGGGCCGTGCCGATGACGCCCCCGAACATCGACAGCACCGTGGACTCGGTCAGGATCTGCGCCGTGATGTCCGACCGTCGCGCGCCGAGCGCCTTGCGCAGGCCGATCTCGCGCGTGCGCTCGGTGACGACCATGAGCATGATGTTCATGATCACGATGCCGCCGACGACGAGCGACAGGCCCACCACGCCGATGAGGACGGCGAAGATGCCGTTGGTGGCGGAATGGTAGATGCCGAGAATCGTGTCCGACGTGAAGATGCCGAAGTTGTCGGGTTGTCTGGGCTTGAGCCGGCGTGAGATGCGCAGCGCTGTCGTCGCCTCGTCGATGGCCTCGCCGATCTGCGCCACGTCGCGCGGCTTGACCGTCATCGACAACTGCCGCCGTGACCCGAACATCATCTGGAACTGCCCGAGCGGAATCACGGCGAATTCATCCTGAGATTGTCCGAGCAGCGATCCGCGCTTGGCGCTCACGCCGACCACACGAAAATGCACGCCTTCAATCTGAATCGTCTTGTCCAATGGATCGACGCTCTCGCCGAAGAGACGGTCGGCGGTCTTCCAGCCGAGGACGGTCGCGGGACGGGCGGTCTCGACTTCCGTCGGGCTCATCAACCGGCCTCGCTCGGCGTCGAAGCTCGAGAAGTTGACGTAGTCGCTGGTGACGCCCTGGATCCGCGTGCTGTCGATCGAGCGATCGCGGTACGTAATCCGTCCGCCCGCGCTCGAGTCCAGCATCACCGCGCTGGCGAGCTCGCTGTAGCGTTTGATCGCGCGCGCGTCGGCCAGCGTGATGCGAGGATTCGCGCGGACCTTCTCGAACTCCTCGTCGCTGCGCGTGATGGGGAACTGCTGGATGTTGAACGAGTCGGCGCCGGCCTGATTGAGAATCGCCTGCTTGACCGACGCGTTGAGCCCCTGAATCAGGGACACCACGGCGATGATCGAAGTCACGGCCACGATGTTGCCGAGCACGGTCATGAACGACCGCAGCTTCGACGACCAGATGGCGTCGAGCGCGATCGCCGCGGAGTCGAGGAACTTGTTCATTCGCGATGCAGGGCTCGAGAAGGGCCCGGGCTACTTCTTCTTGGTGTTGTCGATCTTGACCGCGTCGCCGTCCGCCATGCCGCGCACGGAGTTGTACGGTCCGGTGATGACTTGATCGCCGGCCTTGAGGCCCGACAGCACCTCGAAGTACTTGTCGCCGGCGACGCCCATCTTGATCGGCAGGAACTCCGCCTTAGCGTCACGCACGACGAACACGCCCTCCGTCTCCTTGCGGGTCTGTCCGGGCTTCAGTTCCTGCGCGGACACTGAGGTCTCGACCGCGCTCGGCCGGCGGCGCTTGTCGGTCTTCGGCTCCTTGATGACCTGACCGTTGGCGTCGTACACGAGCTCACGCACGGCCACCGCGGGAATCGGCACCGAGACCACGGCCTGGCGGGTCGCCGTCGTGATGTCGGCCGTGCACGTGAAACCCGGGCGCACTTCAGGGATTGGCTCGTCGAGCAGCACCACGACTTTGAAGTTCGTCGCCTGGGTGCCGGCCGCGCCGGCCGTCGCCGCCGTGATCGGGCTGTTGCCGATCTCGCTGACGTGGCCCTTGAACGACTTGTCGGGGATCGCATCGACCGTGATCTTGGCGATCTGGCCGATGCGGACGTTGGGCACGTTCGTCTCGTCGACTTCGACCTCGGCCTGAATCACGCCCATGTCGGCGAGCTGCAGCAGCACGGTGCCTGCGTTGTTCATCGTGCCGACGACGGCCGTCTCGCCCTCCTGGATGTTGCGCTTGGTGACGATGCCGTCGATCGGCGATTCGATACGCACCTTGCTCAGGTCGTACCGCATGCTCTCGAGCGAGGCGCGCTCCTGCGCGATGCGGCTCTCCTGCGGCTTGATCTGCTTCTCGCGCTCCTGCACCGACGACTCGGCCTGCTTGACGTCGTTGATCGCGCGGTCGAGCGATTCTTTCGTCGTCAGCTGTTGGCGCCACAGGTCCTGCTGGCGCGTCAGATTCTGCTGCGCCTGTTGCAGCTGAACCTTGGCCGTTTCCACCGACTGGCGCATCTGATCGAGCGTCTCGCGGGCCGCCTGCAGCGACGCGTCGCCGCCCTGCACGCGCGTGCTCAGCGACTTCGGATCGATCTGGAGAAGGAACTGGCCCGGCTTCACGCGGTCGCCTTCGTTGACGGCGAGGTTCACGACACGGCCGGGCGTGTCGGCGCTGATGTTGACGAGGCGCTTCGGCTGAATCTTGCCCGAGGCCGAGACGATCGCTTCCAGGTCCCGCGACTTGATGACCTCGGTCGTGACCGTCAGCCCCTTGTCTCTCTTGAAGTACAGGTTCGCGGCGACGACAGCCGCGCCGACGAGCACGACTCCGATCGCGATGAGGATGTTCTTCCGGGACATCTAGGCTCCTAGCGCAGATTTGATGGCGGCGATGATCAAGCCAATCGCCATGTAGACGACGATGAGACTGGTGGCGATCGGACCCGTGCGTTTCTTGTAGAGCACGCCGAGGCCGATCGACAGACTGATGATCCACCAGAGCATGAACAGATCGACCGAGCCGAGCGCGCGCGCCGCGAACGAGTTTTCGTCGAGAAACGGCGCGAAGACCGCCAGATTCGTGGCGCCCGACATCGTCTCCCTGGCGTAGGCGAGCGGCAGCCCGAACAACTGCGAGACCGTCAGCACGACCGCCGAGTGCGCGATGATCGAGTACACCTGCTTGAAGGTGCCGTCGCCGCCCAGCGCCGCATTGAAGACGCCGAGCATGAGGCCCGCGATGATCAGGCCCATGACGGGCACCGTGACGGCCTGCCCGAGCGCGCCGGTGTACCGCGCGGTGTTGAGGCGCGATTCCATCTGGTCGTAAGCCGCGTCGCTCAGCTTCACCCCGAACGATTCCACCATGCGGACCTGCTGGTCCATCATCGCCTGCTTGCCGATCTCGGTTGAGAGGAACGTGAACGTTCCGGCCGCGCCGACAATCACGACGAACGCGAGCGCGCCCAGCCACCGTGGCCGCGCCGCAATCTCCGCGTACGTCGCTCTGGGCGCGAACAGCACGCCGAGCAGGCGCGCGGGCAGGCTCTTGGACGCCGGCGCCGCGACGGTCGATTCGGAGGGGGAGGGCTCGGTCACGGGAGGCCTCGTTTCTATCTAGGATACATACGGCCGGCGTCCGTGCCGGTTCCGTCGTCGCGCGGCCGGCGCGGAGGCCGACGACGCAAAGACCTTTCGCAGCACGCCGAGTCCGGCCTGCAGGCGGCGCCGGGACGGCAGGTCGACGGGCGCCAGCACGTCGGCGAGGTGCGCCTCGGCGCAGCGTCCGACGCGCTCGAGCGCCGCGCGTCCCGTCGCCGTGACTTCGATCATGACGACGCGCCGGTCGCCTTCCGGCGCGGCGCGCCGCACCCATCCGCGCTCCACCATCGCGCTAATCGAGTTCGACATCGTCGGCAGGCTCACGCCCTGCAGCGACGCCAGGTCCGTCAGCATCCGCGGCCGCGCGCTCAGCACCGACAGCAGACCGAAATGCGCGGGCGCCGGCAGCTCGCCCGCGGATCGCAGCTCCGCCGCGATCGTGCGCATCACGAGCGGGATGATCTCGAGAATGTCTCGCGCGCTTTCGCGCGCCTGGGTGCGAGTCATCGGCCGGGCGTGCGTCTTAGGGGGCCTAATAGTTATGTGTGCTAAGTTATCACGCGGCAGGGGGAGGGTCAAACCCGGCGTCGCCCTGTGGACGCGGCCGGAACGCGGCGGATCCGCCGCCTCGCCGAGGTACCGCCAAATCCTTGACAGTGAGAGAGTTGGTGTTTACCATGACGGTTCCCCTGCGACAAGGAGCGTGAGTGTGGTCGGATTCGTTCCCAAGGAGATGTTCTTCACCAAGGGCGTCGGGAAGCACCGCGAGAAGCTGACGTCGTTCGAGCTGGCGCTCCGGTCGGCCGGCATCGCCGCGTGCAACCTCGTCCGCGTGTCGAGCATCTTTCCGCCGAATTGCCGCATTCTCTCGCGCGCCCAGGGGATGAAGCTCCTCGAGCCCGGACAGGTCACCTTCGTCGTGATGTCCGAGGCCGCGACCCGCGAACCTCACCGGCTCATCGCCGCCACTGTCGGCGTCGCCATTCCGCGCGATCGCGATCTCTACGGCTATCTGTCCGAGCACCACAGCTTCGGTGAGAGCGAGGACATTGCCGGCGACTACGCCGAAGAGCTCGCCGCCGAGATGCTCGCGACGACGCTCGGTCTGGAGTTCGATCCGGACAAGAGCTGGGACGAGAAAAAGGAAGTCTACCGCCTGTCGAATGAGATCGTCCGCACCCAGAACGTGACGCAGACCGCCGTCGGCGACAAGAAGGGTCTCTGGACGACCGTGGTCGCCGCCGCTGTGCTCGTCGGGTAAACGCCGCCTCTGGCCTGTCAGGCCGACCGAATCGAAATGCACGAAGGCGCGATGGCAACGATGCACATGAAGGCCTGTGCATGCCTGCAGCCACGCATCGCTGCATGCGTTCGCCTCCTCGCTGCCGTCGCGATCGTGCTCTGGCCCGTTGGCGCTCGCGCGCAGACGGATGACAGCGTGGGCGTCCCGGCGCCTTCACCGCGGTTGCCGACGACGCGTCGGCCACGTGGTGGAATCCGGCCGGTCTCGGAGCCTGGAACTCCTCAGGCAGCGCGGGCGGCTCCTACATCAACGCCATCCTTGACCTCGAGACCCTCCACGACCCCTCGACGGACCGCGCCCCGGACGGGAAGGGAGTGCCTGCCTGGCGGGTCGGCGCCGGGGGCTTCTCGGTCGGATCCCCTGCCCTCGGGTTGAGCTATTACCGCCTGCGCATCAGTGAAATACAGCCGATTAGCTCTATAGCGGGACCCGGCGGCGGCCGACAAGATCAAGGAATTGCGGACGTCTATCTCCGCTCGCTCGTGCTCCATCAATTCGGTGCGACCGTCGGTCAGTCCGTGGGCGAGCACCTCGTCATTGGGTCGACGGTGAAGCTCATTCACGCCAGTTTGGGCACCAGCGTGCGGCCGGCGGCAGGGGTGTCGCTGGATCAGGCCGCGGATCTGGGCGGCTCCGGCGAAACGCACGCCGGTGTCGATATTGGCGCGATGGCTTCCGCAGGCGAACTGCGGGCGGGCCTGACGATTCGCAACCTGACCGAGCCCGAATTCGGGAGCGGCTCGGATGCAGTGATTCTCAAGCGCCATGCGCGAGGCGGGCTGGCATGGCTCTCGGGCGCGCATGGGGCGCTCGGAACGGTCACCGTGAGCGCGGACGCGGACTTGACGACGCAGTCGACAGCGCTCGGCGACGAGCGGCGCGTCGCCGCCGGCGCTGAAGCGTCGACGCGAGACCGGCGATTGAGCGTACGAGGCGGCGTGGGAACGAGCACGGTTGGGAGTCCTCGCACCTCGGTGAGCGGAGGTCTCTCCGCCGCGATTCGGCGCGGAAGCTACGTCGACGTCGCCGTGACTGGTGGGCCAGACCAAGCGCGGCGCGGTTGGGGATTGGCACTAAGAGTGACGTTTTAGGTCAATCATTGACATATTTTGTCAATCGCAGGTAACCTTAAGATTTCATGGCTGTTCGTATAGGCGAGCTCCTCCTCAAGGAGAAGCTCATCACCCCGGAGCAATTGCAGCAGGCCTTGAACCAGCAAAAGGCCAACGGGGGGAAGCTCGGCTACAACCTCGTGAAGATGGGGTTCGTCAAGGACGAGCAGATCACGGGGCTGCTGAGCAAACAGTACGGCGTTCCGAGCATCAACCTCGCGCAGTTCAAGATCGATCCGACGATCGTCAAGCTGGTTCCGACCGAAACGGCCCGCAAGTACCAGATCATCCCGCTCAGCCGCTCCGGCAGCACGCTCACGATCGCGATGACGGACCCGACCAACGTCTTCGCGATGGACGACATCAAGTTCATGACCGGGTACACGGTCGAGCCCGTGGTCGCCTCCGAAGTCGCGATCACCGACGCGGTCGAGAAGTACTACCCGAGCGGCAAGCCAGGCGCCCCGGGGGCCAAGGGCGGCAAGCCGGGCGCGCCCGGCGCGCCGGTGACTGGCAGCACGCTGGAGATGGCCAGCCGCGGCCTCGAAGAGCTGCAGGCCACGCTGGGCGGCAACGCCGACGACGTCGAGGTTCTCGAAGAGCTGCAGGAGATCAGCGCGGAGGCGCTGGCGCGACAGGGTGAGGACGCGCCGGTCGTGCGGCTGGTCAACGTCGTGCTGATGTCCGCGATTCAGAAGGGCGCCAGCGACATCCACATCGAGCCCTACGAGAAAGAGCTGCGGGTCCGGTACCGCATCGACGGGATCCTCTACAACATCATGGCCCCGCCGATGAAGTTCCGCGATGCGATCACGTCGCGCATCAAGATCATGTCGAAGCTCGACATCGCGGAAAAGCGCCTGCCGCAGGACGGCCGCATCAAGATTCGCTACAACGAAAGCGGCGAGCCGAAGGAAATCGACTTCCGCGTCTCGGTGCTGCCCACCTTGTTCGGCGAGAAGATCGTGCTCCGCTTGCTCGACAAGGACAAGCTGATGCTCGACATGACGCGGCTCGGTTTCGAGCCCGAGTCGCTGGCGAAGTTCGAGGCGGCGATTCAGCGTCCGTGGGGCATGGTGCTCGTGACGGGACCGACCGGCAGCGGCAAGACCAACACGCTCTACTCGTCGATCGCCAAGATCAACACCCCCGAAACCAACATCATGACCGCCGAGGACCCGGTCGAGTTCAACCTCGCCGGCGTGAACCAGGTGCAGGTGAAGGAGAGCATCGGCCTCAATTTCGCCGCCGCGCTCCGCTCCTTCCTCCGGCAGGACCCCAACATCATCCTCGTCGGCGAAATTCGAGACTTCGAGACGGCGGAAATCGCCGTCAAGGCCGCGCTCACGGGCCACCTGGTGTTGTCGACGTTGCACACCAACGACGCGCCGAGCACGGTGAACCGGCTCATGAACATGGGCATCGAGCCCTTCCTGGTGGCGAGCTCCGTGCATCTGATTTGCGCCCAGCGCCTCGTGCGCCGCGTCTGCAGCAACTGCAAGGAGCCGAGCCCGATGGCCCCGCAGGCGCTGATGCAGGCGGGGTTCAACGAGGAGGACGCCAACAGCGTCACGCCGTTCAAGGGCGCCGGCTGCGACACGTGCAACACGACCGGCTACAAGGGCCGCGTCGGCCTGTACGAAGTGATGGAAGTGAGCGAGGAACTGCGCGAGCTGATTCTGGTGGGCGCCTCCGGTCTCGAGCTGCGCCGCAAGGCGGTCGACGAGGGGATGCTCACGCTGCGCGCCAGCGGGCTGAGGAAAGTGAAGGACGGCGTGACGACCGTTGAAGAGGTCGTCCGGGAAACCGTGAAGTAGGACTGAGGGAGAAGATGGCGACATTGCCGGAACTGCTGAAGTCGATGGTGGAGATGGACGGCTCGGATCTCCACATCGCCACGAATACGCCGCCACAGGTCCGCGTCCACGGTCATCTGCAGCGGCTGCAGCTGCCCGACCTGTCGCCGGCGGAAACCAAACAGCTCGTGTACAGCGTCCTCACCGACTCGCAGAAGAAGCGCTTCGAAGAAACGATGGAGCTCGACTTCTCGTTCGGCATCAAGGCGATCGGATCGCGCTTCCGCTGCAACGTGTTCAACCAGCGCGGCGCCGTCGGCGCCGTGTATCGGCTGATTCCCGAAAAGATCCGGACCTTCGGCGAACTCGGACTCCCGACGGTGCTGGCGAATCTGGCCGAGCGCCCGCGCGGCCTGGTGCTCATCACGGGACCGACCGGGAGCGGCAAGTCGACGACGCTGGCGGCGATGATCGACAAGATCAACTCCGAGCGTCACGATCACATCCTGACGATCGAAGATCCCATCGAGTACATCCACGCGCACAAGAACTGCCTCGTCAACCAGCGCGAGGTGCACAGCGACACGGGCAGCTTCGGCAACGCGCTCCGCGCCGCGCTCCGCGAGGACCCCGACATCGTGCTCATCGGCGAGATGCGGGATCTGGAAACCGTCGAGGCCGCGCTGAAGATTGCCGAGACGGGCCATCTGACGTTCGGCACGCTCCACACGAACTCGGCGGCGCAGACGATCAACCGCATCATCGACATCTTCCCGGCGAACCAGCAGTCGCAGATCCGCACGCAGCTGTCGCTCGTGCTCGAAGGGATCGTGTGTCAGGCCCTGCTGCCGAAGGCCGACGGCAAAGGGCGCGTCTGTTCGCTCGAGATCATGGTGCCGACGCCCGCCATCCGGAACCTGATTCGCGACGACAAGATTCACCAGATCTACGGCTCGATGCAGGCCGGGCAGGAAAAGCTCGGCATGCAGACCGCCAATCAGTCGCTCGCGAGCCTGTACATGAGACGTTTGATTTCGCTGGAGATCGCGATGAACAGCTCGTCCAACAAGGACGAGCTGCAGGACATGATCAACCGCGGTGTCGGCGTCGTCGCCGGCGCCGGGCTCTCACGCACGGGAGGCACCGGCCCGGGATCGCGGCCGATGCCCCAGAAGTAGCAGAAGCTGAGGTAGAACGCCATGCCCAACTTTGCCTATACAGGCCGCACGCGCACGGGAGAGACGGTGAGCGGCGAGCGGGTCGCGGATTCGATGGACGCGGCAACGGCGGCGCTGCGGCGCGAGCAGATTCAGGTCACGCGCATCACGCCGGCCCAGGCCAAGGCGGAAGGCGCCAAGGAGAAGCCGAAAGGCAGGTCCGGCAAGAAGGTATCCGCCAAGAACCTCGCCGTTTTCACGCGGCAGTTCTCCGTGATGATCGACGCCGGGTTGCCGCTGGTGCAGTGCCTCGACATTCTCGGCACCCAGGAAGAAGACAAGAACTTCTCGTTCGTCATCCTGGCGACGCGGACCGACGTCGAATCGGGGGCGTCGCTCGCCGACGCGATGCGCAAGCACCCGAAGACGTTCGATCCGCTGTTCACGAACATGATCGCGGCGGGCGAGGCGGGCGGCATCCTCGACACGATTCTGAAGCGCCTCGCGACCTACATCGAAAAGGCCGTCAAGCTCGCCGGCCAGGTCAAGTCCGCGATGATCTACCCGGTCGCCGTCATCTGCATCGCCGGCGCGGTCGTGGGCGTCATTCTGTGGAAGGTCATTCCGACGTTCGCTTCGCTGTTCTCGGGACTCGGTGCCGACCTGCCGCTGCCGACGCGGGTCGTCATCGCGTTGAGCGACAACCTCGTCCGCTTCTTTCCGTTCATCTTCGTGGGTGCCGGCGGCCTCGCGTACGCCTTCCGCACGTACTACGCGACCGAGAACGGACGCCGCATGGTCGACGCGACCGTGCTGAAAGCGCCTGTGCTGGGCAACATCATGCGGAAGATCGCGGTCGCCCGGTTCTGCCGGACGCTGTCGACCCTGATCAGCTCGGGCGTGCCGATTCTCGACGGCCTGGAAATCACGGCGAAGACTTCGGGCAACGCGATCGTCGAAGACGCCATCATGACGACCAGGAAGAGCATCGAGCGCGGCGAGACCATCTCGGCGCCGCTGAAGGATACGAAAGTCTTCCCCCCGATGGTGACCCAGATGATCGGCGTTGGCGAGGCCACCGGCGCGCTCGACACGATGCTCGCCAAGATCGCCGACTTCTACGAGGAAGAAGTGGATACGGCCGTCGCCGGACTGCTGACGCTGCTCGAGCCGATCATGATCGCCATCCTCGGCATCGTCGTCGGCGGCATCGTCATCGCGATGTACCTGCCGATCTTCGACCTGATCAGCAAGCTGACGTAGGACGCGAGGCAGAGAGCGGAAGGGACCAGGAGACACGTGCTCGACACCGAACTGCGGCGGAAGGTCGCATGGCTGATCGCCATCCGCGCCATCATCAGCACCATCCTGCTGGGGACGGCGACGTTCGCGCAGATCACCGCGCCCGGTTCCTTCGCCGTCGATCCGTTCTTCTTCCTGATCGGCTTGACGTACGCGCTGACGATCAGCTACGCCGTCACGCTGCGCTTCGTCGACCGCCATCGCTGGCTCGTCGACCTGCAGCTGGGCGGCGACGCCCTCATCGTTTCCGCGTTCATCTACTTCACGGGCGGGATCACCAGCTACTTCACGTCGCTGTACGTGCTCCCGATCGTCGCGGGCAGCACCGTGCAGTTCAGACGAGGCGGGCTCCTCGTGGCGGTGTTGAGCTCGGTCTTGTACGTCGGTCTCGTGCTCGCGCAGTACCTCGCGGCGTCCGGACTGCTGACCGAGACCTGGCTGATGTACTCGATCGCGCTGCCGGCGCGGACCGCCGCGGGCTACACGGTCGCGCTCAACGTCTTGCTCTTCATGGCGGCGGCGCTGCTCAGCGGATCGCTCGCCAACAGCCTGCGGTCCGCCGGGGCGCGCCTCGAACAGGCGTCGACGGAGATCGCCGACCTGCAGGCGCTCAACCAGCACGTGATCGACAGTCTGCCGAGCGGGCTGGCGACGACCGATCCGAACGGGCGCGTCCTGACGTTCAACCGCGCGGCCGAGTCGATCACCGGCGTGCCGTTCCGCTCGGCGATGGGGCGGCCGATCAACGAGATCCTGCAGTTGCCGCCTGGCGTCCTGACCTCGATTCCTTCCGACGGCCCGACCGGCGGCGCCAGGCGCCACGAGTTCCGGTACCGGCCCGCCGGCGCGAAGGGCGATCTCGATATCGGCCTCACCGCCACGCATCTCGAAACGCCGGGCGGGCGCGCCGGATTCCTCCTGACCTTCCAGGACGTGACGGCCATCAAGAAGCTCGAGCGCGACGCCCAGATTCAGCAGCGCCTCGCCGCGGTCGGCGAGATGGCGGCCGGCATCGCGCACGAGATCCGCAATCCGCTGGCGTCGATGTCCGGGTCGATTCAGATCCTGCGGCAGGAGCTTCCGCTCAGCACCGAGCAGGAGCAGTTGATGGACATCGTGCTCCGCGAGTCGGAGCGGCTGAACACGACGATCCGATCGTTTCTGGCGTACGCGCGGCCGCAGCGCTTTCAGATCGCGCGGTTCGACGTGCGCCGCGCCCTCAACGACACGGCGCTGCTGCTGCGCAACAGCGCGGAGGTGCGGGAGGGTCACGAGATCATCGTGGATGTCCCGGCAGACGAGCTCTGGTACGAGGCCGACGAGGGACAGATGAAGCAGATCATCTGGAACCTCGCGACCAACGGACTGCGTGCGATGCCCAACGGCGGGCGGCTGCGCCTGATCGGGGCCTACGAGCCGTCGTCGGACGGCGTCGTGCTGACCGTGCGCGACGAAGGCGTCGGGATTCCTCCTGAGGATCTCGATGGCCTCTTCCAGCCGTTCCACGGCAGCTTCGCCAAGGGCAGCGGACTGGGTCTCGCCATCGTGCATCGCATCGTGGCCGACTACAACGGCGAGATTCACGTGAGCTCGCAGCCCGGCGCCGGGACGACCGTCTCGGTGCGACTGCCTGCCCGCGCGGCGGTGGCCTCATGAGTACTGCGACCGAACCCGTCGCGCCGGCGACCGATCGCCGTCCGCCGCGCATCCTCGTCGTCGACGATGAGCGGTCGATGCGGGAGCTGCTCGCGATCGTGCTGCGCCGCGAGGGCTACGAGGTGCTCCTCGCCGAAAACGGCCGGGCGGCCGTGGATCTGCTCGAGAAGGAGCCCGTCGATCTCCTGATCTCGGACATCAAGATGCCGGACCTGAGCGGCGTGGACGTGCTGCGCGCGGCGAAGAAGATCGATCAGGACATCCTCGGGATCATGATCACCGCTTTCGCCTCCACCGACACCGCCGTCGAGGCCATGCGTCTGGGCGCCTGCGACTACCTGAGCAAGCCGTTCGACATCGACCTTCTGAAGATGAAGGTGCGCGAGAAGATCGAGAACCGGCAGCTGCGGCAGGAAAACCTGCTGCTCAAGCGCACGCTCGGGCTGACGCATCAGTTCTCCAACATCATCGGGCGCAGCGAGGCGATGCTCGACGTCTTCAAGATGGTCGAGACCGTCGCGCGCACCAACAGCACCATCCTGCTGACCGGCGAGTCGGGCACCGGCAAGGGGCTCGTCGCGCAGGCGATTCATTTCAACTCGCTGCGGCGCGACAAGCCGATGGTGGCCGTCAACTGCGGCGCGATGCCGGAGGCACTGCTCGAGTCCGAGCTGTTCGGCCACATGCGCGGCTCGTTCACCGGCGCCGACGCCAATAAGAAAGGTCTGCTCGAAGTCGCGGAGCGCGGCACCGTGTTCCTGGACGAAATCGGCGAGATGAGCCCCGTGATGCAGGTCAAGCTCCTGCGCGTGCTCCAGGAGCGGCGGTTCCGCCGCGTGGGCGGGCTCGAGGAACTTCAGGCTGACATCCGCGTCATTGCCGCCACGAATCAGGATCTTGCCAAGGCGGTAGCCGAGGGCCGCTTCCGCGAGGACCTGTTCTACCGGATCAACGTCATCCCCATCGCGCTGCCCCCCCTGCGGGAGCGCCGCGAGGACATCCCGCTGCTCGCCGACCATTTCCTGACGAAGTTCAGCGAGCAGATGGGCAAGCAGATCCAGGGCATCGCCCGGGAGGCCGTGGACCTGCTCACGCATTACGACTGGCCGGGAAACATCCGCGAGCTGGAGAACGTGATGGAGCGCGCGGTCGCCCTGGAATCGACGGCCGCGATCCTGCCCGAGAGCCTCCCGGCCGCGATCCGCGGCGAGGCCGCCCCACGGGTCGCCGCGTCTTCGGACGGATTGCCCGAGTCGGGTTTCGACCTCGAGGCCCACGTGAAGGAAATCGAGCGTGGCTACATCGCCGAGGCGCTCAAGCGGGCGGGCGGCAATCTGACCAAGGCCGGTAAGTTGCTCGGGCTCGAGTTCCGGCAGGTCCGCTACCTGGTGAAGAAGTACAACTTACGTTGACAATCTCCGTCCACCCCGCCTGAGAATTATTGTCAGTTGCCAGTCTCTGGCACCTGAGACCGGCCTGAAGGATATCTATATAAGTGTTTATTTTATAATGACTTATGAGACCATTTCGACCGCTAAGTGAACCTGGCACTGGGGTTGCTCTAAGGTCTCGCAGTGCACGGCCGTTAGACACGCACTGGAAACGTCGCTGGGCATTGAGTTCGTTACTTTTAAGGAGACAGAAAATGAAGATGCGCAACTCCAAGGGCTTCACCCTCATCGAGCTGCTGATCGTTGTGGCGATCATCGGCATCATCGCGGCAATTGCCGTCCCCGGCTTGCTCCGCGCCCGCATGTCGGGCAACGAAGCGTCGGCCATCGGGTCGCTCCGGGCGATCAACAGCGGCGAGGCGAGCTACTCGTCGAGCTGCGCCGCGGGCGGATACGCCGCCAGCCTCGTGGACCTCGTCACGGCGCCTCCCGGAGGTTCGGGCTTCATCAGCCCTGACTTGAACCTCAATCCTGTGGTCAAGAGCGGCTACACGGTGCAGCTCTTCCCGGGCGCGGCGGCGGTCCCCATCGGCGCGCCGGCCACGACCTGCAACAACACGCAGCCGCAGAGCGACTACTTCAGCACCGCGGATCCGGTCACCTTCAACGGCACCGGCACGCGGTCGTTCGGAAGCGATACGCGCGGCACGATCTTCCAGAAGCTCGCGCTTACCTTCGGCGGCGTCGCACCGGTAATCGGCGTCGACCAGCCGGTTCAGTAAGTCAAACGGCGTCGGTTCAGGGGAAGGGGCGGGGGCCGGTAACGGCCTCCGCCCTTTTGTCTTGTTCCAGCCTTGACGCCGGACGCCGCCTCGGCTACAACCAGTACGTTTCCCATGAGCAAACGCGCGGCGCTTTTCGCCTTCATCTGTGCGCTGGTCGGCCTGGGCGCGTCCGTGGCCGCCGCCTACGTGCACTACCACATCCTGAACGACCCCACGTACCTGAGCTTCTGCGACGTCAACTCGGCGATCAGTTGCACGCAGGTCTACATGAGCCGCTTCAGCACGGTGCGGGGCGTTCCGGTCGCGATCTTCGGCGCCCTGTGGTTCGGGGTGGCGGCGCTGCTGTCGCTCAGCGGCCTGACGGCGCGTCCCGCCGTGCGGGAAAACGTCCCCGGGTATCTGTTTGCCGGATCCACGCTGGCGCTGGCGGTGATTCTCTATCTCGGGTACGCGTCGTTCGTGCTGCTGAAAACCGTCTGTCTGATGTGCCTGACCACGTATGCCGCAGTGATCGGGCTCTTCCTGGTGTCGGGCGCGGCGACCTCATTTCCCATGACTACATTGCCTCGCCGTGCCGCCCGCGATTTTCGCGTCCTCGTGACCAGTCCGCTGGCGCTGATCGTCGCCGTGCTGCTCTTTGCCGGCGCGGGCTCCACGCTCGCGTTCTTCCCGCGCGAAGGCGCGCCGGCCTCCGGAGAGACGGCCACGGCAGCGACGCCGGCGACCGCGCCCACGCAGGCGCAAGTGTCCGAGTTCGAGCGGTGGTACACCTCGCAGCTCCGGGTGCCGCTGGTGGTGCCCACCGACGGCGCCAAGGTCCTCGTCGTCAAGTTCAACGACTTTCAGTGTCCGGCCTGCGGTCAGTCGTATCTCCAGTACAAGCCGATCTTCGCGAAGTACGAGGCGGAGCACCCGGGCGCCGTCAAGCTCGTGCTCAAGGACTATCCGCTGAACAAGGATTGCAACGACAACATGGTGCAGACGCTGCACCCGGCGGCGTGCGACGCCGCAGTCGCCGTACGGCTGGCCCAGGCGCACAACAAGACCGACGCGATGGAGGAGTGGCTGTACACGCACCAACCGACGATGACGCCGCCCGGCGTCCGTCAGGCGGCGCACGATCTCGGACAGATCGCCGACTTCGACGCCAAGTACCCGGCGACGATCGCGTCGGTCAAGAGCGACATCGCGCTCGGACGCCAACTGGGCATCAAGTCGACGCCGACCTTCTTTATCAACGGCGTGAAGATCGAAGGCGCGCTGCCGCCGCAGTATTTCGATCAGGCCATCGCCTACGAACTACAACACGCCGTGTCGAAGTAACCGCCCAGCGTGCCAGCGCTCGCGACGTTTGAGCTCACCAAGGACTACGCGATCGGGTTCTGGCGGAAGCGCCCGTATCGCGCCCTCGATGGCCTGACGCTCGAGATCGCCCCAGGCGAAGTCTTCGGGTTCCTCGGTCCGAACGGCGCGGGCAAGACGACGACGCTGAAGCTGCTGATGCAGCTCGTGTTTCCCACCTCGGGGCGCGCGGAAATCTTCGGCCGGCCGCTTGGCGATCTGTCGGTCAAGCGCCGCATCGGCTACCTGCCGGAACATCCGTACTTCTACGACTACCTCACGGCCGAAGAGTTGCTGACGTACTTCGCCGGTCTCTTCGGCTACGCGGGCGCCGAGCGCCGCGCGCGCGCCGCGCGCCTGCTCGACGAGGTCGGCATCGGCGCGGAGCGCCGGATGCAGCTGCGCAAGTTCTCGAAAGGCATGCTGCAGCGTGTCGGCATCGCGCAGGCGATCCTCAACGAGCCCGAGCTGGTGATCTTCGACGAGCCGATGTCCGGACTCGATCCGCTCGGCCGGCGTGACGTCCGCTCGCTGATTCTGCGGCTGCGCGATCGCGGCTGCACCGTGTTCTTCAGCTCGCACGTGCTGAGCGACGCCGAGGCGCTGTGCGATCGCGTGGCGATCCTCGCGCGCGGCCGCCTCGCGGCGATGGGCCGGCTGACGGACATGCTGCCGTTCCGCGCGCGCGGCTGGGACCTCGTGGTCGCCGGCGTCCGCGACGAGACGGTCGCCGCGCTGGGTACTCGCGTGCGCCGCGCGGTGCGGCTGAGCGACGGCCACTACATGCTCGACCTGCCGCCGGATTCTCCGCCCGAGCGGCTGGTGGGCGAGCTGACCGCCGGCGGCGCGCACCTCGTGTCGTTGAACCCGATCCGGCAGACGCTCGAAGAGTTCTTCGTCGAGCACGTGACGACCCCGGCGGCGGCCGGCGCGCCGCGCGACGTCGAGCCGCCTCACGGGAGGCGGCCGTGAAGGCGACGGCCTGGATCGCGATCAACGTCTTCCGCGAATCCGTGCGCGACAAGGTGCTCTACAACCTGGTCTTCTTCGCCATTCTGCTGATTGGCGCGTCGTACCTGATCGGTCAGCTGACGGCGGGGCAGGACGTCAAGATCATCAAGGATCTCGGACTCGCCGCCACGTCGATCTTCGGTGTGTTCATCGCCGTGTTCATCGGCATTGGTCTCGTGTCGAAGGAGGTCGAGCGGCGTAGCGTCTACTCGCTGCTCGCGAAACCGATCCATCGCTATCAGCTCCTGATCGGCAAGTACTGCGGCCTCGTGCTGACGCTCATCGTCAACGTCAGCATCATGGCCGCGGCGCTGTACGTCGTGCTGGCGTACATGTCCTGGGGCGTGCCGCCGGCGGCCGCGCGCATCTGGGACGCGCCGGCGCTCGACCCCGCGCTGCTCAAGGCCACGGCGCTGCTGCTGGCCGAGCTGACCATCGTCACCGCGATCGCGTTGCTCTTCTCGACGTTCTCGACGCCGATGCTCTCGGCCGCGATGACCTTCGGCCTGTACATCGTCGGCCACTTCACGAACGACCTCCGCAACTTCGCGGACCTCGTCGACTCGCCCGCGGCGGCGCGGCTCGCGCGGGGCCTCTCGTGGGCGCTGCCGAACCTGGCGCAGTTCGACGTGCGCGCCGACGTCGTCCACGGACTGCCGGTCTCGTTCGGCTACATGGGCCTCGCGTCGCTGTATGCGGCGGTCTACGTCGCGATGCTCCTCGCGATCTCCGTCCTGATCTTTTCGCGCCGGGACTTCAAGTGATGCGCGCCCGATCCGCGAGCGCGATCGTCGCGGCCGCCGTCTTCGCCGTCATGATGGTCGGCGCGTCGATCGAGCTGCAGGCCGTGCGCGACCGGTTCTACCCGCCGCGCGAGCTCGACGAGGACACGCTCTACATTCAGTCGGGGCCGATGATGCGGCGGCTCACCGTCGCGTACAACGCGCTGGCCGCCGATCTGTACTGGATTCGCGCGATCCAGTACTACGGTGACGGCAAGCGCCGGCTCGCGTCGCAGGCGCGCGTGCCCGATCCGCCGCCGATGATTGCCGCCCCGACCTCCGACGCGTACTCGATGCTGTATCCGATGCTCGACCTGACCACGTCGCTCGATCCGCGCTTCAACATCGCGTATCGCTTTGGCGCCGTGTTCCTGGCGGAACCCTATCCCTCCGGCCCCGGGCGGCCCGATCTGGCCGTGAAGCTTCTGGAAAAGGGACTGCGCGAACGGCCCGATAAATGGGAATACATGGAGGACATCGGGTTCGTGCATTACTGGTACGACCACGACTATCGCGCGGCCGCCGAATGGTTCCGGAAGGCGGGCGAGATGCCCGGCGCGCCCTGGTGGCTGCGGTCGCTGGCCGCGACGACGCTGGCGCAGGGCGGCGATCGACAGTCGTCACGCACGATGTGGGAGGCGATTCGGCAGTCGTCGGAGAACGACTGGCTGCGCCTGGACGCCGAGCGGCGCCTGCTGCAGCTGCAGGCGCTCGATCAAATCGATCAGCTGCAGGCGGAGATCGACAAGTACGCGCGCCGCGCGGGCGCGCCCGCGACGAATTGGTCCACGCTCGTTCGCGCCCGCGTGTTTCCAGGCATGCCGGTTGATCCGACCGGCACGCCCTACGCGCTGGACGGCGGGCGTGTGACCGTCGACCCATCGTCGCGCTTGTGGCCGCTGCCCCAGGAGCCACGGCGCGCGGACAGCCGGCCTCCGTCATGATCGACGAGCTGCCTCCCGCGTTCGTGCTCGCCGCCGTGGCGGCGTTCGGCGCGATCGTCGGCAGTTTCCTGAACGTCTGCATCTATCGTCTGCCGCTGGGCAAGTCGGTCGTGTGGCCGGCCTCGGCGTGCCCGCAGTGCCGCCGCGAGCTCTCGTGGTACGAGAACGTTCCCGTGCTCAGCTATCTCGCGCTCCGCGGGCGCTGCCGCACGTGCCACGTGTGGATCGGCGTGCAGTATCCGATCGTCGAAGCGTTGACGTCGGCGATGTTCGCGCTCGCGTGGTGGGCGTACGGTCCCACGCCGCTGTTCGCGTCGCGCGTCGTCTTCGGCTGCGCGCTCATCGTCTTGTTCGCGATCGATCTGGAGCATCAATTGCTGCCCAACCCGATCACGCTGCCGGGCATCGTCGTCGGATTCGTCTTCAGCGTTTTCACGGAGCCGGGGTGGATCGCGTCGCTGATCGGCATCGCGGCCGGCGGCGGCGTGCTGTACCTCGTCGCCGAGGCGTACTACCGCGTGCGCCACGAGGAAGGCCTCGGCATGGGCGACGTGAAGATGCTCGCGATGATCGGCGCGTTCGTGGGGTGGAAGCTCACGCTGGTCGCGCTGATGATGGCGTCGCTGAGCGGCTCGCTCATCGGCCTCGTCGTGATCGCCAGCCGGCGCGGCGGCATGAAGTACGCGCTCCCGTTCGGGACGTTTCTCGCGCTCGGCGCGGCGGCGGCGGCCACGATCGGGCCGGCCGTGCTCGACTGGTACATGGAATTCCTGAAATGAACCTCACGCCGAGCGGCTACGTGCTGATCGGTCTGACCGCGCTCATCGGCTGCCTGGTCGCCGTGCTGACCTTCGCGCTCCTGCGGATCGGCGCGGCCGCGCGCGACACGCGGCGCGCGCTGCGCGGCGAGGGCGGGATGGAGACCGCGCTCCTCTCGGCGGCGCTGCAGGACGCGGTGGCGAAACTCAAGGCGCAGGAACGCGCGATGGCGGCGCGGGCCGACGCCTCGGAGCGGCTGAGCGGCGAGATCATCGCGAGCCTGACCGCCGGCGTGATCGTCGCGGGACTCAACGGCGAGCTGCGCGTGCTGAACCCCGCCGGCCGGCGCATGTTCGATCTGCCGGATCAGGACGCCCTCGACGAATGCCGGCGCGTCCTCGGCGCGATCACGCTGTGGGCCGTCATCGACGAGTGCCTGAACGCGCGCACCCCGATTGTCCGGCGATCGATCACGCTGCCCGAGCGGCGCGGCGGCGTCTCGCATCTCGGCGTCACCGTGTCGCCGCTCTTCGACGGCGCGGGCCAGCTCCACGGCGCGATCTGCCTCTTCACCGATCTCACCGCGATCAAGGATCTCGAGGAACAGGTCCGTCTCAAGCACAGCCTCGCGGCGGTTGGCGAGCTCACCGCCGGGATTGCCCACGAATTCCGGAACGGGCTGGCGACGATTCACGGCTACAGCAAGCTGTTCGATCTGCAGGCGCTTCCGGAGGCGTACCGGCCCTACGTCGAAGGCATCCGCGCCGAAGCCGAGTCGCTCGGCGACGTCGTCACCAACTTCCTCAACTTCGCCCGGCCCGCGCACCTGACGCTGTCGCGGGTCGACCTGCGCGCGATCTGCGAGCGCGCCGCCGACGACGTTCGCGCGGACGCGCGCGGGCTCGGCGGCAGCGTCGACGTGCGGGGCGAATTCGCGGTCGTGGACGGCGACGAGGTGCTGCTGCGGCAGGCGTTCAGCAATCTGCTGCGGAACGCGCTCGAGGCCTGCGCCGGGCAGGGCATCGCGCCGCGGATCGTCATTCAGTCCGCTGTCGACGCGCGGCTGCGCGTCTCGCGCATCAGCGTCGACGACAACGGGCCGGGCATCGCGCCGTCCGATCGTGACCGCGTCTTCCAGCCGTTCTTCACGTCGAAGCGGAACGGGACGGGCCTGGGGCTGGCGCTCGTGCAGAAGATCATCGTGTTCCACAACGGCCGCGTCACCGCGTCGGCGGCGGCCCTCGGCGGAGCGAGCCTGCAGGTCACCTTGCCGCTCGCCGAGTAACCGGCCGTGCGGATCCTTCACGCCATTCATGACTTCCTGCCGCGCCATCAGGCGGGATCCGAGATCTACGCGCTCGATCTGTGCCGCGCGCTGACGGCCGAGCACGGCGTCACCGTGCTCTGCGCCGAGTACGATCCCTCGCGACGGCACGGTCACGTCACGTGGCGCGTCCACCAGGGCCTTCCCGTCGTCGAGATCGTGAACAACTGGGTGTGCGCGTCGTTCGAGGAGACGTACCGCCCGCCGCTGGTCGGGGAACGGATTGCCGACGTGCTGCGCGCGGTGCAGCCGGACATCGTCCACGTCCACAACCTGCTCAACCTTTCGTTCGACCTCCCGTCGATGGCGCGCGCGCGCGGCGTGCCCGTCGTGGCCACGCTGCACGATTACGCGCTCGTGTGTCCGTCGGGCGGTCAGCGAATCCATCGCGCGGAGCAGCACGTGTGTCACGTCATCGACACGGAGCGATGCGCCCGGTGTTTTCCCGAATCGCCCGCGTACACGCAGATCTCGTTCGGCCGGCTGGCCGCGTTCACGCGCGCGCCCGGTCTGATGCGGCGCGCGGCGCTCGCGCTGTCGCGCCGGCTTCCTGAACTGGCCGGGCGTCTGTCGCGCGCGGCGCGCCGTGCGACGCCTCTCACCGTGACCGCGCGCGACGTCGACGACCGGCTGGCCGCCGCGCGGCGCGTGTTCGACGAGGTCGATCTGTTCGTCGCGCCGTCGCGGGCCATCGCGGCGGAGTTTCAGCAGCTGGGCGTGCCGGCCTCGCGCATTCGCATCTCCGATTACGGCTTCGTGCCGTTGCTTCGCAGTCCCGGCAACGGCAGTCGCGACGGTCGACGGCCGCTGCGCATCGGCTACGTCGGCACGCTCGTGTGGCACAAGGGCGTGCACGTCCTCCTCGACGCGGTCCGCGGGCTTCCCGCCGCGGACTACGAGGTCAGAATCTTCGGCAATCCCGACGTGTTCCGCGAGTACACGGGGGACCTTCGTGCGCGCGCCGCCGGGCTGCCGGTCACGTTCATGGGCGCGTTCGATCGCGCGCGCGTCGCAGACGTGTACGCGGAGATCGACGTGCTCGTCGTGCCGTCGTTGTGGCTCGAGAACTCGCCGCTCGTGATTCACGAAGCCCGGATGGCCGGCGTGCCTATCGTCGGCGCGCGCATCGGCGGCATTGCCGAGCTCATCGACGACGGCCGCACCGGCCTGCTTTACGACGCGGCGTCGCCCGCGGCGCTCGAAGCGGCGTTGCGCCGCCTGATCGCCGATCGCAGTCTCGTGACCGCGCTCGGCCAGCCGCCTGCGCAGGTGAAATCGATCGCGCAGGATGCCCGCGAATGGACGGCGGTGTACGGCGAAGTACTCAACCGCCGCGCCGGGGATGGACGCGTCGCGTGAGCGATCCGGCTGTCTCGATCGTCATCCCGACGCGCAATGGGGCAGCGACGCTCCCGGCGCTGCTCGACGCGATCGCGCGTCAGCGCGTGGAGTTTCGCCTCGAGATTGTCGCGGTCGATTCCGGGTCGACCGACGGCACGGCCGAGCTGCTGCGCGGCCGCGTCGACCGCCTGATCACGATCGCGGCGGATGCGTTCGATCACGGGCTGACGCGCAATCTCGGCATCGAGCAGGCGCGAGGCGAGCTGGTCGTGCTGTTGGTTCAGGACGCGTTGCCCGTGTCGGATACGTGGCTCGCCGCGCTGACGGCGCCGCTCTTCGGCGACGATCGCGTGGCCGGCACGTTTGCGCGACAGCTGCCGCGCCCTGACGCGAGCCCGATTACCCGCTGGTACCTGGCGCGGTGGGCGGCTTCGTCCGAGATCCCTCGAACACACGCGGTCGAGAGTCGCGCGGCATTCGACGCCCTTGAACCGGCCGCGCAGTTCGAGCGATGCATCTTCGACAACGTCTGCTCGTGCATCAGACAATCGGTGTGGCGCCGGCAGCCGTTCGCCAGCACGCCCATCGCGGAAGATCTCGAGTGGGCGAAGGCGGTCCTTCTCGCCGGGTATCGGCTGGCCTATGTGCCTTCGGCCGCCGTCATTCACTCGCACGATCGCCCGGCCCGGTACGAATACGCGCGGACCCGCGTGCTGCACAGGCGCTTGTACGAACTGTTCCGGCTGCGGACGATTCCGACGCTGCCGCTGCTGGCCCGCGCGATCGTCTCGTCGCTCGCGACGCACCTGCGCCTCGAGCGGAACGGACGCGCCGTTGCCCTGGCGTTTGCGTGGCCGCTCGGCCAGTACCTCGGCGCGCTGTCGGCGATCAAAGGCTGGAAGACGCCGCGGGCGGGAACGGTCTGATGCGGATCCTCATCGTCGTCCACGGGTGTCCGCCGGCCGCCCAGGGTGGCAGCGAGATCTACGCGGACGCGCAGGCGCGCGCGCTGCGCGAGCAGTTCGGCGACGAGATCGTTGTGCTGACGGCCGATCAGGACGCGAGCCGCCCCGAGCGTGACGTCCGGGTCGAACAGCGTGACGGTCTTCGAGTCGTTCGCATCAACAACACGTTCCGCGACACGCAATCGTTCGAAGAGACCTACCGGAACGAGGCGATCGGCGCGATTGCCGCGCGTGTGATCGACGACTTCAGGCCGGACGTCGCGCACGTCCATCACCTGACCCGCCTCTCGACCACCATCGTGCGCGCGCTGGCCGAGCGCGACATCCCGCCCTTCGTCACGCTTCACGATTACTGGCTGTTCTGCCACCGCGGGCAGTTGCTCGACATGAACTGCCGCGTGTGCAACGGACCCGCTCGCGATGACGTCTCGGACTGCGGCGCGTGTCTGGGGCCGGCCGCTGGCGCCGGTTCCGTCGCGTTCGCCGGCGCCGTGGCTGTGCGCGCGCTCGAGCGCAGCGTGCCGGCCGCGGGCCGCCTGCTGCGGCGTGCGGGAGAAGGGATGGCACGCGTCGTGGCCGGCGAGGGCGCGGCCGAGGCGCAGTCGCGCAGGCGCCTCGCGCACATGCGCGAAGTGTGCGACGACGTGACGCATTTCTTCGCGCCGTCGAGATACATGCGCGATCAATTCGTGCGGTTCGGCATCGCTCCTGACCACATCACGGTCAGCGGCTACGGGTTCGATCACCGCGCGTTCACCGGCGTCAGCCGCGCGCCTTCGGATCGCCTCCGGCTCGGGTTTCTCGGCAGCTTGATGGTTTCGAAAGGACCCGATGTGCTGCTCCGCGCGATTGCAGCCTTGCCGCACGGCTCGGTGTCTGTCGATCTGTATGGCGCGCATGCCGCCTATCACGGCGACGATAGTTATCGTCTGCGTCTCGAGCCGCTGCTGCAGCAGGAGGCCGTGCGCCTCCACGGCGCCATCGCGCACGACCAGGTGGCGCGCGCGTTGGGATCGATCGATGTGCTGGTCGTGCCTTCGATCTGGCCGGAGAACAGCCCGCTCGCTATCCAGGAGGCGTTTCTCGCGGGCGTGCCCGTCGTCGCGTCACGCATCGGCGGCATTCCCGAAGCCGTCGACGACGGCCGCAGCGGGTTGTTGTTCAACGCCGGCGACGCCGATGACCTCGCTCGTGTCCTCACGCGTCTCGTGCGCGAGCCGGCGCTGCTCGGGACGCTGCGCGTCGGCATCCCGTCCGTGCGCGCGATCGAGGACGACGTGCGATTCGTCCGGCGCGTGTACGAGACGCACCTGACGCGGCGGGCCGCGCCTGCCGCGGTTCCGCGCGTGGCGGCGGTCGTCCTGAACTATCGGACCCCGGACGACACGTTCCTCGCGGTCAGGTCGCTCCTCGCATCCCGCCGTCCGCTCGACGATGTCATCATCGTCGAGAACGATCGGGAAGGGTCCGTCGGCGCCGCGCGCGAGGCGCTGCGGGATGTGTGGCCGAAGATCAGATACGTGGCCACCGGCGGCAACCTGGGATTCTCCGGCGGCATGAACGCGGGCATTCGCGACGCGCTCGCGCGTGGCGCCGACCGCGTGCTGCTGGTGAACAGCGACGTCATCGTCCCGCCGGATTGCGTCGAGCGCCTCGAGCAGTGTCTCAAGCGATCACACGGGGCCGGAATTGCTGGGCCCGTGGTGCTTGCGCGATCGGAGCCGGACGTCATCGCGTCCCTCGGCATGTCGTACTCGCCGGCCAGCGGCCGCATGCGGCATCGCGGCTTCGGCGACCGCATCACCGCGCAGAAGCAGCAAAGCGACCGCGTCGTGGACGGCGTGAGCGGCTGCCTGATGCTCGTGACGCGTGACGTGTTCGACGCGATCGGCCTGCTGGACGAGGACTACTTCTTCAGCTTCGAGGATCTCGACTTCTGCCTGCGCGCGCGACGCGCGGGCTTCGTGACGGTGCGCTCGGGAACGGCGGTCGCCTATCACGAGGGCGGCCGTTCCCTGTCCGCGACATCGCCACGGCGCCTGTACTTTGCGGCCCGCAATCACTTGCTCATGGCACGGCGGACAGGGCCGGCCGCGAATCGCGTCGCGGCCGGGTGGCGCGCTGTTTCAATCGTGATGCTGAATCTGGCGCACGCGGTTCTGTGGCGGGGCGGGTCGCCCCCCGCGCGGCTCTGGGCGGTCGTGCGCGGCACTCGCGACTACGTCGCCGGCCGGTTCGGCGCCGACGCATAGGCGGGCGCGTCGAGCGCGGGCACCTCTCGCACGACCGATACCGCCCGCGGACGCATGCTGTGCGACGGCTTCGGCGGGCGGCCGACCAGCCGTCGCGCGAGCCACATCGCGATCGCGGCCACCCACGCCAAGTCGCGCACGAGATGCAGCGCGGGAAACACGAGCGGCGTCAGCGTGCGGAAGCGCCGCGCGGCTGCGACGCCCGCCGCGGCGCGCTCGATTGCAAGGCCGGCCATCACCGCCACGGCGGCAGACGCAACGGCGCGCCACGGTCCCGCGGTGACGGCCATCGCCGCCGCGATCGCGAGCGCGGCGATCGCCGCCGCCATCAGCACGGGATGCGACATCATCCCCGTCCGCGACACCGAATCGCCGTGAAAGCGCGCCGGATGTTTCGCAACGAGGCCGATGCGGCCGTAGCCGAACCCATACTGCTGCCCGATGTAGCCGGTGAGCCCTTCCCGCCACGTGTGGACGCTCCGAGCGGTCCGGCAGAAGGTGAGCCGGTAGCCGGCCGCGATCAGGCGGTAGCTGAGATCGTTGTCGTATCCGTAGCCGAACGATTCGTCGAACAGGCCCACGCGCCGCAGCGCCTCGGCGCGATACGCGGCGTTGCCGGTGCACACCTGATCGGTGTCGCGGCCGTCGATGCCGGCGTAGCGCTGTTCGAGGTCGAGGCTCATCGCGCGCGCGTAGAGCGTCGCGCGCGGCTCGGTGGCGTAGTAGCCCTGCGCGGCCGCCACCGCCGGATCGTCGAATTCGGCGGCGAGCCGCTGCATCCAGCCGGCCTGCACGACGACGTCCTGATCGACCTGGCAGATGATGGGGAAGCGCGCGGCGCGCACGCCGGTGTTGATCGCGGCCGCGGCGCCGCGTCCTTCGCCCGCAATGATGGCAATGTTCCGGAGCGGCGATCGCTCGGCGAGTCCGCGCGCAATCTCCGCCGATTCGTCGCGGCTGCAGTCGTCGACGACGATCACTTCCATGGGCCGGCCGTCGGCCTGCGCCAGAATGGCGTCGAGGACGTCGCGAATCCACGCGGCGCCGTTGTGTACGGGGACGACGAAGCTGACGCCTTCCATCGCGGTGATCACGAGGCTCCGATCATCTCACCGTACAGCTGTTCGAGCGCGCCGCAGACCACATCGTCGCCGTAGGCGGCTCTGACGCGGACCGCGGCGTCGGCGGCCGCCCCGCGCCAGCGCGCCGGATCGTCGAGCATCGTGTCGATGGCGCGTGCCAGCGCGTCCGCGTCGCCGAGCGCGACGACGTGGCCGCCGCCCGTGGCGGTGATGACCTCGCCGCATCCGGAATCGTCGGCGACGACGACCGGCGTGCCCGCGAGAAGCGACTCGAGCGGCGCGAGCCCGAAGATCTCGTGCTCGGAAGGGTAGACCATGACGTCGGCGTCAGCGAGCGCCTCGAGCCGCTCCTGCCCGCGGAGCAGCCCGGTGAAAAACGTGCGCTCCTCGAGACCGAGCGCGCGCGCGAGCGACTGCGCCGCGGCGCCGGCGCCCATGTCGTTGCCGGCGATCACGAGCGACGCCTCGCTGTGCCGGAGGCGCGCCATCGCGCGCGCGACGACGTCGAGGCGCTTGCGCGGCGTCAGCCGCCCGAGGAACAGCACGAGCGGGCCGGACGGCAGCGCGAAGCGCTGCCGGAAGCGGCCTTTCGCGATCGGCGACGCGAACTCGTCGAGCGCGATCGGATTGGGGATCACGCGGACGGCCCGCGCGTCGACGCCCCACGCCGACAACTGCCGTCGCTCGGCCTGTGACACGGCGAGCACGCGCGACGCGCCGCGCAGCGTGCGTCCGCCCTCGATCGCGTCGAAGAATCGTTTGGCCATCTGCCGTCGCTCGATTCGCGGCGCGGTCCCGTTCGGCGCAATCACGTACGGCACGCCGGCCCGGCGGAGATGATACGCCGCAATCACGCCGGGGAGGTTCCTGCAGGCGTGCAGGTGCGCGACGTCGAACGTTCCCGCGAATCGCCTCATGTACTTCCCGAATCCGAGCGGGATGAAAAGTTGCAAATGGTAAGCCAGAGCGTTGGATAGATTCCGGAACACTCGGACGTCCACGCTCCCCTCAACGCTGGACGCGGCGCGCGCGAGGCGCGTCGACGCGTCGCAGGCATCGGTCGTGCACACGGTGACCTGATGGCCGCGCCTGGAGAGCCCCTGCGTGATCGTCTGCAGCAGCCTGGGGATCCCCCCATACGCCCAGGCGTCGCCCGCGTACGGCGTGACGTGGAGAATACGCAGCGGGCGCATCAGAAATGGGCCCGATCAGCCGATATCCGTACAATAACGGTCTTGAAATCAGCGAACAGTTTCGTCATCGGTGCCGCCGCCGCCGCGCTCCTGGCCGGACTCGTCTACGTGAACGCGCTCCACAACCCGTTCGTGTACGACGACTATCACACGGTCGTCCAGAATCCCTCGATTCAGGATATGCGGAATCTGCGGGCGCTGCTGCTGCATGACGTGACGCGTCCCGTTATCAGCATCTCGTATGCCATCGACCGCGCCATTTGGGGCGCCGCGCCGTTCGGCTTCCACGTGACGTCCGTCCTGCTCCACATGCTCAACGTCGTGCTGCTGTTCCACGTGGCGCGCCGCCTGTCCGGAAATCAGCTCGTCGCGTTTTCCGCGGCTGCGCTGTTCGCCGTCCACCCGATGATGACGGAAGCCGTCGGGTACATCAGCGGCCGATCGGAAGTTCTGTGCACGACGTGGTTTCTGGCGGCGCTGTTGTGCGGCCGCCGCTGGGTGCGTGGCGACGGACCGCGGTGGGGCGTGGCGACCGTCGGTCTGTGGGTGTGCGCGCTGGCCACGAAGGAAACCGCGGCGATGTTTCCGTTCGTGTTCGCCGCGTACGACTGGCTCGCGTCCGGCGACGAGGCGATCGAGAAGCGCCGGCGCTTGATGCGCGTGCATGCCCCGCTCGCCGCTGTCGCGGTCGCAGGCGGGCTCGTGCGGGTCGCCGTCCTCGCGCGCATCGAGTACCCGGGGCAGGTGTACGTCCACTGGTCGTACCTGCTCCTCAACCTCGACGTTGTGCGCCAGTACTTCGGCTTGATGATCAACCCGACGCATCAGACGATCTTTCACTCCGTCAAGAATCTCGACGGCCCGCTCGATCCGCGCGTCGCGCTCGACATCGCCGTGATTGGCGCGGTGGCGGCCGCGGCCTGGCAGGTACGCCGGACGGAATGGATGGGCACTTTCGGCATTTTCTGGTTCCTGCTGGCGCTCGTCCCGTCGGCGGCGCTCATCATGCTCGATCAGGGCGAGCCGATGACCGAGCATCGCGTCTACCTCGCGAGCGGCGGTCTCTTCCTCTCGATCGGCGCCGCGATCGGCTGGCTCCGTGTGCACCTCGACGACGCCGACGCCTGGCTCCGGCGGGGCGCCGCCGCGATGTTCGTGCTCGTTCTCGCCGCGTTCAGCGCGGAGACGATCAAGCGCAATCTCGTCTGGTCGGATCCGGTGACGCTGTGGGGCGAGTCCGTCGCGCTGGCGCCAGCGCACTATCGTCCGCGTCTGCTGCTCGGCGAAGCGCTCGTCGATGCGGGGCGCCGCGAGGAAGCCGTGGAGCAGTTTCAGGCCGCGATCGACCTGCGGCCGACTGATCCCACCGGCTATCTGAAGCTCGGGCGGCTTCTGGCGCAAGTCGGGCGGACGCGCGAAGCGCGTCAGCATCTGCTCAAGGCCATCGAAATCGATCCGCGCAACGCGTCCGCCCGGCAGGCGCTGAGTGTGCTCGACGCAGTGGAATCCAAACCAGGACCGCATGGCGACCGCCGGTAGCACCGCGACATCGGGCAGCGAGCGCCGCCCGGCGCTGGCCCGCGCCGGGCTGATCTGGACGCTGGTGCGGACGGATTTCAAAGCGCGCTATCACGGCACGCTCGGCGGGTTCGTGTGGGCGCTGCTCAAGCCGATGAGCATGTTCGTCGTGCTGATGGCGGTCTTCTCCTTCCTCTTCGCGTCGAAGCCGACATACAAGCTCAATCTCATCGTCGGGCTGTTCCTGTGGGACTTCTTCGCGGAAGGCACCAAGGCCGGGCTGACGTCGCTGCACGCGCGGGGCTACCTGCTGACGAAGACGCGCGTCCCGCCGTGGATTCTCGTCGTGACCTCGGTCTCGAATGCCGTGATCACGCTCGCGGTCTTTTCGGTGGTGATCATGATCTTTCTGGTGAGCGCGGGCCATCCGCCGTCGCTTTCGGCGCTGGTCGCGTTCGCCGGCTATTGCGTCGCGCTCGGCGCCATCGTGGTCGGATTCTCGCTGGCCTCGAGCGGATTATTTCTGCGCTACCGCGATCTCAACCAGGTCTGGGACGTCGTCGTGCAGGCGGGGTTCTTCATCGCGCCGATCATCTATCCGCTCGACATTCTGCCCGAGCGCTTTCACTTCTATCTCTACATCTGGCCGCCGACGCCGGTCATCGAGTTCTCGCGCGCGGCGCTGGTGGCCGGTGTGATGCCGACGACGACCGGTCACCTGTACCTGGCGGTGGATGCCGCGATCTGCCTGCTCGTCGGAATTCTCATCCATCGACGGCTGAGCCCGCGCGCGGCCGAGTACATCTGATGGCGCTCATCACGGTCGACGCGGTGTCGAAGGCGTTCCGGATTCCGACGGTCCGGCGCGACACGATCCGCGAGCACCTGTTCGGTCTCCTGCAGCCGCGGCGGTTTCATCAGCTGCAGGCGCTGGACTCGGTCAGCTTCGAGCTGCGCGCCGGGGAGACGCTCGGCATCATGGGGCGGAACGGATCGGGCAAGAGCACGCTGCTCAAGGTCCTGTGCGGCATCTACGCGCCCGACCGCGGGCGCGTCGAGCGGCGGGCGGCCGTGACGCCGATTCTCGATCTGGGCGTCGGCTGGAATCCGGAGCTCGACGCCGTGGACAACGTGTTTCTCATCGGCTCGGTGATGGGGCTGTCGCTCCGCGAGATCCGGCGGAGCATGGACGAGATTCTCGCGTTCGCCGAGCTGCAGGAGTTCGCCAACCTCAAGCTCGCGCACTATTCGAGCGGGATGTCGTCGCGGCTCGCGTACGCGGTGGCGTTCCGGGCGGTGCGCGAGGTGCTGGTGCTGGACGAGATCTTCGCGGTCGGCGACGCGGGATTCCGGCAGCGCTGCGAGGAGCGCTACCGGCAGCTGCACGCGCAGGGGCACACGGTCCTGCTCGTCAGCCACGATCCGAACATCGTCAAGTCATTCTGCGATCGTGCGCTGCTGCTCGATCACGGACGGATCGTCCGGGAGGGCTCGCCAGGCGAGATCGCCGACAGTTACGTGACGACGCTGACGCATAGAATCTCGGATTGAGGATTGCGGATTGCCGCCGGTGGCCTCCATTCCGCATTCCGCAATCCTCAATCCGCAATGTCTATCGTCGGCGCAGGACGGCCTCCGTCACGCTTCTCACCAGCGGCCACAGCAGCGGCGTTTTCTGAATCGCGTTCGCCACGACCTCGGCGATGCGATGGCGCGGCGAACGGAAGCGCTCCTTCAACGTGTCGAGCTCGTGCTGCAGCCTCGTCAGCGTCTGCGCGGCCGTCGCGTCGACGGCGGACGTGCCGGCGAGCCTCGTCGCGAGGAAAGCGACGTACGCTCGTTCCGGCGTCGAGCCAGCCGTCTCCGTTTCCCGCGAACGCGCCAGCGAGCGATAGATGTCGCGGTAGCGTCCCCACATCGTCTCGATCGGCACGAGCGCTTCGTCGCGGCGCATGGCGCCCGCGACTTCCCGCAAGATTTCTGGACGCCGGAGGATGTCGTCGAGGATCTTGAGCGTGTCGGCCGGATCGCGAATGTCCTGCACCGTCCACCCGAGGCGGCAGCGTTCGACGCGTTCTCCCTGCGCGCCCAGCCGGCCGGCAATCACGGGGATGCCCGCCTCCACGAACTCGCTGAGCGTGTAGCTGAACGTCTCGGGCCAGATCGACAGATGCAGGCCGACGTCGATGCCGTCGCGCACCAGCGTTTGCACGATGTCCCTGGCGTCGTAGGCGCCGTGGTAGACGAATCTCGATCCGTCGAGCCGCTGCGGCTGGTTCAGCCGGGCTCGCGTGAGATCCGGATCGGCCGTGGTGCCGTACACGTGAAAGACGATCTC
>JAIQFX010000149.1 GCA_020073005.1 Terriglobia bacterium | reverse complement strand
CACCAGCGGCCACGTAGACGAGCGACGTCAGCGCCATCGCGATGCCGAGGCTCGATCGCTCGGCGACGAGCCCGATCGCAAGCGGCGCCGATCCGCCGCCCGCGAGCCAGCCGATCATATTCATGAATCCCGCGGCTCTGCCGCGCGCGTCAGGCGGCACGACGTCGAAGACCGACGCGAAGATGTTGGCGTCGTAGAGGCCCTTGAAGAATCCCCACAGCGTGAGCGCGATGATGAGCATCGCGACCGACGAGGTCAAGCCGCACACGACGACGAACGGCGCGCCGCCGAGGACGCCGACGGTCTGCACGGCCATGCGGCCGCGCACGGATCGCCGGCGCCACCAGTCGGCCAGCCAGCCGCCGGCCGGCGCGCCGGCCATGCTTGCGAGCTGGACGAACAGCGTCGCGGTCAGCCCCGCCGTCGCAAGGCCCATGTGAAATCGATCGTAGAGAAACTTCGGCATCCACGAGAGCAGCACGACCGCGACGAAGTTCGCGCACATGAACGCGCCGAGCAGACACAGCAGCGTCGGCGTGCGCATCGTCAATCGCAGAAAGGCGACGAGCCCGAGGCTGGCCCCGTTGGTCGCGGGCACGGCTGACTCGGGTTCCGTCGCGCCGCGCGCCGGCTCGATCAGGAATCTGTCGAGGACGAAGCCGAGCAGCACGCCCAGTCCGCCGAACACGATGAAGGACCAGCGCCAGCCGTACGATTCGGCGATCAGTCCGGCGAAGAAGCCGCCGCCGATCGTGCCCATGTACACGGCCGTCTGATGCAGGCCGAGCGCGCTCGAGCGCGTGAACTTGTCGTGGTAGTCGCTGATGAGCGACGTCGAGGCCGGGAAGTAGAACGTCTCGCCGAGTCCCTCGGCCGCGCGAAACAGAAACAGATGTGTGAAGTTGCGCGAGACGACAGTCGCCAGGCAGATCGCACTCCATGCGTGCAGGCCGCCGAGAATCGCCGTCTTGCGGCGCACGCGATCGACGATCAATCCGGCGAACGGCGCGCCGAGGCCGTACACCCACGCGAAGCCCGAGCCGAGCAGTCCGAGCTGGACCGGCGTCAGGTGCATCTCGCGCTCGAGCAGAGGGAAGACGGAGAAGATCGCCTGACGATCGGCGTAGTTGAAGAAGGAGATGCACCACAGCATGGCGACGACGCGCCACTTGTAGGACATCAGAGCAGCTTTTCCATGATCAAGGTGTCGACCCAACTGCCGTCGAGTTGTCCCATTTCGCGGTAGACGCCGACTCTCGTGAAGCCGGCGCGCGTGTAGAGCGCGATGCCGGTGGCGTTCGACGCGAGCGCCGAGAGGACCATCTTGTGGTACCCGCACTCGCGCGCGAGCTCGATGAGGCGATCGAGCAGCCGGCGTCCAATCCCTTTCCCACGCGCCGCGCGGTCGACGTAGACGGAGAAGTCCACGACGTGATCGTAGGCGGCGCGTGGATTGAACCGATTCAGGCTCGCCCAGCCGACGACGACGCCGTCGATCTCCGCCACGATGGCGGGCAGTTTCGGCCCGTGCTCGGCGAGCCACGAACGGACCGTCTCCGGCGTGCGCAGCATCGTGTCGAGCGTGGCCACGCGATCGACGATGCCCTGGTTGTGAATGTCGCAAATGGCCGCGGCGTCCGAGGGCGTCGCGCCTCGAAGGATGAGCTGCACGGTGTTAGAGTACTCCGTCCTTTTGCTGGAGGCCGTATGAAACGCCGGGCAGTCCTCGTCGCCGCCTGTCTGCTGTCGCTCGTCGCGGCGCGCACCTTTACCCAGACACCATCCCCGTCGTCGACCTCGTCGCTCGTCGAGCGAGTCGGCGATCACGGCTTCGTGCAGTTGCAGGCGCCGAGCTTCGGCCAGCTCACCGCGCGTCAGCAGGCCCTGGCGTACTGGTTGTCGCAGGCGTCGATCGCGATCGATCCGATCATCTACGATCAGCTCTCGCAGTTCGGCATCCGCCAGAAGCGCGTGCTCGAAGAGGTCGTCGCGCATCCGGCCGGCGTCGCGCCCGATGCGCTCGCGAAGATCCGCAGCTACGCGCTGCTGTTCTGGGCGAACCGCGGCAATCACAACGATTACACCGCGCAGAAGTTTCTCCCGGCGTTCACGCTTGATGAGTTGAAGCAGGCGGCCGCGAAGGCGCAGGCCAACGGCGCGTTCAAGACGGCGTACGCCGATCTGCCGCCGCTGGCGACCGCCGACGCCGTCGCGAAGGAGATCGACGCGCTGCGCGCCGCGTTCCTCGATCCGAATTTCGAACCGACGGTGACAACGAAGAATCCGCCGGCGGGGAAGGACATCATCCAGGCGAGCGCGAACACGTTCTATCGCGGCGTCACGCTCGACGAGATGAAAACCTTCAAGGAGCGGTACGCGCTGAACTCGCGCGTCGTGAAGGGCAGCGACGGCACGATCCGCGAGGAGGTCTATCGCGCGGGCACGCCGGATGGGAGAGTGCCGCCCGGTCTGTACGCCGTCTACCTGAAGAAGGCGATCCAGTATCTCGAGAAAGCGCGCGGTGTCGCGGATCCGGTGCAGGCGAAGGTGCTCGGTGAACTCATCACGTTCTATCAGACGGGCGAGTTCGCGGACTGGCTCGCGTTCGGCATGGACTGGGTGCGCAACGACGCCGCGGTCGATTTCGCCAATGGCTTCATCGAGGTCTACCGCGACGCGCGCGGCGCGAAGGGCAGCTCGCAGAGCTTCGTCACGATCACGGACAAGCCCGTCACCGACGCGGCCGTCAAGCTCGCGCAGAACGCGGCGTACTTCGAGGACAAGGCGCCGTGGGACGCGAAGTACAAGCGGAAGGACTTCCAGCCGCCGGTCGTCAAGGCGGTCGAGACGCTGATCGAAACCGGCGACTTCCACCTCTCGACGATCGGCGACAACCTGCCGAACGAAAACGAAGTCCATGAGAAGTACGGGACGAAGAACTTCCTGCTGCTCGGCAGCGCGCATGCACTGAACGCGGCGTCGGCGACGAAGACATTGGGCGAATTCATCGGAGCGCCGGACGAGCTCGCCCGCTCGGGCAAGTACGGTGAAGAGGCCGACGATCTGCTGACGGCGATGCACGAAGTGATCGGCCACGGATCGGGCAAACTCAGCGATCGCGTCAAGGGCGGCGCCGAGCCGTACTTGAAGGAGTACTTCTCGACGCTCGAGGAGGCCCGCGCCGATCTGATGGCGATGTGGAACGTATGGGATCGCAAGCTGAAGGAGCTCGGCCTCGTCACCGAGCCGGAGGAAGTCGCGCGGACGATGTACGACGCGCAGGCGCGGGCGGCGCTGACGCAGCTGCGCCGCATCCCGCGCGGCGACAGCATCGAAGAGGATCACCAGCGCAACCGCCAGCTGATCGTCGAGTACATCATCGACCAGACGGGCGCCATCGAGCGCTACACGCAGAACGGCAAGTCGTACATCCGCGTGAAGGACTATCAGAAGATGCGGCAGGGCGTCGGGCAGCTGCTGGCGGAACTGATGCGCATCAAGGCCGAGGGCGACTACGCCGCCATCAAGACACTTGTGGACAAGTACGCCGTCCACTTCGACACGTCGCTGCGCGATCAGGTGGTGACGCGGTTCCGGTCGCTCGACCTGCCGACGTACTGGGCCGGGGTCAACCCGCAGCTCACCGCGCAATTCGACGCGAATGGCGCGGTGACGTCGGTCCGCGTGGTGTATCCGCGCGATCCGGCAGGCCAATACCTCCGGTACGCCTCCGTGTACGACGCCGGTCTTTCGAGATGAACCGGACCGGCGACGTTGTAAAATGCGTCGCATGAAACACACACGTCCCCTCGGCGCCTCCGCGGCCGCTCTGGCGGTCCTGCTCACGTTCGCGGGCCCCGTTGGCGCGCAGACGCCGGCCAAGCAGCTCGGCACGATCAACTTCCCCTCGTCGGCAAAGCCGGCGGCGCAGGCGCCGTTCCTGACGGGCGTCAAGGCGCTCTTCAACTTCGAGTTCGACATCGCCTACGACGCGTTCATGGAAACGCAGAAGGCCGACCCGGACTTCGCGCTCGGCTACTGGGGCGAGGCGATGAGCTACAACCATCCGCTCTGGGCGCAGCAGGACCTGGCCAAGGCGCGGAAGGCGATGGAGAAGCTCGCGCCGACCGCGGCCGCGCGGTCCGCGAAAGCGCCGGCCGGCAAGGAGCGGATGCTCGTCGAGTCGCTCGACGTGCTCTTCGGCGCGGGCGACAAGCTGACGCGCGACATCGCGTACGCCGACTCGATGAAGCGCATCCACGAGAAGTACCCGTCGGACGACGAGATCACGACGTTCTATTCGCTGGCGCTCCTCGGCACGGCACGGCCAGGCGACAAGTCGATTCGCAACGCCATGCTCGCCGCGTCGCTCGCCGAAGGCGTCTTCCAGCGCAACCCGCAGCATCCGGGCGCGGCGCACTACATCATTCACGCGTTCGACGACCCGGATCACGCGATCCTCGCGCTGCCCGCGGCGCGCGCGTATTCGAAGATCGCGCCGTCGGCCGCGCACGCGCTGCACATGCCGTCGCACATCTTCGTCCAGCTCGGCCTGTGGGACGACGTGATCGCGTCGAACGTCGTTGCGTACAAAGCGGCGGATGATTTGGCGACTGCCAAGTCGCTGCCGCGAGGACGCGAGGACTTCCACACGCTGTCGTGGCTGCACTACGCGTACCTTCAGGAAGGCAAGATGGACGACGCGACGCGGACGCTCGCGACCGCCAAGGCCGTGGCCGACAAGGACCCGAGTCCCGCCGTGCGCGACGGCTACGCGGCGATGAAAGCGCGTCAGGTGGTTGAGACCGCGAAGTGGGAGCCGCTCGCGCTTCCGGGTGGCGCGGTGAAAGACGGCGGCGCGCCGGCCTACGACGGCAGCGCGGCGTACGTGCTCGCGGCGGGACTCAGCGCGGCGCATCTCGGCGATCTCGTGACGGCGAAGGTCGCGCTCGGCAAGCTGACGGCCATCCGCACGCAGGCCGAATCGGGTTCGAACGCGTACCGCGCGCGGCCGTTCTCGATCATGGAGAAGGAAGTCGCGGCCGAGATCGCCGTCGCGCAGAAGGACAATGCAACCGCGGAGAAGCTGCTGAAGGAAGCGACGACGATCGAAGTGGCGCTCGACGCGCCGTCGGGCCCGCCCGATCCGATTCAGCCGTCGTTCGAGCTGTACGGCAACCTGCTGCTCTCGATGAACCGCGCGAAGGACGCCGCGGCGCAGTTCGAGCA
>JAIQFX010000074.1 GCA_020073005.1 Terriglobia bacterium | reverse complement strand
GGCACGCTGGTCGCCGTGTCGCCCGATCGCGCGCCGGCCCGCACGACGTACTCGCCGCTCGTCAGCGCCGGTGACGGCGACAGTGCGACCCGGAAACTGCGGCTTCCTTGCGCAATGGCGACGCGCGCCGTCGCGAGCATGTTGCCGGCCGTATCGGTAATCGTGACGGTCGCGTCCGCGCCCTCTCTCCACCTCGCGATCAATGTCGCGTCCCCGCCCAGCTCGCCCTCGACCCACAACGCGGCCGACGGCGCGGCGCCGCTCTTCCAACCCGCCGCCGCCTGCACGCGCAGCGGCTCCTCGCGCATGTATCCCGCGAGCGGCGCGACGGCTGATTCCACGGCGACGGCCTCGGCGTTCGCCTTCGCGGGCATCGCCGCCGCGGCGCGCGTCGCCGCCGCGGCCGTCGCGGCGCCAGGCGTCGCGGCGAGATAGCCGCGTCGCGCCCGCACCTGGATCCCCGGTCGCTTCACGCGCACGGTGATCGAATGAAATTTCCCGTCGAGCTTGCCGGTCGAATAGAACCCCATCAAATAGTACGAGCTCAGATCGTCGACGATGCGCCTCAGGCCGCCGGCGAGATCGTTCGAATTCACCATCGCGAGGCCGTCGGTGTACTCGGCGAGGGTTCGCAGCGTCGTCACGCGCTGGCGCAGGACCGCCACATCCACATCGAGCGGCAGCGGCGCGTTGATGGGCGAATCGAACACGGGCAGGCCGCGCGGATCGACGGGATAGAACGACGCGTTGGCCCGATTGGCTTCGTCGAGGAGCTGGCGGTACTGCTGAACATCGTCGAGCTGCGCCAGATTGAGGCGATCCCGATCGCAGTTCGACTGGGGCAAGGTGGCGGGATTGTTTCGATCGCCGATTTGCGGCTTCCCGGTGCCGGGATTGATCCCGATTGGCGGCGGCGTCGGCGGCTTGGCGTCGGCCAGCGCCCGGCTCGGACCGTACAGGAGCCAGCCGTCGGTGATCGTGATGATCGCTTTTCGCTCTTCGCGCGCGCCTCGGAGGTAGACGACGAGGTCCTCGAGCGCGTCGAGGGTCAGCTTCTCGCGGCGACGCGCGATCATCTCGGCCGTCAACGGAGACGTCTGCGCAGGGCCATAGCAGATCTCGTAGTCCTGCTCGACCGGATCCACGGGGAACAGTCTGTCGAGATCTCCCCAGGGCCAGTTGCGTGTCAGAAAGCCCTCGATGGTCGTGCTCCGCCGCGCGAACGTCACGTCGAGCGCCGACATCTCGGGCGTCATCACGCCGACGAGATCGTTCTCGCCGACGATGCGGTTCAGCGTGTCGATCAGCGGCTGGCGGATGCGATGGGATCCGCCGACGTCGACGTGGCCCGTGTCGAGGAAGATCACGAAAACCCGGGCCCGCGGATCCGCCAGCTCCGCCCGCGACTGGGCGACCGTGTTCGGCTCGCGCCGCATCTCCTGCGCGAGATTGCCTCGCACGAGCACGCGCTCGAACTGCTCGATCTTCTGCGGGACCCGGTCCTCGAGCACCTCGAAGTCGTCCTGCGTGAGATCCGTGACGGGCACGCCGTCCTTCGTCGGATACACGTCGACGCGCACGTAGTTGGCTTCGGTGCGGAACGTCGGTCGCGGTTGATCCTGCGCAGCGACGACGGCGACGGCGAGCAGCGTGACGATCGACGCAATCCTCATGGCACCACCCGGAACGCTGACAGCGTCCGCTTGTCGCCGGACGCCACTTCGATGACGTAGTCACCAGGCGCGAGCGGCGCCAGCGCGAGCTGCGCCGTGTGCCACCGCAATCCGTCGCCATCATCGCGCGTCGCCGCGGTGACCGGCACGGCGAGAGGCCTTCCAGCGCGGTCCAGCAGACGCGCAGTGGCGGCGTCAGACGACGTCGCGGGGACTTCGACGCGCACCTGTTCGTTGCGCCTGAACCGCAGGTCGGCCGTCGGCACATCCTTGTTGCCGGTTGACTGTCCGCGGCGGACGAACAGCGCGCCGAACGAGTCGGACGCGGGGATGCTGAAGCGCAGCGTCTCTCTCGACGGAATCGATCCGGGCCCGGACTGGGCGCCGACCCGCAGCACGTAGTCGCCGGCGGCCAGCGGTTGCGACGGCGTCAGCACGACACGGAACGTGCGTGCGCCGCGCGGAACCGTCGTCCGCGCCGTCGCCACCGTCGCGTTCGCCGACGTCGTCAGCGTCATCGTGGCCTCGAAGCCGTCGGTCAGCGGGTCGCCGATCGCCGCGACGTTGCCGACTTCTCCCACGACCCAGACCGCGGCCGACGCCGTGTCGCCGGCTTTCCACCCGGCCGCGACCTGCAACCGCAGCGGCAGCTCACGCGCGTATCCAGCCAGCGGCGCGATCGCCGCTTCCACCGCGGCGGTTTCGGCACTCGCTCTCACCGGCGCCGCCATGGCGTCACGCGTCGCTGTGATGGCTGTGGCCGCGCCCGGCGTCGCCGCAAGATAGCCGCGCCGTGCGCGCACCTGGACGCCCGGACGTTTCACGCGCACCGTGATGGGATGGAATCTGCCGTCGAGTCTCCCCGTCGAGTAATAGCCCATCAGGTAGTACGAGGAGAGATCGTCGACGATGCGCTTGAAGCCGCGGGCGAGATCGTTGGAGTCGACGATCGCGAGGCCGTCGGTCGCTTCGGCCAGGGTCCGCAGCGAGTTCAGTCGACCTCGAAGCCGCGCCGCGTCCACCGACGGCGGCGTGATCGTCGTGGAGCCAGCCGGCGCGAACCCGCTGGTCGGCTTGGCGATCGGCTCGTCGAACACGACGAGGCCTCGGGGATCGATCGGATAAAACGAGGTGTTCGCGCGATTGGCTTCGTCGAGGATGTCGCGGAACACGCGATCGTCGTCCAGATGCGCGAGGTCCATTCGATCGCGATCGCACGTCGCCTGATCGGCGCCCATGGCGCTCGGCAGCGGCCTCGTCGAGAGCCTCCCTCCTCGCGGATCGACGCCCACCTGCGGGCCGCTGGGGGCCTGGCAGTACAGTTGGCGCGCGAGGCTTGTGTTCTGTCCAAATAATCGCCATCCGTCAGAAATCGCGAGGACCGCCTTCCGCTCTTCGCGCACGCCTCTGAGGTACACGACGAGGTCGTGCAGCGCGTCGATGGTCATCTTCTCGCGGCGCCGTTCGATCATCTCGTCGGCGACGCCGCGATCATCGTCCGGGCAGGTCGGGGTCGGGCCGAGGCCCGGAAAGCACATGCGGTACTGATCCTCGACGGGGTCTTTCGAATTGATCTGGTCCCGCTCGCCCCAGGTCCAGTCGCGCGTCAGGATCCCGTCGATGGTCGTCGTCTTGCGCGCGAACGTCACGTCGCGCGCCGACATCTCCGGCGTCATCACGCCGACAAGATCGTCATGGCCGATCAATTTGTCCAGCGCGTCGATGAGCGGCTTCCGAATGTTGTGCGACCCGCCGACGTCGACGTGGTTGTCGTCGAGAAACAGGACGAACACGCGTGCCCGGGCGCTCTGCGCCAACGCGAGCGACTCACGGATGGTGTTCGGTTCGACGCGGGTCTCCTGCGGACCGGCCGCGCGAATCACGACGCGCTCGAACTGCTCGATCTTCTGCGTCACGCCGTTCTCGAAGACGTCGAAATCGGCCTGCGTGAGATCCGTGACCGGCGCGCCGTCCTTGGTCGGATACGCGTCGACGCGGACGTAGTTGGCTTCGGTGCGGAAGGTCGGCTGGGGCGCCTGCGTTTGCGCCAGCGCCGCGAGGACGACGACGACGGCGGCAGCGAGGCCCAGGCCCACTGCCCTCAGCCCTCTCATGCGGCACTCCCGGGGAAACGCTGGCGACCGTCAGTCTACCACCGGGCCCTGCGCCAGGAGCGCCGTAATCCGCTCGCGGGTCTTTTCGATGATCGCGTTGCGCTCGTCGAGCCTGACGCCGGCCGTTTCGATCGGCGCGCCGATACGGATGCTGACCGTCGCCGGCCGGATGATCCAGCTGCCTCTCCGCATGGAGTCGCGGCCGCCCTGGACGGCGACGGGCACGACCGGCGCCTGCGCCTTGATCGCCATGATGAAGCCGCCCTTCTTGAACGGCAGCAGTTCAGCGGTCCGGCTGCGCGTGCCCTCCGGAAAGATCAGAAACGAATTGCCGGCGCGGATGGACTGCGCGCCGGCTTCGATCGAGCGCATCGCCGCTTCCTTGTTGCGTCGATCGACGGGGATGAAGCCGCCGTACCGGAACGCGCGCGCGAGCACCGGAATCTTTTCGATCTCGGCCTTGTAGAGGATGTGCATCATCGGATGCACGGCATCGAAGAGGACGGGCGGATCGACGTTGCTTTGATGATTGGCGCAGTAGACCGCCGCGCGATCGCGGGGCACGTGTTCGGCGCCGGCGACGCGATAGCGGATCCCGCTCAACACGCAGCCGAGCCGGACGCCGAGGTGTCCGAGTACGTAGAGGTGACGCTTGGCGCCGAAGAGCGCGGCGATCAGCATGCCGGGCGGCGCGACGATCAGCACGTAGAGGGAGACGGCGACGTAGGTGGCGAGCGACCGGACGGCGGCGATGATCACGCGGCGCGATGATAAGCGAAAACGCCCGCCGGCCGGAGCCGACGGGCGTTGACATGCAGTGCGAGGTGCGAAAGTGCGAGGTGCTACGACGCGCGGGCGGCACGGCGCGGCGCGGTTGCCGGCGCCACCGCCTTCGCGACTTTCGCGCGGGCCGTCGTCCTGGCCTTCGCGCTGAAGCAGCGCTCGAGCGCGCCGTCGACCCGGCCTTCGATGGCCGCGGCCGTCTCACGCATGACCTCGGACACTTCCGAGATGATGAGGAACTTGGCCCGGTCGAGCATCCGCTTCTCGCGGAACGAGAGGCTCTTGGACTTCGCCAGGAACGTCAGGCTCTTCAGGACGTCGGCGACTTCGTAGATCGAGCCGCTGCGCATCTTGTCCGAGTTGTCCTTGAAGCGGCCCTTCCAGTTCTGGTGGTTGTCGATCTTGCCGTCGCCGAGCAGGCCGAAGAGCCGATCGACCTCTTCGTCGCTGATGGCGCGCCGGAGGCCGACGCCGTCCACGTTCGCCAGCGGCACGAGCACGGTCGTGTCGTTGGCGACGATGCGGAGATGATAGAAGCCGCACGTCGTGCCGAGGATTGTCTTGTCTTCGATCCGTTCCACGATCCCGAGACCATGATTCGGGTAAATGACCTTGTCGCCAACCTGAAACGTCACAGTTCCCCCTGTTAGGAGCGCTATATGGAAGGCCGAAGTCGCTTTAGCAGTCTGATCAGTATACCCGAGTACGCGCGCCCGATCAACGATAAATGGCCAGAAAATCAGGGGTTTCGCGTATTTTCGCCCATGCATCACGGTACGACCTTAAGTACCTCTCACCGCCGAGGTTGCGTACCCAAGCGGGTCGCGGTGGGGGCGGCGTGACGAAGCCAAACGCTATACTGTGAGGCTTGCACCCTCCAGGGCCGGAGTGGTGAAACTGGCAGACGCGCGGGACTCAAAATCCCGTGGGGTTCACTCCCCGTGAGGGTTCGATTCCCTCCTCCGGCACTCCCCTCGCGAACGACCTTACGGGATGAAGGTGAACTTGGCCGAGCCCGTGATGGCATCGGCGAAGCTGAACACAGACGATCCGCGGGGACGCGCGCGCGCGCTGATGCGGACGTAGTAGTCGCGGTTGCTAATCAGCTTCGACGTGCGGCTGAGCGGCACGCGCGTCAGCGACGTCAGAAACTGCCGGACGACGGCTTCGTCTTCAGTGACGGTCGCCTCGTCGACGCGGCCGTTGACGATGCGCGTGAGACTGTGGCGTCGCGTGAGGTTGTCGTACTGATCGCTGGTGCTGACGACCGACGTGGCAATCGTCCGATCGACCCAGGCCGGCACGACCATGCGCAGCTCGAGATCGTAGGTGAACGTCGTGCGGAGCCCGCTCGAGATCGCGTCGCGGACGTCGTCGGTGTAGGCATCGGCGAGCTCGCAGGAGACAACGACCTGATCGTCGCGCACGATCGGCAGGATGCGCACGACCTCGGCGGCGCGAACGATGACGCCCGCCGCAACGAAAGCCACCGCGCACCAGGTCCCAAGCCGACGCTTCATTGACCGCTCCATCCTAGTACATCAATAGCGAATCGCCAAGGCCATATTCGCGCGCCAGAACGAGAGCTGCTCGGGCCCGAGGCTCAGCCCTTCGTCTCTGCCGCCGACGCTGCGAAAGTACCGGACGTCCCAGCTGACCCCGAAACGATCCGACAGAAAACCGGTCACGCCGGCGCCCAGATCCCAGGCGCCCATGGAACTCGACACCGTGAACAGGTGAAACTTGTCGTCGAGCTGCGCGTTCATCACGCCGCCGCCGCCCACGAAGTACGGGCGCAGCGTGTATTCGGTCCAGCGCCGCGGCAAGGCCACGACGATGTTGCCGGTCACCGTGGTCGCGCTGCTGCTCAGGACGAGCTGACCCGTCGACTGAAACACGCGGGGCACATGTCCGAAGTCGCCTTCCACGCCAATCACTTCCCCGAGAAACAGTCCGCTGACCCCGGCCGTGACATGCCGTTCGCCCGCCGCCTGCTCGAGGTCGCCCGTGAACGTCGACGTGCCGGCGAAGATCGTCCCGACAAACGGCTTGATCTGCCACTCGGCGGACGCCCGCGCCGACGGCATCAGCAGCAGGGCGATGACGAGCAATCCGACTCGCATGGCGAATCGTGCTTCTCCTAACCCACGAAGGTTCCAAGGAACACCTTCGCAAACGGCGACACGGTGACGTCGCCCGCCGCCAGTGGAAGCGACTTCACGAGACCATCACTGTTGGCCATCAGAATCAGCGTCAGCTGCCGGCTGGGCACGGTGACCACGAGCGACGATGAAGCGTTGTCGCTGACGCCGAACTGCCAGATCACGGGCACGCCGTTGTACAGCTGAACGAACCAGCCCATCCCGTGCGGCAGCAGCAGGCCGCCGGCGCCGACCGGCGGTCGCCATGCCGCCGCAAGCGTTTCGGGCCTCAGCAGGTAAGGCGGCGTGCGGAGCGCCAGATCGAACTTCGCGTAATCGCGCGCGGTGGTGATCAGCCCGCTCCCGCCGGTCAACGTCGTCGTCTTGTACTGCGAGAGCGTCGCGCGTTTCTGGGCGTCGACCGCGTACGGCGTCGCCAGACGCTGCAGCGCGCTGGCGTACCGCTCGATCGTTTGATTCGAAATGCCGTCGGCGGGCGGAATCAATCCGACGGCGTCGAGTCCAGGCACAGAATCGAACATCGCGACGCGATTGAGGCCGGCCGCGAGCGTCGCGCGGAACGATCCATTCGTGCAGACGCTGATGACGTCGACCAGCGAGTTGAATCGGTCAGGGCGATACGCGAAGACCAGGTTGCCGGCGGGTCCCGACGTGTGCGTCAGGATCTGCCTGATCGTCGCGCCGGCATCGGGATTGCCCGGATTGAACTTGCTCAGCGGATCGTCCAGCGTGACGGACCCGTTCTCGACGCATGCGAGAACGACGGTCGTCATGAACACCTGCGTGAGGCCGTCGACCTGGTACGGCGTGTCGGCGCGCGCGACGACGTTCCGCTCGATGTTCTGCAGCCCGACCGGATGCTCCCAGATGATGTCGTCGGCGCCGACGATGGTCGCCGTCAGCCCGGGAATGCCGGCCTGCGCCCGGAGCGCATCCACGTAGTCGCCGAACAGCCCGTAGACGAGCAGATCCGCGTGCAGCGGCACACGGGCGACGATCAGCAGGATGGCGGCCGTCAGGGCGAGCAGGGATCTGCGCATGAACCGCCGGCAAGACCGGCAACCTTCATCATAGCGGATCGCTCACGGCCCGGACACCCGGCAAATAGTGCAAGCGTATGCATTTCGATGGATCATGTGGGCGCCACCGTCCATGAGCGTCGCCTCCCATTTGGGCATCCGCCTCGCCGACTACGACCGACAGATCCGTACTTTGATTCCAAATTACGCCGACTTGCTGGAGGCCGCCGCGGCGACCATCCACCCCGGGGCCCGCACGATCGTGGACCTCGGCGTCGGCACCGGCGCGCTGTCCGCGCGCTGCCTCGACCGCGCGCGTCGCGCCCGAGTCGTCGGGATCGACGCCGACGCCGACATCCTGCGCCTGGCGGCGCGACGCCTTGGACCGCGTGGCACGCTCGTCCGCGGATCGTTCTTGCGCACGCCCCTGCCGCGCGCGGACGCGGTGGTCGCGTCGTTCGCGCTGCACCACGTGCGGACGCGCGACGCCAAGCGGCGACTGTATTCGCGCGTGCGGGCCGCGCTCCGGCGAGGCGGCAGGCTCGTGAGCGCGGACTGTCATCCGGCGCGCGACGCGGCGATCGCCGACGCGCAGCGGCGCGCGTGGATCACGCACTTGCGCGCGTCGCACTCCGCGGCGCGGGCCGCCGCGTTCCTGCGCGCCTGGGCGCGCGAGGACGTTTACGTCCCGCTGGACGACGAAGTCGCGTTGCTCAAGTCGTGCGGGTTCCGCGTCGAGATCGTCTGGCGCAAGGACGCGTTTGCCGTGATGTGCGCGACGCCCGTCACGCGGTCTGCGCGTCGCACAGGCGGCGCACGACGCCAATCACGTCGGGAAAACTGACCGGCTTGTTGAACGCCGCGGCGGCTTCCAGATCGCTCACGTGATCGGCGTCGACGCCGGAGAGCACGACGATCGGAATGCCGGCGAGGTCCGGATCGCCCTTCTGTTCGCGGCGAAACGCCCAGCCGTCCATCACGGGCATGCGGAGATCCAACAGGATGACGTTCGCGTCTCCACCGCCACGCAGATACGTCAACGCTTCCTGCCCGTTGGCCGCGGACGCCGATGCGAAGCCCTCCAGCCTGAGGAACTTGCTCATCAACCTGACCAGGTTGGGATCGTCGTCGACGACGAGCACCGTCGAGGGCATGGCTAGGCGCCCCTCTTTTTCAACACCTCGGCGTAAATGTCAAGCGCGCGGCGGCCGACGGCCGGCCAGCTGAGCGTGCGCGCGAAGTGATCCGCGACCTGCGCCCTGCGCGCCGCGAGATCGCTCTGCCCGAGTTGCACGAGCGCCCTGCCGCAATCGATCGCGTCGCCCGCCGTCCACAACGCGCCGAGCGATCCGTCAGCGGTCAGCAATCGAAACGTCGGAATGTCGGTCACGGCCGGGACGGCTCCGCACGCGCAGGCTTCCATCAATGCGTACCCGCTGCCCTCGCGATGACTCCCGACGATGAAGAGGTCCGCCGCGCTGTAGAAGGCGGGCAACTGCGCATGCGGCACCTCGCCGACGAGCCGCACGCGTCCGCGAAGCGCGGACGACGTCTCGATCCGGTGGCGGACGTCGGGCAGCAGCTCGTCAGTCCCGAAGATCATCGTGAGCGATGCGCCCGGGAGCGCCGGCAGCGCGCGCTCGAAGCCGTCCACGACGGTCAGCGGATCCTTGTTCGCGTCCAGGCGACCGACCCACAACACCGCCGGCATTCCCGTCAACCCGCTCGCCTGGACGGCGCTGGCGCGCGGCAGCGGCTGGAACGTCGTGCTCGCCTCCATGACGAGATACGCCGGTTGCCGCGGCGCGATGACGCCGGCGCGTCGCCACGCGTGTACGTGTTCTTCCGCCGCGAAGAGAAAGCCGTCGACCGATCGTCTCGCGGCGCGCCACAGGATGCGGAGGGCCGGCGCGCGGCCCACCCCGCCGCCGCCGGCGTGATTCTGCACGACGATCGCGGACGCCGGCGGAAGCACCGATCGCAATTGCCGCACCTGCATCGGAAACTCCAGACCGTTCACGTGCGCGACATCTGGAGACAACGCGGCAACGGCGCGCGCCACGGCACGCGACGCTCGCCACGGCGACGGGTGGCAGGGCCCGCCATCCTCCACGAATATGTACTCGACGTCGTGTTTCGTCAGCCGAAGCGACCGGTGGAATCGCTGGACGACAGTCACCGGCGCGGCGCCGGCCGCGACGAGCGCCTCGCTCCAGCCGGTGAGCGTCGTGTAGCGTTCGAGCAGCGCCTCCGGGTCCGTGAACCCGTTGTCGAAGACGCAGTTAACCTGAGCGACCTTCACCAGCCCTCCGGCCGAGTTTTCAGTTGAAGCGGACCTTTATCGATATATATTGTGCTCGTCCCAGTGTCGCAGCATGTGTCCTGATCGAAGCGCGAGGCCGTCAGCGCCGAGCGTGCAGGAGTCAACCATGACACGAAGCGTCCGTCGAGCCGCCGTGGCGATCGTCTCGCTTGTTCTGCTTGCCGGCGTGATCATCGCCGGTCCGGGAGTGACCGCGCGCCTCGCGGGCCAGGCAGTCGGGCAGCCAAGCACGAAGAACGGGGACTGGACCCACTACACCGCGGACATGCGCGGCACGAAATACTCCCCGCTCGATCAGATCAACGCGAGCAACTTCAATCAACTCGAAGTCGCGTGGCGCTTCAAGACCGACAATCTCGGCACGCGCCCCGAATTCAAGCTCGAAGGGACGCCGCTCGCCATCCGCGGGACACTCTACACGACGGCAGGGACGCGCCGCTCCGTCGTCGCGCTTGATGGGAAGACGGGCGAGTTGATCTGGTCGCACAGCTATCGCGAAGGCAATCGCGCCGCGATTGCCCCGCGCCAGCTCTCCGGCCGCGGCGTCGCGTACTGGACCGACGGCCGCAACGACGAGCGCGTGCTGTATGTCACCACCGGCTATCGCCTCATCGCGCTCAACGCCAAGAACGGCTCGATGGTGCAGTCGTTCGGCGAAGGCGGCGTGGTCGATCTCAAGAAGGGCGCGGTCGTCGGCAAGGGCCAGCAGATCGATCTCGAGGTCGGTGAAATCGGTCTCCACTCGACGCCGACGGTCGTGAAAGACGTCGTGCTCGTCGGCTCATCGTTCAAAGAAGGCATGACCGTCGTCACGCACAACAACACGAAGGGCCTCGTGCGCGCGTTCGACGTCCGCACGGGCAAGCTGCTCTGGACGTTCAACACGATTCCGCGCCCGGGAGAATTCGGCAACGACACCTGGGAGAACGAATCATGGGCGACCAACGGCAATACGGGCGTGTGGTCGCAGATCACGGTTGATGAAGACGCGGGCCTCGTGTACCTGCCCGTGGAAGATCCGACGTCGGACTACTACGGCGGGCATCGCCCCGGCAACAATCTCTACGGCGACAGCATCGTCTGCGTGGATTTGAAGACCGGTCAGCGCAAGTGGCACTTCCAGATGGTGCACCACCCGATCTGGGATTACGACGCCTCGTCGGCGCCGATCCTGCTCGACGCGAACGTGAACGGCAAACTGATCAAGGCCGTCGCGGTCCCGAGCAAGCAGTCGTTCCTCTACGTCTTCGATCGCATCACGGGTCAACCGATCTGGCCGATCGAAGAGCGCGCGGTGCAGCAGTCGGACGTGCCCGGCGAGAAGACGTCGCCCACGCAGCCGTTCCCGACCAAGCCGCCGGCCTACGGCCGGCCGTATCTCAAGGTGCCGGACGATCTGATCGACTTCACGCCGGCCATGCGCGCGCAGGCGCTCGAGAATCTGAAGAGCTATCGCGTCGCCGGCATGTTCAATCCCGCGGTCGTCGGCAATCCGAACGGGATTCGCGGCGCCATCAATACGGGCAACGCGAGCGGCGGCACGAACTGGCCGGGCGCCGGCGCCGATCCCGAAACGCACATCGTTTATGCCGAAGCCAGCATGACGGCCGTCGGCGGTCTCTCGGTACGCGAGCCGCCGGCAGGGTTCTCCGACATTCGGTACGTCGCCGGCACGAGCGGGACCGAGTTCCGCGTCGCGGAAGGCCCGGGCTTCGGCAGCGCGGCGGATGCGCCACAACGCGGCGGCCGGGCGGGCGCAGCGGCAGCGGAACCCGCCGCGGCCGGTCGCGGCGGACGAGGTGGACGCGGCGCGGCCGGCGCTCCTGTGGCGGGCGCTGCGGCGCCGGCGGCGGCTGGTCGCGGCGGTGGCGGCGGTCTGCAGGTCGAGGGTCTGCCGATTGTGAAGCCGCCGTATGGCGTGCTCGCGGCGATCGATCTCGACAAGGGCGAGCTGAAGTTCCAGGTGCCGCACGGCGACACGCCGGACAACGTGCGCAACAACCCGGCGCTCGCGGGGATGACGATCCCGAAGACAGGTCAGGGCGGCAGCGTCGGGCTGCTCGTCACCAAGACACTCGTGATTCTCGGCGATCCGACGGTCACGGCGCCGCCCGGACGGCCGCGCGGCGCGATGCTGCGCGCGTACAACAAGGACACCGGCGCGGAAGTCGGTGCGGTCTGGATGCCGGCCCCGCAGAGCGGCTCGCCCATGACCTACAAGGGACCCGATGGCCGGCAATACATCGTGGTGGCAGTGAGCGGTGGCGTTTACTCAGGCGAGTACATCGCCTTCAGTTTGCCCGCGGGATCGGGCAGTTCAACCGGTGGTCACTAGCAACGAGGACTCATTCATGAAGATGCGAACACTCACGCGATCGGCTCTCGCAGGTCTCTCGCTCGTCGTGCTCGTCGGGCTGATCGTCGGCGGGCCGCGAGGCCTCACGGCGCGGCTCGCCGGCCAGGCGGTCGGGCAGCCAAGCACGAAGAACGGGGATTGGACGCACTACACGGCGGACATGCGCGGCACGAAGTACTCCCCGCTCGATCAGATCAACGCGAGCAACTTCAATCAACTCGAAGTCGCGTGGCGCTTCAAGACCGACAACCTCGGCACGCGCCCCGAATTCAAACTCGAGGGCACGCCGCTGGCGATTCGCGGCACGCTCTACACGACGGCCGGCACGCGCCGCTCCGTCGTCGCCCTCGACGGCAGAACCGGCGAACTGATTTGGTCGCACAGCTATCGCGAAGGCAATCGCGCCGCGATCGCGCCGCGCCAGCTCTCCGGCCGCGGCGTCGCCTACTGGACCGACGGCCGCAACGACGAGCGCGTCATCTACATGACAACGGGCTATCGGCTCATCGAGTTGAACGCGAAGAACGGCTCGATGATCCAGTCGTTCGGCGAAGGCGGCGTCGTCGATCTCAAGAAGGGCGCGGTCGTCGGCAAGGGCCAGCAGATCGACCTCGAGACCGGTGAGATCGGGATTCACTCGACGCCAACGGTCGTCAAGGACGTCGTGCTCGTCGGCTCGTCGTTCAAAGAAGGCATGACCGTCGTCACGCACAACAACACCAAGGGTCTGGTTCGCGCGTTCGACGTGAAGACCGGCAAGCTGCTCTGGACGTTCAACACGATTCCCCGGCCGGGCGAGTTCGGCAACGACACCTGGGAGAACGAATCGTGGGCGACCAACGGCAACACGGGCGTGTGGTCGCAGATCACCGTTGATGAAGAAGCCGGCCTCGTCTACCTGCCCGTCGAAGATCCGACCTCGGACTACTACGGCGGTCATCGCCCCGGCAACAATCTGTTCGGCGACAGCATCGTCTGCGTGGACCTCAAGACGGGCCAGCGCAAGTGGCACTTCCAGATGGTCCATCACCCGATCTGGGACTACGACATGTCGTCGGCGCCGATCCTGCTCGACGCGAACGTGAACGGCAAACTGATCAAGGCCGTCGCGGTCCCGAGCAAGCAGTCGTTCCTCTATGTGTTCGACCGCATCACCGGCCAGCCGATTTGGCCGATCGAAGAGCGCCCGGTGCAGCAGTCGGACGTGTCCGGCGAGAAGACATCGCCGACGCAGCCGTTCCCGACCAAGCCGCCGGCCTACGGCCGGCCGTATCTCAAGGTGCCGGACGATCTGATCGACTTCACGCCCGCGATGCGCGCGCAGGCGCTCGAGAATCTGAAGAGCTATCGCGTTGCCGGCATGTTCAATCCTCCGCTTCTCGGTCAACTGAATGGTCCGATGCGTGGCGCGATCAACGTCGGCAATGCGAGCGGCGGCACGAACTGGCCAGGCGCGGGCGCGGATCCGGAAACGCACACGGTGTACGCACAAGCCGCGTTGGCGTTCGTCAGTGGTCTCTCGTTGCGTGAACCGCCCGCCGGCTTCTCGGACATTCGGTACGTCTCCGGCGTCGGCGGAACGGACTTCCGCGTCGCCGAGGGTCCGGGCTTCGGGAGCGCGGCGGATGCACCGCAGCGCGGCGGCCGCGCCGGCGGCGGCGCGCCGCCTGAAGCAGCCGCGGCCGGACGCGGCGGTCGCGGCGGCGGCCGGGGCGCTGGCGCGGCAGCCGGAGGCGCGGGCGCGCCGGGAGCGCCGGGCGCAGCTGGTCGCGGCGCGGGCGGCGGCGGTGGTGGTTTGCAGGTCGAAGGTCTGCCGATCGTGAAGCCGCCGTACGGCGTGCTCACGGCGATCGATCTCGACAAGGGCGAGCTCAAGTGGCAGGTCCCGCACGGCGACACGCCGGACAACGTGCGCAACGCGCCGGCGCTCGCCGGGATGACCATCCCGAAGACCGGACAGAACGGCAGCGTCGGCCTGCTCGTGACGAAGACGCTCGTCGTCCTCGGCGATCCGCAGGTGACGGCGCCGCCCGGACGGCCGCGCGGCGCGATGCTGCGCGCGTACAACAAGGACACCGGCGCCGAAGTCGGTGCGGTCTGGATGCCGGCGGCGCAAAGCGGCTCGCCCATGACGTACAAAGGGCCCGACGGCCGCCAGTACATCGTCGTCGCCGTCAGCGGCGGCGTCTACTCGGGCGAGTACATTTCGTTTGCGCTGCCGGCGAGCACCCCGTCAACGGCGGGACAGAGATGAGAGAAACTGAAAACTGAAAACTGAAAGCTGAGAGCTCAAAAGACAAAGGGATAAACGAATGACACGTACAGGCAGACGTACGGCGCTGGCCGCGCTCTCGATGGCCGGCGCGCTCGGTGTGATGGCGGTGGCGCCACACATCACCGCACGCCTCTCGGGCCAGGCGGCTGGTCAACCGAGCACGAAGAACGGCGAATGGACGCACTACACCGCCGACGTGAGAGGCTCGCGCTACTCCCCGCTCGATCAGATCAACGCGGGCAACTTCAATCAGCTCGAAGTCGCGTGGCGCTTCAAGACCGACAATCTCGGCACGCGGCCCGAGTTCAAGCTCGAGGGGACGCCGCTGATGGTCAAGGGCGTCATCTACGCGACGGGCGGCACGCGCCGCTCCGTCGTCGCGCTCGACGCCAAGACCGGCGAGCTCATCTGGGTCCACGCCGAGAAGGAAGGCGCGCGCGCCGTCAACGCGCCGCGGCAGCTCTCCGGCCGCGGTCTCTCGTACTGGACGGACGGCAAAGGCGACGAGCGCGTGATCTTCGTGACCACCGGCTACCGCCTCGTCGAGCTCAACGCGAAGACCGGCACGCCGATCAACACGTTCGGCAAGGCCGGGGTCATCGACATGAAGGTCGGCGCGGTCGTCGGCAAAGGCGAACAGATCGATCTGGAGACCGGCGAAATCGGCCTGCACTCGACGCCGACCGTCGCGAAGGACGTCGTCATCGTCGGCTCGTCGTTCCGCGAAGGCCTGACCGTCAAGACCCACAACAACACGAAGGGCCTCGTGCGCGCGTGGGACGTCCGCAGCGGCAAGCTGCTCTGGACGTTCAACACGATTCCTCGTCCGGGTGAATTCGGCAACGACACCTGGGAAAAGGAATCGTGGGCCGTCAACGGCAACACGGGCGTGTGGTCGCAGATCACGGTCGACGAGGAACTCGGCCTCGTCTATCTGCCCGTCGAAGATCCGACGTCGGATCTCTACGGCGGCCATCGTCCCGGCAATAATCTGTTCGGCGACAGCCTCGTCTGCGTCGATCTGAAGACGGGCCAGCGCAAGTGGCACTATCAGATCGTCCATCACCCGATCTGGGACTACGACATCCCCGCGGCTCCTCTGCTCGCGGACATCGTGGTCAACGGCAAGCCGATCAAAGCCGTCGCGCAGGCCACCAAGCAGGGCATCCTCTACGTGTTCGATCGCGTGACCGGTCAGCCCGTGTGGCCGATCGAAGAGAAACCGGTTCCGCAGACCGACGTGCCGGGCGAGAAGACGAGCCCGACCCAGCCGTTCCCGACCAAGCCGCCGGCCTACTCGCGCAACGGTGTGCTGGAATCGGATCTGATCGACTTCACGCCCGATCTCAAGGCGCAGGGTCTCGAAGCCGCCAAGCGATACCGCCTCGGCCCCGTGTTCCTGCCGCCGCTCGTCAGCAAGGCGGAGGGCCCGATCGCCGCGCTGACGTCGGGGACGCTCAGCGGCGGCGTGAACTGGCCAGGCTCGGCTTACGATCCGGAGCTCCACACCTTCTTCACGCACGCGTGCAACGCGTGCATCTCGCCGCTCGGCCTCGTCGCGCCGCCGAAGGACTTCTCCGATCTCGACTACGTGATGGGGACGGCCGGCCAGACGTTCCGTCCGATCACGGGTGGTGGTGAAGGCGAAGCCGCCGATGCGCCGCGCCGGCCCGCGGCGCCTCCGCCGCCTCCGACGCCTCCGCCCGCAGCGGCAGGCGCGGCCGGTGGACGTGGCGGGGCTCCCGCGGGTGGCGGCGGTTTCGGCGCGACCGTGCAGGGACTCTCGATCGTGAAACCGCCGTACGGCGTGATCGCGGCGATCAATCTCGACCGCGGCGATCTCGTGTGGTCGGTACCACACGGCGACACGCCGGACAACGTGCGCAATCACCCCGCGCTGCGCGGCGTGAACGTGCCGAAGACCGGTCAGTCCGGCAACGTCGGCGTCGTGGTGACCAAGACGCTCGTCGTCGCGGGCGATCCGAGCGTGACGACGACGCCAGAGCATCCGCGCGGGGCGATGCTGCGCGCGTACGACAAGTCGAACGGCAATCAGGTCGGCGCGGTGTGGATGCCGGCGCCGCAGAGCGGATCGCCGATGACGTACATGGTCGACGGCAAGCAGTACATCATCGTGGCGGTCAGCGGCGGCAACTACTCGGGCGAGTACATCGCGTTCAGCCTGCCGTCGAGCGCCGTGCGGACGACGACGGGCGGACGGTAGACGCTTCGATCAGGTGGCTGGGGACTGGTGGCTGGTGCCGCCAGTTCCCAGCCTTTTCTTTTCTCCAGTCACCAGCCACCAGCCACCAGCCTATACTCTCCGCATGCGCACGCCAGTCTTCGCCGCCATCGCCGTCGTCGCCTCCGGCCTGCTCTCATCGCCCGCGCTGCTCCAGGACAAGGGCGGCGAGGAGGAAACGGGACCGTACCAGGTCGTCGAGAAATGGCCGACGCCGTGGGCGCGCCAGGGCTACATCTGGGGATCGCAGCCCGGCATCTTCGCCGAGACGCCGAACCGCATCTTCATCGCCGCGCGGGGCGAGCTGAAACTGCCCGAGAAGCTCGGGCGCGGCTACAACGGCGAGTGGGGATCGCTCGGGCAGCGCGCGACCGAGCCCACGCCAGAGATGCGCAACTGCATCGTCGTCGTCGACGGCAGCGGCACGGTCATTGAGGCGTGGACGCAGTGGGACAAGCTGTTCGAGGGCGGCGGCGGGCCGCACAAGATCCGCATCAGCCCGTACGATCCCGAGCACCACGTGTGGGTGATCAACGACGCGCGCCATCAGATCTACGAGTTCACCAACGACGGCAAGCAGCTCGTTCGCACGATGGGCGAAGCCGACGTCGCGGGCAACGACGAAACGCATTTCGGCCGGCCGCAGGACATCGCGTGGCTGCCGGATGGGTCGCTCCTCGTCGCTGACGGTCTCGGGAACTCCCGCGTCGCGAAGTTCGACAAGAACGGCAAGTTCCTGATGGCGTGGGGCACGCGCGGGAACGGCCCCGGACAGTTCAGCGGACCGCATGGCATCGCGACCGATCGTAATCGTCGCGTGTACGTCGCGGATCGATCGAACCATCGCATTCAGATCTTCGACGAGAACGGCAAGTACCTCGACCAGTGGCCCGGCCTGCGTCAGGCCAACGACATTCTGATCTCGGCCGATCAGCACGTGTGGGTCGCCGACGGCACGAACTCGAAGGTGCTGGAGTACGACCAGAACGGCAAGCTCCTCTATTACTGGGGAACCTACGGGACGTTCCCCGGCGGATTCTGGGAGCTGCACCAGATGTCGGTTGATTCAGAAGGAAATCTTTACGGCGCGGACAGCTTCGGCGGCCGCGTGCAGAAGTTCACGCCGCGCGCGGGCGTCGATCGCGCGAAGCTGATCGGCGCGCCTGCGCCGCTCATGACGAAAGCGACTCCATAAGTCCGCAACGCCTGCGTCCGTCAGCATTTGAGGACGCGGGCGTCATTCGTGGGCAACACACCGCGCGTCACAACTGCACCTTTACCGGAATTTCAAGTGGCAAGGTTCATGCTGAGCGTGTGTCGGCGCGCTATCATTCCGTCAGGAGTCTTCATGCGACTGTCGATCGTTTCTATGTTCGTCATGGGTCTCGCCGCGCTCGTCACGGGATCGGCCGAAGCGCGCGAGCTCGGTATTTCCCTCGTCACGCCGGCCGCCCCGTCGCTGAACGCCTGCAGCGAGGATCAAGCGTCCGCCGACGACCGCGGCCCGCACATCTCGCCCGCTCTGGCCGCCGATCTCATCACGGCCGACGGCGCAAGCGCGCCGGACGCCGACACGCAAGGCCAGCGGCCGGTCGCGTTCGAGACCAGCGAGGCGTACCAGACGCGCGCGAAGATTCACAAGTACGCGAGCTTCGCGACGCTGCCGCTGGTCGGCACGGAACTCCTCGTGGGCCAGTCGCTGTACAACTCGGGAAGCACGAGCGCGCGGTCCGCGCACATCGCGCTCGGCGCCGGCATCGTCGGTCTCTTCGCCGTGAACACGGTCACGGGCGTCTGGAACTTGTGGGAGAGCCGGACGAACCCGGCGGACCGCAAGCGACATGTCATTCACGGATTGCTCATGCTGGCGTCGGACGCGGGATTCGCCGCGACGTCGATGACCGGACCCGGGCACGGCCGCAACACGACGACCCAGTCGCAGACCTTCATCGATCAACGAAGCCTGCACCGCACGATTGCGATCACGTCGATCGGCCTGGCAACCGCCGGCTACCTGGTGATGCTCATCGGGAGCCACTGATCGTGGACCTGCAGTCGATGGACGCGATCGTCTCGTGGGCCTCGTTCTACGCGAACCACGCGGCCGTCCGCACGGCCGTCACGTTCGCCCACATCGGGGGGCTGACTGTCGGTGGAGGGTGCGCCATCGCCGCGGATCGGGCGACGCTGCTCGTCTCGCGCGGGGACGAACGCGCGCAGACGGCGCATCTGCAATCGTTCGGCGGCGTGCACCGCATCGTGATAGTCGGACTGACGCTCATCGCGGTGAGCGGCCTTCTGCTGTTCACCTCCGATGTCGGCACGTTCCTGTACGCGAGAGCGTTCTGGACCAAGATGGGGCTGGTGGCGCTGCTCCTCGTGAACGGCGCGCTGCTTCGTCGCGCCGAACACCGCGCTCGAAATGGGGCGGGCGCCGCGTGGACAACGCTTCGGACGACGTCTATCGCGAGCCTCGCGCTCTGGCTGTTGACGGCGTTGGCGGGCGTCACCCTGACGAATATCGCATGAAACGTGATATGCCTTGCGAACGGCGGACGTTTCTGCAGGTGGCGGCGTGCTTCACGCTGAGCGCCGCGGCGCTCGGGCTCAATGCCGCGGACACCGCTGCCCTGCCCATCACCGAGGGTGACGGCCAACAGAGCGGCAACGAAGTGCGCTATCCGATTCCGCCGTCAGACGGCGTGACGATCGATCGCAAGGTGCAGGTGATCATCGTGCGCTACCAGTCGCATCTCTACGCCTTCAACCTGGCGTGCCCGCACGAGAACAACGTCCTGAAATGGCTGCCGAAGGATGGCCGCTTCCAGTGCACGAAGCACGATTCGCAGTACACGCCCGTCGGCGTCTACACGAGCGGCCGCGCTACGCGCAATATGGATCGGCTCGGCGTCCGTCGCGACGGCGACACGCTCGTCGTCGAGCTGGACAAGTTCTATCAGTCGGACAAGAACTCTGCGGGCTGGGCGGCTGCAGTCGTCGCTCTCTAGCCTCCAGTCGCCGGCCTCTCGCCCCTAATCTCAGCGACCGACATCGGACTATGACAACTTTCCGTGGTAAGGTCCCTCCATGACACGCCTGAATCCCGGAATCCTGGCGCTGTTGGTGGTGGCGCCGCTCGCCGCACAGACCAAGCCTCCGGCCAAACCGACGCCGAAGGTGATCACGTTGAGCGGATGCGTCGAACGGAGCGGATCGACGCCCGGGCAATACACGCTGTCGGAGGTGAAAGGCGGGGCGGTCTACAAGCTGACGGGCACTGACGTCCGCGACTTCGTCGGGCGGCGGGTGGAGATCGTCGGGCAGGGGCCGCGGCGGTTCACGATCGCCGGCGGGCTGACGCCGTCCGCAAACGTCGCCGCCCAGGCTGGCGCCATGGACCCGACTCGCGCAGCGGTGGCGAGTGCGGGTGGGAGCGCCGGCCCTGGAACGGTCGACTTGCCGGAATTCCGAGTGAAGAGCGTCAGGCCGATCAGCGGAGCCTGTGGGGGCTAACTAACTGAAGCGGTATGACTTACTCAGGCGAAACGGACGTGCGGCCGCAGTCGTCGCAGCGAAGGTACAGCACGGGAAGAGCTTCCGACCGGCCGATGACTTTGGCGCCGGGGACACCGCAGCGCGGACAGATGATACCTGAAGCGGGACGTTTTGCCATGGATGGATCTCCTTACTGTTAAGACGCGGAAGCGGCAGGAAAGATACACCTATATTGTAATCGACTCCGGCCCGAAACCGACCTTTCCCCATCGAAATTTTCGCGAAAATCCCTGCATCCGAGGGCAATTCCTCGGAACTGGCTAGAGACGGGCGCTCAGGCGCGTAAACCCGGTGCGGCTGACCGGGAGGCGGCGACCATCCGTGAGGATGGCGAACCGGTTTTCGCGCTCGTCGGTCTCCACGCGCGCCAGGCGGTCGAGGTTCAAGAGGTACGACCGATGGATCCGAACGAACCTGGCCGGATCCAGGGACGCCTCCGACTGCGCGAGCGTCTGGTCCTTCAGGTAATCCTTCCCTTCGCACCGGAAGCAGACGTAGTCGTCCTGAGCCTGGACGTAGTCGATCTTGTCCAGCGGCAGCACGTGGACCCGCGATCCGTCGCGCACGAGGATCCGCCCCGCCTGGCCGGGTTTCGGCCGCGCGGCGACGGCAAGTTCGTGGGCCGGCGGACGCTCGCCGCGTTGCAGACGCTCGCGGGCGCGGGCCAGCGCCTCCCCCAGCCGCTCGGGACTGAACGGCTTCAATAAGTAATCGACCGCGTGCACGTCGAAGGCGCGCAGAGCGTACTGATCGTAGGCCGTGACGAACACGACCGCGACGTCGCGGCCCACCAGTTCGAGCACTTCGAAGCCGTCGAGTTTCGGCATCTGGACATCGAGGAACAACAGATCGGGATGCGCCTCGGAGACGACCTTCACGGCTTCGAAACCGTTCGCGCACTCGGCGATGATCTCGACGTCCGCCATCGGCGCGAGGTACTCGCGCAGCACGGCGCGCGCCAGCGCTTCATCGTCGACGAGCGCGACCCGGAGCCGCGGCGCAGGCGCGTCACTCATCGGTGAAGCACGGCAGGGCGAGCTCGACCCGGAAGCGTCCGGGGTCGGCGCGCGTCTCGAGGCGGGCGTCGCCGCCGAACATGGCGGTCAGACGCTGCCTGACGTTGTCGAGGCCGACGCCGCGCCGCACCGGTGGCGGCGTGTCGGCGTCGCGAGGATTCTCGATCGCGATCGACAGGCGTCCCTGCTGTCGCGCCACGTCGAGGCGAATCACGCCGCCCTCGAGGAGACCGGCGATGCCGTGCGTGACCGCGTTCTCGACGAGCGGTTGCAGCAGCAACGGAGGCACACGGCACCGCGCGGCGGCGGCGTCCACGTGGCGCTCGACCTGCAGGCGCTCGCCAAAGCGCACCTGCTCGATGCCGAGGAAGCGATCGGTCAGCGCGAGCTCCTCGGCGAGCGGAATCTGATCCCGTGAGCTGACGTTCAGCGTGTCGCGGAGAAAGTCGGCGAGCAGCATGCACATCCGCCGCGCACCGGCGGGATCGACCGCCGTCAGCGCGCTGATCGAATTCAGGCTGTTGTAGAGGAAATGCGGATCGAGCTGCGCGCGCAGCGCCCGCAGCTCGGCTTCACGCGCCAGGACCTCGAGCTGCAGCTGACGCCGCTCCGCCTCGCGCGCGAACTCGAACGCCAGCAGCAGGTAGTGCACCGTGAGGGCGAGCAGGAACAGCAGCACGCCCGCCGCGAACAGGAGCGGCTCGTGCGTTTCGTACTTCGCGGTCGACACGCCCAGCCCGGGCAACGCGTCCAGCACCGTCGACCACGTGCGCTCGAGTCCGATCCACACGCCGCTCGCGATCACGGCCGCGAGCCCGGACGAGCCGAGCACGCGCATGACGCCGCTCGTCGTCAACGGGGTCGCGCGGCAGACGTACCACGCCGAGAGGCAGACGAACGCGTAAACGAGGCAGATCGGCAGGAGGAGCGCCAGCGCTTCGATCCACGTCAGACCCTGGCGCGTGAGGACGGCCGCCAGGAGCACGGCGACCACCAGCCACGCGGCGAGATACGACGCGAGCCGTTCGGCGCGCGCGAGAATCGGGTGCATGAAATCAGTTTCGGATGTCCAGGCCGCCCATCATCACGAAGCCGCGGATTCTAAGGCGGGTCGCCGACGGATCCGCCGGATGCCGCGTCTTGTCCTCGTATCCTCCCATGAACGGGAGCACTTCGACGATCACGGTCCAGGTCTCCGGCACCTTGATCTCGAATCCGCCCATGATCGCCAGCACGTCGACGACGACTTCAGGTCCGGCGGCCCGTGCTTCGCGCAGATCGAGCTTCCCTCCGCCCATGAACGCGGTGACGTCGGCGCCTTGGAACGCCTGGGACGTGACGCGCCGATCGACGCCGCCCATCACGGCGATCGCCGACAGCCGTGCCGACGCGTCCAGCGGCTCGTTCGACGTGACACCCCGGTTGAACGACTGCCAGACGACGTAGACGCCGATGCCCACGAGCAGGAGCGGCCAGTAGCCGAGGATGTTCGAGATGACGTGCAGCCGCTCGCCGAGCAGCACGCCGCCGAACAGGATCCAGATCGAGCCGCCGATCATGCTGCCCATCGATCGCGCCTGCAGAATCTGCGAGACGCCGATCAGCAGGAGGACGGCCGGCCAGTAGCGAAGGACTTCCCGCGCGTGGACGATGTGCAGGTTGTCCAGCAGGAAGAGCGTGCCGAGGCCCGCGAGCACGAGCCCGGCGACGAGCTGGGCCGACAGACGAAACTGAGGATTCACTGGCTGCGTCATGACTGCTGGTCCGCTCTCGGCGCCGCGGGCGGCGTCGGTCGCACAATCGCCTTCCACATGGTGTGAACGCCCAGCGCGATGATCAGCAACGGCCAGGAATCTCGGATCCGGAGCACATGCATTTCGTTCAACAGCAGCCAGCCGCCGATGAACATGAGCCATCCGCCGCCGCGCGTGCCGTCTGGACGCGGCTGCGAGAACCGCGCCAGGCCCAGCACGATCAGAAAGATCGGCCAGAAGCTCCACCTCACCTGCCAGCCAAACATGCCCGTCTGATCGAGGAACAGGGCGACGCCGAGGAAGATGATCGCGAAGCCGATGATGATGCCCACCGGGCCCGGACGGTCGTGGTACGTCATGGACATCACCCTACAGGTATCGGATCACGACCGACAGCGCGTCAGCGAGCGCGCCCGCCATGACTTGAAGCAGCGGCCCCAGGTCCCGCGCATTGACGGCGTTGGCGACCGAGAGGGGTTGTGTGAGGAGCAGCCAGATGGTGAGCGCCGCCGCCGCGGAGGTGCCCATTCCCACGACGCTCGCGACCGTCAGCAGCAATTCACCACGTCTCTTCATATGGCGCTCCCCGCTCCGTCCGCCCACGTCCGACAATACGTGAGCGAAGGGTCCGGGGAACGGCCTTCCGGCGAACGGCCGGAAAAACCCGGTGAACGGCGGCGTGCCGGAGGCGGGCGTGTCTAGCGCTGGCGGCGGGCCGGCGGTCCGCTTAGAGGTGCGGCTTGACGGTGATCGTGATGGCCTTGCGGAATTTCACGGGGACGCCATCCACGCTGGCCGGCCGATAGCGCCACGTCTTCGCCGCGTTGAGCGCGAGCGCGTCGTATGCGGGGCTGACTTTCTGCCGCATGACCGCGGCCTCCACGGCCCCGGTCTCGTCGATGACGACTTCGATGATGCCCTGCTTCTCGGCGGGGAGCAGGCCCGGATACGGCGGCAGTTCCTGGCGCATGACGATCGGCGGAACCACCGCGGCGTCATTGGGCGTGTAGATCCGCGGCGCGACGGGCGCGGCCGGCGCCGGAGCCGGGGCCGGCGCGGGCGGCGGCGGTGGCGGCGTTGCGGCGGTCACCGCGAGATCGTGGAAATCGGTCGCGAGCATGCGCAGGTCCGACAGCGGGGACTGCGTGATCGCCGTCGCGACGTCGGGATCGCCCATGACCTCCAGCACGCGCTCGAAGCCGGAGGAGGCGGCGGCGAAGTCCTTGTGATCGTACGCCGCCTTGGCGCGCGCGTACTGCTGCTGGATGATGCCCGGCAGCATCCGGCGCCGGACGTCGCTGAACGCGGCGCGCACGCGCGGCGAGACGTCGGCCGCGGCGGGCTGATACATGGGCGCGCCTGAGACGACGGCCTCGATCGCGTGCTCGGCTTCGGCGGTGCGCCCGAGCGCGAGCAGGCAGAACGCGCGGTACTGCTCGATGGTGCGCGCCTCGTCGGCCGGGCGGTTGGCCTGCGGCAGCCGGTTCAGCATCGCCAACGCGTCCTCGTACGCGGCCGACGCGTAGAGCTCGCGCGCGGCGGTCATGGGATCCTGCTCCGGAGCGAAGACGGCCAGTGCGATGGTGAGAATGGCGGCAATCATGGCTTCTTCCTCAAATCCACGCTCACGCGCGCGGGCACGTTGAGCGCAACAGTCGCCGCGTAGTGCTGCTCCCCGAGGTCGGGATGCCGGAACACGATCTCGTGCGTGCCGATCGGCACCGAGACGTTGCCGATGGGTGTCTCGCCGACTTTCTCGCCATCGATCCAGACTTCCGCCCACGGCAGCGCGTTCACGGCGATCGTGCCTTTCGGCCAGTCGATCTTGATCGCCGACACTTTTCCCGCCGCGACCTGGACCGTGCGCGACGCGCGGTAGCCGAGCGCCTCGTTCACGATCTCGAAGTCATGCCGGCCGGCCGACACCATGATGCGGTCGCTCTGGCTCGTCCCGATCAGCCGCTTGTTCTCGAAGACCTGCAGCTCGGCCGGCGCGGCGATCGAGATCCACCCGGACACGGGCGCGCCCTCCGCGGCGCCGAGCGGGACGACAAGCGACGCCGTCGAGGCGGCGCTCACCGTGACGGCGTGTTTCACAGTGCCGAAATCGCTCTCGAGAACGACCATGTGCTCGCCCGGCGTCAGCCCCTCGACGAGCAGCGGCGATCGCCCGCGCGGCGCGCCGTCCACGCTCACTTGCGCGCCGGAGGGCTCCGTCCGAATCTGGAGTTGCCCCGATCGCGTCGTCTCCCGGCCGAGCTCGATGTACTGCGACGCCTGCGTCCCGGCGGTGATCGTCACCGGAATGGTGCGCGCTTCCCCGGCGCCGCGCAGCTCGACGCGATGCGGGCCGACGGCCAGCGTCATCGACAGCGGCGTGACGCCTCGGGTGTCGCCGTCGACGAGGACGGGCGTGCCTTTCGGTTCGCTGTCGACGGTGAGCGTGCCGGTGCTGACGACGTGGGCCGGCGCGGGAGACGAGGGCGCGACGTAGCGCCACGCCGCGGCCGCGCCCGCCGTGCAGACGGCAATCAGTCCGGCGACGACGGCCGCGAGCCGCGCGCGATGCGGCGGCGTGCGAAGCGCGGCCGGCGGAACGGGAGAATGAGAGACGGCGCTCAGGATCGCGGCGCGTGAGTGCGGCATCGTCACCCCCGAAGATGAAGGAGAAGACGGCGAGGAAGAAGACGGCGCAGCCGGCGCCTGCGGTTTTGCCGCCGTCGACGCCGCCACGTCTCGCAGGACGGGCTCCGGCTTGGGCTCCGGCTTCGGCGCGACGGCTTCGAGCACGGCCCATTCGCCGGCGCCGATCTCGTCCTCGAGCGAGAGCGCGTCGTCGAGTTCCGCGCTGGCGTCCACGGCATTGGCGAACGAGTGCCGCGCATCGAGTTGCAGCGCCCTGGCGAGCCACGCGCGCAACCCTGACGGGAGCGGCGCCAGGCCCCCGCCCGCCGAGATCGCCCACGCGGACGCGAGCGCCTCGCTGATCTTCGCGGGATACTCATCGTCGCGGAGCAGCCGTCCGAGCACGAGCGACAACGCGACGACGCCCACCTGCATCATGTCGGTGCGCTGATCGAAGCGCGCCGGGCCGGCCGACGGCGGGACCGCGACGCGCAGCTCTTTCCAGTAGCGCTCGGGCGTGTAGCGCAGCCGCTCGAGCGCGGCGCCGAGCGTGTACTCCACGACGATGACGCGCGTGTTCGGCGTCACGACGAGGCGCTCGGGCCCAATCGCACCGTGGGACGCGTCGGCGGCCGTCTCGTGCAGAATCGCGACCGCCGACACGAGCTGGCGGATCAGATGCAGCGCCGCATTGATGTCGAGCGGCGTGGGCCGCGGCGCGAGCAGGCTCGAGAGACGAACCCCTTGAGCCGCATCGGCGACGACGGCGAGCGCCGCGCCGGGCTGACTCAATCGATCGACGCTCTGGACGCGCGCGTATGAAGCGTGGCGAAAGCCGGAGAGGCGGCTCACGCGCTCGCGGAGCGCGAATTCGAAGGACGGAACGGCGCTCAGCTCATCGCGTACACAAAGGATCTCGCAGACACCGGCGCCCGTGGGATCGCTGACGTGGCGGCGCTCGCCGAGGCCGTCACGAAAGACGACGAGCGCGGGCGATTGACTCGGAGCGAGCGCTGGATCCATGGACGTCTCCCCTCAGACGGGAGCCATGGAATGCGCGAACCGTACCGCTTTTCGTCGCGGCGCGAGACGCGCGGCAACTGTCTCACCAGTCGCCGCTTGCCGCGACGCCGGGCGCGGCGGCGCCCGACGCGAGTCAGTTCCGTAAGTGCGAGTTTTGTTACTGGACCGACGGACGTGTCTCGGCCGCAGGCGCGTGCATCTGGTACTCCGCGGGCGGCTCCGCGCCGAGCAGATTCTTCACGAAGTAGTCCCAGCGCCGGCGCACCATGTACGGCTCGTTTCCGAATCCGTGTCCGCGGTTCGGCAGCATGATCAGATCGAAGTCCTTGTTGGCCTTTATCAGCGCATCGACGACGAGCAGAGTGTTATTCGGCGGCACGTTGGTGTCCATCGTGCCGTGCGCGAGCAGCAGTTTCCCTTTCAGGTTCTTCGCGACGAGCTGATTGGCCTGGTTGTCGTAGTTGGTCGAGTCGTCGGACGTCTTCTGCAAGAGCCCCTGCCACTTCTCCGCCCAGTCGTCTTCGTACACGCGGTTGTCGTGGTTCCCCGCTTCCGAAATGCCGACCTTGAAGAAATCCGGATAGCGGAACATTGCGTCCGCGGTCGCGAAGCCGCCGCCCGAGTGCCCGTAGATGCCGGCGCGATCGAGATCGATCCACGGGTAGCGCGCGGCGAGCTGCTTCATCCCCGCCACTTGATCCGGCAGCGTGTTGTCGCCCATGTTGCCGAAGTACGCCTCGTGGAATTTCTTCGATCGCCACGGCGTGCCCATGCCGTCGATCTCGACGACGATGAAGCCGAGCTCGGCGAGCGCCTGCGTGTCGCCGCGCGACGGCGAGAAGCTGCGGCCGCCGACGCTGCCGGTCTGCGGACCGGGATAGATGTGGTTGACGATCGGGTACTTCTTCGACGGATCGAGATTCGTCGGCTTGTACATCAGGCCGTAGAGATCGGTCACGCCGTCGCGCGCCTTGACGGTGATCGGCGTCGGCGGTTTCCAGCCCGCGGCGACCAGACGCGAAACGTCGGCGGTCTCGAGCGTGACGATCAGTGTGCCGGCGGCGTCGCGCAGCTCCGTCACGGGCGGAACGTCAGGTTTCGAGTAACTGTCGACGAGGAAGCGGCCTGAGGGCGACAGCGTGACGTCGTGATCGCCGTCCGCCGGCGTCAGCAGCGTGAGATTCTTTCCGTCCATTCCGATGCGATAGCAATGCCGGAAGTACGGATCGCGGCCCTTTTCGAAGCCGACGCCGACGAAGTACAGCAGCCGGCTCTTCTCGTCCACGTGCAGTAGTTGCGTGACGTTGCCGTCGCCGCTCGTAATAGGATGCTTCTCGCGGCCGGTCTGCAGATCGTGAAGATACAGGTGTCCCCAGTTGTCGCGCTCCGAAAACCAGATGACTTCGTTCGAGCCCGGCAGGTAGCGCCAGTTCACGCGTCCGTTGCCGGACTCGAGGAACGTCTCGCTCTTCTCCTCCAGGACGTCTCTCACAGTGCCCGTGGCGGCATCGGTCACGCGCAACTGCTCGTGCTTGTGATCGCGCGACGTCGACACGAACGCGACCGTCGCCGCGTCCGGACTCCATTGCACGTCGCTCCACTCGCTGCCGCGGCACGCGACATCGTCGCAGAGCGTGGAGCGATGCTGGTCGGGCGGCAACTGCACGCGCACGATCTTCCCCGAGTCGACGTCGATGACGACGCGGTGAATCATCGTCACGGCGTCGTCTCCCGGCAGCGGATACTTCCACGCCTGCAGGGTCGGATGGCCGACCTTCGTGTCCACGAGGTACATCTCGCCGGTGTTGCGCTGGTCCTGCTGGAACGTCGCGATCTTCTTCGAGTCCGGCGACCAGGCGACGATCGGCCGATCGCTGCGCTGCCAGCCGGCGTTGTCCGTCGCGTAGCCGAAGTCCTTCACGCCGTCTTTGGTGAGCTGCGTCTCCTTACCTGACTCGACGTCGCGCACCCACAGATTCCAATCGCGAATGAACGCCGCACGCTTGCCGTCCGGCGACCGCGACTCCATCCGCGCCGCTGCGCCAGCGCCACCGCCACGTCCGCCGCCGTTGGGCGGCGTCTCGCGGCACGGCGCGAGATTGCACGGGGACTTCGCACCGGTCGTCGCGTCGACCAAGACGGCCTCGCTCCCCTTCTCCGTCGTGACGCGATACCAGAAGCGGTCCTGGCCGTCTGTCAGCCAGGCTGGGCGGATGCCGCTTCTGAGAACGAGCGGCGTCGTGTTGTACGGCATGAACTTTTCGGCGCGCGCGTAGTCGGCGGCCGTGAACGTGCGCGGCGTGTCGGTGCGCTGCTGCGCGACCACGGCGGCCGTCAGCAGGAGCGCGATCAGGGCGCCGCGAAGCAGTCTGGCGAGTAGAGACATGGACGAGATGATACAACCGGTGCTTTGTCACCTGCCTGTCACCGGCCTGTCACCAGTCGGCAGCAGAGGAATTTCGAGAACTCCCTGGAAACAGGCCCAAAAGACGGGCCGCGGGCTTGGCAAGGTCCTTGCCCCAGAGACAAGTGTCGTCGGCCGGTTCCGGCGACAAGGGGGTTGCCATGAAGCTCCACACGATCTTCACTCCGGCGGCGGTCGTCCTCGCGATCGCGGTCGCATCGACGCCGGCGTTCGCCGGTCAGCGTGACCGCGGCGCCCGCGGCGGCGAGCGCAGCCATTCGGATCGCGCCGAGAACCAGGGTCGCGCCGTCGAGCGCGCGCGCCCGCATGGCGACAACAGCCCGCGCACCGAGTCGCGCCCCGAAACGCGACCGCAGGTCTCCGTGCCGCGCGCCGTGCCTCGTAGTGAGGTCACCCGCCCGCGCGTCGACCGTCCGGTCGTCGTGGCGCCGCGCGTCGAACGCCCGGTGATCGTCTCGCCGCGCTTTGAACGGCCGCGGGATTACCGGCCGCACTACGAGCCGCGGTTCGCGCCGCACGCCTACGGCTATCCGATCTACCGGCCGTACGTGTTCCGGCCGCGGCTGCACCTGAACTTCGGCATCTGGCTCGGCTATCCGGTGCCGTACGCGTACGCCTATCCGGTCCCCGTTTACGGCTACTACGCGCCACGGGCGCCCATCGTCGTGGGCCCGGAGTCGACGATGTATGGCGGTGTCAGCCTGGAGATTTCGCCGAGCGACGCGCTGGTCTACGTCGACGGCTCGTATGCGGGAACGGTCCGTGAGTTCGATGGAGCGGATCAGCCGCTGACGCTCGCGGCCGGCCTACATCACATCGAGATCCAGGCGACCGGCTACGAGACGATGACGATGGACGTGACCGTGGAGCCCGGTCAGGTGATTCCGTACCGGGGCGACATGCGACGCTGGTAATTTGATTCGGGTGTAGGCCGGGTCCTTTCGACCCGGCAGAAAAAAAAGGGCGGGCCCAGCGGCCCGCCCTTCTTATGTACTGAGGTTACTGAACGCGCGAGAGCGTGCCGCGCGCCACGCCGCCCGGGTTCTGCGCCGAGTGGACGTTGAAATAGTACCCAGCCGGGTTCGCCATGATCGCCGACGCCACATCGGCCGTCACGTTGATGCCCGCGACCGTGAAGGAACCCGAACCGTTCGTGAGCACGTTGGCGCCTGCGGTCAGGCCTGTGGAGACCGCGACGGGACACGCGCAGGTGTTGGCGCCCACGTGAATGTGGGCCGCATTGATCGGCGTGTTGGCCGGAAACCCGCTGAGGTTGACGACGAACGTCGCAGTCGCAGCGGTGATCTGCCCCGAAGAGTTCGTCGTCGTGTCCAGCGTGATCGTCGCCGTCCCGCTTCCCGTCGCTTCGGCTCCGGAGACAGGCGGCACTTCGTTGGCCGGCGACAGCGTCGCCGTAAAAGTCGGTTTGGTCGGCGCCGACGTCGACGGCGAGGTCGACGAGCTGCCGCAGGCGGCGGCGAGGAGCGCGAACGCGGAAACAAGAACCGGGAGTCCCTTCATCAGATCCATTCTCCTTCGTTGTGTCGGGTTAAAAGAACTTGCGTGCGAGGTTGAAGCCCAGGAACAGACTCTGCGGGAAGCCGCCCCGCGCGAGCTGGCCATAGGTCGAGTCCGGCGAGTTGCCGAACACCAGCGAAAACACGTGGCCGCCGACGCGCTTCTCCACCGAGAACGCGAACTCGGCGTCGGCCGGCGTGTAGCCGCCGAGCCGCGGCGTCACTTCGAACACGAAGAACGTGTCCTTGACGATCCGTGTGCGCGCGCCGAGGCCCACGAACCCGGTGTTCTCGTCGACGCCGGTCGCGGCTGCGCTGTTGTGGACCCAGAACGGATCGGCGTAGACCGCGATCTTGTCCTGGTAGGTCCGCGAGATCGACGCGCCGATCGCTGGCGCGTAATCGCGGCGGAAGTTGTTGCCGCCTTCGACCGACAGAATCGCCGACAGCCCGACGGGATGCGTGGCGTCCTGATGAAAGGCGTCGTACTTCGTCGAGAACTGGACGTTCTTGTCGAAGTTGGTGCGCGCCGCGATCGCTTCGAGATGCTTCATCACGCCGAAGCGGTACTCGAAGCTCATCGTGGCGCCCTGGTCGATGCCGAACAGATTCCCGAGGTTGTCGCCGAAGCTTCCCTGCCGCAGATTGCCGGCGAAGCGGTGCATCAGGTGGAAATCCCCGGCGTGCTCCGGCAGCGGGAGCGTGGTCGGGAGATTGATGACGTTGAAGTCCGGTTCAATGGGACGCAGCTTGGCATCGTCGTCATCGGCTTGCGCTGACGGCGTCTGCACGGCGTTGGTCGGCGAAGCCGCCGGGTCTGACGACGTCTGCGCGCGCGCGGGCGTCGTCGTGAGGAGTAGTGCGAACGAAGTAATGAGAACGAGAGAGAGATAGCGTCGAGTCACGGGCACCTCCATGAGCAAGGTCGGGGCCAAACTGAATGGACTGTAAAGTGTTGATGCGGCGAACGAAGCCGCGGGCGGGCGTTACTCGAAGCGTAAGCTCTTACGAACCGTGCCGGTAAACGATCTTTCCTCCGACCATCGTCATCGCGACGTTCATCTGCTCGATGTGTTTGGCGGGACACGTGAGAATGTCTTCGGGCAGGACCACGAGGTCGGCCAGCTTGCCCGGCTCGATTGATCCCTTCGTTTTCTCCTCGAACGTGAGATAGGCGTTGTTGATCGTCTGGACCTGCAGGGCTTCCTTCCGGCTGATCTTCTGGTCCGCGCCCATCACGCCGCCGCTGATCGTGTCGCGCGTCACGAAGTGATAGAAGACCCAGAGCGGCGGATACGGCACGACGGCGGAGTCGGTGCCGCCGGCGACCGTGAATCCCTGATCGAGGTACTCGCGCATCGGCGTCGTGCGCCCGGCGCGCGCCGGCCCCCAATAGTTCACGAGGCTCGGTCCGGCCAGGTAGAGGTGATCCTGCGCGGAGATGACGAGCGCCAGCTTCCTCATGCGGGGAAATTGATCCGGCTGCGGGATGAAACCGTGCTCCAGCGACCACCGCCGGCCGACGATCGACTTGTCGGCGTTCGCCACCTCGTAGGCCTCGAGCACTTCGTCGATCGCGGCGTCGCCGACCGCGTGCGTCGCGACGCGCCAGCCGAGCCGGTTGAGCTCGCGGACGACGTCGGTGTACGCGGCCTGCTTCATCGTGTTGACGCCGCGGAACGTCCCCTTCTCGCCCCACGGCTCGACGTACGGCTCGCGCATCCAGCCGCCTTCGAACCCGCCGTCGACGGCCATCTTCATCCCGCCGACGCGGACCCACTCATCGCCGTCGTCCTGCTTCAGGCCGCTGCCGGCGACGGCCGCGCGCATTTTGGCGGCGTCATCCGCGGCTGGAAAACGCAGCAGCTGGTTCACGCGGATCGTGAGCCTGCCCGTGCGCTCCATCTCCTGGAGCAGCCGGAACTGCTCGGCCGACGCGCCCGGGTACCGGATGCTGGTGAGGCCCGCCGCGTTCAGCTTGCGATGCTGCGCCGCCAGTTCTTCGATCGTGAGCCTCGGGCCTGGCGGCAGCTGCACGAGCGACTTCGCCCGATCGATCAGCTCGCCGTTCAGCTCGCCGCCGGCGTCGCGCGTGATGCGGCCGCCCGGCGGCTGCGGCGTGTCCTTCGTGATGTTCCACTTCTTCAGGGCCGCCGAGTTCAGGATGTACTCGTGACCGCCGCGAACGAGGACGACCGGATTGTCCGGCGAGACCGTGTCGAGATCGTGGCGATACGGAAGGCGATGTTCCTTGAGCTGCGCCTCGTGCCAGTCGCTGTTGCTGACGATCACGTTGCCGGGGTTGCTCTGCCGGACGTACGACGCGATCGCCGCCAGCACGTCGGCGATCGACCGCGCGCGGGACAGGTCGACGCCGGGGCCGCCGCCGGCGTCGTGCAGGTGATCGTCGGCGAGACCGGGGATCACGGTCTGCCCCTTGAGATCGATCGTCGTCGTCTGCGGACTGGCGAGCTTCCTGATATCGGTGTTCGACCCGACCGCCGTGAACCGTCCGTGCGAAATCGCGACGGCCTGCGCGATCGAGAATCTCGCGTCGACGGTGATGATGTGTCCGTTGACGAGAATCGTCTCGGGCGCCGGCGCCGGCTGCACCGCGCCGATCGCCGCCGCGGCCGCGGCCACCACGATCCCGAGAATCATGAGACTCTTCTTCACTTCTGCCTTCTGCCTTCGCACTTCTAACTTCGCTGGTCTCACTTCCAAGTTTGCAATGATATCCCTTCCCGCCCGTTCGGGTGATCCACGATCTCGACACCTTCCGGCAGGATTGGGCTATGACCAACGACTTCCTGACGTCCTTCTCCGATCAACTCGCCGATGCGGTAGCGGCCGCTGCGCCTTCCGTCGTGCAGGTGCAGGGCCGGCGCCGGCCGGCCAGCGGGCTCGTGTACGCTGACAACGTCGTGCTGACCACGGTGCGCGCGCTCGGGCGCGAGGACGGGCTGCGCGTGCGACGCCAGGACGGCCGCACGCTCGACGCCGAGCTCGCCGGCTGGGATCCGACGACGAGTCTCGCCGTGCTCCGCGTGCCCGGCATCGAGACGACGCCCATCGTGCCGGCGACGGCGAGCCCGCGTGTCGGCCACCTCGCGCTCGCCGTCGCGCGATCGTGGAGCAACGCCGTGACCGCGAGCGCCGGGATCGTCTCCGTGATCGGCGGCCCCCTGCCGACGGGACGGCGACGCGCGATCGACGAAGTGATTCGCACGACCGCGCCGATGCACGACGGCTTCGCCGGCGGCGCGTTTCTCGACACGTCGGGCGCGCTCATCGGCATCGCCACCGCGGCGGCCATTCGCGGCCTCGGCGTCGTAATCCCGGCGGCGATCGCGTGGAAGACGGCCGCGACCGTGCTCGAGCACGGCAGCGTGAAGCGCGGCTTCCTTGGCATCGCGGGCCAGCCGGTCGCGCTCCCCGAGAGCCAGCAGCGCGACGGCCGCGACGAAGCGCTGCTGGTCGTCGGCGTCACGAGCGGCAGCCCGGCCGCGGCGGCCGGCGTGCTCGTCGGTGACGTGCTGCTGGAGTTCGACGGCCACGTCGTCGAGTCGCCCGAGGATCTGCTCGACTTGCTCGTCGGCGATCGCGTCGGCCGCCAGATCTCCCTGCGCGTGCTGCGCGGCGGGCAGGCTGCCGCGCTCTCTGTCACCGTTGGCGAGCGGCCGGCGTCATAAGAACCGTGGCTGGTGGTGACGTAGGCTGATGCGAGTGGTTCTCGTCGGCTCTCCAGCACATCGCGCGCGGATGCGCGCGCAGATGAACGGCGCGATCGAGGTCGCCGGCGAATTCCCGACGCTCGCCGCGGCCGAAGCAGCCAGCCTCGACGTCGACGCGATCATGGTGGCCGCCGGCCGAGCAAACGCGGCGGGGACACGCGACGAGGCAATCTTCGAAGAACCGCTCACGCCGCGCGAGATTCAGGTGCTGGAGCTCCTGGCCGAAGGGCTGCCGAACAAGGCGATCGCCGGGCGATTGCGCATCAGCGACCAGACCGTGAAGTTCCACGTCTCGTCGATCGCGGGCAAGCTCGGCGCCGCGAATCGCACGGACGCGGTGCGAAGAGCCGTCCGACGAGGGTTGATTACGCTGTAATTGCAGATTTCAGTGGAAGCCGCGCGTCTTGATCATCCCGCCTTCGGCGCCGGCCAGCGGATGGAACACGACGAACGCGCGCGCGTCGATCGACTGCACGATCGCCTTCACCTTGCCGATCTCCAGGCGCGTGACGACGCAGTAGAGAATGTCCCGCTCGGCGCCGCTCATCCCACCGTGTCCCTTGAAGATCGTCATGCCGCGCCGCAGCTCGCCGATGATCCGTGCGCGGATCGTGCCGTGCTGCTCGGCGACGACCGTGATCGCCGTGTACTCGTCGATGCCGTGCAGGACGAACAGCACGACGTTGAAGCCAAGAATGACGTCGCCGACGTTCAGGATGTCGGCGCGCCGGCTGATGAGGAAGAAGCCGCCGAACGCGGCGGTCAGCACGAGATCCGGCGTGACGTCGGGGTACGGCACGACGGCCAGCGCGAACGCCAGCCCGCCGATGCCCAGCACGCTCCGCACGGCGAACGCGGTTCCCATCTGCAGGAACCCCTTGAGCCGGCGCCCGCCAGCAGAATGCCGCAGGCGACGAGCGCCGCGTGGAGCAGTTCGGGAAGGACTCGGCGGGTGAACGATGCCACGTCCCCGCCATGATAGTCCCGCCGTCTTCAGTTTCCGCTGACTGCCGGCGGATCGCGATTCACCGTGATGGCGATCGCCGTGTTGGCGGCCGTTCCGGTGTTGAAGGTCGCGAGGACGGAGCCCGACGACAGGTCGAACTTGTACACGTTCGACGTCGCGTAGTTCGCCGCCCAGAAGGTGCCGTCGCCCACCAGGTCGAGGCCCGCCCAGATCTGCGATTCGCCGGTGACGCTGTACGACTGAACGAGCACGCCGCTCGCATCCAGACGCGCGATGACGGCGCCGCTGGCGACCAGCACGCCGCCGTCCGGAAGGGCGCGGATGCCTTCGGCCGCGCCGCTCGGCAGCGGCGCGACGTTGAAGTCGGCGAGCTGCCGGTTCTGGCACGCGTCGAACCGCTTCACCTGCGATCCCTGCGACGTGTAGAAGAGCGTGCAGCCGTCCGCCGCGAGATCGATGAAGAAGGCGCCGCGATTTTCCGGCGTGACGATGTACGCGTCGGAGATCTGGCCCGACGTGAGCCGCACGATGTCGCCCGAGCAGTCGGCGAGCCCGACGTACGCGCGATTCGACGCGTCGAAGGCGAGGTCATGCGGATTGCAGTTGTAGCCGCTGCCGAACGCGCCCTGCGAGACGCCGTGCGTGTCGAAGTGCTCGACCGTATTGCCCGTCGCGCACGGACCGTCGGCGCACCAGTGCGCCACGAATAGATCGCCGCGATCGTCGAACCGCAGGCCCTCGCTCGGTCCCGGCACGGTCGCGTTCAGCGTCCCGACCAGCGTCCCGTCGGCGTGACGCCACTGCGGGGGGCCGTCGACGATCGACACAACCAGATCGCCAGGCGCGAACGTCGTGCCGGTGGATCCGTTCGAGACCGTCACGGTAGCCGGCGCGGATGTTCCGCTATTGCCGGCCGCGTCGCGCGCGACGGCCGTCAACGTGTGCGACCCGTTGGTCGCCGTCGTCGTATCCCACGCCACCGCGTACGGCGACGTCGTGTCCGCCGCGCCCAGATTCGCGCCGTCGAGTACGAACTGGACGCTCGCCACGCCGACGTTGTCGCTCGCACTCGCGGTAACGATGATCGTGCCGCTCGCGGTCGATCCTGGAGCTGGCGCCGTGATGCTGACCGTCGGCGCCGTCGTGTCCGGCGGCGGCCCGTTCAACACGGTCACCGTGACGGGATCCGATGTGAACTGCAGACCCAGCGCGTCGGTGGCGACGGCGGTCAAGGCATGCGACCCGTTGGTCACCGTCGTCGTGGCCCACGGCACGGCGTACGGCGCGCTGGTGTCGGCCGCGCCGAGGTTCGCGCCGTCGAGGCGGAACTGGACGCGCGTGACCAGTGCGCCGAGCGGGCTGATGTTCGCGTGGACCGTGATGGATCCAGCGACCGTCGATCCGCTCGCGGGCGAGTCGATCGTCACGACAAGACCGCCGAGCAATGATGATTGTTGAACCTGCGCCGACGCGCGGCGAGGCGACGCAATCGCAAGCGCGACGACGGCAATCACGGCTGCACAAAAGGAGACAGACGACGTGCGGGTTCGGATCATGGCCTTTGACTCCTGTGTAAAGGAGTCAAGGATCGCGGACCCGCGCGCGCGCAACAATCCGGCGAAACCTGTGGGCCGCGCGGGAAAAACACCGGTACGGCGTCAGGGATTTCCTCTTACGTCAGGCGACGTAGACCTTCCATTGCAAATCGCGCGTGAACGCGGGGTGGCCGAGATCGAAATGCTGTGCCGCCCAGGCCTCGAGTTCAGGCAAGCAGCGCCGTTGGATGTCTTCCGGCACGTTCCAGATGTACGAGCACTCGCCGCTGACGATGCGGCGCAGGAAGTCAGCGAGCGTCATCCGCACGTCATTATCCACGCGGACGGTTGCGACGGGGCGAAGACCCGCGCGGATCAGACACGCGTCGACCTCTTCAGCCGTTCGCGCGCCCGGATGAAACGGTTGGCGCAGGCCCGCCTCGTCGAAAAGCGCACGCGCTTTCTCGCGAATCTGCACCCACGCTTCATCCGCGCGCCCGTTGCCCCACTCGTGCAGCAGACGCCCGCCCGGGGCGATCACGCGCACGCATTCGACCAGGACGTCGCGCCAGCGCGGCAACAGGTACAACATCCGCGCAATCACGACGACGTCGAGGCGCGCGTCCGGAAACGGAAGATGGCTCGCATCGCCGACGACGGGACGCACAGGTAACGAACCTGCCTTCTGCGCCAACGCGCCGAGCATCGCTGGCGCCGCATCGAGAGCGACGACGCGGCAGCCCATCGCGGCGAATGGAATGGACACGCGACCGGTGCCGGCGCCGACGTCGAGCATCCGCGCGCCCGCGGCAATCGCGGCCGCCGCAGCCAGCTGTTGCGCGGCGTCTGCCGCAAGCAGCGCGCCGTGGCGCTGGTCGTAGACCGGAGCGTTGCGCGAGAAGTCGACGCGGTCGTTCGGCCCGGTCACGCCCGGTCCTCAGGTTCGCGGTTTCCAGCCGGGCCCGCGGACGACGCGGCCGGGTGTGGCGCCCGTGTGCTCGCCGTCCTTCAACACGCGCACGCCGTTCACCCAGACATGCGCGACGCCGGTCGCGTACTGGTGCGGCTTCTCGTACGTGCCGTGCTCGTTCACCGTCTTCGGATCGAAGACGACGACGTCGGCGAAATATCCGGACGCCAACTTCCCGCGCTCCTTGATGCGCAGCGTCGTCGCGGGCAATGACGTCAGCTTGCGCACGGCTTCTTCGAGCGGGATGACGTGTTCGTCGCGCACGTACTTGCCGAGCAGCCGCGCGACGTTACCGTACGATCGCGGGTGCGTGCTGGTCTTGAGGAACACGCCCTCGGTCGCCATCGACGACGCATCGGCGCCGAAACTCACCCAGGGCAGCTTGATCTGCTTGCGGACGTTGTCTTCCGACATCAGGAAATAGACGACCTGCACGCGGCTCCCGTCCTCGACGACGAGATCCATCGCGGTGTCCTGGATTGACGTGCCGCGTTCCTTGGCCACCTGCGCGAGCGTCTTGCCGGCGTTGACGCGCAGCGCCTCGTTCCTGAACCCGACGAGCAGCGTGCCCTCGCCGCCCGCCTGCACCATCAGGTTTTCCCAGTCGTCGCTGTTGACGAGCATCTCGCGGCGCACGCGCTCGCGGATTTTCGGATCCTTCAGGCGCGCCGCCCACGCGTTGTAGCCGCCCTCCTGCACCCACGGCGGCATCGCCGCATCGAGACCCGTCGATCCGGCCGTGTAGGTGTACATGTCCGCCGTGATCTCGAGGCCTTCCTTCCGCGCCGCTTCGACTTTGGCGATCGCGGCGTCGAGCTTGCTCCAGTTCTGCTGGCCGCCGGCCTTCAGGTGATAGATCTCCGCGCGGATGTTCGCGCTGCGCGCGATCGCCAGCAGCTCGTCGATCGCGTCGAGCAGCCGGTTGCCTTCGCTGCGCATGTGCGAGATGTACATGCCGCCGGACGCCGAGGCGACTTTCGCGAGCGCGATCAGCTCGTCGGTCTTCGCGAACGTGCCCGGCGTGTAGATGAGCGCCGACGTCAGGCCCATCGCGCCCTCGTCCATCGCGAGCTTGACGTGGCCGCGCATCCGCTCCAGCTCGTCGG
>JAIQFX010000073.1 GCA_020073005.1 Terriglobia bacterium | reverse complement strand
CCTGCAGGGATCCGGACGGCGCCTTCGGCAGACCAACGTCTGCGGGATGCAGATAGAACGTGTTGACCGTGCCGTCGCGGCACTCAGAAATCTTCGTGTACCCCGTCGTCGTCAGCTCGTCGATCCCGTCCGCGCCGTGAACGACCCAGGCGCGCTCGGTACCGAGGAGCATCAGCGCGCGCGCCATCAGCTCCGTGAACTCGGGCCGCGGGACGCCCACGAGCTGACGCGTGGCGCCGGCGGGATTCGTCAGCGGCCCGAGCAGGTTGAACGCCGTTCGCACGCCGAGCTCACGTCGTACTGGTCCCGCGTGCCGCATCGACGGATGGAACGTCGGCGCGAAGAAGAATCCAATGCCCGCTTCGGCCAGACAGCGTTCGACAATCGCCGGCGGAGCGGTCACGCGGATCCCGAGCGCCTCGTAGACGTCGGCGCCGCCGGCCTTGCTCGACGCCGACCGGTTGCCGTGCTTGGCCACGCGCACGCCGCACGCCGCCACGACGAGCGCCGCGCACGACGAAATATTGAATGTCCCGGATCGATCTCCGCCAGTACCGCAGGTGTCGAAGAGCGCGCCGTACCGTTTCGTCACCGGCACCGCGTGCGCCCGCATCGTGCGCGCGAGACCGACGATCTCCGCCGGCCGTTCGCCCTTCATGGCCAGACCGATGAGCAAGCCGGCGATATGCGACGGAGCGGCGCGCCCCTCCATCACCTCGGCCATCGCCGCGGCGGCTTCGTCGGCCGTCAGATCTTCGTGGCGGCTCAGCTTTTCGATCAACGCCTGAAACATGGTCTTAATCCCGATGCTGCTCGAGAAAATTGCGCAGCATCCGGTGTCCTTCGCCCGTCAGAATCGACTCCGGGTGGAACTGCACGCCATGAACGGGCCACGTGCGATGGCGGAGACCCATCACCACGCCGTCCTCGCGCGTCCGCGCCGAGATCTCGAGATCCGTCGGCCATCCTTCTTCCGCGACCACCAGCGAGTGGTAGCGCGACGCGACGAACGGCTCCGTGATTCCCGCGAACACGCCCCGGCTGTCGTGCTCGATCGTCGACGTCTTGCCGTGCATCGGCGTCCGCGCGCGGACAACGGATCCGCCGAACGCCGCGCCGATCGCCTGATGGCCGAGGCACACGCCGAGGATCGGCGTCGTCTCTCCGAGCCGGCGGATGACGCTCATCGTCACGCCCGCGTCCTCGGGTCGACCCGGGCCCGGTGAAATCACGATGTGCGACGGCTTCGCGGCCACCACTTCATCCAGGGTGACCACATCGTTCCGCATCACCTGCACGTCCGCGCCCAGTTCGCCAAGATACTGGACGAGGTTGTAGGTGAACGAATCGTAGTTATCGATGACCAGGACCAATCCGCACTCCTCCATCCGCATTCCGCACTGTCACAGTCCTTCCTGCGCCAGTTCGAGCGCGCGTTTCAGCGCGCGCGCCTTGTCCTTCGTCTCTTCGTACTCCGCCGCAGGATTCGAATCCATGACGATGCCCGCGCCCGCCTGCACGAACGCTTTGCCGCGCGACATGATGATCGTGCGGATGGCGATGCAGAAATCGAGATTGCCTGCGAAGTCGACGTACCCGACGGCGCCGGCGTACAGGCCCCGGCCGGACGGCTCGAGCTCTTTGATGATCTGCATCGCGCGGACCTTCGGCGCGCCGGAGACCGTCCCCGCCGGAAAACACGACACGAGCGCGTCCAGCCGATCGCGATCCTCGGCGAGCCGGCCCTCGACGATCGACGTGAGATGCATGACGTGCGAGAAGCGCTCGAGCCCCATGAACTGCGGCACGCGAACAGATCCGTAGGCGCACACGCGCCCGACGTCGTTGCGGCCGAGGTCGACCAGCATCACGTGCTCCGCGCGCTCCTTCTCGTTGCGCTTGAGCTCCTCCGCCATCCGCATGTCTTCCTCGTCGTTGCGCCCGCGCGGCCGCGTGCCGGCGATCGGGTGCGTCTCGACGCGCGATCCCTCGACGCGGACCAGCATCTCGGGCGACGAGCCGACGACGGACACGCCGCCCATCCGGATGAAGTACATGTAGGGCGAGGGATTCACGTGCCGCAGCGCGCGGTACACCGTGAACGGATCGGCGGCGACCTCCGTTTCGAAGCGCTGCGATAGCACGACCTGATAGATGTCCCCCGCCGCGATGTGCTCCTTGGCCGCGCGCACGTGCTCCTCGAATTTCTCGCGCGTGTAGTTCGACGTGAACGTGAGCGGCGCGGCGCCGCCCCGCTGCGTGTGCGAGAGACTGCGCTCGAGCTCGCGCTCGAGAAACTGAATCTTCGCGCACGCGAACTGGTAGAGCGACTCCAGGTCGTCGTCCGCCGTGATCCGCGCGTTGGCGATGATCAGGATGCGATGGCGGACGTGGTCGAACGCGAGGACCGTGTCGAACAGCATGAACCCGGCTTGATCCGCGCCGTCCGCGCCTTCGCCGAGATCCCCGAGCACCGGCTCGAACCACGACGATGCCCCGTAGCCGAGATAGCCGACCGCGCCGCCGGTGAAGCGCGGCAGGTCCGGAACGAACGGCGACCGGAAGTCCGCCATCAGCCGGCGCAGCGTGTCGACGAACGGCTGGTCGCTTTCCTTCGTCACGCCGCCGCGATCGATCGTCGTCTTGCCGTCGCGCGCGCGCAGGATCAGGAACGGATCCTTGCCGAGGAACGAGTAGCGCCCGACGTGCTCGCCGCCCTCGACGCTCTCGAGCAGGAACGCGTAGTCCGCATGCTCGGCGATCTTCAGGAACGCCGAGACCGGCGTCAGGAGATCGGCGACGACCTCCTTGCAGACCGGCACGAACGTGCCGCGCCGCGCCAGGTCCTTGAACTCTTCAAACGAGGTGATTTTCATCGCGCGCAAACTCCGCCAGCCGCTTCAGCGCGGCCTCTCTCATCACACCGGGCAACGCCTTCGTCCCCGTCCACCATTGGAACTGCTCCTGCGCCTGCGCCACGAGCATGTCGAGCCCGCCGATCGTCTGGCAGCCGCGCGCCGCGGCCTCGCGCAGCAAGCGCGTCGCCGTCGGGTTGTAGATCAGGTCGTAGACGTAGCGGCCCGTCAGGCATTCCGCGGGCACCGGGGTCTCGTCCACGCTGGGATACATGCCGACGGGCGTGCAGTTGATCAGCAGATCCCAGCTGCCCGGCTCCGGCGGCCACGGTCCGATCTCCACCGGCGTCAGCACCGCGACTTCTTCGGCCTGCGCGCGCGCGCGCGCGTGCAGCCGCACGCTGCAGCCGCACGAGGCCAGCGCCACCGTCACGGCTCGCGCCGCTCCGCCGGCCCCGAGGATCGACGCGCGCAGTCCTTCGAGCCGGACGCGGTCGCGGAGCGGTTCGAGAAATCCGACCGCGTCGGTGTTGCCCCCGACCCAGCGGCCGTCCTGCGCGCGAATCGTGTTGATGGCGCCGATGCGCCGCGCGACCGCGTAGACCTCGTCGACGTGATCGAACAGCGCGACCTTGAACGGGATCGTGACGCTCGCGCCGCTGATGCCGATCGCGCGCCCGAAGGTCACGAAGTCCTCGGCGCTGGCCGCGGGCAGCGGAACGTAGATCGCGTCGAGGTGCGCGGCGCGAAACGCGGCGTTGTGCATCGAGGGCGACACCGAATGCACGACGGCGCCGCCGGTCAAGCCGTAGACCTCGGTCGAGTCGGTCAGCGATCGAAAATGGTAGTCCTTGATCAGCGTCTGCGCGGTCAGCTGGCCGAGCTCGTTCAGCGATCCCGCGTACGTCCACATCGATCCGAACCGCGCAGCCAGGATGCGCGTCGGCAAGCCGAACTCGCCCATCCCGATCAGTGCGAGCCCGCCCTGCCGGCCGCTCTGCGCGCCGAGATCGAGCAGCGGCACGCAATCGCTCAAGCGCTTGGTCGCGACGGCGATCTTGATCACTTCCGCGCCCGTCGACCGCATCGCGTGCACGCGCGCCGCCAGATCGATCGGGACGTCGAGGAAATCGTGCGACGAGAGCACGATTCGCCGGCCGCCCGTCTGCGCGACGAGATCCGTGAATCGCGCGCGCCACTCGAGGTCGACGTACTCGGCGCCGAGCGACAGTGCCTCGTTCAGAATGTGCTTCCGGTCCTCTTCCGATCCCCTGAAGCTGCCGCCTTCCCACTCCGGCCGGCACGTCACGATCACCGGACGCCGGCGCCCGGCGAGCGCGCCGGCGACGCTCGGATCGCTCACCGTATCGAGGCGCAGCTCGACCAGGTCGGCGTCGGCCACCGCGTCGCGCTTTCGGCGCAGATCGGCCGTCGTTTCGCCCGTCACGGTCACACAGAGCAGCGGTCTCGACATAAATAAAAAAGCCTCTTCAACCCGCGGGATTCAGGGCTGAAGAGGCTTGGGTGTCGGTCGCGCGAGCGGGTCAGGCCACGGCGGACGCCTCTTCAGTCGTGCTCCAATACCACCGCCAGGCGGCGGCGACGGACCGAAGAGTGACCGGCAGATGGTTGACCACTGGAATCGTGACCATAACAAAACCGATCCGCCGGTGTCAACACGCGTGGCCATTTCTCCTTGACCATCAAGCACTTCTCTCGTATAACGGGATCGACCCATGACACTGCGCCGATTCACGCTCGCCGTTCTCGTCAGCGTCTTCGGCGTCTCCGCGCTGCTCGCCGGCGCCGCCGATCAGATGCCCGTGACCGACATCCGTCCAGGCATGGTCGGCATCGGCCGCACCGTGTTCGACGGCACGCACGTCGAGGAATTCAAAGCCCACATCGTCGGCGTCCTCGAGAACGTCATCGGACCGCATCGCAACCTTATTATCGCGAGGCTCGAGGGCGGGCCTCTCGCCAACACGGGCGTCATCGCCGGAATGAGCGGCAGCCCGGTGTACGTCGACGGCCGGCTCATTGGCGCCGTGTCGTACGCCCTGGGCAGTTTTTCCAAGGAACCGATCGCGGGGATCACGCCCATCGCCGAGATGACGGACTCGACGACGCTGACGGACGTACGGCCGGCCGGCGCCCGCGTGCACCTCGAGTTTCCGCTCACGCCCGAGACGCTGACCGCCGCGTTCCGCAAGGCGCTGAACTGGAACCGTCCGTTCGCCGATCGCCCGGGCGACACGCGGTTCGCGAGCAGCGTCGCCGGACTCGGCGGCGATCAGCTCGGCACGCTGCTGCGCCCCATCGCGACGCCGCTCGTCATGTCAGGGTTCGAACCTGATGTCGCGGAGCTCTTCGGCAGCGCGCTTCGCGATCAGGGATTCATTCCGACCGGCGGCAGCGCGGCCGGATTCCACGCCGGCGAGATGCCGTTCGAAGGACCGCTCAAGCCGGGCGACGCGATTGGCGTGATGCTGGTCGGCGGCGACCTGCAGCTCGGCGGCACGGGCACGGTCACGTACGTCGACGGCGATCGCGTCTACGCGTTCGGCCATCCGATGTACAACCTGGGGCCGACCGAATATCCGATGACGAGGGCGTACGTGTACACCGTGCTCCCGAGCCTGTTCTCGTCGATGAAACTGTCGAGCACGGGCGACGTGATCGGCACGTTCACGCAGGATCGCGCGACCGCGATTGCCGGCCGCCTCGGACCCGGGCCGCGCACGATACCCATCACGCTCTCGCTGGAATCGAGCCGCGCCGCGAAGCGCACGTTCCACTTCACGGTGGTCAACGATCAGCTCTTCGGGCCGCTCATGACGTACGCCAGCATCCTGAACACGCTCGGCTCGTACGAGCGGCAGTACGGATCGGCGACGTTCAGCGTGCGCGGCACCGCCTCGGTCAAGAGGCACGACCCCATCGTCCTGAACAACATGTTCTCCGGCGATCAGGCGACGATGGCCGCCGCGGCGTACGCCGTGGCGCCGATCACCTACCTCCTGAGCAACGACTACGAGAAAGTCGATCTCGAAGGCGTGGATCTGACGATCGGCACCGCCGAGGAGCCCCGGACGGCGACGCTGGAGCGCGTGTGGCTCGACGATCCGCGGCCGCGCGCCGGACGGACGGCGCCGCTCAAGGTGCTCTTCCGCACCTATCGCGGCGAGGACATCATCCGCACGCTCCCGATCGAGATTCCGGCCAACGCGAGCGGCACGCTGTCGCTGCTGGTCTCTGACGGCGCGCGCCTGGGCGTGGCCGAACAGCGCGAGACGCGCGTGCCGCAGCCGCGCAGCGTCGACCAGATGATCAAGTCGATCAACAAGGGCCGCCGCAACAACACGCTCTACGTGAAGCTGCTCGGCAGCGAGGCCGGAGCCGTGGTGAACGGCGAGTTGTTGTCGTCGCTGCCGCCGTCGGTGCTCGGCGTGCTCGAGGGCGATCGCAACGGCGGCAGCTACAATCCGCTGCACAGCGCGACGCTCGGCGAGTGGGAACTGCCCACCGATCACGCCGTGAGCGGCTCGCGGACGCTGACGATCACGATCTCATCGAACTGATCCGGTTGGTCCACGGTTCTCACTCTATGTTGAACACAGAGGCGCGCGGCGCTGGCCGCGCGCGACACGCACAGCGACTGCATTCGGCCGCGCTCGCAGCCGCCGGCATCGCGCTGCTCACGATCTCCGCCGTCTCACTGCGCGCCTCCGCGCCGAAATTCTTTCAGGTCGCGACGCAGACTGACTTCCTCAAGGGCGATGTCGAGAACCTGTCGATCGACAGTCACGGCGAGCTGACGCTCGGGCCCGCGGTCGAGCTCGTCTATGAAACAACGGCGCCGTTCCTGTGGTCGATGGTGGCGGCGCCAGACGGCGCGCTGTTCATCGGCAGCGGCAACGACGGCCAGGTCTTCCGCGTGGACGCGCAGGGCAAGGGATCGGTGTTCTTCGACAGCACGGAGCTCGAAGTGCACGCGCTCGCGCTCGCGCCCAACGGCGGGCTCTACGTCGGCACGTCGCCGGACGGCCGCGTGTACAACGTCGATCGCAACGGGACCGCGACGCCGTTCTTCGGCGGCGACGACAAGTACATCTGGTCGCTCGCCGTCGACGGCAAGGGCAATCTGTTCGCGGGCACCGGCGACAAGGGCATCATTTACAAGATCGCGCCCGACGGCACAGGCACGACGTTCTACAAGACCAACGCCACGCACGTGACCGCGCTCGCCTTCGACAAGGCCGGCAACCTCCTCGCGGGGACCGGGTCGCCGGGAAGAGTGCTGCGGATCGACGCCGAGGGCAAGGCCTTCGTCCTGCTGGACTCGCCGTTCCAGGAAATCCACACGCTGCGGTTCGACGACAAGGGCATGCTCTACGCGGCTGCGCTCAACGGACGCGGCGGCGCCGGCGGCGGCGGCTCGTCCGACACCACCGTCGATCGTCCGACCGTCGACACCTCGCGCGCGCCGGTGCCGTCGGTCTCCGCCGAGATCACGTCCATCTCGATCGTCGACGTCGGCGGACCGCAGGCGTCCGCGGGCGCCGCGCGCGAGGATCGACGCTCGGTCAAGGGCGGCGTTTATCGCATCGCGGCGGACGGCGTCTGGGACCAGCTCTGGGAATCGCGCGACGATTCGCCGTACGACGTGACGTTCGATCCCAACGGCGCATTGATCATTGCGACCGGCAACAAGGGCAAGCTGTACCGTCTCGAAGGCGAGCCGCTCAAGCCGACGCTGCTCACGCGCGCGAGCGCGCAGCAGGTGACGGCATTCCATCGCGATGCGCGCGGGCGGCTGTACTACGCGACGGCCAATCCCGGGAAGCTCTTCCGCGTCTCGACCGAGCGCGCCACGCGCGGCACGTACGAGTCCGAAGCGCGCGACTCGCAGACCGTGTCCACGTGGGGAACAATCAGCTGGCACGGCACGGTCCAGGGCGGGAGCCGCGTCGAATTGTTCACGCGGTCGGGGAACACGGAAACACCGGACGACACGTGGAGCGCGTGGTCGTCCCCGTACACCCATCCCGAGGGCTCCACGATCACGAGTCCCAAGGCTCGCTACCTGCAGTGGCGCGCCGTGCTGACCGGTACGGGCGCAGGCCCCGTGGTGACGTCCATCGCCGCCGCCTACCTGCAGCGGAACCTCCGCCCGCAAGTGCGCTCCATCACGGTCCATCCGCCGGGCATCGTCTTCCAGAAGCCGTTCGCGACCGGAGATCCGGAGCTCGCCGGCTTCGACGATCAGTCGACGCCCGATCGCAAGCTTGCGGCCGCGGCGAGCGCGCCGGCCGGCCAATCATCGCAGGCGCTCGGCCGTCGCACGTATCAGAAGGGACTGGAGACGCTCGTCTGGAAGGCCGACGACGAGAACGACGACGATCTCGTGTACGACGTTCTCTACCGCCGCGAAGGCGATACGGCATGGAAGACGCTGCGGAAGGGCGTCGCGGACACGATTCTCGTCTGGGATACGACGACGGTTCCCAACGGGACGTACTTCGTGAAGATCGTCGCCAGCGACTCGCCGTCCAACGCCGCGGGCCTCGCCCTGACCGGCGAGCTCGACAGCGCCGCGTTCGACATCGACAATACGCCGCCGGCGATCACGATCGGCAACGTCCGCGTCGATCGCGGGCGGACGACCATCACCTTCGACGTGAAGGACGATCACTCCCCCATTCAGCGCGTGGAATTCTCGCAGGACGGCCAGCGGTGGCGGGGCGTGTTTCCGACCGATGGAATCGCCGACTCACGCGAGGAGCACTACGAGCTGGTGATTGACGGCGAGATCGGCGAGCGGGGCCTGACGCTGCGGGCGACCGATTCGATGAACAACGTCGCGACGGCGCACGCCGACGCGCCGCGCCGGCGCTAGGCGCCGGCCAGCTGGCCGAAGTCGAAGTTCGCCGCCCGCTTCTTGGGCGGCAGCGGCACGTCGAGCGGCGTCGGCTGCTTGTTCGCCCTCACCGTCGCGTGCTCGACCAGACGCAGCATGTTGGGCGTCGCCGCGCCGCCGGGCGCCGCCGTCGAGTCCAGACGCGAGCGCGACACCGCGTCGCACAGCCCGTCGATCAGCTCCACCTGGCCGAGCGCCGACCGCCGGCCGCGCAGTCCGCCGGCGCGCAGCACCGCGAAGCTCGCCAGCCGCCCGTGTCGCGTGACGATCGCATCGAGCGTGAAGATCGCGTCCAGTTCCGCTGACTCGTTGGCGCGCTGGAACCGCTCCGTCCACCGCGCGCGGCATCCCGCCGTGTCGTCCGCTTCGTTGCCCGACTCGCATTCGATCGGCGTCGACAGGACGGTCACGATCGCGGCCAATGAATCCGGCCGCTCGCTCGTGGCGAATCGCATCATGCCGAGCATGATCACGACACAGACCATCGCGGCCCCGGCCGCGCCCGCGCCCGCATAGACGAGGTGCATGTCGTCGAACATCTCACGCAGCCGCGTCAGGACCGACGCATCGTCCTCGGCCTTGCGCCGGCTCACGACCGTGGAAGCCAACGCCTCGGCCTCTTCGCTCGACAGCGTGAGCCGCTGGAACGCGGTCGCGTGCAGCGCCGTCCGAATCGCCCGCAAGTCCGCGAGCGAGGCCGCGCACGCGTCACAGCCGTCCAGGTGCGCGCTCACGGCGATCTGGTCGGGCACGCCCAGTTCCTGGTCGTGAAACGCCTGCAGCCGCCGGCGTGCCGCCGCGCATGAGATCTTCTTCATGCCGGTGCCACCTCTCCTCGAAGGTCGTGGCGCAGCGCCCGCCGGGCGCGCGTCAGGCGCGATTTCACGGTGCCGATCGCGACGCCGAGCGAGAAGGCGATCTCCTCGTAACTCAACCCGTCGACTTCGCGCAGCACGATCGCGGTCCGCTGGTCGAACGGCAGGCTGTCGAGCGCGTGCTGCAGCCGCTCGGCCAGTTCCTTCTGCGCGAGCACGCGATCGGGAGTCGACTCACCGGTCGAGCGGAACTCGCCGTGGGCGGCGATGTGCTGATCGAGCGACACCTGATCGGCGCGGTGGCGGCGGCGCCAGAAGCGATGGCGGTTGCGCGCCTGGTTGACGGCGATGCGGTAGATCCACGTGCGCAGGCTCGATTGGCCGCGGAAGCGCTGAATGGTCCGGAAGACGCGCAGGAAGACTTCCTGCGACAGGTCCATGGCTTCGTCGCGATCGCCGAGCAGGTTCATCGCGAGCTGGACGACCATCCGCTGGTGCTCGGCAACCAGTTCGGCGCAGGCCATCTCCTCGCCCGCGGCGCACCTCTGCACGAGCACTGCTTCCCGGCCGCCGACCTCCGCCCATTGGGCGACGCGCGCCTGCTTCACAGAGACTTCCACTATAGCAACGTTAGACACCGGGTGCGGCCCAAAGTTCCTGCCGGCTGGTAGGATAGGGCCATGCGGCGCGCAATTGCCCTCGTCGCCCTGCTCGCCCTGGCCGGAGGCGGCGTCGGCGCGGCCTACCAGGCCGTGGCCCGCCAGCGGCACTACCGCGAGCTGATGACCCGCGGCGACGCCGCGCTGCGCGACGATCAGACCTACGCGGCCATCGAAGCCTACAGCGGCGCTATCGCACTGCGCGACGACTCGATGCTGCCGTACCTGCGGCGGGGCCAGACCTACCATCGCCAGGGCAACCTCGAGGAGGCCGCCCGCGACTTCAGGAGCGCCGCCGCGCGTGACACCACCGCCCCCCGTCCACTCGAGGAGCTGGGAGACGTCCTCTATCAGGATCAGAAGTACAAGGGCTCGGTCGAGGCCTACGAGGGGTGCCTGCGTCTCGACGATCACGCGGCGCGCCTCCATTTCAAGCTCGCCCTCGCCCAGTACCGCAACGGCGACCTGACGGCCGCGATGGCCACGCTCGACAAGGTCCTGCGGATCGACGATCAGATGTCAGACGCGCACTACCTGCGCGGCGTCTGCCTGCGGGAGACGCATCATCCGGCCGAGGCGATCCCCGCGCTGGAGCGGGCCGTGGCGCTGTCGCCGGGGATGATTCCCGCCCGCGAAGAGCTCGCCGATCTGTACGCCGCGGCCGGCCGCCGCGACGCCGAGCTGGAACAACTGCAGGCGCTCGCGCTCCTGGACACGAATCACATCGAACGTCAGGTGGCCGTCGGGCTCGCGCACGCGCGCGCCGGGCGATGGGACCTGGCCGTGTTGACGCTCGGCAGAGCGCTCGAACAGCATCCGGACGCGGACGTCATCTATCATGCGCTCGGACAAGTCTGGCTGGAGCGGCCGCGCGACGATCGCACGTTCCTCGGCAAGGCCCGCGAGGCGCTCGAGCGCGTCGCGTCCAACACCGGCGCGACGAGCGACGTGCTCACGCTCTACGGCAAGGCGCTGCTGCAGGACGGCGATGTCGATCGCGCCGAGCGGACGCTGGAGGAAGCGACGACGCGCGCCCCCGTCGAACCGTCGGCCTACCTGTTGTACGCGACTGCCGCCGAGCGACAGAATCACTTCGCCGCCGCGCGCACCGCGCTGATCCAGTACGGCAGCCTCGCGCCGGACGCCAGCGGATTCTCCGCGCGCGCCGAGCGCATCGCGCAGCTCTCGCTGAAGATGAACGAGACCGGCGCCGCCGTCGACTGGCTGCGGAAGGCGACGCTGGCCAGCCCGAACGACAACCGGATCCTCGGGGCGCTGGCCGAGGCGCAGATTCGCGCCGGCGATCGCGCCGCCGCTCGCGCCACCATCGCGCGCGGCCTCGAGCGCGATCCGAAGAACGCCGCGCTCCTCGCGCTGGCGCGACGCGCACGATAGAAGGACGTCTCCACGAACGGCTCCACCACGGAAGACACGGATGCCGTGTCTTCTGCGAGACTACGCGCTGCGCTTCGGATCCGTCGCGTCGCGCAGGCCGTCTCCGAGGAAATTCAACCCGAGCACGAGGACGGCAATCGCGAGTCCGGGAAAGATCGTCAAGTGCGGCGCATCGAGCAGATGCGCCCGCCCGCCGTTCAGCATCGTGCCCCAGCTCGGCGACGGCGGCTGGACGCCGAGGCCGAGGAAGCTCAACGCCGCTTCGCCGATGATCGCGCCGCCCATCCCGAGCGTCGCCTGCACGACCACGGCCGGCATCGCCGCCGGCACGACGTGGCGCCACAAAATGTGCGGCGCGCCCGCGCCGACCGCCCGCGCCGCCTGGACGTACTCAAGTTCGCGGACGCGCAGCACCTGCCCTCGCACGAGCCGAGCGTAGCCGACCCACCCGATGATCGTGAGCGCGAACAGCACGTTCGTCAGGCTCGGTCCCAGCACCGCCACGAGCGCGATGGCGAGCAGGAGTCCGGGAAACGCCAGCAGGATGTCGATCACGCGTCCGATGATGTCGTCGAGCACGCCGCCGAAGTAGCCGGCGACCGCGCCCAGCAGCGTGCCGACCGACGCGGAGATCGACACGACCGTCAGGCCGACGAAGAACGAGATCCGCGCGCCCGCGAGGACGCGCGCCAGAATGTCGCGGCCGAGCTCGTCCAGTCCGAACGGATGCACGAGCGTCGGCGCCGCAAGACGCAGCGGCAGATCCTGCGCGACAGGATCGAACGGCATGAGCGCTGGTCCGAAGAGAGCCGCGAGCGCGGCCAGCAGCACGATCGCGACGCCTGTTTTCAGCACGTCAGCGGTACCGGATGCGCGGATCGAGAAAGCCGTAGACGAGATCCGTGAGGAGATTCACGGCGACATACGTCACGGCGATGAGCAGGATGCAGCCCTGCACGAGCGGATAGTCGCGAAAGCTGATCGACTGAATCAGCAGCCGGCCGACGCCGGGCCACGAGAAGATCGTCTCGGTGATGACCGCGCCGGTCAGGACCGCGCCGAACTGCAGGCCGAGCACCGTGACGATCGGAATCAGGCTGTTGCGAAAGGCGTGGCGCATCACGGCTCGCACGCGCGACGCGCCGCGTGCGCGCGCCGCCAGCACGTAGAGCTCGCGAAGTTCTTCCACCACACTCGCGCGCGTCATGCGCGCCAGCACGGCGGCGAGCGGCGCGCCCAATGTGATCGCCGGCAGGACCAAATGCGCGAGCGTGCCGCGGCCCGACACCGGCAGCCAGCCCAGCTCGACGGCGAAGACAATCGCCAGAAGCGGTCCCAGCCAGAACCCCGGCACGGAGATTCCGATCAGCGCCACGGTCGTCGCGGCGTGATCGACGGATGTGCCCGCCTTCACCGCGGCGATGACGCCGAGCGGAATCGCCAGCAGAATCGCGAACGCCATGGCGGCCGCCGCCAGTTCCGCCGTGGCCGGCATCCGCTCCGCGATCGCCGACGTGACGGATTGATTCGTGCGCAGCGACGCGCCCAGGTTCCCGATCCCCAGGCCCTTCAGGAACGCGCCGTACTGCGCGTACAACGGACGATCGAGACCCAGACGGCCGCGCAGCTCCGCTACGTCCTGCGGCGACGCGCTCTCGCCGAGCATCGCCTGCACCGGATCGCCCGGCACGAGATGAATCAGCGAGAACACGAGCGTCGTCACGCCCAGAAGGACGGGAATCGTGAGCAGAAGCCGGCGAACGAAGAACGCGGTCACAAGGTGGTCTCGCCAGTGATGCCAAGGCGCGTCATGAGCTTCGTCAGGCCCTGTCGCGTGACGCCGAGCTCTTCGGCGGCGCGGCTGCGGTGGCCGCCGCTGCGGGCGAGCGCGGCCCGGACGAATTGCATCTCGAACACCCGGCGTGCCTCATCCAGCTTCCCCGTTTCACGGCTGACCGCCGCGCCAAACTGCGGCGGCAGCGCATCCGGCGGCACGACGCCTCGTCTCGGACTCCGCACGGCGAGGGCGGCCAGCACGTTCTGCAGCTCTCGCACGTTGCCGGGCCAATCATAACGCGCCAGCGCGCCGATCGTCGCCGCGCCGAGCGTCGCGCGGCTGCCGAGCCGCGCCGTGCACTCGCGCCAGAAGTGCTCGGCCAGCACGAGAATGTCCTCGCGCCGCTCGCGCAGCGGCGGCACCGTCAGCCGGAGCACGTCGAGGCGATAGAGCAGATCGAGGCGGAAACGTCCTGCCGCCACTTCCTGCGACAGATCTCTGTTGGTCGCGGCCACGATGCGCACGTCGACGCGGCGGCAGAGGTTCTCGCCCACGCGCCGGAGCTCGCCTTCCTGAACGACACGAAGCACTTTGGCCTGCGCCCGCGCGGACAGCTCGCCGATCTCGTCCAGAAACAGCGTGCCGCCGTGCGCTTCTTCGAACACGCCGGGACGGTCGGTGATCGCGCCGGTGAACGCGCCGCGCGCGTGACCGAAGAGCTCCGCTTCCACGAGATCGTCGGGCAGCGCCGCGCAATTGAGCGTGCAGAACGGCCGATCGCGCCGCGGGCTGGCGCGGTGCAGGGCGCGCGCCACCAGTTCCTTGCCGCTGCCGCTCTCGCCCGCAATCAGGACCGCGAACGGCACCGGCGCGGCACGCTCGACGGCGTTCCGCAGTTCGCGCGCGGCATCCGTCAGGCCCAGGATCGCGCCGACCGCGATCGCCGGCGCCCGCTCGCGCCGCGCCAGCGCGGCCGACAGCAGCGGCGCCGCGGCGGCCGCCGCCATGGTCAGGATCAGCGGCGCGCGCGAAAGATCGTGCGTGCATCCCAACACCCACCGCGCGCACAGCGCGCCCATCGGCCGCCCGCCGTACTGCACGGGCGCCGCCGCCTCGATCCGGTCGTCATGACGATGCGGAGCGATCGCGACACCCGCGGTTGTCGCGCGTTCGGCGATCTCCGTGTCGAGCCGCCCGCCATCGCTTTCGATGACGTGCGCGCCGCGTCCCTGGGCGGCGACGAAGGCGACCGCGGCGGCCTGCGTCCGCTGGCGAACCCGGGCGCAGACGGCCTTCAGGACGGCTGACTCATCCTCCGCTGTCTGGCACAAGCGCAGTACGCCGACGAGATCGTCGGCAATCGGATCCGTACCCGCTTCCGGCCCGCCGGCAAACAGCGCGAGCGCGTCCAGGCCCGACGCGGCGGCGTGTTTCTTGACGATCTCTCCGGGATCGCCCCCGCGCGCGAGGGCCGTGACGAGCTCGCATCGAGTGCGGAGCGCCGGCGGAAGGCGCGCCGACACCTGCGCCATCCGTCGCAGCAGCGCGAGCGCCCGAGCCGGCCGGCCACGCCGGCGTTCCGCTTCCGCCAGCAAGAGTCTGGCGCGGACAGCCCGAAGCGGATCGTGAGCCGCGCGCGCGGCCGCAATCGACGCGACGGCGTGGCGGTGCACGGCATCAAAATCCCCGACGGCCAGGTGCACAAATGCCGCGGCGCACGCGGCCGCCGCATTTCCTGCGGCGGATCCCTCGGCCTGAGTCCGCTCGACGGCGTCCGTCACGAGCGCCATCGCTCTCGCTGGATCGCGCTGGCCGACGGCGATTCGCGACGAGAGCGCCGCGTGTCGCACGCGCACGTCGATGGCCGCGTCGGTTGGTGGCGGTCCCGCGGCAAGAGCGGCATCGGCCCAGCGGCCCCGCCAGGCGAGGCCACGCGCGAGCACGAGTGACAGCGCGCGCACGCGCCGCGCATCGCCCGTCGCCCGCGCCGACGCGAGCGCCGATCCGACGACGCTTTCCGCTTCATCCAGCCGGGCGAGATCGATCCAGGTGTCGCCGCTCATCGCGGCGACGTCCAGAAGCAGCGCGTCGGAACCGGCGCGGCCCGCGTGCGTCCGTGTCTCATCGAGCGCCGCCTGCGCTTCGCGGACACGTCCGCGCCGGAGAAGCGCCGACGCGAGGACGAGTCCACCTTCTCCGGCTTCCGTCCAGGCATCGCGGCGCGCGAACCCGCCGATCGCTTGCCGCAGCTGGCGAATCGCCGGTTCATGCCGGCCGCGGGACAACTGATCGACGGCGTCGGCCACGCGGCGCCTCAGGGCCGCGAGTTCGCCGGGAGCGGGCCACGCGCCTTTGCGCGGCGATCGCGTCACGTCGATCGACGGCGCGGACGCGGCGACAACGTCGGCCCCGTACGCGGCCGACTGCTCGGCGACGCGCAGCCGTGTGCGATCTCGCGCCCGACGCCTGGCTACGACGCCCTCTGGCCGGAGGATCTCGGCGAATCGTCCAGGCAGGCCGTTCGCGCGTTCCGCCGCGCGACGTGCCCACGCCAGCAGCCGGTCATCGGTGACGCGCGGCCGGATCGCCGTCACTAAGGCGTCGACTGACACTCGCTGGAGCACAACGCCGTCGACGCCGCGCACTTCGCGTTCTCCGACGAGCAGTAACGCGTGAGGCAGCGCCGTTCGCAGGACCGAGTGGAGAAGCGCCGGCCAGCCCGTGGCCCGCGCTTCATCGTCGATGATGAACAGACTGCGGCCCTCGACCAGATCCGCATACGCAGTTGCAATGAACGGCGCCGCGATCGGTGACAAGCCGTTCAGCCGGGCCAGGCGCGCCAGCTCGGCGACCGCCGTCGTCTTCCCCGAACCGGTGCTTCCCCACAGGGCCGCGACGTGCGGCCGCGGCCCCGGCGCAGCGCCCAGCATCTCCGCCAGCGCCCGGACGGCCGGCCGATCGACATGCGCCAACCCGCGTTGCCGCATCGGGACGTCGTCAGCGGTTGGGTAGGAAACGTCCAACGGGTAGCCAGTATCCGCGCCAGGCACCCACACGACGCCGCCATCGTGCCCGACGTGCGCAGCGTCATCGGTGCCGGTCGCGAGCCCGGATCCGCGCAGGACGGCCTCCGCCACCTCGTGGAGCACGCGCGCCGCGTCGGGCGCGCCGCACCAGCGACCGCCGCAGCGCCACGCTTCGAATCGCGACGCTTCGCCGATCGCGCCGAAGTCCAGAAGCGGCGCGATCACGCGATGATGCAGACCGCGCAGCGCATCGCACCGCGCCGTCCACCGGTGTTGTTCCGAGATGCCGCCGGCCGCGCCCGTCACGAGCGTGACGCGCACGCCGGTCGCGAGATCAACCGCGCGCCCGTCATCGTCCACTGCGAATCGATCGGCGATGAGTTGCATGTGCTCCTCCGCGTGAGGTCGCGGAGTCGTGCAAGAACATCGCCGCGCGGATCGCGTCGACGATCACCGAGCGCTCACCGGACGTGGCAATAATTTCGGATAGAATGATGCCCGCATGTTGCGATTTTTGACTGCCGGCGAGTCGCACGGAAAGGCGCTCGTGACGATTCTCGAGGGCGTGCCCGCGGGCCTCGCGCTCGACTTCGACGCGATCACCGCCGACTTGCGCCGGCGGCAGACCGGATACGGTCGCGGACGGCGCATGCTGATCGAATCGGACCGCGCCGACGTGCTGAGCGGCGTGCGCCACGGCGTCACGACAGGTTCGCCCATCGCCCTGATGATTCCGAACAAGGACTGGGAGAACTGGCAGAAGACGATGCACGTCGAGCCGGAGATGCCGGCGGGTGCGACCGGCGCGGAGCGGCCGCCGGTCACGCGTCCGCGCCCCGGCCATGCCGATCTCGCAGGCTTCGTGAAGTACGGGCAGGACGACATGCGCAACATTCTCGAGCGCGCGAGCGCCCGGGAAACCGCGGCGCGCGTCGCCGTCGGCGCGATCGCCCGCCAGCTCGTGCGCACGATCGGCATCGAGATCGCCAGTCACGTCGTGTCGATCGGGCCCGCGTCGTTGCGCGATCCGCTCGCTGTCACGTTCGCGCAGGTCCGCGCGATTTCGACCGAGACGCCGCTGCACTGTGCCGACCCCGCGGTCGAGCAACAAATGATCGCGGAGATCGATCGCGCGCGCGAGGCGGGCGACACGATGGGCGGGAGCTTCGAAGTTCTCGCGCACAACGTGCCGCCCGGGCTCGGCAGCCACGTGCAGTGGGATCGCAAGCTCGACGGCCGTCTCGCGCAGGCGCTGATGTCGATTCAGGCGATCAAGGGCGTGGGGATCGGCCTCGGCCCGGCCGTGGCCAGCGTCCCCGGGTCGCGCGTGCACGACGAGATCCTGCTCGGCGCGGGCGGCGGGTCCGCTTCCCTGCCCGTGCGACGCCCGACCAACAATGCCGGCGGCCTCGAGGGCGGCATCACGAACGGCGAGGATCTTCGCGTCACGGCGTACATGAAACCGATCTCGACGCTGATGCAGCCGCTGCGTTCGGTCGACCTTCCGACGATGACGGAAAGCCCGGCCACCGTCGAACGCAGCGACGTCTGCGCGGTACCAGCCGCCGCCGTCGTCGGCGAAGCGATGGTCGCGCTCGTGCTCGCCGACGCGGTCCTCGAGAAGTTCGGCAGCGATACCATCGAGGAGCTCGTCGCGAACCACCGCGCGTTCCGTGACCGCACCGCAGCCCGCTTTGCCTCACGATGAGGAACTGACGGACGTACGACGAGAAACACAGAACACGCTGAACCCGCAGAGTGAGAAATCTGCCACCTCTGCCTCGACGCCCTACTGCCGCACCGCCGCTTCAACACCTGACATGGAACTTGCATCGGTCTGGCGGCATGACCGAAAAGGAGCGTCTCAACGGAGTGACCGAACAGGTTATCTCAGCGGCAATCGCTGTTCACCACGAGCTGGGACCCGGGATGCTGGAGTCGGCGTACGAAGCGTGTCTAGTGTCTGAGCTGTTGGACCGGGAACTCGTGGTCGAAAGGCAGAAGGCGCTGCCCCTGGTCTACCGAGGTCGAGTCCTGGAATGCGGGTATCGGGTCGACCTTCTGGTCGAGGGCGCAGTCATCGTCGAGGTCAAATCCATCGAGCGGTTCGAGCGCGTTCACTCGGCTCAGCTCCTCTCTTACCTGCGGCTCTCTGGTTGTAAAGTAGGATTGCTCATCAACTTCAACGTGAAGTGGTTAGTACAAGATGGCGTCAAGCGCGTCGTGAATGGATTTCCGGAGTGAGCCCTCTTTACTCTGCGCTTTCTGCGAGTTCTGCGTTGATCGTCGTCTGTCCCTCATGATTCGACCGATTCTGAAGTACGGCGAAGGCGTCCTGCACGAGAAGGCGCGGACGGTTGACGCGCTCACGCCGGAGATCGACCGTCTCGTCGACGACATGATCGAGACGATGTACGCCGCGCCGGGCATCGGGCTCGCCGCGCCGCAGGTCGGCGAGCCGGTGCGGATCTTCGTCGCGGACATCTCGGTCGGCCGCGATCCCAACGGCCTCATCGTCCTGATCAATCCGGAGTTCGTCGAACGCGATGGGATGCAGCTCGAGGAAGAGGGCTGCCTCAGCGTGCCAGGTTTCAACGCAACGGTCGTGCGGCCGTCGCGCGCCGTCATCAAGGGTCTTGATCGCCTCGGAACCGAGCAGCGCCACGAAGCCACGGGGCTCCTCGCGCGCGCGTTCCAGCACGAAATGGATCATCTGGACGGCACGTTGTTCGTCGATCGCCTCCGCGGCATCAAGCGCGACCTCATCGTCCGGAAGATCCGCAAGCTGACGCGCGCCGGCAAATGGTGACGAGCCTCCGCATCGTGTTCTTCGGGACGCCCGAGTTCGCCGTGCCGTCGCTCGACGCGCTGCTCGCCGCGTCGCCGCACACGGTGGCCGGCGTCGTAACGCAGCCGGATCGGCCGCGCGGCCGAGGGCAGCGTGTCTCGGACGCGCCGGTGAAGGCACGCGCGCTCGCCGCCGGTCTTCCGGTGCTGCAACCGGAGCGCTTGAAAGATCCGGCGTTTCTCGACAGCCTCGCCGCCTGGCACGCGGACCTCGGCGTCGTCGCCGCGTATGGAAAGATCCTCACCGACGCCGTCCTGTCGACGCCGCGGCTGGGCATGGTCAACGTCCACGCGTCGCTGCTGCCTCGCTATCGCGGCGCCGCGCCCGTCCACCGCGCGATCATCGACGGCGAGATCACGACCGGCGTGACGATCATGCGCGTCGTGAAGGCGCTCGACGCGGGACCGATCCTCGCGAAGGACTACCGCGCGATTGGGCCGGATGACACGAGCGACGACGTCGAGCGCGATTTGGCGCGCCTCGGCGCGCGTCTCCTGGTGACGGTCGTCGGCCAGATCGCCAGCGGCAGCGCCCAGGAGACGGCTCAGGACGAGACGATGGCGACGTACGCGCACCGGCTGATGAAAGACGATGGCCGCATCGACTGGAGCGTGCCTGCCGCTCGTCTGCACAATCTCGTGCGTGGCCTTCATCCGTGGCCGCACGCGTTCACTTACGTGCGCGGACAGCGCCTGATTCTTCATCGCGCCGGCGTAGCGGCCGACATGACGGCGCGCGGCGAGCCTGGCACGATCCTCGTGGCTGACGGCAATCGCCTCGTTGTCGCGACCGGTGACGGCGCGCTTGAGATCACGCAACTGCAGGCCGAGGGCAAGCGTCCGATGACGGCGCGCGAATTTCTGGCCGGCCACGCGATCGCGCCTGGCGATCGCCTGACCGCCGCGCCATGATCTCACCGGCGCGCGTCGCGGCGTACGAAGTCCTCGTCGCGGTGACCGCGGGCCACGACCTCCCGGCCGCCATCGCAACCGCGCGCACCGGCCTGCGCGACGAGCGCGACCGCGCGCTCGCATCCGAGATCGCGACCGGCGTCCAGCGCTGGCGTGCGGCCCTTGATCATCTCATCGTCGCGTTCGCGAAACGGACAATCGATCGTCTCGATCCTGAGGTCGTCGAGATTCTGCGCCTGAGCGCGTATCAGCTGCTCCACCTGACGCGCGTCCCGGCGTCGGCCGTCGTCGACGATGGCGCGAATCTCGTCAGGCGCGCGGGGAAACGCAGCGCCGTCGGGTTCGTGAACGCCGTTCTTCGCGCGATCTCGCGCGCGCGAAGGAACCTGCCGCTTCCGCCGCGGCCCGCGAATGCCGGCGACCGCGAGGCGGCGCTCGACTACCTCAGCATTACGCTGTCGCACCCGCGCTGGCTCGTTGCGCGATGGTACGAACGCCTCGGACTCGACGCGACCGAGGCCTGGCTCCAGTTCAACAACCAGCCGGCGCCGGTCACGCTGCGCGTCAATCGACTCCGCATCACACCCGAAGAGCTCGTCACGCGACTCGCGGGCGAAGAAGTCACGCTGCGTCCCGCGCGATTCGCGCCGGACGCGTTCATCGTCGAAAGCGGGCACCCGTTGAGGGGCGCGGGCCGCGACGCCGGCTGGTTCGTCGTCCAGGACGAGGCGTCGCAGCTCGTCACGCTCCTGGCCGGAACGGCTCCGGGTGCGCGCGTGCTGGACGCCTGCGCGTCGCCGGGCGGCAAGACGACGGCGATCGCTGCGGCGATGGAAGATCGTGGACTCCTCGTCGCGAGCGACGTCCGCGACCGCCGCATGGCGCTGCTGCGCAACACGGTGGCCGCCAGCGGCGCGTCCAACGTGCGTCTCGTCCAGGCGGATCTCCTGAAGCCGCTCCCCTTCCGCGCGCCGTTCGACTGCGTCTTCGTCGACGCGCCGTGCTCGGGTCTGGGAACGCTGCGACGCGACCCCGACATCCGCTGGCGCCGACGCGAAAGCGATCTGCCGCTCTTCGCCGCAGCCGAACTGACGATGCTGCAGCACGCCGCCGAGATGGTCGCGCCGGGGGGGCGTCTAATCTATGCGACCTGCTCGAGCGAGCCTGAGGAGAACGTCGGCGTCGTCGACGCATTCCTCGCGACGACGCCCGGGTTCGTTCCCGTTCCGGCGCGCGACGCGCACCCGCGGCTGCCCGCGGCCGTCGTCGACGCGCGCGGCCATCTCTGCACGGAACCGCACGCCCACGGCCTCGAGGCGTTCTTCGGCGCCGTCTTCACCCGGAGACCTGTCACGTGACAGGTGGGTGACAGATCGGTGACAGGCGCCCGAGACCATCGGCGACTTGTAGTACGATCTTGGTATCCGATGCCGCTGAGTGCACGTGTCCTGACCGCAGGAAAACTCCTGCTCCTGCTCGTCGCGCTCGTCGCCACCTATTTCCTGTTTGCCGCCGCGTCGATGCGCGTCGCCCTGCGCGCGCGCGAGGTGCAGGTGCCGGACCTCACCAGTCGCACCGCGTCCGACGCCAACGCGTTGACGGCGCCGCTGGGTCTGGCGCTGAAGGTCGACGAGACGCGACGGCCCGACGCCAAGATCGGGGCCGGCCGGATTCTGGCGCAGGAGCCCGCCGCCGGTTCGGTCGCCCGGCGTCAGCGCACCATCAAAGTGTGGTTGAGCGCCGGACCGCGGGCCTCGTCCGTGCCCCGTCTGGTCGGCGAAACGGAACGCGCCGCGCAGTTGCGCCTGGCGCAGGACGGCTTCACACTGACCGGCGTCGCCGAAATTCGATCGCAGGCGGCGCCGGACGTCGTCGTCGCCCAGGATCCGCCGCCCAAGAGCGCCGGCGAGCAGGTGGCGCTGCTCGTCAACCGCGGCGATCGCGGCGAAACGTACGTGATGCCGGATCTCATCGGTCTCAACGGCGAGCGCGCGGCCGAGGCGCTGCGGAATCGCGGGTTCCGCGTCGCCGTCGTCGGATCGGTGCCCTATCCCGGCGTCGTGGCGGGAATCGTCGTGCGTCAGAATCCGCAAGGCGGATTCCAGATCGGCCCCGGTGAACCCATTTCGCTCGAGGTGAGCCGTTGAGCGTCCTCATCGCCCCGTCGATTCTGTCGGCCGACTTCGCCGCGCTCGGCGACGCGATTGCCGCGGTCCAGCGTGGCGGCGCGGATCTGATCCACGTCGACGTGATGGACGGTCACTTCGTCCCGAACATCACGATCGGCCCGCCCGTCGTGAAATCGATCAAGCGCGTCGCCACGGTGCCGCTCGACGTGCATCTGATGATTCAGGAACCCGATCGCTTCATCGATGCCTTCGCCGAGGCAGGCGCGGCGATGATTGCCGTGCACGTCGAGGTGCTCCCGCACCTGCATCGCACCGTTCACGCAATCAAGGCGCTCGGCGTCAAGGCCGGCGTCGTGCTCAACCCGTCGACGCCGGTCGCGGCGCTTCAGGAAGTCGCGGCGGAAGTGGATTACGTCATGGTCATGTCGGTGAATCCCGGCTTCGGCGGACAGACTTTCATCCCGCGCAGCGAGTCCAAAGTGCGTGAAGTGCGCGCGTTGCTCGACGCCGCCGGCAACCGCGGTCCCGTGGAGATCGACGGCGGCGTCGACAAGACCAATGTCGCGCGCATCGTCACCGCGGGCGCGCGCATCATCGTCGCCGGCAACGCCATCTTCGGCGCCGCGGACGCCGAACAGGCGACGCGCGAGCTCAAAGCCGCCGCGCTCGGCGCGCTCGCGTCGGCTGCAGCCCGGTGAGCCTTCCCGCCTCCGTGTCCCGCGTGCGCGTGCGCTACGCCGAAACCGATCAGATGGGCGTCGTCTACTACTCCAACTATTTCGTCTGGTTCGAAGTGGGCCGCACGGATCTGTTGCGGAGCGCCGGCTGGAGCTATCGCGAGATGGAAACCGACGGCTACACGCTGCCGGTGATCGACGCGCAGTGCGCGTACCGCGAATCGGCGAAATACGACGACGAGATCGAAGTGCGGACGACGGGATCGATGGTGTCGCCCGTGCGGATACAGTTCAGCTACGAAGTCGTGCGGTCCGCCGATCAGAAGACGCTCGCCACGGGCTCGACCGTCCACGCCACAATCGATCGCGCCGGCCGTCCGTGCCGCGTCCCCGAGCGCGTGCGCGCACTGTTTTCATGAGGGCATTCGTCACGGGCGCCGCGGGTTTCATCGGGTCGACGCTCGTCGATCAGTTGCTCGCGAATGGCGCCGACGTCGTCGGCCTCGACTGCTTCACCGACTACTATCCGCGCGCGGTGAAGGAACGCAATCTCGCCGGCGCGCGCGGCCACGCCGGGTTCCGGCTGGTCGAGGCGCGCGTTCAAGACGCCGACCTCGGCGCCATCCTCGCTGACCGCACGCATGTGTTCCACCTGGCCGCGCAGGCCGGCGTCCGGAAGAGCTGGGGACGCGACTTCGCCGTCTACTCGGTCAACAACATCGAGGCCACGCAGGTCCTGCTCGAGGCGGCCCGCGGCGTCTCGTCGATCGACCGGTTCGTGTTCGCCTCGAGCTCGTCGGTCTACGGCGACGACGTTCCGCTCCCGATGCGCGAGGACGCGCTCCCGCAGCCGGTCTCGCCCTACGGCGTGTCGAAGCTCGCCGCCGAGCACCTGTGCCATCTCTATCACGTGAATTACGGCGTGCCGGCGGTGTCGCTGCGCTACTTCACCGTGTACGGGCCCCGACAGCGCCCGGACATGGGATTTCATAAGTTCTTGCGCGCGGTGATCCTTGGCGAGCCGCTGACGCTCTTCGGCGACGGCAGCCAGACGCGTGACTTCACCTTCGTCGGGGACGCCGTGGCGGCCACGATCGCGGCCGCGACGCGGGGCGTCCCTGGCCGCGTATACAATATTGGTGGTGGCTCGCGCGTCTCGCTCCTCGAGGTGCTCGAGATAATCGGACGCGTCGCCGGCCGGCGCCCGGTGATTCAGGGCGATTCCGCGCAGAAGGGCGACATGCGGCACACCTACGCGGACACTTCACGCGCGCGAAAGGACCTGGGCTTCGCGCCCGCCGTCGGACTCGAGGCGGGCCTGGCGGCGGAACATCAATGGCTGGTTGGAATCCTGTGAGCAGAGATCGCTTCCTTCGTCGTGCCAAGTTCACCGCGGCCTGTGCGGCGCTGGCGTTCGTCGTGGCGTGTTCGTCCAGCACGCGCGGCCTCGTGCCGCCGGGCACGGCCGAGCCCGACAAGTTCCTCTTCGACAAAGGCACCGCGGCGCTGGACGCCAAGAAATGGCTGACAGCCCGCGAGTTCTTCAAGCAGGTCGTCGAGACGTACACGGCGAGCACGTATCGCCCGGACGCGAAGCTCGGCATCGGCGACACGTATCTCGGCGAAGGCACGTCCGAAGCGCTGGTGCTGGCGATCAACGAATTCCGCGAGTTCCTGTCGTTCTATCCCACCAACCCCCGCGCCGACTACGCGCAGTACAAGCTGGCGTTCGCGCACTACCGGCAGATGCGGAACCCGCAGCGGGATCAGACCGAAACGCGCGAAGCGATCAAGGAGTACGAAACGTTCGTGCTCCGGTATCCGAACAGCAAGCTGATGCCGGAGGTGCGCACCAAACTGCGCGAGGCCCGCGATCGGCTCGGGGATTCGGATTACCAGGTCGGCTACTTCTACTGGCGCCAGCGCTGGTATCCGGGCGCGATCGATCGGTTCAAGGGACTCCTGAAGAGCGACGAGGCGTACTCGGGGCGCGACGCGGTGTACTACTACCTGGCGGATTCGTACGTAAAGGTGAAGCAGGAAGCCGCAGCGCTGCCCTATCTGGAGAAGCTCGTCCAGGAATTCGACAAGAGCCAGTACCTGCCCGAAGCGCAGAAGCTGCTCTCGACGATCAAGGCGCAGCAGACCAAGTAGTCTAGGACGCGACGCCGCGCAGGAAGCCGAACCGGCGGAAGTAGTCCACGCCGGACGCGAGCGCCGTCAGCACGACGACCCACAGCGCCGCCTGGCCGATCCGATCGAGAAAGAACTCGCGCATCTGGCCGTGCGCCAGAATCAGCGCGAGAATCGCGACGACCTGCGCGACCATCTTCACCTTCCCGAGTGGTGACGCGGGAATCGCGACGCCGCGGGCATACGCCACGCTTCTCAGCGCCGTCACCGCGAACTCGCGCCCGATGATGACGGCCACCATCCACGCCGGCGCGAGATCCATCTGCACGAGTGAAATGAGCGCCGCCGACACGAGCAGCTTGTCCGCGAACGGATCGATGACCTGACCGAGCGGTGTGACCTGCTTCCGCCGGCGCGCCAGATAGCCGTCGGCCCAGTCGGTCAGCGACGCGAGCCCGAAGATCGCGGCGCCGACGATCTCGTTGGGCACGCCGAGAATCTGACGCCCTTCGAACTTCGTCAGCAGCACGACGACGAGGAGCGGCACGAGGAAGATGCGCGTGAGCGTCAGCGCGTTCGGGAGGTTCATTGCGGCCGTATGGCCATGATATCATCGGTGGTTCCGTATGAAGGCGATCCTCCTCGCTGGGGGCAAAGGCACGCGCCTGCGCCCGCTGACCATTCACACGCCGAAGCCCATCGTCCCGATCTTCGATCGGCCGTTCCTGCATTACCAGCTCGACCTGCTGAAGCGCGTCCCCGAGATCGACGAGGCCATCCTCAGCCTCAACTACCAGCCGCGCCGGATCGAAGAGATCTTCGGCGACGGCGGCGACTCCGGACTCGCGATTCGCTACGTCGTCGAGCCGGCGCCGCTCGGCACGGCCGGCGCCGTGCGGTACGCCGGCGAGTCGCTCCACGAATCGGTCGTCGTCTTCAACGGCGACGTGCTCACGCAGATCGATCTCGCCGCGGTCATCGCGCTCCATCGTGAGCGCAAGGCCAAGGCGACCATCGTCCTCACGCCGGTCGAGAATCCCGCGGCCTACGGCCTCGTCGAGACCGACGCGAACAGCAACGTCCTGCGCTTTCTCGAGAAGCCCAAGCCGCACGAGATCACCTCGAACCACATCAACGCGGGCATCTACGTCCTCGAGCCCGACACGTTCGATCGGATCCCGAAAGACACGGCCTGGTCCATCGAGCGCAGCTTCTTCCCGTCGCTGATCGAGCGCGGGGAGACGTTCGTCGCGTACGTGTACGACGGCTACTGGATCGACATCGGCACGCCCGAGAAATACATTCAGGTCCACCGCGACATCATGGACGGGCGATACAAGACCGCGCCGTTCGCCAACGCGGAGTCCTCGTCGTGGGTCTCGCCGCACGCCCGCGTCGAGGAGGGCGCGGTCCTCGACGGCCCGTGCTTCATCGACGAGGGCGCCGTCATCAAGTCGGCCGCGCGCGTCGGCCCGTACAGCGTGATCGGCAAGCAGTGTCACGTCGCAAGCAGTGTCACGTCGAGGAGCAGGCGATCGTCGAGCATTCGATCGTCTGGGCGAACAGCCGGATCAGCCAGGACGCCGTCGTGCGCGACGCCATTCTCGGCCGCCACTGCCACATCGGCCGCAATGCCGTCCTCAACCACGGTTCGGTCCTCGGCGACAAGAGCGTCGTGACCGACTACAGTAAGGTCTAGCTGTCAGCTTTCAGCTCTCGGTGGACCCGAATGTCCGGCCAACGAGAACTGACAGCCGATAGCTGATAGCTGACAGCGATGCACATCGATCCCGACATCTTCAAAGCCTACGACGTCCGCGGCGTGTATCCGGGCGAAGTCAACGAGGACGCCGCGCGCGCGATCGGCGGCGCGTTCGTCGCCTATCTGCGGGCCACACGGATTGGCGTCGGCCGCGACATGCGCTTGTCGTCGCCGGCACTGTCGGCCGCGTTCATCGACGGCGCGACGGCGCAGGGCGCCGACGTCGTCGACTACGGGATGATCTCGACCGACATGCTGTACTTCGCGGTCGCGCGCGACGGCGTCGACGGCGGCGGGCAGGTGACGGCCTCGCACAATCCGAAGCAGTACAACGGCATGAAGCTCGTGCGGCGCGAGGCGTTGCCGTTGAGCGGCGACGAGGGCCTGACCGAGATCCGCGACATGATTGCGGCCGACAGACTTCCCGCTCCGGCCGCGCGCCGCGGTCGCGTGACGACGAAGTCCGTGCTCGACGCGTACGTCGACCACGTGATGACGTTCATCGATCCCGCGATCATCAAGCCGTTCAACGTCGTACTGGACGCGGGCAGCGGCATGGGCGGCCTCGTCGCGCCGAAACTCTTCGATCGGCTTCCCTGCCGGACAACCCGGCTATGTTTCGAGATCGACGGACGGTTTCCGAATCACGAAGCCAATCCGCTCATCGAAGAGAATCGTCGTGACATCGTCGAGCGCGTCGTGGCTGAGAAAGCGGACGTCGGAATCGCGTGGGACGGCGACGCGGACCGCTGTTTCTTCGTCGACGGGACGGGGGCGTTTGTCTCCGGCGACTTCGTCACGGCGCTGCTGTCCGAAGCTTTCCTGCTGAAGAACCACGGCGCGACCGTGGTTTACGATCTGCGCGCCAGCTACGCCGTGAAGGACACGGCCGCGCGGCTCGGCGGAACCGCGCTGATGAACCGCGTCGGGCACGCGTTCTTCAAGAAGCGGATGCGCGAGTCGAACGCGATCTTCGGCGGCGAGGTCACGGGGCACTACTACTTCCGCGAGAATTTCTTTGCGGACAACGGCTTCATCCCCGCGCTGCTGATCCTGGAGCTGATGTCAAAGAAGGGCCAGAGTCTGCACGAGCTGCTCCGGCCGCTGAATGCGAAGTACTTCATCTCGGGCGAGATCAACACCAAGCTGGCGAGCATGGACCTCGTGCCGGCGAAGCTCGCGCAGATTGCCGCGCGCTACAAGGATGGCCATCAGTACACGATGGACGGCATCTCGGTCGAGTACCCCGACTGGCACTTCAACGTGCGGCCTTCGAATACGGAGCCACTGCTCCGGCTCAACCTCGAGGCGACGACGGCGGACCAGATGGCGGCGAAACGGGACGAGGTGATCGCGCTCATTCGCTCGTGATAGGATTTTGATCCGTAGCGCGAGGCTTTAGCCGAGCGACCCGGCGCGGGCTTAGTACAATGGTAGTACAGAGGCTTCCCAAGCCTCGGACACGGGTTCGATCCCCGTAGCCCGCTCCACTCCCCAACGACTAACGACTAACGACTAACGACTTCTCTGCCAGGTAGTCGAACAGCGCGTCAGCCTTCACCCGATTCGAATTGCCGATCGCGTGACCGTCGATTACAGGCAGCTGCGACGGCCGCAGTCGCGACACCGCCTCGTACATGCTGACCGCCGGCGTGCCGCCCTCCCCCATCAACTTCAGCAGCGCCGCATCCAGCACCGCGTTGCCGCCGACGCAGAACCGATCGACGCGCGGGTCCTGATCAGGCGCGTCGTTGAGGAAGAACGCCACGCGATAGGCAGCCTCGCGATTGATGCGCTGCAGCGCGCGGACCGCGTCGATCCACGTCCGCCACCGGCCGCCCTGCGCCAACTCGGCCGTGAGCAGCGCCGCTTCACGCGCCGACTTTGCATTCGCCGCGGCATCGCACGCGGGCATCGGGCCGTCGACTGGCGTGAGCGGCGTCAATCGTTGTTCCGGCAGCTTCGCGACGTCCGACGTCTGCGCGAACAACCGGTCCAGGGCGTCGAGATTCGCGAGGCGATCGTGGAACGCATCTCGACGCGACAGTCGCCAGGCCGCCGTCAGGACGACGCGCTTGTACCACTCGAG
>JAIQFX010000006.1 GCA_020073005.1 Terriglobia bacterium | reverse complement strand
GCAGGATTCTAGCGCTCAGCTCGCCGGAAACTTCATTCGCCGCAGCAGCGCCTGCAGGCGGGGATCGGCCCGGAGGCTGTCCCACTCCATGTGCCAGGGCAAGTACATGAGTTGGCTGTCACGCCCTTCGTAGGCCTTCTCCAACCATTCGAGAGCCCGATCCTTCTCCCCGGCATAGGTGTACAGCCGCGCAATCGCCGTCGGGTGAACGTAGCGTCGCGTGAAGCGCGCCGCCATCATTTCGGCCGTGACGTGCATCGCGCGCCGATAACCTCCCTCGGCGTAGCCGCGCGCCAGGGACGCTGCGGCCTCGTCGTCGCTGCGACCGGCGTGAAACATCCTGGCTTCGGCCATCGCGTCTTCGTACCTGCCGCTTCGGCCATCGCGTCTTCGTACCTGCCCTTCTTGTGGTACGCGTCCCAGAGAAAGCCATGCGTCAGCGTGAAGTCCGGGTCGGTCTTGAGCAGCTTCTGCCAGACGGCCATAGCCTCATCCTCGCGGCCCAGAGCGAATAACACCACGCCATGATTCAGTCGCCACAGAGGACTGTGCGGATCCAACTCCATAGCCCGCCGAATCTCCACGAGCGCCTGTTCCCGGCGTCCAGTCGACGCGAGCAGCAAGCCGTAGCTCCGGTGCAGTTCCGCAAGGTTCGAGTTGAGCTCGACCCCGCGCCGGAACTCCCGCTCCGCCCCGGGCCAGTCCCATTCGTACCAGGCGAGAACCACACCTAATTCACTGTGCGCTTCTCCCACCGTATCGTCCGTCTTCAGAGTGTCGAGAGCGGCGGACTTCACCTTCGGCCATCCCTCGTCGGGTGGCAGATCGAGGATGTTCGCGCGGGAGGCCCAGACCGATGCGATCCCTAACTGCGCGAGCGCGTAATTGGGATCCTTTTCCAAAGCCAGCTGGAAGTAATTCTGCGCCGTGTCGAGCGCTGGCGGCGTCAGCTTCCATAGATAGACTTGTCCTTTGAGGTAGTCCTCGTAGGCTTCTGGATTGACCGGCCGAGCGCCGGCGAGACGTGCCTGTTCGGCTGGAAGCAGCGTGAGCGCCAGCGAGCCGGCGACGCCGCGCGCGACGTCGCTCTGCAGGGACAGGATGCCGGCGAGTTCGCGCTCGAAGCTGTCGGACCACAGTTGGGTCTGATCGCGAACCTGGACGAGTGTGGCGCTGATGCGGACGCGGCTGCCCTCGCGCCGCGCGCTCCCCTCCAGCACATAGTCGACGCCGAGATCGCGCCCGATCTGAGCGATGGGAATCGAGCGGTGCTTGTACTGCATGGAGGAGGTGCGGGCGATCACGCTGAGGCGCTGCGGCTGCAGACGACCGAGCTGCGTGATCATCTCCTCGGTCAACCCGTCGCTGAAGTACTCCTGTTCCGGATCGCCGGTGAGATTCTCGAAGGGGAGCACGGCCAGTCTGATCGGCGGAGCCGGGTGCTGACGCCCGGCGAGCCGCTCGCGGACGCCGCCGGCGTCGAATCCCATGACCATCGCGGCGATGCCGACGAGCGCGGCGGCCGCGACCAGCCATCGCCGGCGCTTCATAAGAGAAGGCCAGGCGCTCCACGGCCCCGCCGCGCCAGCCTGAATCGCACCGAGCGCCGCGCGTACCTCGCTCGCGTGCTGCCAGCGACGGTGGCGATCCTTTTCCAGACACCGCTCGATGACCGCTCGCATCGGCGCAGGCACCGCAATCGGGAGCGCCGGGGGCGCGTCCCGCAGAATCGAGGAAAAGAGCTCGGGTATCGTCTCAGAATCGAACGGCTTCGTCCCGACCACCATCTCGTACAGCAGCACGCCGAACGCCCAGACGTCGGTGCGTGCATCGGCGGCTTCGCCGCGCACCTGCTCGGGCGCCATGGCGTAAGGCGTGCCCGCGGCAGCGCCCGCCGGCACCAGCGACGCCACCGTTGTCGCGCCGGTCATCATCAGGTCACCCCGACGAGCCAGCCCGAAATCGACGATCTTCAACCGGCCGTCCCCGGTGACGATCACGTTGCCCGCCTTGAAGTCGCGATGGACGACTCCGTGGTCGTGCGCGTAGGCGAGCGCGTCGGCCGCCTGCAGACCGTACCGGAGCGTGTCCTCGAACGCGATGAATGCCACGCCGCTCGCGGCTCCGACCTCGTGGACGGTGCAGATGTTGGAATGATTCAACGCGGCAGCGTTGCGTGCCTCACGCAGGAGTTGGGTGCGCGCTGTGTCGTCGTCGGTGGACCCGGCCATCACCTTCAGGGCGACCTGGCGATGGAGAACTGTATCGTGCGCGAGAAAGACAGATCCCATGCCGCCGCGCCCGAGTAACGCGACTATCTCGTACGGGCCGAGGCGGGCGCCTGGAACAACCGCCATGTTGGACAGGTGGGTGAATTATAGCGGTCCGAACGGCCGCGTACCGGGGCCGCGGGATCTGAGCGAAGCATCCGCGCGGCTTCTGCAACCCTTCACATCCTCACATCCTCACATCCCTCAAATCATCTAGGCGGTCTTGCGGCTCTTTTCGTCCTCGGTCCCCTCGCGCTCGACCTCGACCGTGCATTCGTGGAGCGCCGCGGCGATGGCGGCAATCGCCGCGAGCATCGGCGCCAGGGCGGCGCCGATGACGCCGACCGTGAGCGGGAACTCGGCAATCGTCGTGGTGTCGTGCTTGATGATGACGCGCCGTACATTGCCTTCGTGCAGCAGCTTCTTGACGGCGTCGAGCAGTTGATGTCCGGCGACCTTGAAGGATTCGGTGAAGGTTGTCTCAGCCATGATGGCCCCCTTACAGCTTCACTATACGAGATTTGAGGATGTGAGGATTTGTGGATGTGAGGAAGTGGACAGCGCACATCCTCAAATCCCATCACGTGAGATCGTCGAGCGCGCGCGTGACGTTCTCGAGTCCGCGCTTCAGCCGCAAGGCGCTGCAGCCAAAGCTGAGACGGACGTGACGCGGCGATTCGAAGAAGCGTCCGGGGACGATGAGCGTCGAGTAGCGCGCGAGGAGATGCCGGGCCAGCCGATCGCCGTCGACGTCGCGCGGCAGGCGCGGAAACACGACGTTGCCGCCGTCGGGGATGAAGGCCGTCAGCCGCGGCTCGCGCGCGAAGAACGCGCGCACGCGCGCCAGGTTGGGATCGAGCAGGCCGTGCGCGCGCCGATCGAGATCGCGCAGCCGCCGGAACGCCGCCAGCGCCATCTGCTCGCCGGGCGCGACGCTGTTGTTGGTCATCAGATCGTTGATATGTCCGGCGCGGGCCACAAGCGAGGCAGGGCCGAGCATCCATCCCGCGCGCAGACCGTCCAGGCCGTACGCCTTCGTCAGGCTGTTCGTCGTCACGACGTTCGGCCCGGCGTGGACGCACGACTCGGGCCGGCTGCCGAACACGCACTCGAGGTACACCTCGTCGACGAGCAGGAGCCCGCCGACGCGCGCCAGCAGCGACGCCATCGCGCGCAGCGCAGGCATCCCGATGCGCGCGCCCGATGGATTGTGCAGGTTGGTGACGATCGCGAGCTTCGTGCGCGACGTGACGAGCGCCGCGAACCGGTCGAGATCGATCGCGTAGCCGTCCTCGAACCGGCGGTCGAGCCGGCGCACGCGATGCCCGAGCGCCTGCGGGATGCGCAGGAGCGGCTCGTACGTCGGCCGCTCGACGATCACCTCCGCGCCGCGGCCGCAGCCGTCGAGCGCCGCGACGCACGCGATCCAGTTCGCGTAGCTCGTCCCGCCCGACAACTCGAACACCTGCGCGCGCGTCACGCCGTAGCGCGCGGCGATCGCATCGCGCAGCGGCGCATAGCCATAGGTGACCGGCAGCGTCGTGACGAGTTCCGACGCCTTGAGTCGCAGCAGCGAAGCGGGACAGCGATCGATTCCGCTGCGCGCCAGGTTGATGTCGGCGTGCGGCAGCGCCTTCGCCCAGCGGATGTATTCGAGATCAGGAACTTTCACCTTCAGGCCTGCTGATGAAGAACGCCATCGTCGCCATCGCCAGAATCCCCGATCCGATCAGCGACTGGATCGGATTGGCAACGAAACTGTTCGCGACGACGCCCGCGGCGACCGCGATGAAAATCGACGTTGTGTACGGGTGACCGGGAACCATAGCAACGCCAGGCGTTGGACCGGCATCTCGCCGTCGCGCGATGACGAGCGCGCCCGCCGTCAGCCCGAAGAACAGCCAGTCCGCGAACACGACGTACGACAGCAGCTGATCGTACGTATTCGTCGTCAGGAGCACGATGGACACCGCGGCCTGGAACCACAGCGCGATCACGGGCGTGTGAAATCGCGGATGGAGCTGCGCGACGCGCTTGAACAGCAGGCCGTCGGCCGCCATCGCATAGTACAGCCGCGCGCCGGTCAGAATCACGACCGAGAGGAAGCCGAGGCTCGAGACGACGATGAGCAGCGCGACGAATCGCGCGCCGGCCTCGCCCGCCACCGCGCGCGCCATGTCCGCCGCGAGCGCGGGCGACGCGGCGATCTGCGCCGGCGTCAGCACCCACAGGTACGCCAGATTCAGCGAAAGATAGAGCGCGACGACGAGGATCACGCCGAGGACGGTCGCGCGCGCGAGATTGCGGACGGGATCCTTGATCTCGGCCGCGATGTTCGCGCAGCTCTGCCATCCGCCGTAGGCGAACAGAATCGGGACAAGTGCTGTAAACACAACACTGAGCGACGCGCGGCCGAAGACGACGGCAGGCGCGGGATCGAAGTGGCTCGCGGGCGCCGCCCCGCGTGTGAACGCGAGCGCGAGCAGCGCGAGCATGCCGAGGACTTTCGCGCCCATCAGCAGGTTGTTCGTCCTGGCGCCGGCGCGCACGCCGATCGCGTTGACGGCCGTCAGCGTCACGAGCGCGCCAGCCGCCGCGATGCGGATGCCGATGGGACCAAGCGCGATGAACGATCGATCGACGTAGCTGGCGAACAGGATCGACACGGCCGCCAGCGATCCGCCGTTGATGATGAACAGCAGCGCCACGCCGTAGAGGAAGCCGACGACCGGCGGATACGCGCGCTCGAGGTAGACGTACTGGCCGCCGACGTGCGGAAAGCGCGACGCGAGCTCCGCCCACACGAACGCGCCGATGAGCGCGACGGCGCCGCCGATCGCCCAGACCAGAAGGATGAGAAGCGGATCGCTGACGACGCGCGCGACGTTGGACGGATTCGCGAAGATCCCGACGCCGACGATGCCGCCGGCGACGACGACGATGGAGTCGAAGAGGCCGAGCTCGCGTTTGAACTCAGTCACCAGCCACTAGCCACCAGCCACCAGCCACCAGCCTCTACTTGACCGGCGCGGGCATTTCAGACGCGCCGAATCTGGGCACCATCTGATCGCGCATCGCGAGCTGATAGAGCGTCGCCGCGATCGCGATCGCCGACGCCTTCACGTCGCTCTCGATGATGCGCTCGTAGTGATCGAGGTTCGTGTGGTGCGTGTGGCTGTTGTACTCGATCGGATCCTGCGAGAAGCCGATCCCCGCGAGCCCGGCGTTGTTGAACGACGTGCTGTCGGTCCCGCCGACCGTGCGGCTGCGCGTCGCCGACGCGCCGACGACGCCGAGATCCTGGAAGGGCGCGAGCGTCTCGCGCAGAATCGCCGCGGCAGACGACGGTCCGAACACGCCCGCGCCCCGCGCGCGGCCCGTGCCGGAATCGATGTTGAGGTACGCGTCGAGCTTCGCGAACTCCGGCTTCTGATTCTCGAACGACCCGAAGTGCTCCTTCACGTACGCTTGCGAGCCGAGCAGGCCCTGCTCTTCGCCACCCCATAACGCAACGCGAATCGTCCGGCGCGGCTGCACGCCGATCGCCTTCAGGATCCGCGCCGCTTCCATCATCGTCGCGCAGCCGATCGCGTTGTCGGTCGCGCCGGTCGCCGAGTGCCACGAGTCGAGATGGCCGCCGAGCATCACGATCTCGTCGCGCTTGTCGGTGCCCGGGATTTCCCCGATCGCGTTGTACGCGGTCCGGCCTTCCGGATACACGGTGTTCGAGATGTTCATCTCGAGCTCGACTGGCGTGCCGTCGGCGAGAATCCGCGCGATGCGGCCGTAGTCCTCGTTGCGCATCACGACCGTCGGCACGGCCTTCGTCACGTCGTACGAGCGGTTGTTGAACGCGATGATCTGGCCGTGCGGGCGCGCGGCGTCGTTGACGCGACCGACGGCGCCGTTCGTGACGAGGAACTCGTCAACCTGCGCGTCGATCTGACGCGCCGTCAGCGCGCCGGCCGGCGGCTGCGGCGGCGCGCCGCGACCACCGCGTCCGCCGCCTTCGGGCGCGTTGGGATCGTACTGCCGCTTCAACTCTTCATCGGTGCGGCGTCCGGGCGGCGGGCCGAGATTCACGGGCACGAACGCCGCCTTGCCGACGAGCGCGATCTTCCCCTTCACCTGCGCCTTCATGCCGTCGAGGTACGACGCGAGCTGCTCCTTCGTTGGACCGAAGTGCTGCGGCGTCTCGGTCTGGCCGCCGCGGCCCGCCGGCATCACGGGACCCTCCGGCAGAATCAGATTCACCGTCGCCGCGCGCACCGCGCCGTTCGTGCTCGGCGTCCACGCGAGCGCCTGCACGACGAGCGGGCTGTGCATCGGCGCGACGATGTGCACCGACAGCGTCTCGTTGGTCCAGCCGGGATGGCCGAAGTCCCACGGCTCGAGGTGGCCGTTGGTGAAGCCCCAGCTCTCCATCTGTTTGATCGCCCACTCGCCCGCCGCCTTGAGACTCGGCGAGCCCGTGACGCGCGGACCGTAGACATCGGTCAGGACGTGCAGCGTGCGCAGGATCTGCGAGTGGCTGTTCTCCTCCTGACGGATCTTCGCGTTGAAGTCGGCGTTGATCCGCTCCTGAGCGGCGACCGGCGTCAGGAGCACAATCAGGGCGACGGCAGAGGGCAGAAATCGTCTCAACATAGCCGCGATCCTACTCCACCGATCTCGAGGAGATTCCTCCCTTTTTACTTCTCACTTCTAAGTTTTCACTTCTTCCCTGTTAACCCCCGGGCGTCCAGACAGTAATAGAGGAGTAATGACGACCAAATTCCTTCGCACCGCAAGCGCCACCCTGCTGATGACCGCCGCCTTGAGCGGCGTCTCGCCTTCGCGCCTGCACGCCCAGACCCCGGCGCGCGTCGACGTGCAGCCCGGACAGGTCCTGGCGATCACCGACCAGAACGCCGAGCGCACGCGCGAGCAGCTGCGCGAGACGCTCGATCGCTATCCGCCGACGCTCCGGCAGGTGCTGCGCCTCGATCCGTCGCTGCTGACCAAGCCGGACTACCTGGCGCTCTACCCGGCGCTCTCCACGTTTCTCGCGCAGCATCCGGAAGTCGCGCACAACCCGACGTACTTCATCGGCGGGCCGCAGTTCACGAGCGACGACCGCTCCACGTCGCGGGCGATGGTGGACATCATGACCGACCTGTCGGTCACATCGTTCTTCATCACGGCCATTCTCGTCATCGGGTGGATCGCGCGCTCGGTGCTCGAGCACAAACGCTGGCAGCAGGCGATGAAGACGCAGACCGAGGCGCACGTGAAGCTGGTCGATCGCCTGACGAGCAACGAGGATCTCCTCGCCTACGTGCAGTCGGGCCCGGGCCAGCGATTCCTGACGGCGGCGCCGATGCTCGCGACGATCGACTCGTCCACGCGGCCGATGGGCGCGCCCATCGGGCGCATCCTCTGGTCGATGCAGACCGGCATCGTCGTGGGACTGGCGGGAGTGGGGCTCTGGATCGCCAAGAACAACGTCATCACCGAAGTCGGGCAGCCGCTGGTCGTTCTTGGAATCCTGGGGATGGCCGTGGGCCTGGGCTTCGTCCTCTCGTCGCTGGTGTCGTACGTGCTCTCGCGGCAGCTCGGGCTGCTACAATCGTCTTCGTCCAATGCGTGACGTGACGCTTTCCTCACTTGAACGGCTGGGCCTCGGCGCCGCCGGCGCTCCCGTTGTAGACGATGGCACGCTGACGTTCCTCATGGACGAAGACGCCTTCCGGCTCTTCTACGACCGCACGGCACGCCCGGTGTGGGCCTATCTGGCGCGCATCACCGGCGACCGGCAGCTCGCCGACGATCTGCTGCAGGAGACGTACTTCCGGTTCCTGCGGTCGCGCGCCGAGTTCGAGGACGAGGCGCACCGGCGCAATTATCTCTTCCGCATCGCGACGAACCTGGCGCACGACGCGCGGCGGCGCGCGCCGATGGTGACGACGCCGGTCGACGATGGCCCTGGAGACTTTGCCCACGAGCATGCCGATCCGCAGTCACACGATGCGACCGGACAGGCGGTCCGCCGGCTTGATCTCTCGCGCGCGATGCGGCGGCTGAAGCCGCGCGAGCGCAGCCTGCTGTGGCTCGCCTACGCGCAGGGATCGTCGCACGTGGAGATCGCGCGGACGCTCGGCCTGAAGACGGGCAGCATCAAGCCGCTGCTCTTCCGCGCGCGGCGCCGGCTGTCGGCGCTCCTGCAGGGAGGCGCGCGATGAAGGCCTGTCCTCGCGAACCGGAAGTGGTCGAGGCCGTCACGCGCGGCGACTGGAGGCAGGCGACCGCCCTTGGGGATAATGACCTGCGCGCGCACGCGGCGTCGTGCGCGGCGTGCGGCGAGCTCGTCACGCTGATGCAGGCGCTGCGCGAGGACCACGCGGTCGCGTGCCGCGCGGCCGATGTGCCCGCGGCCGGGACCGTGTGGTGGCGCGCGACGATTCGCGCGCGCGCGGAAGCGGCCGAAAAAGCCGCGCGCCCGATCACGCTCGCGCAGGGCGTGGCGGCCGCGAGCATCGCCGGCGTCGCGGCGGCGTTCGCCGGCGTCGCGTGGCGCGCGTTCCCGTCGCTCCCGCAGCCCGATCCGTTCGTCATGCTCGCCCTCGGCCTCGGCGTCTGCATCGTCATCGCGCCGCTGGTCCTTGTCTTTACGCTCGCCAGAGATTAGTTCGCGACGAACGCGATCCGGTCGCCCTTCGGGCTGACCGCGAGGCGCGAGACGCCGTGCAGGCCGAGCGCGGCGAGATCAGCGATCCTTCGCCACTCAGTCTCACCGCGACGCCAGCCGTACAGCACATCCTTGTCGGCCATCAAGAGCATGCCGTCGGGCGTCCACGCGCAGTCGGCTTCCGTCGCGCCGGCGACGGCGGCGACGAGCGGCGTCACGCGCCGCGTCTTCGCGTCGAGCTCGCGAATCCACAACTGCGCATCGGCGTTCGACGCGCCGGCCTCGCGCTCGACGAAACTGATCGTGCCGCGGCCGGGAATGCGCTGGATCGATCGGTTGATGCCGCGCACGACGACGTCCGCGTTGCCCGTCCGCGCGTCCGCGATCTGCAGCGTGGCGGGCTGCCCCAGGACGAACAGCGCGAGCGTGCGATCGTCGGCCCACGCGTGATAGCCCACCGGCTTCACGCCTTTCAACACGAGCTCCGGCTCCGTGCCGGCGAGCGTGAATCGCCAGAGCCGCTGCGTCCCGTCGGCTTCGACGCGAATCACCGAGATGTGCGCGCCGTCCGGCGTCACCGTCGGCGAGTACTCGCTCTCCGGCGTGTTCGTCACGCGCGCGGTCGCGCCCGACGCGACGTCGTAGCGATAGATGTCGGTCTGCGTGCCGCCGCGAATCGACGTGAACAGGATGGCGCCGCCGTCCGGCGTGAACGACGGCTGGTTGTCGTAGCCCGGACTGTTCGTGATGTTCGCGGGCCGTCCGACGGTCAGCGTCTGTCCGGGCGTCGTCAACGGGGTCAGCGTCGCGAGGAAGATTTCCGTGTCAGGCGGCGCGGGCGCGGCGGGCGTCTGCGGAGATGCCGCGGCCGCCGGCAGCGCGAACAGAAGCAGGAGTGGAATACGATGACGCATGGACGCTCTCTTCCCTGTCTTCATTGATGATTTCCGTCAGACCGTCGATCGCGCCGCCGAACGCTTGTTGAAGTATTCGGATGCCGACGCTGCCGCGAGGTCCGCGCCCGGCAAATGGTCGCGCAAGGAGATTATCGGACACCTCGTCGATTCGGCCTGCAACAATCACGGCCGCTTCGTGCGGGCGCAGCTGCAGGACGACCTGATCTTTCCGGGCTACGAGCAGGACGACTGGGTGCGCGTCGAGCGCTATCAGGACCGGGCGTGGACGGAGCTGATCGCGATGTGGCGGCACTATAACCGCCACATCGCGCACATCATGGCGACTGCGGATGCGAATCAGCTCGAGCGGCCGCGCGCGCGCCACAATCTCGATCAACTCGCCTGGCAAACCGTGAGCGCCGCGCAGCCGACGACGCTCGAGTACTTCATGCGGGATTACGTGGATCACCTGAAGCACCACTTGCGGCAGACCGAGGGCAGGTAGGGCGAGTACCCGCCCTACCTGCCTCACTGCGACGCGTACGGACCGAACGCAGCGACAACGCGTCGCGCCTCGTCACGCTCATCCAGCACGAACACCTGATAGCTGTCGCCGCCGGTCGCGACGCGCACGACGATGTGACCGTGGTCGGCTTTGAGCTGCGTGGCGCGATCGGGATGCGCGCGGCGACGGTCCCGCGTCGACGAGGAGCGTCGTCGCGTCGGGAAAGACGATCAGCGCCGCGTTGCCGGTGCCCGTGCCGATCTGATGGATGTCCAGCGTCCCGCGCGTCCACGGCGGCAGCGCGGCGCCGACAGGCGCTTGCGCGGACGCCGTTAGGGTCAACAGCGCTGCGAGTATCGTGGTGACGATCTTCAGCCACCAGTCACCAGCCACCTCGCCTACTTTTCAGTTTTCACTTTTCTCTTGCAGCACCGAGCCCAAGTTTCACGTGCACTTCATGATGCCGGCAGTGCCACGCGTACAGCGACAGCGCCTCGTCGAGCGTGACGCGGCCGAGCTCCGGATGCACGTACACCCTGCTGAAGTCGGCGTCCGACAGATTGCGCAGGAACGCGATCCAGCGCTGGTGCAACCCGTCGAGAAGCGCGAGGGACATCCCGACAGGGCCCGATTTGGCCTCGGGCAGCTCCGCCCATCGTCCCTCGTCGTACGCCTTAATCGCGGGCGCGTCTTCGGTCATCGCGAACTTCATGCGGATGTAGGCGTTCACATGGCTGTCGCAGATGTGATGCACGACCTGACGGACGGTCCAGCCGCCGGGACGGTACGGCGTGTCGAGCTGCGCATCGGGCTTGCCGTTCACGAGCGAGCGGAAGCGCGCGGGCGTCGCTTCAATCGTGTCGATGTGCGCCTTGCGGGTCGCGCGGTCGAGCGGCGCCTTCAACCGCTCGAACCGGCCCACGGGATACCGAAGATTCTCGAGATCGGCCATTACTCACTCCTTTGAACAATGACTGACGAAGAGGAAATGACCACAGAGACCCCGCGCCTCTGTGACCCTGTGCCTCTGTGGTTCACTTTTCTTTCAGGATACAATCGCAGCGTTTTCCAGCGAGGCCCATCCTATGTTACGAGCATCCATCACGTTCGTCGTCGTACTCTCTTTCACGATCCTGATGCTCCCCGCTCATGGATCGCAGCCGGTCTTTGCGTACGGAGCTCAAGGGGCACAAGGCGGCGGACGCGGCGGCGGCCAGGCAGCCGCCGGCGGACCGGCGCAATCGATCGACCAACGCACCGCCGGCATGCAGAAAGTCGACGGCTACTTTCCGCTCCACTGGGACGAACGCACGGGATCGCTCTTCATCGAGATCCCGCGCTTCGACGCCGAGTTCCTCCTCACGACCGGCCTCGCCGCGGGCCTCGGCTCGAACGACATCGGCCTCGACCGCGGCCAGGGCGGACAAGGACGCATCGTCTCGTTCCAGCGCATCGGCCCGCGCGTCCTCCTGATTCAGGGCAACGAAAACTTCCGATCGACCAGCCCGAATCCGGCGGAACGCAAGTCCGTCGAGGACTCGTTCGCGAAATCCGTGCTGTGGGGCTTCGCCGTCGCGGCTGAGAGCAACGGCCACGTGCTCGTCGACGCATCGGATTTCCTGCTGCGCGACATTCATGGCGCCGGCGGCGCGCTCAGGCCCGGCACGTACCGCGTCGATCGCGCGCGCAGCGCGTTCTACATGCCGCGGACGAAAGGATTCCCGAAGAACACCGAGATCGAAACGATCCTGACCTTCGCCAACGACGCGTCGGGTGGACGCGGCGGCGGGGGCGGCGGCCCCGCGCAGGGCCCGCCGGCGATCGGCGAAGGCCGCGGTGGCGGCGGCGGCGCACGCGGCGGCGGACTGTTCTCGGGCTCGGTCGCGAGCGTGACGCCGTCGGCTGAAGCCGTGACGCTGCGCGAGCACGTTTCGCTCGTCGAGCTGCCCGACGGCAACTACAAAACACGGTGGGACGATCCGCGCGCGGGATACGGCGGCCTGAACTTCGTCGATTACAGCACGCCGATCGGCGAGCCGATGATGCAGCGTTACATCCGTCGCCATCGCCTCGAGAAGAAAGATCCGAGCGCGGCCCCTGGAGCATTGTCCGAGCCGGTGAAGCCGATCCAATACTGGGTGGACTCGGGCGCGCCGGAAGACGTGAAGAAGGCGCTCGTCGAGGGCGCGAGCTACTGGAATCAGGCGTTCGAAGCCGCGGGCTTCCGCAATGGCTTCAAGGTCGAGGTGCTGCCGCCGGACGCCGATCCGATGGACATCCGCTACAACATGATCAACTGGGTCCACCGCTCGACGCGCGGCTGGAGCTCGGGCGGCACGGTCTCCGATCCCCGGACCGGCGAGATCATCAAGGCGACGGTGACGCTCGGATCGCTCCGCGATCGGCAGGACTACATGATCTTCGAGGGCCTGCTCTCGCCGTACCAGACCGGCACCGAGAAGCCGGCGCTCCTCTACGAGACGGCGCTCAAGCGCATCCGTCAGCTCGCGGCGCACGAGGTCGGCCACACGCTGGGACTCGGCCACAACTACTACGACAGCGAAAAGGGCTGGATCTCGGTGATGGATTACCCGCATCCGCTCGAGAAGCTGAACGCGGACGGGACGATCGACATCTCCGATGCGTATCCGCAGCACATCGGGGACTGGGACAAAGTCACGATCAACTACGGCTATCGCCAGTTCGCACCGGGAGCCGACGAAAAGGCCGCGCTCACGAAGATCCTCGACGACGCCTGGGCGCAGGACCTGCGCTACATGACGAATCAGGACACGGATTCGAATCCGAAGGTCGATCAGTGGTCGAACGGCGTCGATCAGGCGGACGAGCTGTACCGCCTGATGAAAGTCCGGCGGGCAGCATTGGATAAAGTCGGCGAGCACACCATTCGCGCCGGCGCGCCGATGGCGACGATCGAAGAGCCGCTCGTCCCGATCTTCATGTACCACCGCTATGCCGTGGAGGCCGCGGCGTCCATGGTCGCGGGCCAGGACTACATCTACGGCATGCGCGGCGATCGGCGCACGCCCACGAAAGGCGTCTCGACCGACGATCAGCGCAAGGCGCTCGACGCGCTGGCGTACACGCTGCGGCCGGGCGAGCTGACGGTGCCGAAGCCCGTCCTCGATCTCATTCCGCCGCGGCCGCCGGGCTGGGGCATGCACCGCGAGCTCTTCCCGCGGACGACGGGCGACACGTTCGATCCGATCACGCCGGCGGCCATCGCGGCCGACGTGACCGTCGGCTTCGTCCTGCAGCTCGATCGCGCGTCACGCATGGTCGCGCAGCACGCGGTCAATCCGCAGCTGCCGGGACTCGAAGACGTGATCGACCGGCTGACCGCGGCGACGTTCGACGCGCCGACGGCGAACACGTACGAGGCGGCCGTGCGCCGCGCCGAAGAGCGCGTCCTCGTCGACCGCGTGATGTGGCTCGCGGACGCGTCGCCGAACGTGGCGGTGCGCGCGATCGCGTCGCTGAAGCTGCAGAAACTCTCGACGCGGCTGAAGGCGGCCGTGTCGAAGACGGAAGCCGACACAGCGCAGCGCGCGCTGATGGTCGCCGACATCAAACGCTTCCTCGAGCGGCCGCTCGACCTCGCGCGGCCGATTCCGCTCACCGCGCCGCCCGCGCCGCCGGGCGCGCCGATCGGCGATCCCGGCGAAGACTGGCTCGCGCCGCCGCCGTGGTACGGCGGCTCGCGCGTGTTCGACTGGAATTACTGGGAGGAACGCGAGCCTATGTAAGCTGTCGGCTGTCGGCTGTCAGCTGAGAGCTGAGAGCTGACGGCCTCGCGGCCTTCACGATAAACCACGGTTTGCACACAGGTTGTGCCGTTGTTCCTTGACGGTTCGTGACCCTGCACATAGTATCGATAGGCCTCCCCGCTCCCCCCGGGCACAGGACAGATGTCGTTAGTACGCGTGACGGTGATCAGCGATGATCCGCTGTTCGCCGAAGGTCTGCGACGCATCCTCGCGGCCGAAGCGTCGCTCGGCCTCGTTCAGCTGGATCGCGGTCCCGCGCGATCTCCGCTGCGCGTGGCGGCGCCGCTCGTCGTTCTGCTCGATTACCGGACGAAAGACCGGCTCCGGCTCTGCCAGGATCTCAACCGGCAGGGCGCCCGCGTGCTCATGCTCGAGATCCCTGACGGCGAAGCGGCGGCGCTCGAGGCGATTCATGCCGGGGCGCGCGGTCTCCTCGGCAGGAGCGCGAGCGCCGAAGAAGTCGTGAAGGCGGTCGGGCTCGTTCATCAGGGAGGCGTCTGGGCGCCGCGCCAGGTGCTCGTCGCCGCGCTCACCAGACGCGTGACGGCCGCCGCGGACGACGAACGCGCGATGCCCGCCGGCGCGTGGGGGCACTTGAGCGCTCGCGAGAGAGAAGTGCTGGCGCTGGCCGCGATCGGATTGGCCAACAAGGAAGTCGCCGATCGCCTCGACATCAGCGAAGCCACGGTCAAGACGCATCTCACCCACATCTTCCAGAAAGTAGGCGTGCGCAGCCGCACGGAGCTCGCGGCCGCGTATTACGGCATCGCGCCGCGCACGGTCATTCCGCCGAACGTCGTACGACTCAAGGCTAATTGAACGCGCGCGCGCGGCTCCGTACGATCACCGCCTCGTGATCACCCCGCGACCGCCACGCCCGACACCGCCGGCGACCTCTCCCGTCGAGACGCCGCGGTGTCCGAAATGCGGCAGCGCCGACACGAGACTCGTCGGCGTGTCGAAGACGCCGCCGTTCGTCTGCATCGCCTGCTCCACCTGCGGTCACACCGCGATCATCGGCGACAACGCTCGCTGAGGAGGAACTCATGAAATCGATCGCACGACTCACTGCGCTTGCGGCGCTGCTGATCGCGACGCTCGCGCCGCACGCGCGCGCGGCGACGAGCGGCAATGTCGCCTACATCACCAACTTCGGAGCCGGCTCCGGCGATCCGCTGGCGCCGCCGGCGGTTCCCGGATCCAGCATCTTCGTGAACGCCCTGACCGGCGTCCCGGTGCCCGACGGCGGGACGTACACGACGGCCGACAGCGCGCTCACCGTCACCGTGACGAACCTCTCGCTCGCCTCCCTCGACGCCGGCGGCGTCGGGGCGCTGGCCGGCTTCGACACGGTCATCCTGTACGAGGTCTGTGAAATCGGCGGTCATCCCGCGTCGATGGCGGCGGTCAACGCCTACCTGATCGGCGGCAACGGCAAAGTGCTGATCTTCGACTCGGATCGGTGCTCGGGCTTCGGTGGGTTCCCGCCGGCAGCCGACTACAGCGGGCTCGTGTTCCCCTTCACCGCCAGCACGCCCGGACCCGAAGGCGCGGCCGGCTCGTACACCAACGTGCAGGCGAGCACGCTGACGACGGGGCTCGCGATCGGACCGATTCCTGGCGACGCGGTCGGCGACGCGAACAACTTCGTGACGTTCAACCCGAACTGGTGCGGATCGATCACGGCGGAGAACGTCCTCGGCAACGTCGGCTTCGTCGAGGCGTACGCGCGCACGCCGAACGGCGGCCTCGTGATCTACGAGGGCGAGGATTACTGGTTCACGTTCGGGCCGGCGCCGCACCTGCGTCAGGTCTTCGACCTGATGCTCGAGCAGTCGTTCAATCCTGACGGCCTGCCGTGCGCGCTTCCGGCGTCGGGCATCTCGCTCGCCCCGCCGACGCAGACCGTGCTCACCGGCACGCCCGCCACGGTCGTCGCCACGGTCGTCGACGCCAACGACGTCGGACAGTCCGGCGTCACGGTGACCTTCACCGTCGTCAGCGGGCCCAACGCGGCCGCGACGGGCTCGGCGGTCACCGACGGATCGGGCAACGCCTCGTTCACGATCACGAGCGGCACGGGCGGCACCGACGTCATCCACGCGAGCTTCGACGACATCCTCGGCAACACGCATTTCAGCAACGACGTGAGCGTGATCTTCAACACGCCGCCGGTCGCGCTGTGCAGGAACCTCACGCTGCCGGCGGGCGCGAACGCGTGCTCGGCGGTGCCGGGCTCGGTCGACGACGGATCGTTCGATCCGGACGGCGATCCGATCACGCTCGTCCAGGCGCCGCCCGGGCCGTTCTCGCTCGGCACGACCAGCGTCACGCTGACGGTGACCGACAGCCGCGGCGCTTCGTCGTCGTGCCAGGCGACCGTCACCGTCATCGATACGACGGCGCCGGCGATCTCGTGCGTGCAGAGCGTGAATCCGAGCGGCAGCAACATCCCGCCGGCGCACAAGACGAACGAGGACGGTTTCTACCTGGTGTCGGCGAGCGACGCGTGCGGCGCCGCCACGATCACGTTCGGCGGGTTGACGCTGGCGAATGGCGAGACGATCAAGCTGACGCAAAGCCCGGGCAGGACCGGCGTCACGTTCGTCAATACGATGGGCCCGCTCGCGATCAAGCACTTCGACGTCGGGCCTGGCGACCCGGTCATCACGGCCACCGACGGCGCCGGCAACACGACGACGGCCACCTGCCTCGTGCCGCCGCCGCCCAAGTAACGGCCCACCTCAATGGGCGCCCGCGACGCCCGGTCCTCTCGAAGGGGACCGGGCGTTTCTTGTTCCCATCCCTCCCCGCCAGAGCGAGTACGCGAGCGCGGCGCCGATGCAGTACACGCCAGCCAGCGGGACTTGATACCAGACGAACTTCTCGATCGGGATCAGATCGGCCGGTGAATTGCCGGCGATCCGATCCAGCCAGCCGAACGGCAGCAATCGCAGCACCAGCGAGAGCGGGATCAGGTTGCCCGCGAGGAGCATGCCGGCGCCGAACAGCGCGAACGCGACGCCCGAATCCGTGAACAACAGCAGCGGCGCGTACAGGCTGACCGCAATCGGCAAAAGATGCGCGATCGACACGTCCAGCGAAAACGACACGATCGCGAATCCAATCGCGCTCTGAAAGACGACGAGCGCGACGCGTCGTGTGTCGGCATCCACGTTCCACGCATGCTCGTACCTGGCCAGGATGAACGCGATGGCGGCGGTCGACGCGAGCAGGAGCGCGGTAAACACCCGGGCGAGCGCCCGCGTCGCCGACGGATCGGGAAGCACAGAGGTCACGGTGAACGAAGAAACGACCAACCGGTCCACCAGGAACACCAGGCCGAATACTTCCTTGCTGCGAATCGGAATCACGCGCGGATCGGACATGACGTCGCCGATCATCGCCAACGGATAGAAGAAGCCGTACGTCACGCCTGCCGCGGCAATGGAGATGACGGCCAGGACGAACCCGCTCGCCAGGACGTACGCGTTGTATCGCCGGTGGTCGCGCGACAACAGCGAGAAGACGAAATACGGAAAGAGGAACACGATCGGGAACAGTTTGAAGTAGATGATGGCGCAGAGCAGCGCCGCCGCGAGCGCGTACCGCTTCCTGACGAAGCAGTAGAAATGGGCGATCACGCCGAACGCGGTGATGGCTTCGCCCATGCCGTTGGCGATCGCGTAGATGGCGGCCGTGGACTGGCAGCACAGGAAAACGAGAAGGTAGCGGCGCACGGGCACGCCCGGGGCCGCGTCGAGCGACAACCTGTACAGGAGGCAGACCGTCGCGCCGTAGAGCAGCGTGAGAAACAGCCGGAGCGAGACGCGGAGCGCGCCGGCCGACGGGCTGAGGCGCGTCGCGGCGCGCATCATCAGCAGGAACAGCGGTCCCCAGCGACGTTCCGCGCCGTCGCGCGCGGCCGGGCGCACGCTCGCGCGGTCGCCGTTCGCGTACACCTCTTCCATGTAGGTGTAGCCCGACCAGCCCTGACTCGACGCGGTGAGCGAATACGCGAATCGGCCGGCGCCCGCAAGCAGGACGGCGGCGATGATCCACTTCCCCACCTGCCTCACCCGACCTTCGCGCGGCTCTGCACCTGCGTCGCGGTCATGCCGTAGAGCGACGGCGTCGGCACGCCGAGCATCCCCAGCATCGTGTAGAGCTGCCCGCGGTGATGGATCTCGTGCTCCGGCATCATCCGCAGCCACTTCCACGTCGTCAGGCGTGTGCCTTCGGGCGTCGCGCATTTCCCCGCCAGTGCTTCCGGCGTGAGCGCGCGAAACTCGGCCAGCGACTCCTCGTGCAGGCGATCGAGAAACGCGAGCACGTCGTCGCGGCCCTCGGCGAGCTCGCGGCCGTGCGTCACGTACCGGCACGGGCGATCGTGCACGGTCTCCGCCCAGATGTAGCGCTCGGTGACGGCGATGTGCCGCACGAGATCGCCGGGCGTGAACGCGCCCGGCTTGTAGGTCCACTCGATGTGCTCGGCGGGAATGCACGCCGCCACGCGCCGCGTCCGCTCGCGCACGCGCGAGATGTGATGGAGGAATTCGTCGAGATCGAACATGGCCCTTGAGTCTATACTTTCCTTCGACAAGGAGAGTCGATGTTCAACGACCACGACCGCCGCACATTTCTGACCGCTGTTGCCGGGCTCGCCGGCCTGCCGTCGCTCGCCGCCGCGCAGGGCGCTCAGGCGCCGGCGCCCGCAGTCGCGGGGCCGATCGACGTCAGCTGGTTCGACAATTTCAAGGGCAAGCACAAACAGGTGTTCGATCTCGGCTCGTTCGATCTGTCGGTCGACTCGCCGCTGCGCCAGCCCGTGACGTACTTCGCCGCGCACCGCGAGGTCTCGAAGCTCGAGCCGCCGAACGACATCAACGTCCTCGTCGCGATCTCGCACAAGGCGTTTCCGATGAACGCGACCGACGCGCTGTGGGAGAAGCTCCAGCTCGGCGAGCACTGGGGCATCAAGGATCCGCAGACGGGCAAGCCGTCGACGCGGAATATCTTCCTCGGCGCCGCGACGAACCCGGGCGGCGCGACGGTGCGCGGCCTGCAGGCGCGCGGCGTCGTGTTCTGGCAGTGCAACTTCGCGCTCGGCTCGGTCGCGGCGGAGCTCGCGCAGAAGACCGGCGGCAAGGTGCAGGACATCCGCACCGAGCTCGCGGGCGGCCTGCTGCCCGGCGTGAAGCTCGTGCCCGCGCACACATGGGCGATCGGATTCGTGCAGGAGCGCGGGTTCACGTACGAAAAACTGTAAGGCGGCTGGTGGCTGGTGGCTGGTGGCTGAAGCGGACTCCGGCGGAGTGATTTCGCGCGGCATCAATCGGAACTGAATGAAGCCGGTCCACGTTATGCTTCCTGAGTACGTTCAATCCGCATGGATCTCCCGCTTCTCCCCGTACCGGGCGATCTCCTCGGCGTGGCGAACGCCGACACGGAGCGGCGCTACCGTCTGCTGCTCGCGATCGCCGACTCGATCAGCGCGCCGCAGGAACTGAGGACGCTGCTCGGACACCTCAGCGGCCTGCTGCGCCAGGTCCTGCCGTATGACTTCGTCGCCGTCTTCCTGAACGAGCCCGACACCGGCATCACGCGCATGCTCAGCATCGAGAGCCGGCTGCAGACGCGGCTGCGCTACGACGGCCTCGAGTTTCCGACGGCCGGCACGCACATCGAGAAGGCGTTCACGACGCAGTCGCCGGTCGTCGTCGCGGACGTCGAAATCGAGCCGCACCCGCCCTACAACCTGGCCGTCCTGCGCGAGCACGGCATCCGGTCGTACGTGCTGGTCCCGCTCACGACCGCCGTGCGCCGGCTCGGCGTGCTCGTCTTCTTCTCGTTGCAGACGGACGCGTACGCGGACGCCGATCTCGGGTTCGTCCAGCGCGTCGCCGCGCAGATGGCCCTCGCTCTCGACAACACGCTGAACTTCGCGCACGCGCAGCGGCACCATCGCGAGCTGGCGGACCAGCGCGATCGCTGGCGCGCGCTGCTCGACGTGAACAACGCGCTCGTGACGACGCGCGATCTGACGCAGCTCGTCGGGCGCATCGGCGCGGCCATCCGCCCGCTCGTCCGCTTCGACCATCTCGTGCTGGCGCTGCACGACGAGGCCTCGAACGAGCTGCGGATGACGGACCACATCCCCGCGGTGCCACCCGAGTTCATGGCGACCTTCGAACAGATCCGTCACATCCCGCTCGACGGCACGGCGCCCGGGCTCGCGTTCACGTCGAAGCAGCCGCTGCTGGTCACGGCGCTCGATCCGGCGCGGTTTCCCTCGACGTTCACCAATCTCATCTACGCGCTCGGCGCGAGGTCGGGCTGCTTCGTGCCGCTGCTGACGGCGCATCGCGCGCTCGGCGTCCTGATCGTGTCGGCGAACGAGGACGGGCGCTTCGCCCAGCGCGATCTCGATCTCGTCGTGCAGATCGGCGCGCAGGTGGCGATCGCGGTCGAAAACGCCCAGGCGTTCCAGGAAATCTCGGCGCTCAAGGACCGGATCGCCAGCGAGAAGATCTACCTGGAAGAAGAGATCCGCGGCGAGCACAACTTCGGCGAAATCGTCGGGGAGAGCGCGGCGCTGGGGCGCGTGCTGCAGCAGGTCGAGACCGTCGCGCCGACCGAAAGCACCGTCCTGCTCCTCGGCGAAACCGGCACCGGCAAGGAACTGCTCGCGCGCGCGGTCCACGACCGCAGCCCCCGCCGCGGCCGCACGCTCGTGAAAGTCAATTGCGCGGCGATCCCCTCGGGGCTGCTCGAGAGCGAATTGTTCGGCCACGAAAAGGGCGCGTTCACCGGCGCGATCGAGCGCAAGATCGGGCGCTTCGAACTGGCCCACCAGGGGACGCTGTTCCTCGACGAGGTCGGCGACATTCCGCTCGAGCTGCAGGCGAAGCTGCTCCGCGTCCTGCAGGATCAGGAATTCGAGCGGCTCGGCAGCACCCGGAGCATCACGGTGGACGTCCGGATCGTCGCCGCCACCAATCAGCCGCTGCACCAGATGGTGGCCGACCGCCGGTTCCGCAGCGACCTCTATTACCGCCTCAACGTCTTTCCCATCGTGCTGCCGCCGCTGCGCGACCGGGCCGAGGACATCCCGCGTCTCGTGCAGTACTTCGTGCAGAAATTCGCGCGGCGGATGAAGAAGCCGATCGACACGATTCCGAACGACACGATGGCGGCGTTGTGCCGCTGGTCCTGGCCCGGCAACGTGCGCGAGCTGGAGAACGTCATCGAGCGGGCGGTGATCCAGTCGAAGGGATCGCGCCTGCAGGTCCCGCTGCAGGAGTTCCGTCAGGCGCCGGCCGCCAACCACGCCGTCACGCTGGAGGACGCGGAACGCGATCACATTCTGAAGGTGCTGAACGACACCGACTGGACGATCGGCGGCCCGAACGGCGCCGCGGCCCGCCTCGGCATGAAGCGCACGACGCTCAACTCGCGCATGCTGAAGCTGGGCATCTCGCGCCACATCGCGCGGTCCGGCTGAAGCCCGGAAACACTCGGTCCGGCTGAAGCCGGACAGCACTGAGACCGCGGTACTCCGCTTGACGAAATATCGTCTCGTGACGATGCCTCGTCTCGTCAGTTCGTCGTCGCGAATCCGGTCGAGACTCGCAACCCTCTGACACAACGGATCGTTGTCGGGCGCGCACGCGCCGCGGCGGCTGGCCTCCGCCTTGCCTCCTCGCACTGCCGGTCCACATGCAGGAGGCACTCATCATGTTGAAGATCACCGCCGATCGCGACGCGCGACGGCTCGTTCTCGAAGGCAGTCTGTCCGGCCCGTGGGTCGACACGCTCGAAGAGTCGTGGCGTGATGCCCTGGCCCGCGACGAGGCGCGGCGGATCGTCGTGGATCTTTCGGACGTCACGTTCGTCGATCCGCGCGGCAAGGCGCTGCTCGCGGCGATTCACAAGGCCGGCGCGACGCTGTCGGCCGGCTGCTGCATGAACTCCGCGTTGATTCAGGAGATCGAGCGCACCGAACAGCACGGCGCGGCGCGCGCGCGATCGCCGCGGTCCTTTCTCTGGCTGCTCGCGTTCCTCATCCCGTCGCTCGCGCTGCTGTCCGCGTGCTCGAGCGTCCGCGCCGGAGAACCCGCGGCGACGGATGGCCGGCCGGCGGTCGCCGTGAGCGTCTCCCCCGTCGTCGCCGGCGACGTGACGGACACGGTCAACGTCGTCGGATCGCTGTCGCCGAAGTACGCGACCGACGTCAAGTCTGAAGTCTCGGGTACCGTCGCCGCGGTGTACGTGACCGAGTGGGTGCCGGTGCGGGCGGGCGCGCGGCTGGCGCGGCTCAACACGGCGGAGAACGACGCGGCCCTCGAAGCGATCAAAGCGGCCGAGGCGCAGGCCCGCGTCGCCGAGTCGCGCGCGCGCCGCGAGTACGACCGCGCGCTGCAGCTCAGAGAGTACGGCCTCATCACGCCGCAGAACGCCGACGATGCCCGCTCGGCGCTGGACGCGGCGGCGGCCGCGGCCGAGGCCGCCCGCGCGCAGGTGCGCGCGGCCGAAGCGCGGCTGGCCAAGTCGTTCATCACGGCGCCGATGGACGGCGTCGTCGCGTTCCGCGGCGTCAACGTCGGCGACCGCGTCGAGAACATGGGCGGCGGCGGGCCGATGTTCCGCATCGTCGACAACCGGCGGCTCGATCTCACCGTGGCCGTGCCCTCGGTTCACCTCGGCGCCATCCGCGTGGGGCAGGCGCTCGAGTTCACGGTCGACGCGCTCCCCGGGCGCACCTTCACCGGCACGGTCATGTTCATCAACCCCGCGGTCGATGAAGCGAGCCGCGCCGCGAAGGTGATCGCTGAAGTGCGGAACACGGGCGACGCGCTCAAGGGTGGTCTGTTCGTGCGAGGCCGCATCGTCGTTGCGAACCGGGCCGGCGTGCTGCAGGTTCCGCGCACCGCGCTGCTGAACTGGAACGTCGCTGCCGCGACGGCGGACGTGTTCGTCGTCCGCGACGGGAAGGCCGAGATGCGCCCCGTCCAGATTCTCCTGACGGAACAGGCCGGCGGGACGATGGTCGCGATCGGCGGCGGGCTCGCGAGCGGCGATCACGTCGTCACGCGCGGAGGCTTCGCCTTGAAGGCCGGCGACCGAGTGACGGTGTCCGGCGAAGGGATGTAGTCATGCTGCTCTCCAACCTCTCGATCAAACGGCCGGTGTTCGCCACCGTCATGATGCTCGCGCTCGTCGCGCTGGGCATCACGTCCTACCGCCGCCTCGCGATTGACTTGTGGCCGGACGTCGAAGTTCCGGTCATCTCGATCGTCACCATCTTTCCAGGCGCGTCGCCGGCGACTGTCGAGCGCGAAGTCGCGAAGCGGATCGAGGAAGCGGTGAACCCGATCGCGGGCGTCAGGCACGTCAACTCGATCTCGCGCGAGAGCGTCGCGCAGCTGATCGTCGAGTTCAACCTCGACACCAGGCTCGATCAGGCCGTGCAGGAGGCGCGCACGAAGATCGCGGCGATCCGCGGCGACCTGCCGCCGGCCATCCAGGATCCGATCATCGAGAAGCTCGACATCGTCGGCGGACCCGTCGTCTCGCTCGCGGTCCGATCGACGTCGCTGTCGCCGCGCGATCTGACGACCCTCGTCGACCGGAAGGTCAAGCCACGGCTGGAAAACGTGGCGGGCGTCGGCAAGATCGATCTCGTCGGCACGGTGAAGCGCGAAGTCGGCGTCGAGATCAAGCCGGACCGGCTCGAAGCGCTCGGCATGGGCGTCGACGACGTGACGCGCGGTCTGGGCGCCGAGAACATCGACACGCCGCTCGGCCGGATGACGAAGAGCGGCCACGAAATTCCGCTGCGCGTCCAGGGCAAGGCGGCGACCGTCGACGACTTCAGCTCGATGGTGATCGCGTACCGGTCCGGCCGCCCGGTGACGCTCGGCGAAGTCGCCGGGATCGAGGACGGCGTCGAAGAGGTCCGCTCGCTGGCGCTCGTCAACGGCACGCCCGCGGTCGCGCTCGACGTCTTGAAGCAGACCGGCGCGAACGCCGTCGGCGTCGCCGACGCGATCACGAAGGAAGCGGCGTCGCTCGAGCGCGACCTTCCGTCCGGAACGACGGTCGAGCTCGTGCGCGACGGATCGGTGTTCATCCGCGAGTCGGTCGCCGACGTGCAGAACACGCTGATCATCGGCAGCCTGCTGACCGTCTTCATCGTCTTTCTGTTCCTGAACTCCTGGCGCTCGACGATCATCACGGGCCTCACGCTGCCGATCTCGGTCATCTCCTCGTTCATCGTCATGTACTTCGGGGGGATGACGCTGAACACGATGACGCTGATGGGGCTGTCGCTCGCGATCGGGCTGCTCATCGACGACGCGATCGTGGTGCGCGAGAACATCGTGCGGCATCTGGAGCACGGCGAAGATCACTTCGAGGCGGCGCGCAACGGCACGAGCGAGATCGGCCTCGCCGTGCTCGCGACGACGTTCTCGATCGTCGCCGTGTTCGTGCCGGTCGCGTTCATGAAGGGCATCATCGGCCGGTTCTTCTTCGCGTTCGGCATCACGGTGACCTTTGCCGTCCTCGTCTCGCTGTTCGTCTCGTTCACGCTCGATCCGATGCTGTCCTCGCGGTGGGTGGATCCGGACATCGCCCGCACGGGCCGGCGGAATCCGATCGCGCGGCTCCTCGATCGCTTCAACGCCTGGTTCGATCGGACCGCCGACCGGTATCGCGCCGTGATCGGCTGGGCGCTCGACTACCGCTGGGTTGTCGTCGGCCTCGCCGTCGCGGCGTTCGCCGGCGGCATCGCGCTGATGGGACGTCTCGAGAGCGAGTTCGTCCCGCAGCCGGATGAAGGTGAATTCGTCGCGGTCTTCACGACGGCGCCCGACGCGTCGATCGCGGAGACACGCGATCGGCTCGACGCGGTGCTGTCGACGCTCGGCCGCGTGCCCGGCGTCGAGCGCACGTACGCCAGCATCGGCGCCGGCGACGCCGGCACGGTGCGCGACAGCCGCGTCTACATCAAGCTGGCGCCGCGCGAGGCGCGCAGCCGGACGCAGAAGCAGATCGAGCGCGACGTGCGCGCGCAGCTGGCCGGCATCCCCGGCATCGTTCCGTCGCTGTTGCCCGCCTCATCGATGTTCGCGCGAAAGCCGCTGCAGGTGGAGGTGCACGGCGAGGACATCGCGCTGTTGAAGGATCTCTCGCAGCAGCTCAAGAACGAGCTGTATCGCGTGCGCGGCATCGTCGATCTCGAGGCCACGCTCGAGCACGACACGCCCGAGTACCGGCTGATCGTCGATCGCGAGCGCGCCGGCGATCTCGGCGTGAACTCGGCCGTCGTCGCCGGCACGGTGGCGACGCTGGTCGGCGGGCGCGCGGTCACGACGTTCGAGGACGAGGACGGCGAATCGCGTCACGTGCGCGTGCGGCTTCCGGCCGGCGGGCGGCAGGACGCCGCGCAACTGCAGGCGCTGCGGCTCGCGGTGACGAAGCCGTTCGCGGCGGCGCCCGGTCCGGTGCTCGTCCCGCTGGCGAGCGTCGCGCGGTACGAGCTGAGCACGACGCCGGCCGAGATCAACCGTCGCGATCTGTCGCGCGAAGTCGTCGTCAGCGCCAATCTTGATCGGCTGCCGCTCGGCACCGCCGTTACGCAGGTCGCGCGCGCCGCCGGCACGCTCACGATGCCGCCTGGATACCGGGTGGTCGTGGGCGGCGAAGGCGAGGACATGAAGGAGTCGTTCGGGTACATGGGAGAGGCGCTGGTGCTCTCCGTCCTGTTCGTCTACCTGATTCTCGCCGCGCAGTTCGAGTCGTTCGTCGATCCGCTGGCGATCATGCTGTCGCTTCCGCTGTCGGTCGTCGGCATGGCGGGCCTGCTGTGGGCCACCGGCGACACGATCAACGTCATGTCGCTCATCGGCCTGATCATGCTGATGGGGCTCGTGACGAAGAACGCGATCCTGCTCGTCGACTACGCGAAGGTGCTGCGCGGGCGCGGCATGAGCCGGCGCGACGCCGTGATCGAAGCGGGCCGGACGCGGCTGCGGCCGATCGTGATGACCAGCGCGGCGATGATCTTCGGCATGCTGCCGCTGGCGTTCGCGATCGGATCCGGCGCCGAGTTCCGCGCGCCGATGGCGCGCGCGGTCATCGGCGGACTGATCACGTCGACGATCCTGACGCTCGTCGTCGTGCCGGTCGTGTACACGCTACTCGAGGATCTGGCGGCGCGGCTGACGCGGCGACGGCACGCGGCCGTCCCGGCGGCGGCGACCGCACTCACGCTCGCTATCGCTCTGGCATTCGGCGCAGCGGGCACGGCGTCGGCGCAGATCCCCGCGAGCGATGCGCCGGCGGTGAGTGAGACGAAAACGCTGACGCTCGACGAAGCGCTGGCGATCGCGGGCGCGCAGAACCGCGACGTGCAGAAGGCGGTCGAGTATCAGAAGTGGGTGCGCGCGAAATACGTCGAGGAGCGCGCGGCGGCGCTGCCGCAGGTCACGGCCGCCGGCAGCTTCCTGCGCCAGTTCGACGACACGCAGAGCAAGCTGTTCCGGAGCGTCGGCCCGATCGGCGATTCGCCGCTCGCCGACGTCTTCGGCGGCCGGCAGGACCTGCGGTTCGCCGAGTTGCGGCTGACGCAGCCCCTCTTCACCTGGGGACAGGTCGGCGCGGCGGTCCGCGCGGCGCGCGTGGGCTTCGGACTCGCCGACGATCAGCTGCGCCGGTTCCGCCAGGCGGTCGCGCGCGACGTGTCGACGGCGTTCTACGACGTGCTCGTCGCGAAGGAGCTCGCGGTGATCGCGGAGCAGGATCTCGCGCAGAAGGCCCGGCATCTCGAGCAGGCGCGGCGGCTGCAGGCCGCGGGCCTGGCCACCGACTACGACGTGCTCGCGGCCAGCGTCACGGTCGAGAACGCGCGGCCGGCGGTCATCCGCGGCCAGAACGGCGTGCGCCTCGCGCGCGCGCAGCTGCGCTTCCTTCTCGCCGAGGGCGCGGCGGACGTCGATGCAAGCGGCACGCTCGCGACGACGATCGAGCCGGCGCCGGCGTTCGAGTCCGTACTGACGCAGGCGCTGGCCAACCGCCCGGAGCTCGCCGAGCTGTCGAACCAGCGCGGCATCCTGCGCGAGCTGGTGAACATCGCGTCGGCCGGCAACAAGCCGCGCGTCGATCTCGCGGTCAGCGTCGGCACGCGCAATCTCGGCGTCAGCGATCTGTCGTCAAGCGGCTCGACGTGGAACGCCGCCGTGCTGGCGACGGTGCCGGTGTTCGACGGCCAGCGCGCGCGCGGGCGCGTCGCGCAGGCCGAGAGCGATCTGACGCGCGCCACGATCGACGATCGCAAGCTGCGCGACGCCATCGCGCTCGAAGTACGGACCGCGGTGCACGCCGTCGAGGAATCGACGGGCGTGCTCGCGGCGCTGGACGGCACCGTCAGGCAGGCCGAACAGCTTGTGTTCCTGGCTGAAAAAGGATTCGAGCTCGGCGTGAAGACGCGGCTCGACGTGCAGGACGCGGAGCTGAACCTGCAGGCGGCGCACGCGAGCCGGGCGCGGGCGCAGCGCGACTACCGCGTGGCGCGCGTCACCCTCGCGTGGGTGTCGGGGACGATCGGAAACTGACATGCGCGCCACGCAGACGCTCCCGGATCGGATGAACGCCGTGCAGCTCGATGCCGCTGGCGGGGCGCTGGCCGTTCGTCAATGGCCGGTTCCGCGACCGGGGCCTGGCCAGGTCCTCATCAAGATGGCTGCAGCGCCGATCAATCCATCCGACCTCGGCTCACTGGCCGGGTCGTCCGGCGAGCGGAAACCGTCGCCGGTCGTGCCCGGACTCGAAGGGAGCGGGATCGTCGTGGCCGCGGGCCCGGGGTTATTTCCCCGCCTGCTGGTCGGCAGACGAGTGGCATTCGCGTCCGCCCAGGGCGGAACGTGGGCTGAGTACGCCGTGTCACCGGCGATGCGGTGCATTCCGCTGGCCAGGAGCGTCTCGCTCGAACAGGCGGCCACGCTCATCGTGAACCCGCTCACCGCCCTGGCCTTCCTGGACTTCGCCCGGCGCGGCAAACACGCGGGCATCGTGAACAACGCCGCCTCGAGCGCGCTGGGACACATGATGGTTCGCCTGGGGCGGACGCACGGCCTCACGGTGATCAACATCGTGCGGCGACCCGAGCAGGTCGAGATGCTGCGGGCCATCGGCGCCGAACACGTGCTCGACAGCACAGAAAGCGAGTTCGCGCCGAGGCTCGGCGCGCTCGCGCGCCGGTTCAACGCAACCCTCTTTCTGGATGCCGTCGGCGGCGCGCAGACGCAGACGCTCGTCGAGGCCGCGCCTTTTGGAAGCACGATCGTCGCCTATGCCGCCCTGTCCGGCGAGACGAGCGCGTTCCACACGCGCACGCTCATCGGCGGGGACAAGAAGATCTCCGGCTTCTACCTGGGCAACTGGGTGGCGCGCCGGGGCACTCCGGGAACGCTGAGGGATTTCGCACGAGTCCAGCGACTGAGCGGCGCCGAGCTCCAGACGACTGTACGCCGGCGGCTGCCCCTTTCGGCGGCGCAGGCCGCCGTGGAGATGTACCGCGCCAACATGACCGGCGGGAAGATCCTGCTCGTCGCCGATCCTGAACAGGTACCGCTCGATCACGCCTGAGACGAGGACACATGAAACGCACAGTCCTGCTCCTGCGCGCCTGTTATGGGTTCGCAGCGATCTTCGACGCCGCGATCGTCGGGCCGATGGTGTCTCCGGATCGCTCTTGTGGCGACTTTCACCCGCGCGTACCTCGGCACGACGGGAAAGCACTTCGTGGCAGCGGGGGAACAATGACGTTTCTTGAAACCGTGCGACAGGTGATGTCGGGCGACCGTCCGCCGGCGCCGCTCGCGGCGCTCGTCGGGTATCGGGTGACCGCCGTAGAATCGGGCCGGGCGCGCGTCGAGGTGGACGCCAGTGCTCGACACGCCAACCCCATGGGCACCGTTCACGGCGGTGTGATCTGCACGATCGCCGATACCGCCATGGGCGCGGCGTACGGCGCGACGCTCGGTGAGGGCGAGACCTTCGTCACGCTGGAGCTGAAGATCAACTTCCTGCGGCCGGTTCAGCAGGCGTCTCTGATCGCCGACGCGGTCGTCGTGCAACGAGGACGAAGTATCGGCCTGGCGGAATGCACCGTCACGGATGGTGACGGACGTCTCGTCGCCAAAGCCATGGGCACCTTGATAACTCGGCGCGGTTGATGATGTTCGAGCCACGATGGCAAGCCGGCGCGGACCAATACCGCGCTGCATGCTCCAGGAGGATGAGATGAAACAGTTTATGGGTGTGCGCTTCGAGGAAGTCCTCGATCCCAAGACCAAAGAGCTTGTGCTCCTGGCCGCGTCGGCCGTCGGCGGATGCGGGCCTTGAACGCACGCGCACTTCGCAGGTGCGAAGTCAAACGGAGCCTCGACGGACGAAATACAGCAGACGATAGCGCTGGCCATGATGGCGCGCGCGGCTGGAGTAAAGAACTTCGTCAAGGGAGTCGTCCCGGAATTCCTGGCTGAGGACGCGCGCGTCTGACGCCGCGGAGCCAATTCGAACGAGGGCAATCATGAGCGGAACGCACCTGCGACCACTGGGAGAACTTCTGGATTATCGGACTCGTCGGCGACACGACTCTGGACGTCGCACAGATCTGTCCCTCAGGCAACGCCACGATCGAAGCGCGCCGGACATTTCTGAACGGCCTGGTCACGGCGCTCACGAGCGGAATCTATACGCCGACCCCGCTGCGCGTGCGCTGCCAGGACGGCCGGACCGCCGGCATTCCTCTGGGAAGCGACGACGTGCGGCGCATCGCCGGCGACGAACGCTTCGCGGACTGGGTCGGCGTTGATGCGCCGGACCTGTTGAGCGCGGTCGTGGTCGCGCAGTCGCTTTCCTCAACGCATTGAGAAGGCGCCAAGCGTCGCGTGTGAGCATTGTGAAGGAGGCGCCATGCGCAAGCTCGTCGCGTTGCTGCTGGTCGGCATGCTGGGCGGTCCGGCGTTCGCGACAGATTCCACCCGAGGAGCGTCCGAGGAATCTGCGCGTCTCTCAACGGGCGCCGCTCCTTCGGGCGTGCTCGCAGCCAGCGCAAGGCGTGAAGCCGGCCGGCTGGCGCGCGCCATGGGAGCGGAACCGCGACGGGCTCAGCCCATCCAGTCCCAGCAGCCGAAGCGCAAGGGCTGGATCGCCAGACACCCGAAGTTATCTGGCGCGCTCCTCGGCTTTGGCGTCGGCTGCGGGCGCGGTCGTCGGCTCGATGGTCAAGTAACGGCCGGACGCTGCAGGGAATGGCGGTCAGCAACTAAGGCAGGTGATACATGTCCGCGATCAAGACACCCGAATCGGTCGCAGCGTTTCTTCGGGGACGGCGCATCGCCGTCGCCGGCGTCTCCCGGCAGGCGGGTCAGGCCGCCAACGCCGTGTTCCACAAGTTGAAAGACTCCGGTTACGAAGTCTTCCCCATCAACCCGAAAGCGTCTGACCTCGAGGGCGTGAAATGTTACCCGGATGTCGGAACGGTGCCGGGGCAGCTTGACGGCGTCGTGATTGCCACGTCGCCGGATGTGTCCGTGCAGATTGTGCGGCAGTGCGCGGACCGCGGCGTGCACCACGTCTGGTTCCATCGATCGTTCGGCCACGGCAGCGTGTCCGACGATGCCGTTCGCGAATGCCAGGCGCGAGGCATCGACGGCATCGTCGGCGGCTGCCCGCTCATGTTCTGCGAGCCGATCGACTTCGGGCACAAGTGCATGCGGTGGTGGCTGCAGCGTCAGGGCCGCGTGCCACGGTAAAGACGGCCGGAGTGCGGTAACGTGTGAGGTGACGCATGACACCCACCGTTGACGCGAGCCGCGTGCGGATCGCCACCTACAACATCCACAAGGGGCGAGGGCTGGATGGCCGCGTGAAGATCGAGCGCATTCTGCGCGTCCTGCGCGAGATCGATGCCGACATCGTCGCGCTGCAGGAAGTCGTCAACCGTCCGGGCCGTTCCCTTCAGGATTACCAGGCCGGCTACCTCGCCGAACAGCTCGGGTGCGCCTACACGGTCGGCGACACGCGCGCCATGCGCCGCATCGCGTTCGCCAACGTGACGCTGAGCCGGTGGCCCATCGAAAAATCACAGCACATCGATTTGAGCGTCGCCGGAAGGCTCCCGCGCGGGGCCCTGCGCACCGACATCCGCGTCGGCGATCACCTGCTGCACGTCTTCAACGTGCACCTGGGCACGGCCGTCCGCGAGCGCCGCGCACAGGCGCGGCTGATCGACGAACGCCTGCTGAAGGTGTTCGACGTGTCCGGCCAGCGGATTGTGATGGGCGATTTCAACGACTGGAATCACGGGCTGGTGACGCGCACGCTCGCAAGGGAGTTTCATCTCACGGACCTCGCCGAGCACCTGCCCCGCGTCCGCGCCTACCCCGCCGTGCTGCCCCTGCTGCATCTGGACCACGTCTATCTCGATGCGCACTTGCACATCGAGAAGGCGCGGTTTCACCGCAACCGGCGCTCTCTCGTCGCGTCGGATCATCTCCCGCTGGTGGTGGACCTGGTCCTCGCGCATTCCTGACGCCACGCGCGGCGTTAGAATGCCGGCATGAAACCAGACACCCCGTCGGCGGCGCGACGCGAGTTCCTGAAGTTTCTCGCCGCCAGTCCGTACGTCGCGGCGCTCGGCGGCGTCGCCGCGTTTCTCGAGCGCCGGACGCTCGACGCGCAGGGCCAGACCGCGAGCGATGCCATCGCCAGTCCCACCGACGCGCTGAACGTGCTCGATTTCGAGGAAGCGGCGCACCGCACAGTCCTGCCGGGCCACTGGGCGTACATGGCGAGCGGCGTCGACGATGACGCCACGCTGCGCGCGAATCGGGACGGCTACACGCACGTGCAGCTGCGTCCTCGCCGTCTGCGCGACGCGACGAAGGTCGACATGCGCGTCGAGCTGTTCGGCACGACGTACGCGAGCCCGATCTTCCTCTGCCCCACCGGCGGCGAGAAATCGTTCTTCGTGGACGGCGAGCTCGCGGTCGCGCGCGCGGCGAAGGCGCGCGGGACGCTGCAGGTCCTCTCGACCGCGACGTCGACCGGCGTCGAGGACGTCAACGCCGCGCTCGGCCGGCCGGTCTGGTATCAGCTCTACGCGCCGAACACGTGGGACGCGTGCGAGCAGTTGCTGCGGCGCGTCGAGAAAGCGGGATGCACGGTCGTCGCGCTGACCGTCGACAACACGACCGGGCGCAACAGCGAGACGTACCTCCGCACGCGGCCGAAAGACCTGCGTCAGTGCAACGCGTGTCATGAGGGCCAGCCGGGCCCGACGATCAAGGACCGCAAGATGTACGACGGGATCAACATGACCGGCGTCGCGACGCAGAATCCCGCGATGGACTGGGTGTTCGTCGATCGCCTGCGCAAGGCGTGGACGGGCCAGCTGATCATCAAGGGCATCGACACGCGCGAGGACGCGAGGCTCGCCGTCGATCACGGTTTCGACGGGATCCTCGTGTCGAACCACGGCGGGCGCTCGACGGAAACCGGCCGCGCGACGATCGAGGCGCTGCCGGAAGTCGTGGCGGAAGCCGGCGGGCGGATTCCGGTCTTCGTCGACGGCGGCGTGCGGCGCGGGACCGACGTCTTCAAGGCGCTCGCGCTCGGCGCGAAGGCCGTCGGCATCGGCCGGCCGTTTCTCTGGGGCCTCGGCGCGTTCGGTCAGGCGGGCGTCGATCGCGTGCTCGAGATCCTGCAGGGCGAGCTGAAGCTCGTGATGGGCAATTGCGGCACGCGCACGGTCGCCGACATCACGCGAGCGTACGTCGCGACGCCTGACTGGAAGTTGTAGCGCGAGCCTTTCAGGCGAGCGGCGGTGCGCGTCGCTCCGCGTCCTTCTTCACCGGCCCGAGCATCATCCATCGAATCAGAATGATTCCCGGCGAGACGAACGACCAGTAGCGCCGGAACTTCGCGCGCGAGATTGAATCGGTCGCGACGGCGCGCGTCTCGGTGCGGAAGATGGATTCGTTCTCGCCGATCGGATCCGCGCGCAGCGTCCACGCGATCTTCACGTAACCCGGCTCGCGAAACGCCGTGAACTCCGCCGGCGGCAGCGGATGAAAGACGACGTCGGCGAGCCACGGCTGGGTCACGGCGCCCATGACGACTTCACGTCCGGGAGTGCGCGCCAGCTCGCCCCAGCCGATCGCCTGCATCTGCGTCAGGAAGCTGCCCGAGGGCGTGGTCGCCGTCGCGTGACTGCCCATGACGAGCTCGCGCGCCTTGAAGATCGCGCGGGCGATCGCCGAGCGCTCGAAGTCGATCGCGTTCGCGGCCGCGAACGTCACGCCGACGGGCGCCGCGACCCGCACGTGATGGCGCTCGACGATCTCGTAATCCGGCATGACGCCGTCGAGCAGCGGATCGCTCTCCTCGCCTGTCGCCTGCGTCGCGTGTCCGTAGCGAAGCCACGCGTTCGCGACGAGCGCGGCGTAGCTGCCCACGGCGACGCCGACGGCGGCCGCGAGCCGGCGAAGCGCTGTGTCCGTCCGACGCGTATCCGCCATCGAGGTCCTCCCAGGCGTGACGTACGCAAACGGGCTGCCGGAGGAATCAGATTCGGTTGCGTCCGCACCTGATCGCACTAGACTAACGAAGAAAAGATCGAACGACGGAGGACACGGGGGACACGGAGGCAGGTAATGACGCTGACGATTCGAACGATGGGCATCGCGGCTCTGCTGGGAACGGCCGCGTGGATGACGGGAACGCTGGCGCCGGCCACTCGAGCGCAGGGCCGCGGCGCGGCGCAGACTGCTGTCAGGCCGGCTGACCTCGTCCTCCGCGGCGGCAAGATCGTCACCGTCGACGATCGCCGGCCCGACGCGCAGGCGATCGCGATCGGCGGCGACACGATCGTGGCGCTCGGATCGAACCAGGACATCCAGCGATACGTCGGCCCGGCGACGCGCGTGATCGAGCTGAACGGCGCGCTCGCGACGCCCGGCTTCATCGACGCGCACGCGCACTTCACCGGCGTCGGCGAGGCCGCGCGCAATCTCAAGCTCTCCACCGCGACAGACTGGAACGACATCGTGCGCATGGTCGCCGAGGCCGCGCAGAAGGCGAAGCCCGGCGAGTGGATTCTCGGCCGCGGCTGGCATCAGGAGAAATGGTCGGAGGTGCCGTCGCCCAACGTCGAAGGCTTCCCGCTCCACGAGGCGCTCAGCAAGGTCTCGCCGAACAATCCGGTCTGGCTGACGCACGCGAGCGGCCACGCGGGATTCGCCAACGCGTACGCGATGAAGATGGCCGAGGTGACCAAGACGACGGCCGATCCGCCGGGCGGCAAGATCCTGCGCGACACGGACGGCAACGCGACGGGACTCTTCAACGAGCGCGCGCAGGGGATCGTCGGCGACGCGCTCGCGCACGATCGCGCGACGCGCACGGCCGCGCAGGTGGACGCGGATCTGCGGACCGTCATCGAGCTCGCCGCGCGCGAGAGCCTGTCGAAAGGCATCACGACCGTCAACGACGCGGGCTCGCCGCCGCTCACGATCGACGTGATGAAGAAAGTCATAGACGAGGGCAAGCTGCCGCTGCGCGTCTGGATGATGCTGCGCGAGACGCCCGACAAGCTCGCGGCCGACATGCCGAAGTACCGGACCGTCAACTACGGCGACAAGCGCTTCAGCGTCCGCGCCGTCAAGCGCGCGATCGACGGCGCGCTCGGCTCGCGCGGCGCGTGGATGCTCGAGCCGTACGCCGACCTGCCGTCCACGAGCGGCATGAACACCGACACGCTCGACGACATCCGTCAGACCGCCGAGCTGTCGATCACGTACGACTACCAGGTCGCCGTGCACGCGATCGGCGATCGCGGCAACCGCGAGACGCTGAACATCTACGAGGACACGTTCAAGAAGCACCCAGAGAAGAACAGCAAGGATCTTCGCTGGCGGATCGAGCACTCGCAGCACCTGAGCGCCGCCGACATCCCGCGCTTCGGCCGGCTCGGCGTGATCGCGTCGATGGAAGGGATCCACTGCACTTCGGACGCGCCGTACGTCCTCGCGCGGCTCGGCCCGAAGCGCGCCGAGGAAGGCGCGTACGTCTGGCAGAAGCTGATGAAGTCCGGCGCCGTGATCGCCAACGGCACCGACGCGCCCGTCGAGGACATCGATCCGATTCCGTCGTTCTACGCGTCGGTCTCGCGCACACTGAAAGACGGAACCGTCTTCTATCCCGATCAGCGGATGAGCCGGATGGAAGCGCTGAAGTCGTACACGATCAACGCCGCGTTCGCCGGCTTCGACGAAGGGATCAAGGGATCGCTCGTCGCCGGCAAGCTCGCGGACATCACGGTCTTCTCGAAGGACCTGATGACCGTGCCCGAGGATCAGATTCCGTCGGCGCGCGTGCTCTACACGATCGTCGGCGGCAAGGTGCAGTACACGGCCCCGCAGTGATCGACGTTCTCTACGAAGACGACTGTCTCCTCGCGCTGAACAAGCCCGCGGGCGTCGTCGTCCACCCGACCTACAGGAACGCGTCGGGCACGATCCTCGACGCGCTGCAGTGGCGCGCGCGCGACTGGCCGGCGCCGCAGCGGCCGTCGCTCGTCAGCCGTCTCGACAAGGACACCTCTGGCCTGCTGATCGTCGCGAAGACCGCGCCCGTCCACGCGGCGATGCAGCACACGATGCGGTCGGAGGGCAGCGAGAAGACGTACCTGGCGATCGTGTACGGCGTCGTGGACGTCGAACGCGGCGACATCGATCTGCGGCTCAGCTTCGACGGCACCGATCGCCGGCGCGTCCTCGCGTCAAAGGATGTGGGCGCGCTCAGCGTCACGCGATTCGAGCGGCTCGCGTGCGTCGAAGCGCGGGACGCGGGTCTCTCACTGCTCCGCTGCCGTCTCATGACCGGCCGCCGGCATCAGATCCGCGTGCACCTCGCCGCGCGCGGCTGGCCGATCGTCGGCGACGCGGCGTACGGCGAGCCGCACTGGACGACGATCGGCGATGCGTCGCTCGCCTCGGCGCTGCGGACGTTTCCGCGTCAGGCGCTTCACGCGCACCGCGCGGCGTTCACGCATCCCGCCACGGGCGTGCGGCTGGAGATCGAGGCGCCGGTCCCGCCGGACTTCGACGACCTGCTCACGCAGTGCGGGTTAAAATGTTCTGAATGAAATTCCTGAAGCCGTTCGACGAGCCGATCTTCGCGGCGATGCGCGTCGTGCTCGCGTTTCTCTACATGATGCACGGATGGCAGAAGGCGTTCGGCATCTTCGGCGGCCACATGTATCCGATCACGACGCAGCTCGGCGTCGCCGGCTGGCTCGAGACGATTCTCGGACCGCTGATCGGCGTCGGCTGGTTCACGTCGTGGGCCGCGTTCGTCGCGAGCGGCGAGATGGCGTTCGGGTACTTCATCGGCCACTACCCGCGCGGTCCGCTGCCGGCGAACAACGGCGGCGACATCGCGGTCGCGCTCTGCTTCGCGTTTCTCTACATCGCCGTCCGCGGCGGCGGCGCGCTGAGCGTGGACGCGATCGTCCGGAAGCGCCGCTGAGCCGCCGAAGATCGCCGCGAGCGCTACCGGACGGTGAGCACCGGGCACGGCGCCGTGCGGACGACGCGCTCGGCGACGCTGCCCAGGACGACATGGGCGAGTCCGGTCCGGCCGTGCGTGCCCATGACGATGAGATCGATGGCGTTCGCCTTGGCGTACTCGACGATGGCGAGCAACGGGTCGCCGATCTGGACGGAGACCTGCGCGTGAAAGCGGCTGCGCTCCGCCGGGCTGAGGGCCGCTTCGAGTTGCTGCCGCGCCTCCCCCTCGAGTTCGTCGAGGAACTCCTGCGGCAGCGGCACGTTCACCTCGCTGGCGGCGGCGACGTACGGGTTCGGCACGACGTTTAGCAGGTCGAGGGACGCACCGAAGCGGTCCGCCACGGTCTTCGCGTAGTCCAGCGCGCGGCCCGAGCATTCGCTGAAATCTGACGGCACCAGCACGCGTGTGATCGTCGCCACGTCTTCCTTGGTCCTTCCGCGCGGGAAGCTCGCGATCGCGCGCGGCCATGATAGCAGCCTGGCCTGCGTGAGACGGCGCGACGGTGGTGCGGATCGTCGGCCGTGGATCCCCGGCATATGCGGTGATGCCCGCCTTCGGCGATAATCCATCCCGCTATGGCTGCACGCCTGTCGCTCTTCTCGCTTCGTTCCGGCGAGGCGCTTGCTGAACGCGTCGCACGCAATCTGGGCATCCGCCCGGGCGCGCACGAGGAACGCGATTTCGAATGGGGACAACACAAGACCCGGCCGCTCGAGAGCGTCCGCGGCAGCGACGTGTACGTCGTGCAGTCGCTGCACGGCGAGGCGGCGCTCAGCGTCAACGACAAGCTCTGCCGGCTCCTGTTCTTCCTGGGGGCGCTGCGCGACGCCGGCGCGGATCGCGTGACCGCGGTCGTGCCCTTTCTGTGCTACGCGCGCAAGGAGCAGCGGACCAAACCGCGGGACCCCGTCATCACGCGCTACGTGGCCTCGATCTTCGAGGCGGTGGGCGTGGAGTGCGTCGTCACCGTCGAGGTGCACAACGTGGCGGCCTTCCAGAACGCCTTTCGCTGCCGCACCGAGCACCTCGACGCGGGCCGTGTGTTCGCGGAGTACTTCGCAACGCAGCTTGCCGACCAGCGGCTGGCCGTCGTCTCGCCGGATTTCGGCGGCATCAAGCGCGCCGAACGCTTCCGCGACGTGCTCAGCCGCCGGATGGGACGGGAGATCCCGGGCGGCTTCATCCAGAAGCGGCGGAGCGAGGGCGTCGTCAGCGGCGACGCGGTCGTCGGCGACGTCGAGGGCCGGACGATCCTGCTGATCGACGACATGATCAGCGGCGGCACGACGATCGCGCGCGCCGCGACGGCCTGCCGGCGGGCCGGTGCGCTGAAGGTCGTGGCGGCAGCCGCCCACGGAGCGTTCGTTCCCGAGGCAGCGTCCACGCTCGCCGCGGCGCCGATCGACCGGATTGCCGTCCTCGATCACATTCCGCCGGCGGCGCTCCCGGCGGCGCTCGTCTCGGAAAAACTGTGGCTCCTCGACAGCGCGGCGCTGCTGGCCGAAGCGATCAGGCGCCTGCACGAGGGCGGCTCGCTCACGGATCTGCTGGAGGGGTGACGAGGTCGAGATAGCGCTTCGCCTTCGCGATGAAGACCTCGGGATGGGCGACGCTTGGATCGTCGAGATGGGCGGCGGCGATCCTGGCGCGCCTGAGCGCGCGATACACGCGATAGAAATGGACGAGCGACGCCTGCGGACGATCGCCGGTCACCTGGCTGTAGACGTCCAGGAACCACGTTCCCACTCGCGCGTCTCCGAGACGCTCGCACTCGAGCGCGAGAAACGCCAGCTCGTCCGCGGGATCGAGCACACGAAGATCCCTCGCGAACTCGAGGCAGTCGATAATCGCCGGCGCGGGGCGCAGGCAGATGTGTTCGGGGCGGAGGTCGCCATGACCTTCGACGCACCGACCCTGCTGGAGGCGCTGCTCGAACACCGGGGCGTTCGCGTCGAGGAAGGCGAGCTCGGCTCGGGCAAGCGCGTGCACGGTCCGCGCGGGCAGACCGTACGTCGTCCTGCACAGCTCCCGAAGATCGCATCGGACCCCGTCCGCAAGCCGCCGCCGATGCGCGGGACCGTCGACGGGTTCGGGCTTCGCGGCTGCATAAAACCTGGCGAGGTAGTGGGCCGCCTCGCGGATCGGCGATTCCTCGTCTCCAGCGCGCCCGCCGGTGATGACCGCGTCCAGCATGTGTTCGGCGGGCAGCTGGCGCATTTTCACGAGCCAATCCACCGGTGTGCCCGCCCCGTCGAGCGCCAGTCGTCCGCCGGGATCGAGCGTCAGCGCGACGACGCCAAGGTAGACAGCGCTCGCCAGCCGGCGGTTCAGCCGGACTTCTTCCTCGCAGTTGCGACGCCGGGCATCCGCCGTGCGGAAATCGACGCTGTTGAATTGAATCGGCTTCTTGAGCTTGTAGGCATGCGCGCCGGTGAGAAAGACCCACGACATGTGCGTCTGGATGGCGACGACCTCGCCCGGCGCCTCTGAATAGGCATCGGCGCGCCGCAGAAACGCCACCGTCGATTCGAGGCTGACGGTCACGTCATCACCACCGGAGAGCGAGCGTCCCATTCGGCTGGAGATCCACTCGAGACTCGAAGGGATCGCAGGCCCGCGCGAGGGTGTCGCGCAGCCAGCGCGCATCGGGCGCCGCGCTTCTGTGCAACGACAGCCTCCTGATCTGCATCGGCGTCATGTCGAGGCCCATGAGCTCGCCCGTCGTGGCCGACAGCGTCGCGAAGTACATCAAGACCAGATCGTCCCGGTACTCGGCGTAGCCCTCGATGCCTTCGTAGTCGTCGATGAAGTCGCCGCAGCCGTACATGATGAGGCGATTCTTGTACACCTCGATCGGACGCGGATGGTGAGACGAATGGCCGTGAACGACGTCGACGCCGCCATCGACGAGCCAGCGTGCAAACCGCACGTGATCGGGAGGCACGTCGTATCCCCAATTCGTTCCCCAATGGACGGACGCCACGACGAGATCCCGCGGGCCACGGGCGCGCCGCACTCGATCCACGACGCCGGCGGCCGTGGTCTCGGACAGGTCGGCGAGCACATCGATGCCGGGGCGATCGTCGCGGGCGGCCCAGCCCGGACAGATCCCGCTCGATCCGGTCCCGAACGCGAACACCAGCAGCCGCGATCCGGTGGAGAGCGACACAATCGCCGGCGCTCGTGCCTCTCCGAGGTTGTGTCCGGCGCCGGCCGTCCTCAGTCCCGCGGCGCGCAGCGTGTCGAGCGTCTCGACCAGTCCGCCGCAGCCGAAGTCGAGCACGTGATTGTTGGCGAGCCCGCACACGTCGATGCGCGCGGCGGTCAGGCAGTCCACGTTCTCCGGATGCATGCGATAGTGGATGTCCTTCGCCCGCCAGCGGTCGTCGCTGCGCGTGACGCTCGTCTCCAGGTTGACGATGGCGGCGTCGGGCTTCACGCGCTCGAGCTCGGACAACGCGTCGCCCCAGATGTACGATGCGCTGACCGGCTTCGCCACCGGGCCGTTCCGCGATTCAGCAAGCGTCACGTACTCGCGCGCGTCCTTGGTGTACGGCTCGAAGATCTTCGGCGCGCTCGGGTGAGGCAGGATCTGATCGACGCCGCGACCGGTCATCACGTCGCCGCAGAGGAACAGCGTCACGCCGTTGGTTTGGCCTTCCGTACATCCACCCCGTCAGTCGCCGTACGGCGCAGCGCCGCGATCACCTCGTCGTCGGACACCTGTGAGAAGTCGCGGTAGAAATCGCCGATCGCGTACAGCCACATCGGCGTCTCGAGGCACACGACGTCATCGGCGTGCGGCCGGATCAGCCGCAGCGCCTGGGGGGCCGCGACGCCCGCGGCCGCAATGAGCGTTGAAGGCCGCCGGCCCCGCACGGCCCTCAGCGCCGCCATCATCGTCGATCCGGTGGCGATGCCGTCATCGATCACGATCGCGATCCGGCCGGCCGCCTCGATCGGCGCGCCGGCTGGCTGGTACATCTGCCGCCGTCGCGTCAGCGTCGACAGCTGTGCCGACCGCTCGTGTTCGAGATGCGACTGGTCCCACATCGTGCGCATCTCGGGGTCCAGGTAGACCGCGCCCGTCTCGTCGATCGATCCGATCGCGAGCTCGGGATTGTTCGGCGCGCCAAGCTTGTGGACGAGAACCACGTCCAACTCGCCGTCGAGCGCGTCGGCGACGATTCTGGCCATCGGCACGGCGCCTCGAGGAATCGCCAGCACGAGCGGCCGCTGACCCCGGTAGACCGCCAGCCGGCCAGCCAGCAGCCGTCCGGCCTCGGCGCGATTTTCGAACGGCATGGGCGCGCTCTCCTCCGGGCGAGAGTCGCAAGTCAGGTGCCAGACTGTGCCCCGTCTGAACTCGCCGATTCGCTGGGAACTCGGCAATCCCTCACGGGAAGTCGGCGGCACGCGATCTTGCTACACTTGCTGGTACGCGCCTCTTCGCGCCCGTAGCTCAGGGGATAGAGCACCGGCCTTCTAAGCCGGGGGTCGCTGGTTCGAAACCAGCCGGGCGCGCCATTCCTGCCCAGATTTCGCGAAAGCGTGGATTTGCACCTCGGAGTCTGGCGACATTTCACCGCTCGCCGCGACCGGTCGGAACCTACCATCTGAAATACTTTCTGCTGTTTTAGGCGCATTTCCGAGCCGTTGCGAACGGCGGATTCTCATCGCAGTCCATTCGCTTTCAGTCGACTGCGGACCAATGGCATCGTCGTGAGCGGTGACTGGCTCCGCATCGCCGCTGAGGGAGATCCGGGCGCGGCTTGGCTTGTCCCAGACGGAGTGTGCGACGGCTCTTGGTGTCGCTCTCGAAACGTTCCGTACCTGGGATGCAGGTCGACGGCCCACGCCGGAGGCTATCGTCCACCAAGCGCGAACTCTGAAGGCTAGGCGATCACCACATGAACGAGTGCCGCTTCCAGTCCTCGCCCACGAGCTCCACGTGCATGTGCGGACGTTGCGCGCCGCGGCTCGTGATGGGCGGCTCGGCGTAAGGTTCAGCTCTCGACCGCATTTCAGGAAGCTCACGATGACGGCCACCCTCCCGGGTTGGTTCCGCTAGACTCGGGCGGCGGCCCGGGCGGGTAACCGTCTCACATCGCTCCAAGGACGCGCGCGACACCGCCTGATCGGCTACGCCCGTACGGCTTAGGCCCCCCGCCGCAGCCACCCACCTATCTGAGCAAGACACATTGGGGATTCGAACCCGTGTCTACACCAGGCCGGCGCGTCGAGCAGCCATCGGATTGAAGGATCGCCGCGACCTCGGGCCTCTCAAACCAGGGATCACTCGCGCGGCCGACAGTGGTGCCAGGCGTTCGAATCACTCGACCGGCAGCGCGAAGGCTGCTTCCACTCGAAGCGCTCGACGCGTCGGGAACCCATGAGCGCGACCCCAACAAGCGACGCCGTGATCGAGGCGAAGCTGAGCGGACCTGGGGTGGTCCCGCACTATTGCTAAACCATTTGCTGCGCGTACGCACGCGGGCTCATGGACACGGCGGCCGGCTCGATTGGTTCCGGCTTTTCCAGACTGCCGAACAGCAGCAGTGATGCGGCTTCGAGCAGCCCGCGGCGAGAGAAGGGTTTGTCGAGAAACGCCTCCCCCTGCCACAGCGTGGGGTGATTCTCGAAGAGCTGGTCCGCGAACCCGGTCACGTACAGCACCTTGAGGTCGGGCCGCGCCGCGCGGAACCGCCGCGCCATGTCGTCGCCGTCCATCACGGGCATCCGAACGTCGGCGACCAGAAGGTCGATCGGCGTCTGCTGATCGACGAATCTCAGAGCGTCTTCACCATTACTGGCTTCGATCACGTCGTAGCCGGCCTGTTCGAGCATCGTGCGCGCGATGCGGCGCATGCTGGTTTCGTCGTCGACGACCAGCACGAGCGGGTTGCGATTCTCACGTCTCACGGGATCCTCCATACCTCTCACTGATGTTTCGTGACTGTGTGTTTACTGCTGTTGATGGAGCGCGTGTGCGTTATTGGCCGCGACGGCGCCGGCGACGCCGTTCGCCAGCACCATGACGACGATGGCGCCGACGCGATTGGTGCGCCACATCCGCTCGGCGATGATCATCGGCACGGCCGCCGAGACAGCTTTCACCGCAAAGAAGGCGGCCGGATGGCTGGCCGCGCCCTGCATGAGCGCGTTCCCCTCGCGCGCGTTGCGCGAGACGCCCTGCAGCGTTGAATACCCGTCGAATGCCTGGAGGCCCGCGAGGCTGACGTAGAGGGCGGACAATGCCGCTGGCCGCGTCGTCGCCGCGCCAATCTGTATCGGCGGCAGCGACCAGTCCACGTCGCCGGCCAGGCCAGAGGTGGCCGGCGGCGTCGTGGCCGTAGCCTTGCCGGTGGTCGCGGCCGCGCTGTCGCCGTCGGCGGCGATCGCCGGCACGGTGAAGAGCGTCAGACCCGCGAGAGCGATGCTGGCGATGATGGCGCTGCGAAACATGACTTCGGCTCCTCGAACCGTCGTGGCGCGGTGTTGCGCCGGACGCGGGACGAGAGAGCGAGGAATGTGCCGTCAGCCGTCACATTGTCTAAGCGATTGATTGGGGTAAGGTTGTCACGATGGAGGGCGCGCGCGCCCCCCTGTGCGCTGGGCGTACGCACAGGTGTGCGGCGGGCTTACGCACGGGTGCGACTAATGGAGCCCGTGGTTCTCGAGGCGTCGGTAAAGCGCCCGGCGGCTGACGCCGAGTTCGCGGGCGGCCGCCGACTTGTTGCCGCCGACGCGCTGCAGCACTTCCTCGAGCTGGGAGCGATCGAGATCGCGCGGGGGCGGCGCAATGCGCGCCACCTGCGCCGACGCGGTGGCCGGCGCGGCGACGGCCGGACGCGCAGCACCGCCGAGTGCGCTGAGGACCTCGCGCTCGCTCAGCATGCGACCATCCGTCAGCATGCACGCGCGCTCGAGGGTGTTGCGCAGTTCCCGCACGTTGCCCGGCCAGGGCGCGTTCGACAGCAGGCGCTCCGCGCCCGGACTCATGCCGACGATCGACTTGCCGAAGCGCGCCGCGAAGTCCTGAATGAACGCGGCGGCCAGATACGAGATGTCCTCGCGCCGGTCGCGGAGCGGCGGAAGGGCAATCTCCACGATGTTCAGGCGATAGTACAAATCCTGGCGGAACCGGCCGAGCCGGACTTCCTCGCGCAAATCGCGGTTCGTCGCGGCGATGACCCGGACGTCGACGCGCCGCGTGTCGGTCGCACCCACGCGCTGCACTTCGCCGTACTCGACCACGCGCAGCAGCTTCGCCTGCATGACGAGCGGGAGCTCGCCGATCTCGTCGAGGAACAGCGTACCGCCGTCGGCGAGCTCGAACATTCCCGGCTTCGCCTCGCTGGCGCCAGTGAAGGCGCCGCGCGTGTGCCCGAACAGCTCGCTTTCGAACAGCGACTCCACAATCGCGGAACAGTTCGACGCCACGAAGCGCTTGTCCCGCCGCCCGCCGAGCTTATGGAGCGCACGGGCCACGAGCTCTTTGCCGGTGCCTGTTTCGCCGGTGACGAGCGCGGTCCTGACGTGCGGCGCGAGGCGCCGGATGATGTCGAATAGTTCCTGCATCACGGGACTGCGCCCGACCATGCCGCAGAACTGGAAGCGGCTGGCGAGCTCGCGGTCCGCGGTCAGGAGCCGCCGGCGGCGCTCGAGTCCCTCGCGCACGTTCGTCAACAGCTCGCCGAGCCGCTCGAAGTCGAACGGCTTGCTGAGGTAGTCGAGCGCGCCGAGCTTGACGGCTTCGATCGCCGACTCGACGGACGCATGCGCCGTCATGAGGATGACCTGGCAAGCGGGATCCGCATCGCGAATCGCGCGCAGGACGTCGAGGCCGCTGACTTCGGGCATCCGCAAATCGACCAGCGCGACATCGCAGTTCATCGTCGGCAGCTCGGCGACAAGCTGGCGGCCGCCGGCATGCGCGATGACATCGAATCCCTGGATGCGGGCGAAGCGCTCGACCATGGCGATGATGCCGGGCTCATCATCGACGACCAGGAGCGTCGGGCGCGTGTCGGCCATCGTCTTCACCGCAGGCGCCGGGACAGTTCCGGCAGGAGGGCCATGGCGGCTTCCGCCGCCTTGCGCATCTCCGCCACGTCGGCGTGTTTCGGATCCGCGTCGGCGATTTCGTGGAGCAGCAGATCGCAGAAACCGACGACGATGGCCAGGTGGTTCTTGAATTGATGCAGCAGCGGCGATTCCTCGGTTGGCGGGTGTGGATCAGCAGCCATCGATCAGATTCCTCAGGCGCTGGCGGTCGGCAGCGCCTCCCTTAGTCAGAAATCGACAGGGGCGCCCGCCACGTCAGCTCGAACAGGCGCTTCCGGGGAAACGCGGCATCAGATTCGACGCCGTCAAACCGATGAAGGCGTCGACCAGATCACGGCGTCGCCAGCCGCGGGACACTTCATCGAGCAGGGCCTCGTACGCGCATTCCGCCGGCAGCGCGCGTTTGTACGGCCGGCTCGTTGTCAGCGCATCGAAGACGTCGACAATGCCCATGATCTGGGCGAGGAGAGGAATCGCGTCGCCGCGGAGGCCGTCGGGGTAGCCGCTGCCGTCGAGCCGCTCGTGATGGCCCCGCACGACCGGCCGCACGCGTCGCAGCGATCGCAACTCTCCGCACAGGCGATCGCCGATCAGCGTGTGGGTTTTCATGTGCTCGTACTCGTCGCGCGTCAGCGGTCCCGGTTTGAGAAGCACGGCATCAGGCAGTCCGACCTTCCCGACGTCGTGCAGATACCCGCCGCGCTCGAGCGCCGCGAGGTCCTCCTCCCCCAACCCGATGTGCGCGCCCAGCGCCGCGGCATACGCGGCCAGACGCTGACAATGGCCGTCGATGGACGGATCGCGCGCCTCGATCGTCAGCGCCAGGCTGACGATGACCGATTCGGCCGTTTCGAGATCGTCGGTGTACCGCTTGATTCGGATGAGCGAGCGCACGCGCGCGCGGATTTCCGGCGGATTGAAGGGCTTGGTGATGAAGTCGTCGGCGCCGGCTTCGATGCCGTGAATCCTCGCGGCGGTGTCACTTCTGGCGGTCAGGAGCACGACAGGCAGGAGACGGGTGGCGGCATCAGCTTTCAGCCGGCGGCAGATCTCAAAACCGTCGAGGTCCGGCAGCATGACATCGAGCAGAATGAGATCCGGCTGGTCGCGGGCGACGGCGTCAAGCGCGTCACGGCCTGTCGACGCCGCGGTGACTGTGTAGCCCTCGCGCTCGAGCAGGGCCGTCGCCAGCTGGATATTGCCTCGGACGTCATCGACGACCAAGACACAACCGGGCGCTATCCGAGCATCGGCTCGAATGGGTGTGAGGCGTCTTGGCGTGGGTCGCCCGACCTGGTCATTCACGAACTGTCCCCTGACAGAAGGACTAATCGACTATCTGAATACTGATTACTCCCTCCAGTAGTAAGTGTCAACAGGCCAATAACTTGTCCAGCCAAATATGTAACTGGCTCTCACCCTGCTCGATGAAACCAGTTACTGCGCTTTGCTGGTGCGAAGCGTGCGACTGTCCGATAATAATCGGAGTGAAACAGTCTTATTCCACCGCGCCACCATTGCGGGTTTATCACTCGCTGCGGCTTCGTCTGCCGCTTCTGATCGGCGCACTCATCCTCGTCGTCCTGGGCGCCTTTCTCTGGGCGTTCGAGCGCCAGCTCGAGCGCACAGTGCTGCGAACTGGCAGCGAGCGCGCTTTGGTCGCCGCCGGACAGATGGCGAACCTGGTGAATCAGAGCGCCCTCCGCGGGGCGAGCGAAGTCCACCGCCTGGCCGCGGACGAGGCCGTTCGCAGCTACATGCTTACGCCGACCGCGCAGACCCGATCGATCGTGGAGCAGCGGCTGAAGCCGCTGGCGGCCGCGGGGCAACCCGCAGTCGAGTTGCTGGACGCGACTGGTGCCGTGGTTCTTCGCGTGGACACGACGCCAGGTTCAGCCGCCGCGCCGGCCACGGGGCCCGCCTTGCGCGGAACGCCTTCATCGCTTGGCATCGGAGCGTTCCACCTTGTCGAAGGCGCCGTGGTCTTCGAAGTAGCCGACGAAGTCCTGGCGTCGAGTGCTGACGCCGGCACTGCACCTGCCCACCGCCTGGGATTTCTGGTCGTGCCTCGCACGATGCGGGCGGCACAGAACGCGGACGCGATTGGCCGCTTGGTCGGTGCGGGTGCGACAGTCGCCATCGGCAACCGATCGGGTGACGTGTGGACGAACTTCTCCGTACCCGTCCCGGGGCCACGCGTTGCTACCGGTCGCGCGGGTGTCGCCGAATACCGGGCGGCGGACGGATCGTGGCGTATCGGGGGGCAGTCGTTTGTCGACGGCACGCCGTGGACCGTGTGGGTCGACTTCCCCCGGGAGCTGGTATTGGCAGCCGCCCGGGCGGGCTTCCGACAACTGTTGCTGCTGGCCGCCGGATTCGTGATGCTCGCCGCGTTCGGCGTCGCGATTCTCAGCGCTCGGATCACCAAGCCTCTGCATGCGCTGACACAGGCGTCCGAGGCGATCGCGGCCGGCGACTACGCGCGACGGCTCGTCATCCGCAGGCGCGATGAGATCGGCCGTCTCGGCGCGGCGTTCAACGCGATGACGGCGCAGGTCGAACACGCTCGGCAGGGCCTCGAGCAGCGCGTGCGCGAGCGTACGCGCAGTCTGGAAGAGTCGAGCGACCTGTTGCGGGCGCGCATTCAGGAGCTCAAGGAAGCGCGGGAGGAACTGAGCCAGTTCTTCGCGCTCTCGCTGGACATGCTGTGCATCGCGGGCATGGACGGACGATTCAAGCAGGTGAACGGCGCGTGGCAGCGCACGTTGGGCTGGACGGCTGAGGATCTGACCGGACGTCCCTATCTGGAGTTTGTCCATCCCGACGACCGCGCGTCCACCGCGGCCCAGGCTGAACGGCAGGCGGCGGGCCAGGCGGCCATGAGCTTCGAGAATCGCTATCGCTGCAAGAATGGATCGTACCGCTGGCTCAGCTGGAACGCGGCGCCGCTGCCCTCCCGCGGTCTGATCTTTGCGGCCGCTCGAGACGTCACCGACGAGAAGCGTACCGCGAAGGAACTCGAGCGCCGGGCGCAGGAATTGACGGCCGTCAACCACGAGCTCGAGGCGTTCAGCTATTCGGTCTCGCACGACCTGCGCGCACCGCTGCGGCACATCACCGGGTTCGCCGAGTTGGTGCGAGGGTCCGCCTCGGCGTCATTGAGCGCGGACAGCCGACGCCACCTCGACACGATTGTCGATGCCGCCACGCACATGGGTCGGCTGATTGACGATCTCCTCGCCTTCTCTCGCGTGGGCCGCGCGGAGCTCAGTCGCCTGCGCGTGGACCTCAACGTCCTCGTTCGAGACGTGCAGCAGGAAATCATGGCCGGCGTCAATGGTCGCGACGTGGTCTGGCGCCTGCATCCGCTGCCCGTGGTCGACGCGGACCGCGCGCTGCTGCGCCTCGTGCTCGTCAACCTGCTGTCGAACGCGGTGAAGTACTCGTCCACGCGCACGCGCTCGGAAATCGACGTCGGCACCATGCCGGGCGACGGCGAGGAGGCGGTCGTCTACGTGCGGGACAATGGCGTCGGATTTGACATGGCGTACGTCGACAAGCTGTTCGGCGTGTTTCAGCGTCTGCACCGCGACGACGAGTTCGAGGGGATCGGCATCGGCCTGGCGAACGTACGAAGGATCGTGCAGCGGCACGGGGGGCGCGCATGGGCCGAAGGGGCGGTCGACGGCGGAGCCACGATGTATTTTTCGCTGCCGCATTCCGGAGGAGTACCCGATGGCCGGGACTGATCTTCGGCGGATTCTGCTGGCCGAGGACAGCGTCAACGATGCCGAGCTGACGCTCACCGCGCTGCGCGCCAACCGCCTCGTCAACGAGGTGATTGTCGTGCGTGACGGCGCCGAGGCCCTCGACTACCTGCATTGCCGCGGCGCGTATGCCGACCGCGAGGCAGGGCATCCCGCGGTGATGCTGCTCGATCTGAAGATGCCGAAGATCGACGGCCTGGAGGTGCTGCGCCACGTCAAGACCGACCCCGAGCTCCGGACCATTCCGGTCGTGGTTCTGACGTCCTCGCGCGAGGAGCAGGATCTGGTGCACAGCTACAACCTGGGTGTGAACGCCTACGTGGTGAAACCTGTGGACTTCCATGCGTTCGTGGACGCGATGAGCCTGCTCGGCGGATTCTGGGCCGTGCTGAACGAACCGTTTCCGGCGCGGTAAGCGGCGCGATGTCAACACAGCGCCCGTCGCCCCGCGGCAGCGTAGCCGACCCCATGCGGATCCTCCACGTCGAGGACGATGCGGACGATCGCGAGCTGGCCGCCGCGACGCTCCGCGCCGATGGGCTGCTGAGCGAGTTTCGGTACGCCGACACGCGCAGCACGTTCGAAGCCGAGCTGCTGCATCACTCGTTCGACCTCATTCTCGCCGACTACAGCCTGCCGAGTTTCGACGGGTTGACGGCGCAAGCCATCGCGCGGCGTCTGGCGCCGCTCACGCCGTTCATCTTTCTTTCGGCAACGCTGGGCGAAGAACTGGCGGTCGACCGATTGAAGGATGGCGCGACCGATTACGTGCTCAAGCAGCGCATCGCGCGGCTGCCGACCGCCGTGCGGCGCGCCAGGGCCGAGGCGATGGAGCGCGCGGAGCGTCAGCGCGCCGAGGAAGAAGTCCGTCGACTTCACGCCGAGCTGGCGGTGCGGGCCGAGCGCTCCGACCAGTTGTTACAGGCGATCCTCAAGCACAGTCCCCTTGGCATTCTCGTCAAGGACGTCGACGGCCGGGTGCTGCTCGTGAGCCCGCGCGCGGCCGAATTCCTCGACAAGCCGCCCGAGGACCTGCTCGGCAAGACGACGGCGCAGGTGGCGCCTCCGCGCATGGCCGACATCTACGCGGCCCACGATCGCACAGTCATCGAGACGAAACAGGCCAAGACGTTCGAAGAGCCGTACATGCGCGGGTACGAGCTCGGCGTGCTCGAGGCGCGCCGCTTCCCGCTGCTCGACGATTCCGGCCAGGTCTATGCGATCTGTTGTCTCTCCGAGGACGTCACCGACCGCAAAAAGAGCGAGGACGACTTAAGGCTGGTGCGCCTGGAAGCCGAGCGCGCGAATCTCGCGAAAAGCGAATTCCTCTCGCGGATGAGCCACGACTTGCGCACACCGCTGAATGCGATCCTGGGATTCGCGCAGCTGCTCGACCTGGAAGGCCTTGCGCCGGACGGCGCTGAGCATGTCCGGCAAATCCTCAGCGGCGGCCGTCATCTCCTGGATCTCGTCAACGAAGTGTTGGATATCACGCGAATCGAAACCGGCCACTTGTCCTTGTCGCCGGAGGTGGTGCCAGTCCGGGAGGTCATCGAGACGACGGCCGCCCTCGTGAGGCCGCTCGCAGCGCAGCGAGGCGTCACGATCGACGTCGCGCCGCTGCCGGCGGAAGAGATGGCGGTCTTGGCGGATCGGCCGCGATTGGGGCAGGTGCTCATCAACCTGCTGTCGAATGCCGTGAAATACAACCGCGACAACGGTCGCGTCATCATCCGCTTCGAACCCGGCGACGCGACGACGCATCAGCCGTCTCGTCTGCTGGTGACGGATACGGGCGCGGGCATTCCGCCCGAGAAGGTGAAGCTGCTCTTTCAGCCCTTCGAGCGTTTGGGCGCGGAGCGCAGCTCGATTGAAGGGACGGGTCTCGGTCTTGCGCTGTCGCGCGCGCTCGCCCGGGCAATGGGTGGGCAACTCAACGCGACCAGCATCGTCGACGAAGGCTCCACCTTTTGGATTGAACTGCCGCCGGCGGTCAGTGCGCCGCCGGCAGCTCAGCCAGCCAAGGCCGCCGCGTCGCCCGCGGTGGCGACCACACCCAGGGCGGGAGTGGTCTTGTACGTTGAAGACAACATCTCGAACGTGCGCCTCATGGAACGGATCCTTTGCCGGCGGCCCGGCGTCGAGCTCGTCCACGCCGCGCACGCCGCGGAAGTGCCGGCCCTTGTCACAGCGCGCCGCCCGAACGTGATCCTCCTCGACCTGCACTTGCCGGACGTGCCCGGCGACGAAGTGCTGCGGCGCCTGTGGGCCGATCCGCAAAGCCGATCCATCCCAAAGGTGATGGTCACCGCCGACGCCACACCGGGACTGATGAAGCGGCTGAAGGCGGCAGGCGCGGCGGCCTACTTGACCAAACCGCTCGACATCGCGGAGGTGTTAAGAGTGATCGACGCGCTCTTGGAGGGCAACTCAGTCGCCGGGGAGACACCATGACGCCACCGCGGGTGATGCGCGCCGGCCGCCGGTCCAGCGCGTGAGCCTCGCGTGTTATGGACGAACGATCCACTCGACCTCGCGCGTCGTCGTTGTATCAGACCCGATCGGGGAAACCGCGAGGAGGAATCGGTACCGTCCCTGCAGCTGCTTCCTCGTCGCGTCGTCCATGACCGGGGTGGGTGGTCGCCCAACGACCCGCGTCACTCCGCATCTGCATAAGCGGCCTATCCCTGTGGCGTCCGACCGAGCAGGGTGCGGACCACGTCTTCGGCGGTGTAGGTCTTTGAGCCTTCAGGTAGGAATCGGTCGAGTCCGGCCAAGTCATTCCCGGAAGTGATCAGCGCCTGCTCGACGTATCTCCCCTTTCGCAGCTGGGGATGGCCGACGTTCGTCAGCAGGGCATTACAGAGGCATCTCTTGCCCACGGTCTGCTCGACCTTCCCCCCTTTTGACACGTACGTCGTCACCGGCTCCGCGGAGCAGCGGTAGTCGATGGTGCCCGACGAGGTTCTGAACGCCTCGCGCAGATAGCCCAAGTCACAGATCCTGGGTCGAGTCAGATACACCTCCTCGTCTGACAACGACCCGGTCAGTTGCACCACCTTGAAAGGAAAACTCGTCGGTGACGCCTTGGGGTCGGTGACCACCCGCGCCGTTCCCGCGATGACCTCGTCCAACAGCGCGCGCTTGTAGGAGCCCGCGAGACCCGATTCTTCGCAGAACGCAAAGGCGGTTCCTACCTGCACGCCAGCAGCCCCGGCGGCCAACGCCTCCACAAGTTTCTCCGGCGAACCATAGCCCCCGGCCAGCCAGAACGGCACGTCAAGAGCGCGCATCTTCTCGAGATCCACGGTGTCACGCTCCCCATAGAGCGCCTCGCCCCTGTCGTTCAGTTGCAACTTGCCGCGGGGCGGCGCGTTGTGGCCGCCGGCCGTGTGTCCCTCGATGACGAATCCATCGACCTGGCCGTCCGCCTTCTTGAGCAGCGTCGTCGCCAGCGTATTGGAGGCGATGATCGCGAGGAATCGCGGCCGGACAAGCGCCGGTAAGTGTCGCCTCATGAACCGGTGCGGCGTGAAGGTCATGGTCCGGTCGTCCTGGTCGTGGGCGCCGGTCACCTGCAGGGGATAGGTCGCGGGTTCGTGATGGGTGAAGCGATCGAGGACGCCCGGAATCCTGAGCGGCACGCCGGCCCCCATCAGGACGTACCGAACGCCTGCGAGCATGGCGCCATAGAGAGACGGCAAGTGCGGGATCTGAATTTTTTCCAGGTAGTTGATGCCGACTGGATGGTCGTGGACTTCGCGTGCGAGCGTGACTTCGACAAAATTGGCCACGATGCACAGCTCCGTGAGTTCCTGCGGCATCTCCTTCGAGTGTGGTGGCAGCGACCGATACGGGACGCCCCCGGCCTTTCCGCCGGGGCTGTAGTATCTGGCCCACAGCCGGTCGGCGATCTCCGGCACCGGAAACTGGTCCAGGCCGCGGCGCATGTGGCCACCGGGATCTCCGTCCTGCAACCGCCTGACGAACACCGCGTCCAGGGCCGTCCCGGACACGACGCCCAGTTGGCCGAGTTGAGCGACCGCCCGCGCCAACCGCCAATGGGACACGGCCACGCCCATGCCGCCTTGAATGATTCTCGGAAGAGGACCCATGATGAACCGCACAACGAAACGCTCACGGTCTGTGAGATCTATGAATTATACCGGTTCACACAAACCCCGCGTATAGGACTCGGTGTTTCGGCTTGGCCAACGACGACGGCGATTTCCTCGACCACGACCGTGCCGCTCTCCGGCGAGCAGAACTTCGGCAGGTCGGCCGCCGCAGCTTGTCCCTCCCGCGACTCCGCCGCGTCCTGCACGACCGCCAGACTGTCGAACCAGATCTCGGCAATGCCGTCGCGGACCGGCTCGAGATCGGCGCCTGATGCGGCACGCCGCACGGCCTGGATCACGTAGCGACGGACGCCCGGGATCTTTGCCACGAGCGGCGCGTGAATCTGTTGCCACTACGTGATGAACTCGTCCTCCGTCAGATGGGGCCGCTTCCTCGCGACGAAGATTGCTTTGCTCATCGGATTCTCTTTTCTTGACGAGATTCCGTCGGGGAATCGGTTTGCCGGCGGTATTCCGCAAGACTTGCCCCGGACTGATCATCCCGGCCATCAAGCGCCGGTGAGTCTGAACACGTGCAAACCCCGTGCGAGGCGCCAGAGGAGTTCTCCTTGTCGCAGAGGTGACAGCTCTCGCCGCTCACGACGCGGCACATCGCGCCGGACGGGCGAAGAAGCTCCGACAGATCCTATTCGCGAAGAAGCCGCCGACGCAGCCGAGCGAGGCGACTGCGGGTACGCGCGTTGCTCATAGCGGTACGGGTTCCTGACGCTTTCCATATGACCACGCATGGACCGGCCATTCTGCTCCTGTTCCTCGTTACGCTGAGCTCCGGCGATGTATCGGCGCAAGAGAGCACGGATCTTTTCGCCTTCTTTGGACCGTCAGTCACCGCGACCCAGGAGGATCGCCAGCATCTCGACACCGGCGGGACGGTTGCGAGAGTCATTCCCGGAACGACGCACGCGATAACGATCTTTTCCGCGACCCCGCTCGACGCGAGCGGTGATCGTCTCATCGCGTGGATCCGCCGCATTGCGGCGCTCAAGCAGTCAGCGTACGTGCAGGCCATCGGTCGGTTCTCGAACCCGCCGCAGCTCGCCGATCTGGCGACGCTGACGCTGGACGATGGCGACGTCGACGAGCTGCAACGGTGCCGGCCCGGCCGATGCGGGCTCAAGCTGGCCGCCGCCGAGCTCGCGGAGCTCCAACGCGTGTCGCAGGGAACGGGGACGGAACGCGCCGGCCTCGTTCAGGATGCATTCCGGCGGCTCGTCCTTCGCCGCGTCCAGACGTATGTCACGAGCGGTCACGCCGCGCTGCCCGATCAGGACGACCACCGCGCGCCCGTGTCGCTCCAGGCTGCGTTTTCGGCGCTCCTGCAGCAGTTCGTGTTCCTGCGGTTGCACCTGCCGGACGTGACCGAATACATGGATCACTGGCCGCACCGGCCAGTCGCGGACGTCGAGTCGTTCCTGTACTGGTCGAAGGAACACTTCGGCGCGAAGCCGGTGATCAGCGCCACGCAGCTCAGCATCCTGCGCGGCGATGGCCGCCTCGTGCCCGAAGCAGTCATCGTCGGCAAACAGGTATTCGCGACGCACTACAGCGACGGATCGCTGAGCGTGACCGCCGTCGTGCGCGACGGCCCGCGCCGGTACCTCGCCTACATCAACGAGTCCGATCTCGACGTGCTGGACGGCTTCTGGGGCGGTCTGGCGCGGCGGATCCTCGAGCGTCGCATGAGGTCGGAAGCGCCGAAGGTTCTCGAGACGCTGCGGCATCGCCTGGAGAGCGGCGAGCCTCCACCGTAACACGCTCTCCGAGAGGAATACGCCATGGACACCGACGGTGCGACGCGCGCGGCCGGCGAGCGGCTGCCGGCCCCGATCTTCCCCCAGCGGCCTGAACTGCTCACCAACGATGCGTGGCCCGGCGACGGCGAGCGGCACTGGACGCCGGCGCAAATCTGGCACGCGATGCGCGGATTCGCCGTGCCGTACTTCAAGTCGCGTCTTCTTCCCGGCGACTTCCAGCCGATCATCGCGTATTTATTCACGGAATATAAGTGCAACCTGGACTGCAACTACTGCTGGTCGTACGACAACCGCGTCAAGGGCATGACCGAGGAAGTCGCGCGTGCCTCGATCGACTGGCTGGAGACGACGCCCTGCCGCCTGCTCGCGCTGATGGGCGGCGAAGTCCTGTTGCGGCCCCAGTTCGTGCACAAGGTCGTGGACTACGCCTCGAAGAAGGGTTTCTGGATCTACGTGCCGACCAACGGCCGGCTCATGAAACCGGATGTGATCGATCGTCTCGCGGACGCCGGTGTCGCGACTTTCAATCTGGCCGTGGACGCCGTCGACGAAAAGCCGGGGCTTCCGAAGGCGCTCAATCCGATCCGTCCGTACTTCGAGTATCTGGTCCAGAAGCAGTACAGGTACGGCTACACGGTCTTTCTCAACATCAACATCTGCCGCAACAATCTCGACGACGTGCGGGCGCTCACCGAGATCGCGCGCGAGCACAAGATTTCGACCGACTACCACATCAACGAGCCGCCGCTGCTCGAGCAGAAGAACTTCAAGCACCTCGAGAACAACCCGACCTACATCCAGCCCGAGGATCACGCGGAGGTCGACGCCGCGATCGACTGGCTCATCGACAAACAGCGGTCGGGCTACCAGATGGCGAACTCGATCGAGCGGCTCGCCCAGATGAAGACGTTCATGCGCGGCGGGCACTCGGAATCATGGAACTGCCGGGCCGGCCGGAACACGATCATCATCCGAGTGGACGGGAGCCTGGCGCCGTGCTTCCCGAATTACAACGCGACCGAGGACTGGGGCCGGATCGGGGCGCCGAAATTCGATGCCGCCCAGCTCGACACGATGAAGGCCTCGTGCCAGGCCCACTGCTTCTCGACGCTCAATCACATCGTCGGCTACTGCTACAACGACCGCCGCGTGATCACGCTGCTGGCGAAGCAGGCCCTGCACGGCTTCCAAGGCGTTCGCGGCAACGTCGAGTAACGAGCGCCGACATGAGCGCCGACGAGCGCGAAGCCGAAATTCTCCGGCGCCTTGCCGCTGAGCGCGCGCGGCTCGAGGCGGCGGCCGGCCTCGACGCCGCGACGACGGTCCACTTCCATCGTCCGACCGAGCGTCCGTTCACCGCGGCCGAGCGTGACGGCGTGACGATTCTCTTCGGCGGCCTGACGTGGAAGCACGAAGAACTGGTGCGGGCCGTGTTCGAAGGCGCGGGCTACCGGTGCGATGCGCTGTCAGCCCCCGACGCCGCCGCCTACCAGCTCGGGCGCGAACACGGAAACGTCGGGCAGTGCAATCCGACCTATTTCACGGTCGGCGCGCTCATTCAGTATCTCCGCCGACTGGAGGCCGGCGGCCTGACGCGGCAAGCGATCATCGACCGCTACGTCTTCTTCACCGCGGGCACGTGCGGCCCGTGCCGGTTCGGCATGTACGAGGCCGAGTACCGGCTCGCGTTGCACAACGCCGGGTTCGACGGGTTCCGCGTCCTGCTGTTCGAGCAGAACGACGGTTTGAAGGCCACGTCCGGCGAACCGGGCCTGAAGTTCACCGTGGACTTCGGGATGGGCGCGCTCATCGCCTTCACGCTCGGCGACGTCCTCCATCAACTCGCGTATCACATACGGCCGTACGAAGTGGTGGCCGGCGAGACCGATCGCGTCATGCGCGAGGTGGTCTCGCGGCTGGCGTGCCTCGTCCGCGAGCGTGCGCCGTTTGAGCTTCGCGATTGGCCACCGCGTTGGCTCGCCCCCATCTTCCCGCACGACGGCACGCGGTACGACTTCCTCAATACGCTCGGCAAGATCCGCGAGCATCTCTTCGGCGCTGCGCTCTTCGAGGCGCTCGCCGAGGTGCGCGCGCTCGTAGACGCGATCGAAGTCGATCGACTGCGCGTGAAGCCGGTCGTCAAGACGACCGGCGAGTTCTGGGCGCAGACGACCGAGAGCGCCGGGAACTTCGAGATGTTCGCGTTCCTCGAATCCGAAGGCGCGGAAGTGCTCGTCGATCCAATCGGATCGTGGGTCATGTATTTGCTGTTCCAGGAGCGGCTCATCGCCGACATGCGGCGCGGTCTCGATCTTCCCCTCGGGCCGCGGTGGCGCGTCCCGCTCCGCTATCTCGCCAGCGAGCTCCGATACCGGGGCCGCCGGGCGCTCTTCGCGGCCGGCGAGCGCTTCTGGGCCTGGCAGTACCACCGTCTCGTCGATGCGCTCGGCGGGCTCGTGCATCGCCTGCCCGAGCAGGAGGAACTGGCGCGGCTCGCGGCGCCCTTCTACAATCCGCTGGCCCGCGGCGGCGAGGGCCATCTGGAAGTGGCCAAGACCGTGTATCACACCGTGCATCACCACTGTCACATGGTGCTGAGCTTGAAGCCGTTCGGCTGCATGCCGTCGACGCAGTCCGACGGCGCGCAGTCCGCCGTGGTGAACCGTTTCAAGGACATCCTCTTTCTCCCGATCGAGACCGCCGGCGACGGCGAGGTGCACGCGCGGAGCCGCGTGCAGATGACGCTCGCCGACGCCAAGACGCGGGCGCGGAGGGAGTTCGCGGCAGCGCTCGCCTCAACCGCGAAACGCCTCGACGACATCCGCGCGTACGTCGGTGAGCACCCGGATCTCCGTCGGGCGCTCCATGCGGTTCCGCATCATCCCGGCGTCGCGGGGAGCGCTGCGAACTTCGTGCTGCACGTCAGCGATCTGATGGACAGGCCACGGCGGGCGCCCACGGCCGTCATCGGGCACAAGCCCATCGAGCAACCGTCGTGACACGCTCGGGCGCGCGCCACCTCGTCGGCATCGACATCGGCTCGACGACCATCAAGGCCGTCGCGGTCGCGTCCGATCGCGGCGGCATCCTCTGGGAAGCCTACGAACGCCACGAGGCGCGACAGCCGGAAAAGCTGCTCGCGTTCCTCAGGCGGCTGGAGGCGGACCTCGACGTCTCGCCCGCCAACACGCGCGTGTTCGTGACCGGGTCCGGCGGGAGCTCGCTCGCCCGGCTGATCGGCGCGCACTTCGTCCAGGAAGTCGTCGCCGTCTCGCTGGCCGTCGAAGTGCTGCATCCGGACGCCAACTCGGTCGTCGAGCTCGGCGGCCAGGACGCGAAGATGGTCATGTTCGCAGAGACCGGACAGCCCGGATGCCGCAAGAAGATCGCGTCGATGAACGATCGGTGCGCCGGCGGCACCGGCGCGGTCATCGACAAGATCGCCACCCGGCTGAACATCCCCGCCGCCGAGGTCGGCCGGCTGTCGTACGCCGGCGTTCGCATTCATCCAGTCGCCGGCAAGTGCGGCGTGTTCGCGGAGACCGACATCAACAGCCTGCAGAAACAGGGCGTGCCCGTCGAAGAGCTGATGGCGTCGCTGTTCGACGCGATCGTGCTGCAGAACCTCACCGTGCTGGCGCGCGGCAACACGCTGCGGCCGCGCGTCCTGCTCCTCGGCGGTCCCAACACGTTCATCCGCGGCATGCGGGAGGCGTGGCACGCGAACATCCCGAAGATGTGGGCCGATCGCCAGGTCGACGTCGGCGACGCCACGACCATCGATGCGCTCATCAACGTCCCCGACCGCGCGCAGTACTTCGCGGCGATGGGCGCCGTCGAAGCGGGCCGGCGGGAAGACGATGAGGTCGGCCGTTACCGCGGGACGGCGGCCCTGGAGCGGTACCTGCGCGCCGAACGGGCGCAGGAAAAGACCACGTCGGGCGCGGCGGCCCTGTGCGCGTCGGATGCCGAGCTCGCGGCGTTCACCCGCCGCTACGGGCCGACGCCGTTCGCGCCGCGGGCATTTGCACCGGGCGAGACCGTGCGTGCGTTCCTCGGCATCGACGGCGGATCGACATCGACGAAAGCGGTGCTGCTGTCCGAACAGGGCGAGCTGCTGGCCAAATCGTACCGGCTCTCGCGCGGGAATCCGATTCAGGATGCGATCGATCTGCTGGGCGAACTCGAGCGGCAAATCGAGTCCGGCGGCGCGCGCCTCGAGGTCGCCGGCGCCGGGACCACCGGATACGCGAAGGACATCCTGCGGGACGTGCTCGACGCCGACGTGGCGCTGGTCGAAACGGTGGCCCACGCGCAGGCGGCGCTGAAGAGTTTTCCGGATCCCCACGTCATCGTCGACGTGGGCGGCCAGGACATCAAGCTGATCGTGCTCAGGCATGGCCGGGTCAACGACTTCCGGCTGAACACGCAGTGCTCCGCGGGCAACGGCTACTTTCTGCAATCCACGGCCGATGCGCTGGGGATCAGCGTCGATCGCTACGCCGAACACGCCTTTGCGGCGCATCGCATGCCGGTCTTCGGCTACGGCTGCGCCGTGTTCCTGCAGGCCGACCTGGTCAACGCGCAGCGCCAGGGATGGCAGGCGGATGAAATCCTGGCGGGCCTCGCGGCCGTCCTGCCGAAGAACATCTTCTATTATGTCGCCGGTGTCGCGAACCCGGCGCGCCTGGGGACACGCTTCGTGCTGCAGGGTGGCACGCAGAACAATCTGGCGGTCGTCAAGGCCGAGGTCGACTTCATCCGGGCCGCGTTCGAGGGCACGGGCGTCGAGCCGGCCATCTTCGTCCACGAGCATCGGGCCGAATCCGGCGCAATCGGCGCGGCGCTCGAGGCGATCCGGCTCGTCGGTGAAGGACGCCGGACGACGTTCGTCGGCTGTGCGGCCGTGCGGGCGATTACCTATCACACGACGTGCAACGAAGAGACACGGTGCCGCTTCTGCAAGAACACCTGCCTGCGCACGTTTGTCGACGTTCATCTGCCCGACGCGGCTCCGCGCGAATCAGCCGAAGGCGCGCCGCGGGTTCGGCGGGAGCGGCGATTCATCATGGCCGCCTGCGACAAGGGCGCGGCGCAGGACCTGGCGGAGATGCGCGCCGTCCGGAGCGAGCTCGACCGCAACAAAGCGGCCAATCCCGACCTCGTCGAGTTCGCCGCACGCGAGGTGTGGAAACCGCGACGGCCGCCGAACGTCGCGGATCCCGTGCCGGCGCGCGCGTGGGGCCGCCAGACGCGCGAGCGCGCCGGGCGCATGCGGCGTCGCGCGCACGTGCGCATCGGAATGCCGCGCGTCCTGAACTTCTACACGTACGCGCCGCTCTTCAGCGCGTATCTGGAGAGCCTCGGCGTCCCAGCCGCCAACCTCGTCTACTCGGACTACACGAGCGCCGAACTGTATCGGAGCGGCTCCAGCCGCGGCGCCATCGACCCGTGCTTCCCGTCGAAAGTGGCGCTGGCGCACGTCGACAACCTCATTCGCGTCAAGCACGCGCGCACGCCGCTCGACTGCGTGTTCTTTCCCATGTTCGACGTGCTCGACTCGCCGCTGGTCAACGTGCGCGCCGACAACGCATGCCCGAACGCGGCGGCGACGCCCGAGGCCGTCAAGGCGGCGTTCACGAAGGAGGCCGATACCTTCGCGGACAAAGGCATCGCCTATCTCAATCCGATCGTCGACATGTCGGATCGGCGTCTGTTCGCGCGCCAGATGTTCCGCGCATGGGGCCCGCTGCTGGGACTCTCCGAAGAGGAAAACTGGCGGGCGGTCGCGGCGGGCTTCCGCGCGTACCACGAGTGCTGGTCGGCCATTCGTTCGCGGGCGCGCGACGTCCTCGAGACGCTCGAACGACAGGACCGGCTGGGGATCGTCGTCCTTGCGCGGCCCTATCATCACGATCCCGGCATCAACCATGGAATCCTGGAGCAATTGCAGAAGCTCGGGTATCCCATCTTTTCGCAGCACACGCTGCCGCGCGACGAGGACGTGCTCGAGCGGCTGTTCGGCGACGAGGTGCGCGCCGGGGCGATCTCGCATCCCCTCGACATCAGCGACGTCTGGAAGAACACGTCGGCCGCCAGCACGAACCAGAAGATCTGGGCCGCCAAGTTCGTCGCGCGCCATCCGAATCTCGTCGCGCTCGAGCTGTCGAGCTTCAAGTGCGGCCATGACGCGCCGGCCTATGCGGCCGTCGAGCAGATCATCGAATGCTCGGGAACACCCTTCTTCGCCTTCAAGGACATCGACGAGAATCGGCCGCTCGCGTCGATCAGGATCCGGATCGAGACGATCGATTACTTCCTGCGGCGCTATGGCGAGCGGTTCGTCCGGCTCAAGCAGCAGCGCGCGTCCATCGAGCAGCGCGTGCGCGCATACGGGGCGCGTCTGCGCGCCGGGGCGTCACTCCAGGGACTTGCGGAAGCGCCACACGCTGATGCCGAGCAGCAGTACGGCGAACACCGCCATCGGAGCGATCTCCCGCCACAGGACGTCGAACCCGACTCCTTTGAGGTACACGCTGCGCAGTAACGCGACGATGTGGCGCAGCGGGTTGACGTAACTCAGCTTCTGGAACAACGGCGGCATGCTGCTGATTGGCGTGCCGAATCCGGAGAGCGTCGTGGCCGGCATGGTCGACAGGAACAAGCCGAGGCCCAGCGCGACCACTTTGCCGCGGTGCAGGATCACGACGTGGGAGACGACGCGCTCGACGGTTTCGAGCTCGTGAGAGCTGAAGAGCACGACCTTGCCGCGGCCGCCTGCGCGGGCAGGTCCCTCAGCTGACCGACCATGCCCAGGTACTCGAGGCCGGACAGGTGGTCGTTGCGAGCCTGAGTCGCTCGGCTAGATGAGTCTTGGACACCGATTATGAGCCGGCTGGTCCACAGAGAAATCTGGTCGGGCGCAGCGCCCGTGGGTGTATAAACTCCGCAGTTGCGGAGGTCACTTATGAAACGCCTGATTCCGATCGCTCTTATCGCACTCGCACTTGCGCCCAGCCTGGTGGCGCAGAGAGGGCGCGGCAATACCCCGCCGCCGCCCCCGCCGCCGCTGCAGCCGGGGGCGTCGCAGGCCGACGTCGACAAGGCCTTGATCGCCGCGCCGGCCCCGCTGCGTGACCAGGCGACGGTCATCAAGTGGAAACCCGACTTCACGTACGACACGCTGCGGAAAGGCACCAACCAGCTCGTCTGCTACGACCGGTCGGGCTTTCCGCTCCAGCAGCCGTTCGCGGTCCAGTGCACGAGCCTCGGCAACCTGGCGCGCGAGGCTCAGAATTTGAAGGCTGAGGCGACTGGGGACAGAGCGAAGTCAGAGGCCATGCTCAAGGCGATGGAAGCGGACGGCACCCGCGCGAAGCCCGAATACGGATCCGTCTGGTACCATTTTTCCGGCCCCGACAAGGATCACATTTCGCCGCATCACATGACCATCGCCGTGCCGGGCGCCACCGGCGCGTCACTCGGACTGCCCGAGAACGGGCGCGGCGGCGGCGTGTTCATCATGAATGCGGGCACGACGACGGCCCACCTCATGATCCCGGGACAATAAGCGCGCATGAAGCTTCCGATCGCAGGTCTTCTCGCGCTGGCGGCGCTGCAGGCAGCGCCGCCTCAGCGGACCTTCACCGGCACCATCTCGGACAGCATGTGCGCCGACGACCATGCCTCGATGCGCATGGGACCGACCGACGCCGAGTGCACCAAAGCCTGCATCGAGGAGCACGGCGCCACGTACGTGCTGTATGACGGCAAGGACGTGTACGCGCTGAGCGACCAGCGGACGCCGGAAAAGTTCGCGGCCCAAAAAGTGACGGTCAGAGGGACGCTGGACGTCAAGACCAGGACGATCCAGGTGGACTCGATGACCGCAGCAAAATGAGCCGCGTCAGTCCATGGCTACTCCGCGACCCACTTGTCCAGCCGGCTCGCGTACAGGTTCGCGAGGTACAGCGTCTTCTCATCCGGGCACGCGAGCTGGTGGATGGAGTCGAGGCTGCCGGGCATGCGGCCTGAGCGACCGAAGGCGCCGAGGATCTTGCCGGTCAGGTCCATCTTGTAGACGCGGCCCACGCTCCCGACGAACATCACCTGGTTCGGGCCGCCGGTGAGGCACAGCGACCAGGGCGCGGTCGGCATGTTCCACACCGCCTTGCGGTTCCCCTCCGTGTCGAAGGTCTGGATGCGGCTGTTGCCGCGGTCGGCCACGTAGACGACGTCGTTGCTGTCGACCACGAGGCTGTGCGGCGTGTTGAAGTTGCCCGGTTGCGCGCCGCGCTCGCCCCACGCCTTCACGAAGTTGCCGTCCTTGTCGTACTTCGCCACGCGCGAGTTGCCGTAGCCATCGGCGACGAACATGCTGCCGTCCCTGCTCCAGCCGATGTCCGTCTCCTGATAGAGGTTCGCCCTGCCCGGCACTGCGCGCTCGATGACGTGGGTCAACCAGGTCCACGGCTCCGGGTTCGTGCCGAGCGTGCCCACGGTGCGCCCTTCCTTGTCGAAGTGGAAGATGATGTTGTCCGCCGCGTCGATGTACCAAAGGTCTCCCTGACGGTCGAAGCGGAGGGAGTGGGCCCCTTCGAACATCCTCGACCCCTCGCCCCACGTGCGCACGAAGCTGCCGTCGGCCTTGAACTCGAGCACCGGGTGGTAGCCCCGGTTGAGCGCCAGGATGTTGCCGTTCGGGCCCACCGCCACGCCGCTGAGGCGGCCGATGACGGAGTAGGCGGGATAGTGGAAGAAGTTCTCCACCACGTGGAACGGCAGCGTCGCGATGGGCGGGCCAGCCGGGCCGCCCTGCGCGTGCATCGTGGTGAGGGCGCCGACCGCCGTGGCCACGGCCAAGACTGCTGACACGAAGACGCGTTTCTTCATCGCAAGCTCCTCCTGCGCCGGTCCCGGGCGCACACCGTCGGCGAGGATCTTAAGCGAGGTGAGTGTGGCCGGAACAGATTTCCTGGCGTTCGAGCTGACCGACGAAATGACCTGCCGGAGTTCCGGCGGGTCATCGCGGGAAACCGCCACCAAAACTGCCAATCTGCGGTGCGCGGATGGAGGCTCCGCGCCATCTGCCCGGGATCGTTCGGTACACCGGTTGCTGATCCTCTTGTATCCGCACGTTCCTGTGTTAGTCCGACACAGCTCCGCGGTTGATCGGGGGTTGTGATGTTCCTGTTGCTGTCGCGGTATTGGTGGGTTCTCGTCCTCCGCGGCGTGATCGCCATCCTCTTCGGCGTGCTGGCGTTCACGCTCCCGATGGCGACGCTGGCCGCCCTGGTGCTCGTGTTCAGCGTGTACGCGTTTGCTGACGGGAGCTTCGCGATTCTGACGGCGCTCGCCGGCCGCGAGATGACGCCGAACTGGTGGATCCTGTTCCTGCAGGGAGTGCTGGGCATCGGCGTTGGCGTGCTGACGCTGTTCAATCCGGAGATCACGGCCGTGGCGTTGCTCCTCTACATCGCGGCGTGGGCCATCGTCGCGGGCGTGCTGCAGATCTTCGCCGCCGTCAAGCTGCGTCATGAGCTCACGGGCGAGTGGTGGCTCGCGCTCGGCGGGATCCTCGGCGCGGCGTTCGGAGTCGCGCTGCTGTGGCAGCCCGCCGCCGGCGCCCTCGCGGTGCTGTGGGTGATCGCCAGTTACGCAGTCCTCTGGGGCGTGATGCTGATGATCGGCGGGTTCGACATCCATCGCGCGAGAAACCACGCGCTCGTGTCATAGGGAGGAGGCCCGCGATGGCTGCGCCAAATTCGGTCCGGCCGCCTGCGGCCGGTCGTCCCGGCCGTAACGTTCCAGACCGCCGGCCGCCGGACGAAGATCCGCAGACGCAATTGAAGCGTCAGCTCCGGGGTGGAATCGCCTATCTCGGAGCGGCCTTGATCGGCGTCTGGCTGTTGCAGATGGTCATGGGACCGCTGATGCCCCGCGCCGCCGAGATTCCCTACAGCGAGTTCAAGACGAAGCTCGCGGCGGGACAGGTGATCGACGTCACGCTCGGCTCGCAGATTCAGGGCGTCATGAAGAACCCCGCCCCGAAATCACCTCAGGACGCGACCAGCCGATTCGTGACGGTCGCGCCGCCCGGTGGCGACCTCGACCTGCTCAAGGAACTCGGAGCCGCGCACGTGACCTACCGCGCCGAGGCCCCGCCCAATCCCATCACGAGCTTCATCTTCAGCTGGATCGTTCCGATCATGTTGATCGCCGGACTATGGTCGCTGGCCGGCCGCAACCTCGCGGCGCGAGCCGGCGGCGGGATCTTCGGCGTCGGCAGGAGCAAGGCGACCGAAGTGAAGGCGGAGGAAGTGGGCGTCACGTTCGCGGACGTCGGCGGCGCCGACGAAGCGATCGCGGAGCTTCAGGAAATCATCCAGTTCCTGAAGACGCCGCAGAAATTCGCCCGTCTTGGCGGACGGATTCCGAAAGGCGTCCTGCTCGTCGGGCCGCCCGGGACGGGCAAGACGCTCATCGCGAAGGCCACCGCGGGAGAGGCCGGCGTCCGATTCTTCGAGACGAGCGGGTCGGAGTTCGTGGAGATGTTCGTCGGCGTCGGCGCGGCGCGCGTGCGCGATCTCTTCGAGCAGGCCCGCGCGGCCGCCCCCGCGATCGTGTTCATCGACGAGATCGACGCGATCGGCCAGAGCCGCGGCGGCGGCATCCGGCTCGTCACCAACGACGAGCGCGAGCAGACGCTCAATCAGCTGCTGGCCGAGATCGACGGCTTCAAGGCCGACGCCGAGAACCCGGTGATCATCATGGCGGCGACGAATCGGCCGGAGATCCTCGATCCCGCGCTGCTGCGCGCGGGGCGCTTCGATCGCCAGGTCGCCCTCGGCAATCCCGATCTCACGGGCCGGCTCCAGATCCTGAAGATCCACAGCCGGAAGATCCTGCTGGCGCCCGACTTCGATCTCGAGCGCGCCGCCCGCGTGACGCCGGGCTTCAGCGGCGCCGACCTGGCGAATGTCATCAACGAAGCCGCGCTCCTGTCGGCGCGCCGGAACGCCGAGGGCGTGACGTTCACCGATTTCGAGGCGGCGATCGAGCGCGTCGTCGGCGGGCTCGAGCAGCGCAGCCGCGTGATGAATCCCAAAGAGCGCCAGACCGTGGCGTTCCATGAGTGCGGCCACGCGCTGGTCGCCAGCCTCGTCCCGAGCGGCGATCCCGTGAGCAAGATCAGCATCATTCCGCGCAGCCGGGGCGCGCTGGGCTACACGATGCAGATGCCCAGGGAGGACCGCTATCTCGTGTCGGTTGAAGAACTCGAGGACCGGATCGCGGTCATGATGGGGGGCCGCGCGGCGGAGCAGCTCATGTGCGGCACGATCAGCACCGGCGCGGTGGACGACATCCAGCGGGCGACGCAGCTGGCGAAACGCATGGTCACCGAGTTCGGCATGAGCGAGAAGCTCGGCGCCGTGCGCTACGCCGGACAGCGGCTGCAGTACCTCGGGAACGCCGTCGACGAGGGCACCGACAGCAGCGCCGAGACGCGCGAGACGATCGACGCCGAAGTGCGGCGCATCGTCGGCGAGCAGTTCGCGCGGGCCGAGGCGTTGCTCACGACGCATCGAGACGCCCTCACGCGCGTGTCGGCCGATCTCCTGCAGGCAGAAAGCCTCGATGGAGCGGCGGTTCGAGAGGCGTTGGCAAGGGAACAGGGGACGCCGGTCAGTCGATGAATTCCGCGTCCAGCGACCATGCGTGGCACGCGCTGAGCGCGCTGGACGTATGGACGCGACTCGGAACGTCAGCGAGTTCCGGGCTGCGCGACGATGACGCGCGTCAGCGGCAGAGACAGTTCGGGCTGAACCGCCTCGTCGCGGAGAAGGAGGAGACCACCTGGGACATCTTCCTGGAGGAAGTCCGCGAGCCGATGATTCTGCTCCTGCTCGCCACGGGGCTGCTCTACTCGATCTGGGGCGAGCTCGGAGATACCCTGACGATCTTCTTCGTCATCCTGGCGCTGGTCGGCGTCGAGGTGCTGAACGAGCGGCGCGCCAAGAACGCGATCGCGGCGCTCTCCAAGCTGGCGGAGCCGACGACGCCCGTCCGGCGCGATGGTCATCGCATCGACATCCGCGCCGAAGATGTCGTGCCCGGCGACCTGATTCTGCTCGAAGCCGGCCGGAGAATTCCCGCCGACGCGCGCCTCACCCAATCGTTTGGCGTCGCGGCGGATGAATCCGCGATGACCGGCGAATCGTTGCCGGTCGACAAGGACGCGGATGCGATCTGGCCCGAGGCCACTCCGGTCGCCGAGCGGTCCAACATGACGTTTGCCGGCACGACGATTGTGCGCGGCCGAGGCGCGGCCGTCGTCATCGCGACCGGCATGCAGACCGAGCTGGGCCGAACGGCCGCACTCGCGCGCGGCGTGGCCGTGCTGCGCACCCCCCTGCAGCGGTTGATGCGCGAGTTGTCGAAGTCCCTCGCCTGGCTCGCCGTTGCGTTCAGCGTGTTGGTGCCGCTCCTGGGGTGGACGCTGAGTGGCCAGCCGCTCCGCCAGATGATTCTGACCGGTCTGGCCCTGGCCTTCTCCGTCATTCCCGAGGAGCTCCCGATCATCATCACCATGGTGCTGGCGCTCGGCGGATATCGGCTGTCGAAGAAACACGCCATCGTCAAACGGCTGCAGGCGGTCGAAACGCTCGGCGCCGTCACGGTCATCGCGACGGACAAGACGGGGACGCTCACCGAGAATCGCATGGCGGTGTCGACGCTCTATCCAGAAGACTCGACGCAGGAGATTCTCGAAATCGGCGTGCTCTGCAACGACGCCGCCGCGGATGGAAGCGGTGATCCGCTCGACGTGGCTCTGCTTCAGGCAGCCGAGGCGAACGGCCGCAGCGTGTCCGGCCTGCGCAGCCGTCGCCTGACGAACGAGTGGACGTTCGATACGACGCGCAAGCGGATGTCCGTCGTCTACGAAGGCGACAGCGGACTGTGGGTTGGCGTCAAGGGCGCTCCCGAAGCGGTGCTCACGCGGTGCACTTCCCGGCGAATGGGATCAGGCCACCGCTCGCTGACGGATCGGGATCGACAGGAGATCATGAGCCGCGCCGATCGGATGGCAGATCAGGGCATGCGCGTGCTGGCGTTTGCGGAAAAGGCCGCGGGCCCTCGTGCCCATTCTCAGGACGACGTCGAATCCGATCTCGAGTTCGTCGGACTGGCCGGGCTCGCCGACCCGCCGCGCCCCGAGGCCAGACAGGCGATTGCGTCCTGCCGCGACGCGGGCATCCGTCCCATCATGATCACGGGCGATCATCCGCTGACGGCGATGGCGATCGCCAGGGAGATCGGGCTCGGCGGGAGGGACGCCGCGATCACCGGCCAGGAACTGGACGCGATGTCCGCCGACGCGGTGAACGAGGCCGTGCGGACGACCTCGGTGTTCGCGCGCACCACGCCGCAACACAAGCTGCGCATCGTCAGCGCGCTGCACGAACGCGGCGAGATCGTCGGCGTGACCGGCGACGGCATCAACGATGCCCCCGCCCTCGCCGCGGCCGACATCGGCATCGCCATGGGGGAAATGGGAACCGACGTGGCCCGCCAGTCAGCGGATATGGTCCTCGCCGACGACAACTTCGCCACGATTGTGCACGCCGTCGAAGAAGGGCGTGTGGCGTTCGACAATCTCAGGAAGGCCCTGCGGTATTACCTCGCGTGCAAGGTCGCCCTGGTGCTGGCGATGCTTCTTCCCGTGCTCCTCCGCCTGCCCGTGCCGTTCGCGCCTGTCCAGATCATCTTGATGGAACTGTTCATGGACCTGGCGGCATCGGCAACGTTTGTCGCGGAGCCCGCCGAAGCGGGCCTCATGCGGCGGCCGCCGCGGGATCCCAACGCCAGGCTGATGGATCAATCGATGGTGCTGAGCATTTTTTCATCGGCCGTCGGACTGTTCGCGGCGGTATCGGTCTGTTACCTGTTCACCTGGTCTCGCACGCACGATCTGACCGAGGCGCAGACGATGGCGTTCGCGACGTGGCTACTGGGTCACGTTTTCCTGGCGCTGAACCTGCGTTCCGAACGCGAACCGCTCGTGCACCTGGGTCCGTTCTCCAATCGCATCATGGTCATCTGGGCCGCCGCGACCGTCGCCGTGCTTCTGTTCGCCACGCTCGTCCCTGGCGTTCGGGATCTCGTCAAAGTGGCGCCGCTCGGCGGCGCTGAATGGGCGCTCGCCGTCGGCGCGGCGCTGGCCGGCACGTTCTGGATCGAAGCCAGGAAATTTCTCGCCGGTTCACGTTAGCATTCGGTTCGTTGTTCGCACGGCCCGGACGGTCGTGGCCGGAAAGGTCGCCCATGAGACATCGTGAGAGTCACCGGAGCGAACGGATCGGGTGGCTTCGTGCAGCGGTGCTCGGCGCCAACGACGGCATCGTGTCGACGGCGAGTCTCGTCGTCGGGGTCGCGGCAGCGGAGGCGACGCGACAGAACGTGCTGGTCGCCGGGGTGGCGGGGCTCGTGGCCGGTGCGCTGTCGATGGCAGCCGGTGAATACGTCTCCGTCAGCTCTCAGGCAGACACGGAGCAGGCGGATCTTGCGCGTGAGAAAAACGAACTCGCCACGCAGCCGAACGCCGAGGAGGACGAACTGACCGCTATCTACGTCAAGCGCGGCCTGACGCCGGAGCTTGCGCGCACCGTGGCGCAACAGTTGATGGCGAAAGATGCGCTCGCCGCCCATGCGCGCGACGAGCTCGGCCTGACGGCAGAACTGGCCGCGCGGCCGCTGCAGGCCGCTCTGGCGTCGGCCGCAACGTTCTCAGTGGGCGCCGGGGTGCCCGTGCTCATGATCGTGGTCGCGCCGGCGAATGCGCTGGTGCTCGTCGTGGCGGTTGTTTCGCTGCTGTGCCTCGTGGCGCTCGGTGCGATCGCCGCGCGCACCGGCGGCGCCCCCGCCGCGGCCGGCGCGATGCGCGTCGCGTTCTGGGGAGCGTTGGCGATGGCGGCGACGGCCGGCGTCGGCAAGCTGTTCGGGACGACGATCGGCTGAATCGCTTGCCCAATCCCCTCCGCCACCTGCGCGGGCTCTGGTCGGGCCGCAAAGCGGAGCGACTCCGGGCGATCGGCGTGCTCGTGCTGTTGCTCGGCGTCGCCGGCGCGGCCGCTCGCTACTGGATCGACGTGCGGTCGGCGGACGCGGTGATGGACGAGTTGTCGGCGCCGGGCTACCTGCGCGCGCGACAACGCGAGGCCAAGAACATGATGGGCCCGATGGGCCCGATCCTGTTGGAGTGGCAGGACGCACTCGCGCAGCCCTGGATGCGGGCTCTGCTCGTCCTGGCCGCTGCCGCGCTCATCACGTTCGTCTTCTTTCGCGCCGCCGCGGTCGCCGACGAGGAACAGAGGGCCGGGCGTGAGGCCTGATCTCGTCCGCGCTACTGCTCCGGAATGATCGAGACCGCAATCGTCTTGCGGTACTTGACGGGCACGCCGTCGAGCATCGCCGGTTTGTAGCGCCACCCCAGCGTCGCCGACAGGATCTGTTTGTCGTAGCTCGGATTCACCGACGTCCGCATCGTCGCCGACGACACCGTGCCGGTCTCGTCGATCACCACTTCGAGCGCGCCGAGCGCCGGCATGGGCAGGCGTCCGCGGAACGGCGGCAGACTCTCACGCACGGCAACAGGGGGCACGATGTTCGGGCTGGCGATCGTGTACACCAGCAACGGGTCGCGCGGTGCGGGATCGGCCGGCGCCGGATCGGGCGGCGTGGGTGCCGGCAGCGCGGCGTTGGGCGGCGGCGCGGCGAGCGGCGGCGCTTCGAGCGGGGGCGGCGGCAGCAGCGACGGGCGGAGCGCCGGTCCGGCCCACTGCCGGCTGAGATCCAGGAAGCCGGTGACCAGCACTCGCAGGTCGTCGAGCGGCGGCGCGGCCGCGGCTGTCCCGAGATCCGGATCGCTCAACCAGTCGAGCGTCCGGCTGAACTCCTCGGACGCGATCTGATAATTCTTGCGGTCGAACGCCGCCTTGGCCTGCGCGTACTGGCGCTGGACCAGCGCCGGCAGTAGGCGGCGCCTGACCTCGCTGAACGCCGCGCGCAGGCGCGGTGAAGCGTCGGCATCGGACGGACGATACGACGCGTCGGCGGACACCAGCGCTTCGATCGTCCTTTCCGCGTCGGCCTTCTTCCCCAGCGCCAGCAGGCAGAAGGCGCGATATACATCGACGTCTTTTCCCTCGGCGACATCGACGTCCTCCGCGCGAAGCCGGCCGAGCATCGCGAGCGCGTCTTCGTAGGCGGCCGACGTGTACAGTTCACGCGCCGCAGCCAGTGAATCCTGCGCCGCCGCGATCCGCGGCGAGGCGGCCAGTGCCACGCACAGAACGCCAATCCACCGACGAGATGTGCGGCCGCTCATTTCTTCCTCAAGTCCACACTGACGCGCAGCGGCGCGGTCAGCGTCACGGTCACGGCCCGACGCTGCTCGCCGAGGTCGGGATGACGAAACACGATCTCATGCGAACCGATCGTGGCGGGAAGATTGCCGATCGGCGTTTCGCCCACGGCCTCGCCGTCCAGCCAGACGTCGGCCCACGGAACGGCGTTCACCGCGATCGTTCCCGCCGGCAGCTTGAGGGGAATGGCCGCGACCTTTCCCGGCGTCACCTGCACGGTGCGCGTGGCGCGATAGCCGAGCGCTTTATTGAGGATCTCGATCTGATGACTGCCGGCCGCCACCATGACGTGCTCGGACTGGCTGCTGCCCAGCAACCGGCCGTTCTCGAAGAGTTGCAGTTCGACCGGCGCGGACACGGCCACCCAGCCGAACAGCGGCGCACCGTCGCGCACGGCGAGCGGCACGACCAGCGACGAGGTCGTGCCGGCGTCCACCGTCAGCGATTGCGTGATCGACGCCCCGTCGCGCGAGAGCACGACGACGGTGTGCTCGCCCGGCGCAAGGTTGTCGAGCGTAACGGGTGCGGAGCCCCGCGGCACATCATCGACGGTCACGCGGGCGCCGGGCGGATTCGTCCGGACGCTGAGGCGTCCCGTCGTCGCCCGGCGCGGCGCAAGTTCGATGTACTGGGATATCTGTACGCCGGCCGGCACGGCGACCGTGAACGACCGCGGCCCTCCCCCGCCGCCGCGCAGCTCGATCGCATGCGTGCCGGCGGCCAGCATCACGGTCGCCGGCGTCACGCCTCGCGCCGCACCATCGATGAGGATCTGCGCGCCCGTCGGATTCGAATCGACGACGAGCGTTCCGGTCGTGAGAGACGGGTCCGCCGCATGGCGCCGCGCCGCCAGCATCCCGACGCCGGTCACCGCCACGAGCGCGACGGCGACGGCTCCCAATGTTTGGACCATGCCGGTCCACGACGTGCGCGGCGGCTGACCTGCAGCCGGCAGATCGGTGCTCGGGGGATCAGGATCGTTGGCGCGCGACGGCTGACGTCCTGCCGGCGAATCGGGGCGCCACCAGTCCGGCGCGTGTGTGGCCATTGATCAGCCCTTCCTTGCGCGCATTCTCGGCATCTGCGCGGCCGGGCACAAGGCGGGAGATCATAGCGAACGCGGCGCGAAAATCCTGGTGCCCGGGGTTACGGGTGCCTCGGCATCGTCCGCTTTCCGTCCACGATCGGCGGAAAGTCCTTCACCTCGTCATACACCTCGGTGATGAAGCGATCCTTGCTCTGCTGCGTGTCGCCCTGCGTCGCCTTGTCGTACGGCGCCGTCAGGTTCGCGGCCAGCACTTCCTTCAGCGACTTGTTTTGATCGCGGAGCTTCTTCACCTTCGCCAGAATGTCCACCAGCATCGCGCGATAGGGCAAGAGATCGCCCTTCTTGATGAGCGTGCCATGGCCGGGGATCAGGGTCGTATCTGGGGCGGCCAGCTTCTGAAAGAGGTCGACCGCCTCGATCATCCCCTTGATCGATCCGCCCTGTGCCTGATCGGCGAAGGGATAACCGAAGTTGCGATAGAAATCCTCGATGTAGATCGCGTTGGCCTTGCGGAAGCGGACGATGGTGTCGCCCGCGGTGTGGGACGGCATCATCGGGATGAAGTCCACCGTTTCGCCGTTCATGGTGAACGTCACGGCAGGCTGACCCGGCGTCGCGGGGTTGTACTTGTAAGTCCCCACCGGAATGCCGGCCATGTCGGGCGCCGGAGCCGGCTGGCCGTTGCCGCGGGCGGGCGGACGCAGCATCTCGCTCTGCAGATCTTCCTGCGAGAAGATGATGGCGCCCTGCTTCGCGAAGAACGCATTGGCGCCGGTATGGTCGGGATGAATGTGCGTGTTGACCAGAATCCTGATGGGCGCGTCGGTGAATCCCCTGATGGCCTTCAGCGTCTTTTCAGCCGTCTGTCTGTTCTCGGTGTCCACGAGCAGGACGCCGTCCGGTCCGAAGAGCGCCATCGCCCGGCCGCCGGACGAATCGGGGTGCGCCGGATCGAGCGCTTCCGAGCCATGCAGCACGAAGAGATTCGCCGACATCTTTTCCGTCACGAAAATATCGATCTTGTCCCAGGGGGTCTGGTAGCCCGGAGGGAACGTGTACGGGCCCTTTCCCGGCGCGACGACGGTGATGGGGTATTGCGCTCCCTGTGCCCACACGATGGCGGGAATCACCGCCAGCGCGGCCAGACCCAAGAACAACAATGCGCGTCTCTTCATCATCCACTCCTTGTCTACCGCTTCAACTGACGCCGCTAGAACTCGATCTGCCCTCCGACCTTGAACAGTCGGCTCAACAGCACGGCCGTCGGCCGCATGAACTGATTGCTGGCGCTCGTGGAGAACGTCGTGTTGATCGAGTTGGCGTAGTCGCTGTTGAAGACGTTGTACACGTTCGCATCCGCGCGAATCGAATATCGGCCGATCTTGATGTGCTTCGAAAGGCGCATGTCGAGCTGGTTCTGGTACGCGGCCCACTCCGCGCCCGGCTCGATCAACTGAATGCTCTTGGTCGCGGTGCACGCGCCCGTCGCCGGGCACGCCGACAGGTTCCGGCCGAGGGCCGACGCCGACGCAATCACCGAATTGGGCGCCGCCCACGTCGCCAGGATCATCGGTCCCGAACTGAACTGATACGTGCCGCTGACCATCATGTCCCACGGCAGCCGCTGCGTCGCGAGGAGCTTGAAGTCGGGACGGTAGGGCGTGACCTGGTGACAGAACACCGCCTCGGGATTGTCCACCTGGTTGATGGTCGAGCCCGACAAGATAGGAGCGTTGCACGTGTCGAAGTCGCGCTTCTGCGCGTTCAAGCCGCCCTGAACCGTCCCACCGTTGTAGCGGCCATTGACCGTGAGATCGTAGCCCATGTAGTGATCCGTGATGCCGCCGAAGTTCCGGGCGAACGTCACGTTGTTCTGCACCTGCCCGACCGCGGTCGGATTGAGGTCGTACAGGCCGCAGATGGGATAGCCGCCGTTGCCCGGCAGTTGAGAGCTGGACGGCGCCGTGATGCAGAACGGCCCGCGGTAACTGGCGTTAGCAACGAGCGTGTTGTCGGTGACGAGCTGATTGCCCTTCCACCGATAGTAGTAGTCGGCGGTCACCGACACGCGCTGCGAGATCTGATGCTGCACGACCCCCTGCCACTCTATCGACGCGCCGCGCGCGTTCCAGCCGTTGAGCGTCGCCGGATCCTGTGTGTTCGTGGACGGGATCACTTTGCCGAAGTTCTTATTGGTGCTCGGCCCCAGCTCGTTCGCCTGCAGCGAGCCGTCGGCGTTGTAGATGGTGTAGTCGTGGTTGACGTCGTTCCAGGCGATCGTGTCGGTACGGCCGACCGTCTGCTGCGGGTTGTTGGCGGTTGCGGTGCTGACGCCGTCCGCCGCCACGTAGCGCGCGATGCTCCACTTCAGCGCCGTCTTGCCGTCGCCGAACAGGTCGTACGCGACGCCGGCGCGCGGCGAGATGTCCTTCCACGCCTGGACTTTGAACCCGGGGAAGAACTGCTCCGGATTCCAACGGCTCGCCGGCAGCGTGCCGTCGAGGACGTTGCCCACGAAGTAGTCGTAGCGCACGCCGGCCGTCACCGTCGCGCGCTTGAAGGTCCACCGGTCCTGCCCGAAGATCCCGAGGTCTGGATAGTAGCCGTTCAACTGATCGCTCGGAATCCGCTTCGTGATGAACGATGGAACGCCGTTGTTGAACGTCATCGTGATGTCGCCGGTGTACCAGTTGGGGCTCGGCGACGTGGCATGGCCGAGCATGACGCCGAACTTGACGTCGTGCGCGCCGGTCACGTACGTGGCGCCCAGCCGGCCGTTCTGCATGTTCCCGCCGTGACCGCTGTACCCGTTGTCGTACGCCTTGAAGACCTTCCCGTTTGCGCTGTCGGTGATGGAGTAGATCGTGACTTTTTCGACCGTGGCCTGGTCCGACGCCGGCGACACAGTCGGCTGATACAGCTCCTGGTACAAGGTGCGCCCGCTCGCGAAGCCTCCCTCGAGCAGCAGCCGGTTGCTCTGCGTCCGCGTCCACTTCACCGTGGTGGCCTGCGCGTACGGCGTGTTCTGAAGTGAGGTCGCCGACGGCGTCCGGCTCGCGCTGATGTTGTAGTGCGAGCGGTACTTGTTCTGGTTCGTGAACCAGCCCTGGAACTTGTCTTTCTCGCTGGCCTTATAGGTCAGGCGCAACGACTCGTTGGGGATCTTGCCGTCGTCTTCGCCAGGCCGGCTCAGATCGGGCACATATAGATAAGGTGAGACGTTCTTGTCGTAATAGCTGTCGACGACCGTCTGGTCGATCGCCTCGTACCGGTACGCGAGGTAGTACCACAGCATGTCCTTCTTGATCGGACCGCCGATGCCCGGATTGAAATCCGAGATGTGGTAGACCTGCGCGACGTTCGTCAGCCCGACCGCCTTCAGATCCGGACCGAGGTTGTTCGCCTGCCACCCGGTGTGCGTAAAGTCGCCGTAGACGACGCCGCGGAACGTGTTGCCGCCGTCCTTGGGAATCATGTTGACGTAGAGGCCCGGCGCCGACATGTCGATCTGCTCGGCGCCCGTCGAATACACGAGTTCCTGCGCGCCCGCGTCGTTGACGTAGAAGCTCGTCGCCCCGCCGGTGCCCGAGCCTTGCACGTTGCTGAGCCAGAAGCCGTCCCAGCGCTGGATGGTGCCGCCATCACCGTGGAATGTGAGACCGGGCTGCTGCAGCTTCGTGCTGCCGCCGACGTCGCGCCCGCCGCCCACCGTCGCGGCCATCGTCACGCCGGGAATCAGGGCGCCGGCGCCCTGGATGCTGCGCGCCGCTGGCAACTGGTCGAGAGTTTCCCGGCTGAGCACCGTTTGCTTGGTGGCCGACTGCGTGTCGACGAGCGGCGACGCGCCCGAGACGGTGATCGACTCTTCGACACTGCCGACCGTCAATTCCGCGTTGACCGTTGCGGTGAAATCCGTCGTCAGCACGATGCCATCGCGCTTGAACGTCCCGAAGCCGGTCAGCGTGAACGTGACGGTGTAGGTTCCGGGACTGAGACTGACGATCTTGTACTGGCCGGTGCCGTCAGTGACGACCGACCGTACCTTTTCGATCAGCGCCGGGCTGGCCGCTTCGACCGTGACGCCTGGCATTACGGCGCCGGTGGTGTCCTTGACGATGCCGGCGATGGTCTGCGCGTGCGCCGCCGTGGCGGCCGCGATGAGTAAACCGGTCACGAGTAGCGCGCGCCCTGTCACGATTCTCATATCTGTCCCCTCATTGAATGGAACGAGCGGCCTGCGAACTACGGCGTCAGCTTCAGGCGATGGGCCGCGTGCGCGTCGACGGCCGGCCGGCTGAACGTCATCTGGAAGTACTGATCGTTGGCCCACAGAGGCAGGAGGTTGCCGTAGAACGGACTCTCCGGCTGCCCCGACTGCCCGGGCGTGTTGATCGTCAGCGAACGATCCCAATTCGAGACGTCGATGATCTCGCGGTACGTGGCGCCGTCGGCGCCGACCGCGCCGTTGCCGCCGCGGCGCTCGACGGTCGGCAGGTCGAACTCCTTCAGCAGCGGATGCGGATACGCCTGCGTGTGGACGCGACCGTACCGCCACTGGCTCCAGTCCGCGCCGAGATCGGCCGTGAGCTTGTCGATCGTCTTCCGCAAACCGGCTTCGATCGCCTCATGCCGCGGACTCGCGGACGCCTCGCCCGCGCGCGCGCTCTGTTCGGGCAGCCGGCGCCAGGTGATGTAGATGGCCGCGGGCACGCTGTCCACGGAGAGCAACGCGTCCCACTTCGCCACCATGTCGCGGGCGCGCTCCACGTCGGGATCCTTCGCCGTCCAGCCGCGGAACGCCGCTTGATCGGCGGCGCCGCGGAGCGAATACACGTCGCGCTGCAGTTTCTGGGAGTCTTCCATCGAGAACATCTGGCCTGGCTTGATCACCTGCAGGATGCGCGTGATGCGGTCGTACGGCAGGGTGTTCGTCGTCTTGAACATCACCGGCGGCCAGTACCCCTTCGGGTTGATGTTGTGGTTCGCCGTCGCGATGAAGCCGCGCGAAGGGTTGTATTCCTTCGGCAGCTCGGCGCGGAAACCGTCCCACTCGTACTTGCCCGTGCCGGGCACCGGCAAGCGGCCCAACCATCCCTTGCGGTTCGGCGTCAGCGCGGACGCCTGAAAACCGATGTTGCCGTCGACGTCGCCGCAGATCAGGTTTTCCGAGTTGGCCTTCCAGTACATCGCCAGCTCGATGAACTCCTTGCAGTTCTGCGCCTGGTCCAGCTTCAGCTCGCCCAAGTACGACGCCGTGCCGGGCTCCGTGAAGATGCTGCGCAGTGCGTACGCTTTGTGATGCGCTTGGTCGACGAAGAAGATCGGACCGTGACGGCTGAACTTCAGTTCGACCGTTCGAGGCGATTCACCCTTGACGTTGATCGTTTCCGTGACGACCTTCAACGGCTCGGGCTTGCCGTTGTAGATCATTTCGTTCAGGTTGGCCGGGTTGAGGTCTTCGACGAAGACATCCTGGAAATCCGTCCCGGTGATCGTGAGGCCCCAGGCGACGCGATCGTTGTGGCCCATGCTCACGCCGACAAACGGCGGATCGCCCGACCCGACGACGTTCCAGCCCGGCGCGTTGAGGTGAACGATGTAACGCAGCGACGGGTTCGAGACTTCGCGATGAGGATCGTTCGACACGAGGGGCTTGCCCGTCGGCGACATCGCGCCGCCGATGACCCAGTTGTTGCTGCCGAGGTCCTGGATGTCCGACACGGGCAGCAGCAGGGCGGACGAGTTCGGCAACAGCTTGCGGTACTGTTCGAGAATCGCCGGCCGCGGGAGCGACTGGCCCCGGCCGCCGCCCGCCCGCGCCGCAGCCACGACCTCGTCTGTGATGAGCGTGACATCCAGTCCATCGGGGACGGTCAGGTCGTCCCACGGATCGGGCGCCGCCCGGCGGTTCGCTTCTTTGACGCCCACCTTCGCGACGTCCATCGCCAGCCGCAATTCGCTCACCGCGTCACCGAACGCAGGCTCGCGCAGCACGACGGTTTCAGCGGTCCACGGCTCGGGTTTGATGCCCGTCAGCGTGAACTCGACAGGAAGGTTGTCGCCGTGCTGCGCGATGTAGGCGTTGATGCCGCTGGCGTACGCCGTGAAGATGCGCTTCGCGTCCTTGTGATAACTCGTCCACTCCGAGTCGTCGAACGGCCCGCGGTACTTCAGGAGGCGCGCCTGTCGATCGCGCTCGACGGCCGCGGGGCCGAGCACTTCCGCGAGCCGCCCTTCGTGCTCGCGCCGCCACCACTCCATCTGCCACAAGCGATCCTGGGCCATCACGTAGCCTTGCGCGAAAAACAGATCGTCCGCGTTCTGCGCGTAGATGTGCGGCACGCCCCACTCATCGCGGATGACGTCGACCGGCTTCTGCAGGCCGGCGACTTTCAGGTCGCCGTCAATCTGGGACAGCGATTGCCGGGCCAGCGCTTTGACGTCTTTGGGAAGCTCGGCCGATCGGGAGGCAGACATGCCGCCGCAACCCGCGACGAGCAGGGACGCAGCGACGACGACGTGGCCGGCGACAACCGCTCGAAACATCGCCACGGAAACCTCCCGCGGAGGAACGAAAAGACCACCGAGCCTGGAATCGAACGAATCGGAGCGGGCTTAGTCTATACGCGGAGAGTTGGGGCGGGACAAAGTTTTCACGCAGACCTTCGCGTTTTTCACGACAGGAATGCTGCGAAGGCGACCGCATTCCGGGGATGGCGCGCCGCGCCGTGTCACCGTTTGTCTAGCGGCGCGAACCGCGCCCGCGCTGCAGTTGAAGCGCCTGGTTCAGATTCTTTTCCGCGTCGGCGTAACCGGGTCGAATGTCGAGCGCCCGCCGGAAATGGACGACGGCTTCATCCACGAGACCTTTCGACGCGAGCGCGGCGCCGAGATTGTTGTGCGCGTCGGCACCCTCCGGGTCGAGCGCCACTGCCCGCCGGAAGTGAACGATCGCTTCGTCCAGCTTGCCCTGGTCCTGCAAGGCATTGGCGAGGCTGAGGTGGACCTGATCGTCGTCGGGCGAGAGTCGCGCCGCTTCCCGGAACTGCGCGACGGCGTCCGCCAACCGCCCCTGCGACTGCAGCGCGTGTCCGAGATTGTGGTGGGCCTCGGCGTGCGCAGGCGCGAGGCGGAGCGCTTCCCGCAGCTGGACGATTCCCTCCTCGACGCGTGCGGCTTCGAGGTATCGCGCGCCCAGCTCGTTGCGCCACCGCGCCTCGAGCGGATGTTGTGCGGCCATCCATTCCGCCGCGGCGATGTTCTTGCGCAACTCGTTGGCCACGTACGATCGCGCCAGCGTGTCGGCGTCGGCGCTCGTGCGAGGCAGAAGTCGAAGCCACAGATCGCCCATCTCGTCCGACGACAACGGCCCGTAGCGCACATGTTGTGGCGGATGATGCGGATTGCGCACGTTCCCTGCCGAGTTGTCGTACGTGTAGCGCATCGTCAGCGTCGTGCCTCTGGGCAGGAAGACGGGCGCGGCGTATCGGTACTGGTCCTGCCACCTGAAGTCCCAGTCCTTGATCCAGATGAGCCACGTCACCGTCCCGTCGGGACGCGTCGCGAACGCTTTCATGTCCTTCGCCAGGTAGTGCGCGTGCGGGTACACGCTCAGCGCGTCCACGTCGATCGGCAGCACGTACGTATCCTCAATCGTGTACGCGGACTCGCCCGCCGGGATGTCGATCGTCTTCGAGCCGAGCCGGAAGTCCATCGGCCGGCGCGTCGGCGGAGTGTCGGTGAAGAAGAACCCCACGCTCGGCCGCACGGCCTCCGGTTTGCCGGAAGGGATCATGTGCAGCTGGATGATCAGATCGCTGCCCTTCTCGAGGCGCCACGCCATGTCCGCCGGCTCCATCACCGGCGTCATGCCTGGAGTCCAGCCCAGCGCGTGGTTGTCGGGGCTGTGCGTCCCTTCCGAGAACATCCCGCCTTCGAAGCCCGGCTCGGGGTCCAGCGCGTCGAGTCTTCGCGACGCGCGCGTGGCATCGATGCCGAGCGTCGCGTGATGCACGACGCCTCGACTGCCGGGCCGCACTTCCATGCCTCGCACGAAGCGGCTCGCGGAGAGTGGAATCGGCATGACGAAATTCCGGAATACGTCGGCGCCGCCGGGTCGCAGCGTGTACGCCTCCGGCAACTCGACCACGAGATCGGGCTGCCCGAGCTGCCAGCCGTCGACCCATGTCGGCGGCGCGTGGCGATCGGCCGGATCGCCTTCGGGCGTTCCGTCCTTCACCCACTGCGCGATACGGTCGACGTCCTCGGATCGTAGACGGCGTTCGCCGGCGAACGCGCCGTAGCCGGGTTCGGGCAGCCACGGCGGCATGATGTGGCGGCTGGTGGCCGTGACGATCAAACGAGCGCGCTGCCGCACATCCTGGATGCTCAACAAGCTGAACGGCCCTTGCTGGCCCGGACGATGACAGCCGCCGCAGTGATCCCAGACCAGAGGCGCGATGTCGCGGTTGAAGGTCGGATGCGGCGACGGGACGGGGGCGCGACAGGCAGCGAACGCGATCGAGCTGAGAGCGGTCGCGACCGACAGCGTGCCGCGCATGGCGTTGAATCCTACCACCGCCGCCACACCTGTCAGTTACAGTATCCGGCGAGGTGATGTATGCCAGGCTCCACACTCAGTCGGCGTGAGTTGCTCGCGGGCGCGGGCGCCGGCGCGGCGGCCCTCCTCCTCGATCAACGCGGCCTTCGGGCTCAGGCCCAGCAGCCGACGTCAAGTTCGACCGTCGTCTTCTCGCACACAACCGTGGTGACCGTCGACGCGGTTCGTGATGACGTCGCGCTCGCGGTCCAGGGCGACACGATCGCGGCGATCGGCCCGACCGACGAGATCCTCAGGACGTATCCTCGAGCCGACGTCTACGACGGACGCGGCAAGGCGCTCTTCCCGGGTCTCATCAACTGTCACGCGCACATGGCGGCGGTCCTCGCGCGCGGTTTCAACGAGGATTTCGGATTCCCCAACTCCGCGCGCCTCGCCATTCAGCCCACCAGTCTTCTTCGCGGCGAAGAGGGCACGCTGATGGTCACGGTCGCGGCGCTTGAAGCGATCCGGACCGGGACCACCACCATTGTGGAAAACGCCGGCGGCATTGCCCGCTCGGCGTCGGCGCTGGCGCAGTCCGGCCTGCGCTGCGTGTTCGCGGAGTCCATCCGCGACAGCGAGAATGTTGCCGGCCCGATGTCCCCAGCAGGGCTCGCGCGGAGTGAAGCCCCCAGGTTCTCGCCGAGGCTGCGAGACGAGGGCATGCAGCGCATCAATGACTTGTTCACGACGTGGCACGGCAAGAACCAGGGACGCATCAGCGTGTTCCCGGCGGCCGCGCTCGCGGAAACGTCTTCGCCTGAGTTGTTGCACGCGATCCGCGCGTTCGCCGAAAAGCACGACCTCGGCTACACGATCCATTTGACCCAGAGCCGCGCCGAGGCGGACTTCATGGTGCGGCACCACGGTCTTCGTCCATCGGCGTTCCTCGACACGCACGAGTTCCTCGGCCCGCGATTGTTCGCGGCGCACTGCCGCTACGTGGACGACGTCGAGATCGCGCTGCTCGGAAAATCTCAGACGATCGTCTCGCATCAGGCGGCGATGGCCGCGAATCGCGGCGTCATCCCGCCGATTCCCGCGCTGCGAGCCGCGGGCTGCCCCATCGCGAACGGCACCGACAACAACACGAACGATCTGTTCGAAGTGATGCGCGTCGCGCTCCTGACGGAGCGCATCCGGCGCGACGATGCGAACCCCGGCACGCAGCCTCAGCCGGAGGACGTTCTCGAAGACGCGACGCTGGGCGGGGCGCGAGCGATCAATCAGGAAAAGCTTCTCGGCTCGCTCGAGGTCGGCAGGAAGGCAGACCTTCTCGTGGTGGACACGCTGCGTCCCCACCTCGTGCCGGCCGGCCGCATCGTGTCCGCGGTGATTCACAGCGGTCATCCGTCCGACATCGAGTCCGTCATGATCGACGGCCGGTTCGTCATGCGCAACGGCAAGGTCCTCACGATGGACGAGGACAGCATCGTCAAAGAAGCGGACAGGGTTGGACGGCGGATCTGGGGGCAGGTGCTGGCCGCCGGCCCGCTGAACGTGCCGCGGCTATCGCGCCAGCGCTGACATCGCGGCTCGCGGATACGACCGACGGATATAGGATCGACCGATGCAGCTTCTCACGTATCTCAACTACGGCGGCAACTGCGCGCAGGCCTTCCGGTTCTACGAGCAGCATCTCGGCGGACAGATCACGATGATGATGCGGCACGGCGAAGCCCCCAACCAGAGCGAGGTGCCGCCGGCATGGAAGGATGCCGTCCTGCACGCGCGAATGAACCTCGGAGGCACCGAGCTCCTCGGCGCCGACGTTCCGCCGGATCGCTTTCAGCCGATGCGCAGCGCGTATCTGACGCTCACGCTCGACAGCGATCAGGACGCCGAGCGCGTGTACGCGCTGCTCTCCGACAACGGTCAGATCTTCATGCCGATGCAGGAGACGTTCTTCGCCTCCCGCTTCGCGATGCTGAGGGACAAGTTCGGCACGTCGTGGATGCTCCTCCACGAGCGGGCGCGTCAGACCGCCTGAGCCGCGCGTCGTTCATGCGTGAAGGCGGGCGTCGGTCTGACCCGGAGGCGCCACAGCCAGTAGAACATCGCGACGAACACCAACACGACAGGAAGCGCGCGCATCAGCGGGGTGGTGAACGGCTCCGGAAGGATCTTGGCGACGCCCGAAGCTTATGCGCCAGAGGTGACGCCGGAGTCTGGGCGCGCCTCGAAGAGGTCCTGACCATATCACTCGAAGATCGCCGGCGCCTGGAGCCAGCGAGATCGTCGCCAACCTGATCCTGGCGATGCGAACGTGAGAGTGCGGCGCTGGTAGTCCAGCACGATCTCGTACTTCTGCATGACACCGGCCGGAAGCATGGCTTCCACCTTCAAGTCCGATCCGACCGAGTACGGCGCAGACGGATCGGCAGTGACCTCCCTGGCAGGGACGCTCACGCTCAGGGCTCCAACCCGGAAGGTCAATGGCTGACCCTGATCGAGGCGCAGTTCCTTGTAAAGCTCCGCGGTGATCGTCGTTGACGGGCTGCCCATATCCACGAATGCGAGAGCGCGGTGGATGGAGTGGTCGGGCCGAACAAAAGACAGTTCGGCGTAGACCCGGTTCCCGTCGACAACGAACGGTGCAGTGCCCGATGCGGGCGAAGTCTGCGCAAAGCACAGCGGACTCGCCCAGACGAGCAGTGCACGTCACCGGCGCAACGCGCGCGTGAACAGCGTGATCACGACCTATAATGCGCACGTCACCGGGAGGAGTTGGACATGCCACCATCCACACGCCTCGGCCTGCTCGCCGCCTTCGCGGTGAGCACGGGATTGTCCGCGCAGATCAGCACCGCCATCGTCGAGCAACACAAGAACGACTTCCACACGCAGGTCACCGACGCGGACATGAAGCGCGAGGGCGGCACGCAGCCGCGCGACTGGGACTACAGCCTCCCCGACGGCGTGACGACGCATCAGATCACCTTCTACGTGGACGGCGGCACGCCGTTGTACGCGAAGATGTTCTTTCCGAAGGGCTTCAAGACAACGGAGCGGCGGCCGGCGATCGTCGTCGGCCACGGCATCAACGCGCTGTCGATCGGCATCGAGAAGTACGCCGCGCGGTTCGCCGACCGCGGCTTCGTCGCGATGGCGATCGATTATCAGAGCTACGGCTTCAGCAGCAGCGGCTCCGACGATCTGCGTCTGCTCGAGCCCGATCCGACGACTGACGCGCAGGCCGTGACCGAGAAGCGTCTCCGCCTCGTGGTGAAGCGCACCAACCTCGACAACGCGCACGAAGTCGACGACTACCGGGCGGCGATCTCGTACGTGCAGGGCGAGCCCGGCGTCGATCCGGATCGCATCGGCATCTGGGGCTCGAGCAACTCCGGAAGCGTGGTCATCTCGGTCGCCGAGATCGACACGCGCGCGAAGGCGGTCGTCTCGCAGGTCGCCGGACCGCGGCCCAGCCCGCGGGGACCGGCGCCGGTTCCCGGCGGTCAGGCGGCGGTGATGGTCGACGACGCGATCAAGCGCGCGAGAGTGGGTCAGGGCGCGGAGGTCGACGGCGGGTTCTCCTTCAAGAGCAAGATCGACCTGTTCGGCAACTTCCGCAACCGCGACGTGCGTCCCGGCTCGCAGCTCGATCAGATCGGCGAGACGACGAAGATCCTGTTCCTGCCGGCGGAACACGACGAACTGATCGGTCCGCCGACCGGCGCGCAGGAGGCGACGAAATACCTGAGCGGCCGCGGCATCACCGCGCAGACGATCGTCTATCCCGAGCTGACGCACTTTCAGGTGTACTCGAACACCGGCTTCGAGGTCGGGTCGACGCTCGCCGCCGACTGGTTCGAGAAGTACCTCGGGCCGCCGAAGACGATCACACCGACGACAGCAGGACAGGCGGTGCGGCGATGAAAACCCTTCTAGCGCTTGTCCTGATCGCGCTGGGCGTGAGCCCGGCGAATGCGCAGACGAAACCCGCCGCGCTGCCCGACGGCGTGACGGCGAAAGAGGTGAAGTTCTTCAGCGAGGCCGTGCAGTGCTACGCGAAGATCTTCACGCCGAAAGGCTTCACCGCCGACGGGAAGGCGCCCGCAATCGTGCTCGCGCCGACGCCTGGAGAGACCGCCGCGTCCATCGGCAAGTACGCGGCGCAGATGGCCGGCCGCGGTCTCGTGGCGATGACGATCGACTATCGCGGCTGGGGCAGGAGCGGCGGCTTCCTGTATCTCGCCGAGCCGCTGCGCTGGGACGATCGGCTGCGCTTCTCGCAGCACACCGCGACCGTCCGCATTCGCCGGAAGCGCGTGATCCCGGACGCGCAGGTCCAGGACATCCGCAACGCGATCTCGTACCTCCAGGGCGAGCCGGGCGTCGATCGCGCGCGCATCGGCGTCTGGGGCGCCGACGTGGCGGGCGGGCACGCGATGACGGTCGCGGCCATCGACAGCCGCGTGAAGGCGGTCGTCGCGCAGGCGCCGATCATCAACGGCAAGGACGTGCCGCGCAAGGCCGCGCCTCCGCCGGCGGAGCGCCAGGCCGAGATGGTGCGCCTCGCGCGCCACGGCCAGGCGCCGGCGACGCCGGCCGCCGCCGTCGTGATGAACAGTCAGGAAGCGAAGCTCGCGCTCGCGGAGTACCACCCGTTCTGGTTCGTCGATCAGATCCCGCAGGCGACCGCGGTGCTCTTCGTCGTCGCCGAAAAAGATCTGAAGGTGAACAACGACGCGAACGCCGTCGCGGCGGCCAAGGCGCTGAAGGGACCGAACGGCGTCACGTCGATTCCCGGCGCGAGCCATACGATGTCGGCGCCCGCGGCGTTCGGCGCGGCCGTTGACGCCGCGGCCGCGTGGTTTCAGAAGCACCTCTGACGGTTATCGAGGTCGACGGAGAACGCCGTCAGGGGCGCTTCTTGTGCGGGCCTGGCAGCGTGCCGCCGCCGACCTGGCGCCAGGTTTCCTTGATGAGGCGGCCGCGAGTGGTGCGGACCACTTCCAGGATGTACGCGGCCTTTGCGCGGGGCACGAGGTTGTGTTGCTCGTCGAGGAAGAAACGTTTCTTCGTGCTCATGTGATCTTGGCCAGCCGCCGCTTTATTTCGGCCTCGATGGCCGGATTCAGCTTCTTGCCGTCGCGGAAGAATTCGTACGCTTCCGCAAACCCCTGATCGTCGTCTTCCTTCGCGATCCCGGTCGGCATGTCGCTCTTGTGCGCCTTCCAGAACGCCTTCCACGTGTCATCGGGCTTCGCGCCGGCGTCATCGGGGAGCACGCGATTGTGGTACACCCAGTGCCCGATCTCGTGCTTGACGATCTCTTTCTTCGAGGCGCAATTAATCAGGTGTACGGTGTTGTCGGCCGGGTCGTAGTAAGACAAGGCGTCTGAGGGTGCGCCCTTCGGCGCGTCATAGTGCTGGACGATCTTCATTCCCTTGATGTCTTTCTTCGGCGGAATGTCGATCGCGGCCTTCGCCGCGTTCCGGTTCTTCTTCGGCACGAGAGGATCGACCGTGAGGTCCGCGCCGTTCACACCCTCCGGCGGCTGGCCGCCCACGCCTCCGCAGGCCGCACGCGCGTTGGCCAGGGCCGCGTCGTAGGTCTGGCTCGCCGTCTTGAGCTGGGCGGTGGCCGCATCCAGCGCGGCGTGCGTGGTGGTCACGTCCTGCTGCGCATTGTTCAGCGTCGTCTGCGCGACCGCGAGATCCGCGGCCGTGCTCTTCGCCGCCGCTTCAAGCGCCTGCGCGTTCACATTGGCCTGATCGGCCTTCGCGTTCCACGCCGATTGCACGGTCGCCTGATCGGTCCGGCCCCACAGATACCGCCGCGTCTGATCCGGCAGATGGAACGGACCGACGATGGTGGAGTGATCCGGCGCCTTCGACGGATCCTGGACGAACCCGCAGTTGCCCTGCATTCCAGCGACGCCAAGCGTCGGGTCCTGGCTGATTGCGTCGAGAAACGTTTTCCAGTCGTTGAGCGCCTTCTGCGCGGCGGCGCTCGCCGCATCGAACGCCTGCTGCGCCTTCTTGAGCGCCAGGTCCGCCCGGTCGGCGGCGGCTTTGGCAGCGGCCTGCGCGGTGAAGGCCGCGTTGTACGCGTCCTCGGCGTTGCGCAGCGCGGTGAGTGCGGCTTGGCAATCCGGCATCGTGGCTCTTCGTCAGTCGGGGCGCATTCTTGATCGGCGCGACCAGGACTCGCAACAAACGTTTCGTCCAGCGACGACGAGAAGGGGGACAATCAGACAGGAGCTCTTCATGAGAACCACTGTTGCTTTCCTTATGACTCTCGCCGCGTTGAGCGGGCCGCTGATGGCGCAGGAAAGCAAACCCGTGCCGAAGGACTCGCTGCGCGTGTCCATTCCCGGGTGCACGAAGGGCTACATCTTTACTGCCGGCAAGCGCACCGAAGACGAGCCGGGCAACGTCGACGTTCCGCCCGGCGTGCACATGCGCATGAACGGACCGAAGAACCTGATCAACGAGATCAAAGCGCACGAAGGCTCGATGATCATGCTGACCGGCCTCGTGAAGAAAGGTCAGTTCCAACCGGGCGGCGTCGGCATCGGCGGCGGCGTGCGGATCGCGCCCGCTCCGGCGCCGACAGGCGGCATCGGGATCGGCGCAGGCGTCAGCCAGGTCTTCATCGACGTCGAAGGCTGGCGCCAGATCAACGGCAGCTGCCCGTCGCGGTAGTTCCCCATACAATCGGCCTCGCACGTGCCTCTGCTTTCAGGCACACGCCTCGGCCCTTGTGAAATCGTCGCCCCGCTCGATTGCCGGGGGAGACCCTCCGCGTCACGTCCGCATCGGAACAGCGAATGGACTCGGGTGGACGCCGGCGCATCGTCGGCTACGCCTGGTCGCACGATGGCAAGCGCCTGGTCCTCTCGCGCGCGACGACCATGAGTGACGTGGTGATGCTGAAGGGCGTCAAGTAACAGCGTCAGGGCCGCGCGCCACGGCCGCGAGCCGGAGCCGGCGGCAGCGTGCCGCCCTCGGCCAGCGTCTTCATGTTCTGGAGCGCTCTCGTGAACGTCGCGACCCTTCGTCCCTTGTCCGCTTCGCGGGCGGCGTCGTCTGCCAGCATCGAGTTGTCGAAGAAGATCGTGTAGACGAGCTTCGACGTGGTTGCGGTCACCGGCCTCGCCTCGAGCGTGCCGTGGTACAGGTTGTACGGCCGGTCGTTCCTCGCCGTCTGCGTGTAGGTGTAGGACAGTTCCGTCTTGCCCACCAGCACCTCGCCCGCAACGGACCGTACGGCGCCGAACTCTCCGTCTTTGCCGGACGTGATGGTGCACGGAACCTGCAGCCATTCGCCGATGTCACAGAACTTGCCGACGCGCTTCCAGACCTCGGCGGCCGGCTTGTTGACCGCGATTTCCAGCGGGATCGAGGTGTAGGTCGGCTTTTCGACGGCGACCGAGGCGGCTGGCGCCGGAGTCTGCGCCGACGCCGCGCCCGCGAGACCGGCAAATGCGAGCACACAGATAGCGGATGTCTTGACACGGGTGCACATGCGTTCCTCCAGACCACGGGAGCTCGTGGCGATTCGCGTGTGCATTGTAACAACATGTCAAAAGCACGAAGAAGAACGAGATTAACCACGGAGGAGGCGGAGGAACGGAGGATCCAAGTGTGTTCGACGCCGCTTCGCGGCGCCGCGTCGAACACGACTCGTCATTTCCCATCTCTGTGACTCTATGTCTCTGTGGCTCATTCCTCTTTCTCCGTGTCCTCCGTGTCCTCCGTGTCCTCCGTGGTTCACGCGCTTACTCCGAGCGGAGCGCGCGCATCGGCGGGATCGCGGCGGCGCGGGTAGCGGGAATCAGCGCGGCGACGAGCGCGCACAGCGTCAGCGAGCCTGCAGCAACCGCCAGCGCGACGGGATCCCAGAACGTCACTCCGTACAGCTGCGTGGCGAGCAGCTTCCCTGCGCCGATCGCGAGCGGCACGCCCAGCGCAAGACCGATCGCGACGCGCGTGAACGCGCTGCGCAGGACGAGATTCAGCACTGCTCCCCTGTCGGCGCCCAGCGCCATACGGATTCCGATCTCGTTCGTTCGCTGCGCGACCGAGTACGCGGTGACGCCGTAGAGGCCGATCGCAGCGAGGACGAGCGAGACGACGCCGAAGAGACCGGCGAGACTCGCGACGGCGCGCTCCTGATCGAACGTCAGCGCGATCTGCTGCTCGAGCGTCCGCGCGGTCATGAACGTCAGGCTCGGATCGACGTCCGCCATCGCCTTCGTCACGAGCGGCTCGAGCGCGCCCGGCCCCTGCTTCGTCACGAGCATCAGCCCGCTGATGAAGTGCGACTGATACTCGACGCGCGTCATCACGCCCGTGTAATTCACGTTCTGCGCCAGCGGCACCCAGAACATCGGCCGCACGGGACGGTTGAGCTGGAAACTCTGCCACCTCGGGTCGCGGACGACGCCGACGATCGTGAACGTGCCGACGTTCTGCGGCTCGTCGAGGCCGAAGTGCTGGCCGATCGGATCCTCGTCGCTCTTGAAGAAGCGTTTGGCGAACGCTTCGTTGACGATCGCGACCGGCGCCGTCGTTTCGTTGTCCGCCTCCGTGAACGCGCGCCCGCGCGTCAGCGCCACGCCGAGATCCTGCAGGAAGTGCGCGCTCACGCGATCCCACGACGCGCCGGCGTTCTCGCCGGGCTTCGGCGGCGGATGGCCGGCGACGAGAATCAGCTCGCCCCAGTTGTCCGTCAGCGGGTCGTAGAGCGCGAGTCCCGCGCGCTGCACGCCGGGAATGCGGTTCAAGCGATCCTCGAGCGTGCGATACATGGCCGTCAGCTGCGGGACCGTGTAGTCGGCGGACGGCCGGTTGATCGCGACGAGGACGCGGTCGGGCACGGTGAATCCGAAGTCCTGATGCTCGATGTTGTTCAAGCTGCGGCCGAGCATCGTCGCGCCGGCGACGAGGACGACGGACAGCGTCGCCTGCAGGACGAGCAGCGAGGTGCGCGTGAAGGACGAATGATCACCTATTGTCCGGCCCGAGCCGCGCAATGCGTCGATCGGATCGGTGCGCGTCGCCATCCACGCGGGCACGGCGCCGAAGATGATGCCGGTGAGGACGGAGACGCCGAACGCGAACGCGAGGACGAGCGGCGACGGCAGCGTGCTGATCGGCAGGAACGTCGAGACCGAGAACGCGAGCGAGAGCAGCAGACGTGCGGCGGCGGTCGCGACCAGGAGTCCGGCGATGCCGCCGGCGATCGACAGCAGGATGCTTTCGACGAGCGCCTGCGTGACGATCTGCGATCGCGACGCGCCGATCGCCATACGGACTGCGGTCTGCGTCCGACGAGCGACCGAGCGCGCGAGCAGCAGGTTGGCGACGTTGGCGCAGGCGATCAGCAGCACGAGTCCGCAGACGGCCATCAGCAGCTGCAGGCTGCTGGCGTACTGCTCTTTCATCACGCCGACGCCGGCGCCGGCCGGAACGATGTTGATCGACTGCTTCGCGAGGTCGCGGTCGAGATTGGACAGCCAGTTCGCCGGCCAGCCCGACTCGCGCGGGATCCACTGCCGCATGACGCTTGTGAGCCGCGGCGCGACGCCGTCGAGCGACGCGCCCGGCTTGAGGCGGCCGATGACGCGCAGCCAGGCGGAGACCGGCTGGCGCAGCAGCGAGTTGGCGCCGGTGATGAGCGGTTCCTGCTGCAGCGGGACCCAGAGGTCGGGCGGATTGTTGCGGAGCGTGTCGCCGAAGAATCCCGGCGGCGCGACGCCGGCGACCGTGAATGGGTGGCCTTCGATGACGAGCGTCTGTCCAACCAACGATTGATCGCCGCCGTAGGTCGCCTGCCACGAGTGGTGGCTGAGCACGACCACTGGTGATGCCGACGGCGTGTCGTCGTCTGCGGTGAAGACGCGGCCGCCGAAGGCGCCGATGCCGAAGGTGGTGAAGTAGTTGCCGGTGACGTATTCCGTGCGGAGCGAGCGCGCGGCGACGTCGATGCCGGGGCGGCGGACGCTGACGCGGAAGCCGCCGGCCTGGAAGGCGGTCAGCTGTTCGAATTCGGGCGCTTCGGCTTTGATGCGCTCGAAGAGCGGATACGAGAACATGCCCCAGCGATCCTGATATCCGCCCTGGACGCAGCAGTTGTCGCCGTCGCCGATGCGGTAGAGGCTCTCCGGGTTGGCGACCGGCAGCGACCGCAGCATCACCTCGTGGATCAGCGTGAAGATGGCGGTCGTGCCGCCGATGCCGAGCGAGAGCGTCAGGACGGCGGAGGCCGTGAAGACGGGCGACAGGCGGAACTGGCGGAGCGCGTAGCGGATGGCGCCGACCGGGTTGTCCATGTGGACTGGTTAGACGGGGCGCGCCAGCGATCCGTTGACAGGCGTCTTCGCGCCAGATGTGGAACGCCGTCGGGCGATGGCGCGGGTCGTCGAGGTGGACTGGGTGGATGTGGTGTCGCTCGGCAGACGCCCGCGTGATTCGCAGCGCCGAATCTTAGCTACTTGACGGCTGCTTGGCCGTGATCGTTTTGAACAATTCGTCCATTCCTGGAACGCCGATCAGCCTATTGCAACAGTACAGCGCAGTCTCTTTTTGGCCATGCTCTGCCAACTTCACAATCAGAGCCTTCAGCCGATCCTTGTAGTCGTAGACAGGTCCATCTTTGTCAACCAAGGCCTTGAGCACGTCGCCAACCTGCTGCGGGCTAACCGATACAAGCCTATTCAGCTCTTCAAGCAGTTCGTAGACGTTGTGGTGCAGTTGCATGTACGGGGCTACGCTCAGTAGTAATTCGCGATTCTCGCCATCGGCACTGTCCATTGCCCAAGCCAAGTTTCCCAGTGTTGATAATAGTTTCGCGGGTGGCTCCTTCTGTGCCTTCGCCCACTCCACGCACTTAGCCCAATAGGCAAGAATCTTGGCACGTTGGGCGTTCGACAACTTCTCGCCACGGACTGCCCAGAAGAACCATGCTCCATCCTCAAGATCATCGACCAGCCCGTGGCTGAACGCGTAGGACAGGCGAGACGAGTCAAGCTTGTCCTCGCCCCATATGTACCCAACCATCATCCGCTCGATTAGTTTTTGGCGTGTGTCCCGACCCTTTAGATTCAGCCGTAGCGCCATATCGATTACGCTGGCGTCTCTGAGCATCACGTAGATCCGCCGCGTTGGAGCGGAATACGCAAGGCCTCCCATCGCGCAAACGAAGTTGGCTGCGCGATCTTTTGGGAATATCGCGGTCAGGTTGCCTGCGAGCCAGTCAGGATCTAGGTAGTCGATGTTCGCAAAATAGGCGCCGCACAAGGTCGCAAACTCGTAGTTGCCCTGTTCGCATTTCTTCAACTCCGCATCAAACGTGGGCCGGATAGCATCCCAAGCTGCTTTGTGAGATCCGGAGTCCTTGTCGTTCAAGCGACAGACCCTAAGCGCGTAACTGAACATCGCTTCTAGAGTGCGACCTTTGATCGTGTTGATCGCCGTAGTCATGGGATCTTGGTCATCGGCGTCTGCAGTCGGTTCGACCTTCTCGAGAAAGAGCTTAATCAACGACCATGCACGTGGCAGCAGCGTAGGGGAAAAGGCATGCTCGTCATCACGCATGCCTGCAGTTAGGAAATCAGAAATCGCCGACACGCTCCAGACTTGAGAACGTTCAAGGTCCTTCCCATCAGGCGCCACCCAGAACGCGGGCTTCCCAACAAGCACTTCAAAGAAACTCAGCAGGCTGGACCACGCTTCATTCCAGTCAACCGTCGCCTCCTTGTTCTTGGATGCTTCCCACAGGCCTTTGAAGCCTCTGATGACTCCGTGCTGGTACGGGCTCGCAGCGTCTATGAACTTGGGTAATACTCGAAGGAACGCCTCGGGAGATGACCGGACGGCGCCCTCCAGTGTGTTCACCAAAGCGTCGATCGTTGGGCCGCGCCACGACTCCGAAGGCTTAAACGCGTTCAGTTTCTCAACAAGGTTGTGCTCTTCCGCGAACGCAACGAGCTCCTGAGACTGATACGGGCTAGGGCCCGGCCCCCAAGAGCTCTCCATGTAGGCGTTGTAGTCGGGGTGTTCAGGCAATCCGATTGTCTGGTTCTTCTTGAGTTCATCCAACCACTTTGACGCAGGTTCATACGTGGTTGTAGACAGCGCGGATAGCCAACGCAGTTGAATCAACTTCAGTCGACGCTCTGAGTCCTCGCCTTCGGGCGCCGGAATCTTCTTGATGGCCTCAATTGTTGTTGCTTTCTCCGCCTCCTCAAGTTCATCGAAGTGTCGACTAAGCACGCTGTAGAGTTCGTGAATGTGCGCCGCATCGTCGAAGAGAACCTCAAGTGGTAACTCCTGGTACAACTCCTGCAAGAGCGTCCATCGCTCGCCAAGAACATGAAGGCCAATACGTCTCAGCATCTGCACATCGCTGTGCAACATGTTCCGAACCTGAGTCTTCGCGTCAAGGGCGCCAACGTCACACCAAGCCAGCACGACATCCCTCAACCCCTCAACGACTGCGTTCTCCAGGCCGTGGAATGAGTGGTTCTGGGCGTTATTCTCGACCGCCGGGCGAAAAACGTAGCTCCAGTCTGCTCGCCCTCCCTTGCCAAACACTTCACGAACGCGCCCTTCAAACACCGCGGCGGCTTCTGACGGGCTCTTGTGGCCGAGCCTCGATGCGTGATGTCCGACAATTTCCTTAAGCCAATACTCCTCAACGACTGAAACCGGTTCCTCGTCACCGGCACCGAGTCCCGGCCTTTCCTCCCATCGGACGGCTGTACAGTGGTAGAGAATTCGCGCAGCCTTCTTCCAATCGACAGGATCTGTGCTCGCCAGGAATTTGGTCACCGCTCCTTCGTCCAGCTCAGGTGCGACCAGAGTTCGATCAAATCGCGTCTTGAGCCACGCCTGAACGAGTTCCATGTCCTGTAAGGTGCTGACACTTGGTGGCAGGAGTCCCAGAATTTCTGCGAGTTTTCTTGCTGTATGGTGATTGTCACGGATCGCAGAGCTCACCGAACGAACGACGGTCATCACTTTCTTCGCAAGCCCCTCATCCTTCTTATCGCTCGACTTTCTGGCGCACGCTGCTAGGTAGTCAAGCATGGCCCAGTATGGGACTTGAAATGATCCACGGGGTTCGACTTCGACCGGACCACGGTTTCGATCCGGCGAGAAGAACCCTTCGTCATTCAGCGCATCAAAGAATGCTTCGAAATTGTCGCGCTTGAGGAGGAGGTCGACACCACGGCGCTCGTGATCGAGGCTTTTCTTCATCGACTGAATGAACGCCTTTTGATTCGCTGTTAGGCTAGTCATCCAGCATCTTCTCCATTTCCAGGAATTCGTCCGCCAACATCAATTGCGAGGCAGGCGCCTTGACCGCGAACGCGTCGACGACGTCCAGCAACTGATCATGCCCCTTGCGATCCATGGAATATGAAAGCAATTCGATTCCACACTGACGATAGTAGTCTCGAAGACTAAGCCACAGTTCCCTCTGATGGGAGAAGAACCCCTGGAGCATGAAGTGCTTTGGTTGTTGTCCCTCGTCGGTCAGTTCCTTTGTCTTGAGGATTACGTACTCCAGAATCTCAAGGTCGCTTAGTCCGTACCCGATGAACAACACGGTCTTCGTTCTGAACAGGTTCTCAAGAAATCTAAGGACAGGGTTCTCCTCGCCTTTGCGGTCGTTTCGGTAACGCTCTGCGTAGTCACTCGTCGTCACAACCATTCCAGCCGGATCGTCGACGGAGCCGTGAAGGTGGAGAACGGTATTCGAAAGATTCAAATTCGCTGCAGTTAACTGAGCGGCCGCATGAAACACATTCCGAGACGTCGGAGAGACATCAGCGACCTTCGTCACATCTTCCTCGGTCGTTAGGTCTGGCGTTGCCAGATTCACATCAAGCCATCGGTCGTAGTTAGTGGTGACAAATGTCTTGCCGAGCCTTGAAAGACTTGAGTACAGCCGCCGCCCCTTTCGGTCGTTCATCCAAGCTGCAGGATGTAGCAGTGCGTTGAAATCGATCTTGATTTGATGCCGTTCTTGAAGGCCCACTGCGATAGAGAGCTTGACTCGCGGATGCTGAGAGCCTAACTGGTCAAGTTGAGCGTGGCTGAACCTACCTTGCTCGATGAAGCACTTGAATGCAGTGTCTGCCAGTTCCGACCAAGTCGGACATCCGGCCAGCTTTGAAGCGCCAGCGCCGACAAAGGGGATCAATTTCCCTCTGTAAGCAGCCTCTCGCAAGCGATCCGGAGGCTCCGGTATCAACGGGATCTCGTCAGACATCTCTGGCCACAGGCTCCACACTAGCGCACGAGTTGATCGCTGGCCTTGCTCCTGGAGGAGTCGACACGATTATCTCAGTTCTCGTGGCGGCTTCCTGCGAAATGGAGCGGAACCTGTCCTTAGATTTTCAACCGAGCCGTTGTTCACATGGGCCCGAACAATGGTTGACTCCCCTTCTGCCGGAGCGTATCGTCGCCTCCAACTGCTGACTCGAACCAGCCCGCGCCTCCTTATATATAAGGAGTACGTCCGATGCGAAAGATCTCGATCACTCTGGCCATCCTGGCGATGCTCGCCGTCGCCGCCGGCCGCATCGGCCGCGCGCAGGCGCCGGCGCAGGGACGCGGCGCCGCTGCGCCTGCCGGACAGGCCGCTCCCGCCGCACGCGGGCGCGGGACTCCCCCGACGCCGGTCTTCTCGCTCGAAGACAACTTCCTCAATTGGCGGCTGCTGCCGAATGAACAAGCCTACGCCGCGATCGACGGCACGCATCTGCTGCAGTACGTCAACGACCTCGCCGCGGTCTCGCGCCACTATCGCGACGCGGGCCATCCGCAGTTCTGGGGCCGCATCATCGGCAGCTCCGCCGATCGCGAAGAAGGATAAGTAAGGAGAGACGCTGAGTCTCGCGACGGCGCAGCCGGCGTACACGAAGCCCGGCACGCAGGGCGCGGGCCTCGACCTCGAAGTCGTCTACGCCGGCCTCGGCAGCGAAGCGGATCTCCTCGGCCGCGACCTGCGCGGCAAAGCGGTCCTCCTCTTCAGCAACCCGATGCCGGGCTCGTGGCGCTACACGTCGGTAACATCGCTCGGCGTCGCCGAGTACTTTGCAAAGGTCCCGCAGTCGCAGCGCCGGCGGACGATCATCTTCATCGGCACGTCAGGCCATCACAACAGCGGACCGAACACCGCGGCATGGCTCGCCGAGCATCATGAGGAGCTGTTCAGAAAGACCGCCCTCCTTATTAATGCGGAGCACACGGCCGCGGCGCAGCCGGATCTGCTCGGCGAAGCCATCCGCCTCGTGAACACCGAAGCCGGCTTCCTGTGGTACGGCGGCGGCAATCAGCGGCCGAAGCTGCAGGACGCCGCCATCAAGGCGTTTCAGCAGTTCGGCGTCCCGATCTACGCCGAGCCCGAGAACGGCGTGCCCGGCGGCGAAGCGAGCGGGGACTTCGAAACGCCGGCCACGGTCCCCGCGCCCGGCCTCGCGGCGACGACGCGCGCGTACCTGAAGATCATCGAGGAAACGAACAAGCTGGACCTGAAGGATCTGCAGCTGCCCGCCCCACCTCCGCCGACGCGGCAGCAGTAGCCGCCGACGATCAACGCAGAGCTCGCTGAGAACGCAGAGTTGAAGAGATCGGTTTAGGTAGGCTTCAACACCCGAGCGCTGCGTCTATGATTTCGTGCGCGCCCTTTGCGTCAGCGACGCGTCTCGAAACACGTCTTCGGCGGCCCGGGACGTGAGCGAGCCCGCGTCCAGCGCATCAGCGCGCCGCTGCGCTTCTTCCGCCCACACCCGAGCGTTGATGATCTCTCGCGCGCGCGGCGCGTCAACGACGCGTCCTTGTCGGAACGACTCCAGCGCGACCTCAATGCCGGCTTCTTCGTCCGCCGACAGCGGGAACCCGTCGTCATCTGGGCTGGTCATGCCGACGACGATGCCATCGTCGGCACCAGGTCGTCAACGGCCGTTCGCGTTGCAGAACTAGCAGCACGGGTCCTGTCGCCGAAACAGCCCCTCCCGGTGCTCGCCCCAAGAACGCGGCAACGGGGCCGGGGCTCCGCGCCGGGGGGGCACCCCGTTCGGCGCCACCCGCGTTCCGCTAGTTCTGCAACGCGCTCCTCTGAGCACGTTGTCACTTGGAAATCGGCGGCCCAGAGACTTGGGAGCCATCCTCGAATACGAGCGTCGTGACGGAATCGCTGCGCAAGACTTCGAGCACCAGCCGCGGCCGGGTTCCGCGCAGAGCCATGCACAGTCGGTCATGGAGGGCTTGAAACGGCATCGCAGCGTACTCCGCCCCGGTGAGCACCAGAAGCGGTGACTCATACTCTTGTCCCGAGCGAGTCGTCCCCTTCGCCGAGGTGCTCACGATGAACACGACGGCCCGCAGATCATCTTCCGTCGCGCCATCGCCAATTCGGACCGCTGCTGGCAAGAAGGCTTCGAACGGATCGCCGGACTCATATCCATAACCTGGCGTGGGCGTCCCAACGTGCGCCGGCACGCCCTGCGCCAGCACGTCGACCCACTCGCAGCCCGCATACGCGTCGCCGTGCAGTGGAAACTGAAGATGCCAGAGCGTGGCGTAGATACTCACGATCGACGGCGTCCCCTCGAGTACCGGCCGCGGCGGCGCACGATGCGGAGAAGTTCCTCGTAGGCAGCGTCGCCGAGGAGTTGCCGGAGAATCCGCGATTCCGAACGCACGTAGCCGAAGAGTGCGCGCCCAGTCTCCGAGTCCTTCGGAAAGCGCGCGACGTAACGCTTCACGTCACGCCCGCAGGCTTCGTACTCAATCGCGGCCTCCGCCGGCCGCAGGAGCACTTTCTCGGGAAAGTCGACCCAGACCTGCGACCTCTTGTGGCCCTCAGATCCGCACGTCTGAGTGAAGAAACGGACCCGCCGCCGGTCGCGCCGAAGAAGCACTTCGAAGTGGCGCCGCGGACCGAGTCTCTTCGATCGGGGCCAGGGTCGCCGGGTGAAGATACGGCCGTCGTCGAACTCGCGGGCCTCGACGAAGATCTCGTGACGCATCACGAAGTCCCTGAGCGCCCGCATCAACGCCGCCGACGGTTTTCCAAACATTCCGACGACGATGCCATCGTCGTCTGTGATTCGTCAACGGCCGCAGT